>JALVVR010000017.1 GCA_027023305.1 Campylobacterales bacterium | reverse complement strand
CCCATTTAGTGGTTGTGGTTTGTTTCATGACAGAGCCCTTTTTGGGTGATTTTTTAAATGTTAGCATTTATGTTTTAATGGGGTATTAATTTTTTTTAGTTGTTTTTTTATTAAGGTTGGGTTAAGGATTATATTTTAGTTTGCCAATGGATGATATTTCTCAATAGTATCTTGTAAATGCTTATTTTCTATATGAGTATAAATACCTGTTGTAACTAAAGATGAGTGTCCTAAAAACTCTTGAACTACTCTTAAATCTGCTCCACCTAAAACTAGCTCTGTTGCAAAGGAGTGTCTTAGAGTATGGGGAGAGGTGTTTAGGTACTTTTTTACTATCTTAAAGGCTGATATACGACTTAATTGTTTTCCTTGGTAGTTTAGCCATATATAGGGAGAATCAAACTCTATCATGGAAAGATACTTTTCTATCTCATCTATCGCTACTTTTGCTACGGGGACAACTCTTTGTTTATCTCTTTTTGTGTTTGTAAACTTTACCCAGCCATCTTTTATATCATCTTTTGTGATGGATAATGCTTCGCTAACTCTAGCACCACATGAGTATAAAAAAAGGATAAATGCAAAGTCCCTCTGCCCTATCCAACTACTTCTATCACACATCTTTAGGTGTTCTTTTAATTCATCAAAGAGTATATATTTTGGCAAAGTTTGAGGAAGTTTTGAGAGTTTTATGTTTGGTTTATAAAAGTCAAAATCTTGTTTTTGGCAAAAGCTATAAAAGGAGTTTAGTGAGGAGAGTTTTCTGTTTTTTGTGGTTGCTTTTTCGAACTTTGTAAGATAAGCAAATATCTCTTCACTTTCAAATGATATAGCATTTTTTTGTAAAAAATCTTCCATATCTTTTATATCTGCTTGATAAGCATCTATCGTTTTTTTATTTAGTGATTTTACAACTACTAAATACTCGATAAATGCTTCTAGTTCACGGCTCATTTAAGGGTTATAAATTTATCCCCGATAAATAGTTTTCCTTTTGCAAAAAATACTGGCTGTTCGATTTTTGATGGTAATTCTTTCACTATGTATGAACTTAAATCTTTTTGAAGTTTTAAAAGGTATCCATTTTTTTCTGCTACATATATAACATTTCCAGCATCATATACTCCACTAAATATAGCATAAGGAACATTTAAAGTATTTATTTTATTTAAGTTAGAGTCAAGTAGTTTTATAGTTCCATCTTTTGAGAAAACATAAAGTTGTCCACCACTATAAAGTATGTCTTTTACACTAGTTCTATAGTTTTTTATACTTGATGGAGAGATAGAAACTATTTTAGAGCTTGTTGCAGCTATAAGATTTGTGCTATCTCCTTGTAAAAATATAACATTGTTAAAAACTGCACGATCACTTATGGCTATATCTCTAAGGATTCTTTTTTGATATATGTTCATGATGAGTAGTCTTCCATCTAGTGTTGGATAGAAAAGTAAGTCATTTAAAAACTTAGGATTTGCTACTCTTGTATCAACTGCTACACTTTCATGAAGCTTCTCTTTATATAAGAGTTTGTTATTTATAAGGTCATATAGAAGTATTTCATTATCTGCATCTACCATTGCTAGATTTGATGCACTTATTGTAGCTGTTATGATTTGTTTTTTAAACTTTAACTTTTGTTTTATGCTAAAATCACTTTTTGAGATAAGATATAAATCTCCATAGATATTTGTCGCTAAAAAGTCACTATCATTTTCATTTACAAATCTAAATCCAGATGGCAGTTTTCCACTGTTGATAAGTCCCTCTTTTTTTGTGATAACTCTTCCATCGGCAAGGGTTGCTCCATTTCTTGTTACATCAACTATGGGAGTAATAGTTGAACCATTTGGAACTACTGTACCAGCTACTGCTTTTGGTTCAAAGTATTTTTTTGAAGAGCATCCTGATAGGATAAAAAATAATGATATAAAGGCTATATAAATAAGTTTCATTATTTTTCCTTTGGATTATAATGTTTCAGTGCAGATGCTAGCTGATGAAGTGATGAGTTGATAGGAATAAAGTCTAAAACTTCATTTGCTTTTTCATAGTTTTTACTTTCCATATCAATAAAGGCTTGCTCTAAAAGGGCAAACTCTTTTAAAGCTCCATCATTTCCAACATACTTCATGAGATCTTTTTTACTTAATGAGTCTATTTGATAAGTAACTAAATCTTTTAAAATAGGGTCTTTTATAGTTTTACTCAACTCTTTTAGTTTTGTCAAATCATTTGTTTTAACTTCTGTTTGAAACTTGTAAAGAGTATAAAGTTTAGGATTTTTTGATTTTAACTCATTTTCTAAGGTTGAATCACTTTTTTGTAAAAGCTTTGTATAAACTGCATTTGATTCTCTTAAATAAGCTTCTTTTTTATAGTTGTAAACAGTGCTTGCTAAAACTCCAACTATGACAGCACTACTGGCTAGAATGATAAGTTTTTTGTTCTTTTTAAAAAAATTCTCACCCTTTATCATGGACTCTAAAAACTTTTCTTCTGTACTTAACTCATCTTTTATAGCATCAATATTTTCTTTTAAACTCAAAATCTCTATCCTCTTATTAAAATAATTGAAAGGAGAATATATCATATTTTGTGTTAAACATTAGTTTACTTTTGTTATTATAAAAAATAAAATAAATTATTAAAGGTTTTTTTAAGATGAAAATTGATGATACACTTTTAAGTAAGCTTGAAAAACTCTCATCTTTAAGCATAGAAGATGCAAAAAGAGAGGAAACTATTAAAGAAATAGGACAGATTGTCGATTTTGTTGAAAATCTAAGTGAGTTAGATTTGGACGACAAAGATGACCATTTTTCTACGATAGATGGTGGAACTCCTTTTAGAGAGGATGAACCAGCTACAAATGCTGAGGTTATAAAAGATCTTTTTGAAGTTGCACCAAAAACAAAAGGAGGTTTCTTTGTCGTTCCTAAAATAATAGAATAAGGAACTTTTAATGAGTGAAACCCAAACACAAGCACAGATGATGGATATCCACACACTTTTAAAAAATGTGGTTGTCCACAATGCCTCAGATCTTCACTTGGTAAGTAGAAGTGAACCACAGATAAGAATAGATGGAAAACTTATCGCACTAAATCTCCCTATACTTGATGGTAGTACTATTGAAAATATGTGTTATACACTTATAAATGATAAACAAAAGAAAGATTTAGAAGAGAACAAAGAGATAGATTTTGCACTTGAACTTCCAAATGTAGGTCGATTTAGAGGAAACTACTACTATACTTTTGGAGGAGATTTAGCAGCTGCTTTTAGGATTATTCCTACTGTTATACCATCTTTAGATGAGCTTGGAGCACCAGATATTTTTAAAGAGATAATAAAAAGAGAAAAGGGTTTAATCCTTGTAACAGGACCTACGGGAAGTGGTAAATCAACAACTCTTGCAGCTTTACTAAATGAAATAAATGAAAACGAGCATAAACATATAATTACTGTTGAAGATCCAGTTGAGTTTATCCACCAAAACAAAAAAGCTCTTTTTTCACATAGAAATGTAGGAGAGGATACAAAAAGTTTTGCTTCAGCTTTAAAATACTCACTAAGGGAAGATCCTGATATCATACTTATTGGAGAGATGAGAGATAAAGAGACTATTGAGGCAGCTCTTACTGCTGCTGAAACTGGTCACTTGGTTTTTGGAACTTTGCATACAAACTCTGCTGTTCAGACAATAAATAGGATAATAGATACTTTTGAAGGAAGTGAACAAAAACAGATAAGAAATATGCTTTCCGTTTCACTTGGAGCTATCATATCACAAATGCTTCTTCCTAAAAAAGGAAAAGGTAGAGTCGCAGCTCAAGAGATACTTATAAACAACCATGCAATAGCAAACCTTATAAGAGAAGAGAAAATCCATCAACTATACTCACAAATGCAAGTAAACCAAGCAAACACAGGTATGCAAACTCAAACACAAGTTTTAGTTGATTTGATTAAGAAAAACATCATAGATAAGAAAGATGCTCTAAAAATATCATCTCAACCTGACGAACTTAAAGGTAAAATTAATTTTTAAATTTATTTAGCTAGAATGCTTTCCATTAAGGAGAAGTATCATGGAAAATTTTACTACATTTGATATAGCAAGTATTGGTCTTATACTATTTTTAGGTATAAAAGGGATTTTGAGAGGTTTTGTAAAAGAGTTTTTTGCACTAGTTGGTATCATTGGTGGTATTTATATAGGTTCAAGATATGCTTTGAGGGTTGGTGAGTATATAGATGTAAACTTTTTAAACATCCAAAACAAATCCTCTCTTTACCTGTTGGGTTTTATAGTGGTTTTTATAGCTTTTTGGTTTATAAGTTCTATAATCGGTTCTTTTTTTAGTTCTCTTGTAAACTCAAATGGAAGTGGTATAGTTGATAAAATACTCGGATTTTTAGTAGGTAGTGCAAAAATATTTTTTATCATATCTATCATGGTATATATACTTTCTAGTATAAATGTTTTAAAAGAGAAAACTAACTCATTTTTCAAGGGGAGTTTTATGTACCCTATATTTTTAAAGTATGGAAATGAAATAGTAAAACTTGATAAAAATAAGAAAATAGAAACAAAAGTAAAGCAAAAGATAGAAATACTAGAAAACAATATCACTAAATGAAAGAATATAGCAAACTTTTAGAAGAGTTTAAAACTCTTCTAAAAGCAAATAATTTAAAATTTACAACTCAAAGAGAGAGTGTTTTTAAAACTCTTTTTGAATATGACAAGCACTTTACCCCTGAAGATTTGTATAACTTAGTAAAAAAAAGATTTCCAAACTCAAATATAGGTATGACTACAGTTTATAGAACTCTAAATCTTTTAGAAGAAAATAAATTGGTAACTTCTATATCATTTGGAATTGCTGGTAAAAAGTATGAATTTGGGCATAAAAGCCATCATGATCATTTGATTTGTGAAGTTTGTGGAAAGATAGAAGAGTTTGAAGATGAAACGATAGAGAAACTTCAAGAAAAAATAGCTAAAATGCGAGGCTTTAAGATGACTGAGCATGTTATGCAACTCTTTGGAATTTGCAAAGAGTGTCAAGAAAACCAAAATGGAGAAGATAGTTGATATTTAACAACACTTATGAACAGCAAAGACTACAAAAAGCTGATGCACTAAAACAAAGAGGGATAAATCCCTACCCTCACAATATAACAAAAGATAGCATGACTTCTGAGTTTAAAGAGAGATTTAAAGATATAAAAGATAGAGATGAAAGCCAAGAAGCAACTCTAAGTGGTAGAATAAAGTTTTTAAGAATTATGGGAAAAGCTTCATTTGTAAAGATAGAGGATGAGAGTGGAATTATCCAAATCTATGTAAGCCGTGATAATCTACCTGAAGGTTTTTATAATGAAGTCTTTAAAAAGATGATAGAAGTTGGAGATATTATCGTTGTTAAGGGATATCCATTTGTTACAAAAACTGGTGAACTTAGTCTTCATGTTACAGATTTAAAACTTGCAACTAAGGGTATAAAACCTCTTCCTGAAAAATTTCATGGACTTACAGATAAAGAGCAAAGATATAGAAAAAGATACTTAGATATGATCATGAATCCTGAAGTTAAAGAGGTATTTAGGATTAGAAGCCGTGTTGTTAGTATCATAAGAAGATTTTTAGAAGATAAAGGCTTTTTAGAAGTTGAAACTCCAATGCTTAATGAGTTAAATGGAGGAGCTACTGCAAAACCTTTTGTAACTCATCACAATGCTCTAGGAGTTGATAGATACCTAAGAATTGCTCCTGAGCTTAAACTAAAAAGGCTTATAGTTGGTGGTTTTGAAGCTGTATTTGAGATAAATAGAAACTTTAGAAATGAAGGTATGGATCATACTCATAACCCTGAGTTTACAATGCTAGAGTTTTACTGGGCTTATCATAATTATGAAGATTTGATGAAACTAACTGAAGAAATGTTTGAAGAGTTATTTAGTGAGTTAAATCTACCTAAAAAACTTCCATTTGGAGATATGGAGATAGATTATACAGCTCCTTTTAAAAAGGTAACTTGGGAAGACTCGATAGTAGAAATAGGTGGAGTTGATAGAGAGATTTTAAGTAGTGATGAAAAGATGAGAGAGTACTTAAAAGAAAATAGTATAGAAGTAGAACCTCACTTAAAGGGTGGTAAACTTCAGGAAGAACTTTTTGATGCTTTTGTAGAAGAAAAGTTAATAAATCCTACTTTTATCACTAAGTATCCTGTTGATATATCTCCACTTGCTAGAAGAAGTGAAGAAAATCCAAACACTACTGATAGATTTGAGTTTTTCATAGCTGGTAGAGAGATAGGAAATGCTTATAATGAGTTAAATGACCCAATAGACCAATATGAAAGATTTGAAGCACAGCTCAAAGCAAAAGATGCTGGAGATGATGAAGCTAGTGATATGGATGAAGATTTTGTAGAGGCTTTAGGATATGGTATGGCACCTACTGCTGGAGAGGGTATCGGTATAGATAGACTTGTGATGCTTTTGACAAATCAGCACTCTATAAGAGATGTCATCCTTTTCCCAGCGATGAAACCGTTAAACAAAGATGAAGATAAAAAACAAGAAGATGGAGAATAAAATGTACAGTATGCAAAAAAGTGACCCAAAAGTTTTTGAGATTATTGAAAAAGAGTTAAAAAGGCAAAATGAACACTTAGAGATGATAGCTAGTGAGAATTATACTTATCCAGCTGTTATGGAAGCTATGGGAAGTGTATTTACTAACAAATATGCAGAGGGTTATCCTAACAAAAGATACTATGGTGGATGTGAGTTTGCTGATGAAGTTGAACAGTTAGCAATAGATAGAGCAAAGGAACTTTTTGGATGCAAATTTGCAAATGTACAACCACACTCGGGAAGTCAAGCAAATCAAGGTGTTTACCAAGCATTACTTAAGCCTTATGATAAGATTTTAGGTATGGATTTAAGTCATGGTGGGCATTTAACTCATGGAAGTAAAGTTAGTAGTTCAGGAAAGACATATCAAAGCTTTTTTTATGGAGTAGAACTTGATGGTAGGATTGATTATGATAAAGTTAGAGAGATAGCTAAAGTTGTTCAACCAAAACTTATAGTTTGTGGAGCTAGTGCATATCCAAGAGAGATTGATTTTGCTAAGTTTCGTGAAATAGCTGATGAAGTTGGAGCATATTTGTTTGCAGACATCGCTCATATAGCAGGTCTTGTTGCAGCAGGGGAGCATCCAAGTCCATTTCCTCACTGTGATGTAGTTACAACAACTACTCATAAAACACTAAGAGGTCCTAGGGGTGGGATGATCATGACAAACGATGAGGATATAGCTAAAAAGATAAACTCTGCAATTTTTCCAGGAATTCAAGGTGGACCTTTAGTTCATGTTATAGCTGGTAAAGCTGTTGGATTTGGAGAAAACTTAAAACCTGAGTGGAAAGATTATGCAAAGGCTGTAAAAGCAAATGCTAAAGTAATGGCAGAAGTTTTAAAAAGAAGAGGTTATGATGTAGTAAGTGGTGGAACTGATAACCACCTGATTTTAGTATCTTTCTTGGATAAAGAATTTAGTGGTAAAGATGCAGATGCAGCTCTAAGTGAAGCTGGGATTACTATAAACAAAAACACTGTTCCTGGAGAGAGACGGAGTCCTTTTGTAACAAGTGGAGTTAGGATAGGTTCACCTGCCCTTACTGCTAGAGGTATGGGAGTTAAAGAGTTTGAATTTATATCTGAAAAAATTGCAGATATTTTAGATGACATAAATAATAAAGAACTTTTTGCTACAATTAGAGAAGAAATTTTTAACCTATCGGCAAAATTTCCAGTATATGAAAAAGCAATTTTTTAGGAAGTAAAAAATAGATGTACAATGTTGATGTAACTTTAATCAAAATGTTGACTTCTCACTACTTTATCAAAAGAGATAAAATAGTAAATAAGTTAACTCATAAAAATCGTCTATTTTTTGATAAATATGAAAGAGTTGATAGTATGCTGAGTAGAGCTATCATGAATGATTATGATGATGGTAATATCATAGTAGCTCATGATTTGATAAATAGTAGAGATAAAGTTGAAAATATTGTATTTGACTATAATGGTAGAAATACTGAAAAGTTTTGGCATAGAGCTCAGTTAATGCTTAGAGAAGAGGGATTTTTAAACTTTACTGCATATGAGAGTAAAACAAAAGGTCATCTTCACTTATATGTTCATAAAGGACATACAACTTTGCAAGAAGCTATAAGTTTAGCTAATAAGTTATCAGCAAGATTAGCTCAAAAGATGCCAAAAGAGTGGAAAATGTTTCCATCTAGTGATATACCTAGAGAGTTTAATATACTAAACTTACCTAAAAAAGTTTATAAAAAAGAGAGAGGAACTTCATGGGCAAGGCACATGTAAGAATGGAGGAAAGATATGGAAAATAAAGTAGATGAAATTGTGGATGAAATCATAAATCATGAACATACAAAAGATAGGGTAAATACTATGAGGAAAAAAACTGATTTATCAGATATAATCTTAGAAAAAGAACAATCATCTATTTCGGGTGCACAAAAGAAAAAGAAACTTCTTTTGGCTGTTGCTTCACTAGTACTTCTGTTTTTGATATTTTTAATAATTTCAAAGATGATTAACTCAGATTCTTCAACTACAAATAAAGAAGTAAAACAGTCTCAAAGTGAGCAAAAAATAAAACTTTCAGATAACGACAAAAAAGAGCAAGCTAAAACAAATCAAGAAAACTCAAAAAAGATAACTCCAAATGATGAAACAGATTTAAAGTTTAAAGAGTTAGTAAAAAAACTTAGAGAACAAGATGCAAAAGAAAATACTCCTATTATTTCATCTACTGCAAATGACTCTTTAACACCTCAAGTAACCACTCCTTCAAAAAAAGAAGTAGTTAAAAAATCAATAGAAAGTATATCTAAAATTAAAAAAGAACCTAAGATTTCTATAACTTCATCTAAGCCAAAAATTACTTTAAAACCAAAAGTGATAAAGCCTAGAACACACTCACATACAAGAATAACTTCATCTGCCAAAAGTGCCTTTTATATACAAGTTGGAGCAACAGCAAAACCATATATAAATCAAGCTCTTCGTTCAAAGATAAAATCAGGTGGATTTTCTTATACAACTTATCCAGTTTTTGTAAAGGGGCGAAAATTTTACAAGATTTTAATAGGTCCATATGACTCAAAAGCTGCAGCTTTACAAAATATAGGAAGTGTAAAAACTATAGTAAATCCTGGTGCTTATATATTTTATCTAAGGAAGTAAATGAGTATAGTTTATAAACAACTACTTTTTGATCAATTTACTCCAATAGCTATATATTCTAAACTAAAAAAGAGATTTCCTAGCGAAATCTCTATGCTTTTTGAAAGTGCAGTAAATAGTGAAAATGGAAACTTTAGTTTTATCTTTATAGGTGCTAAAGAGAGAATAAAACTTCAAGATAACAATACCTTTTACACAAAAAATGACAAAACTACAAAACTCGATATTACTCCCTTTGAGTTTTTAAAATCGTACTATAAAGATTTAGACAGTTCATACTATAAAGAGCTATCTTCAAGCCTTGGTATTGGTTATGTTGATGGATTTGTCGGATTTATAGGTTATGATAGTGTAAAAGTTTTTGAGCCAGTTTTGAAAAAATATATGGATGAGTTAAAAGATGATTTAAATACTCCTGATATGGATTTGATACGACCAAAACTTGTTTTAGCTTTTTCTCATAAAAGTAATAAACTTACTATTTTAAGTAGTGGAACTTTTAAAAAGAGTGATATTGATGATGTTATAGAGTACTTAAAAGAGGATTATATTTTTGAGGATATAAAAAAATCAAAGATAGACAAATCAAAGGGTTCATATGCCTTTTCAAAAGAGCAATTTTTTGAGATGGTTGATAAATCAAAAGAGATGATAAGAAGTGGAGATGTTTTCCAAATCCTTATGGCAAACAGATTTACTCAATATGCAAATATAGACCATCTTAGTTTTTATAGAGAACTTAGAAGTAAAAACCCTTCTCCATATATGTTTTTACTAGAGTTTGATGAGTTTAGTATAGCTGGAAGTTCTCCAGAGGTTATGGTAGGGCTTCATGATAATCATATACTTTTAAGACCGATAGCAGGAACAAGAAGAAGAGGAAAAGATGCTTTTAGAGATAAAGAGTTGGCTAGAGAGATGTTAAATGACCCTAAAGAGTGTGCAGAGCATCTTATGCTTGTTGATCTTGGAAGAAATGATGTAGGAAGAGTTGCAAAAAGTGGAAGTGTAAAAGTGTTAGAAATGATGAGAGTTGAGAGATACTCTCATGTTATGCACATGGTTAGTGATATAGATGCACTTTTGGATGAAAAATATGATATGTTTGATCTATTTAGTGCAACATTTACAGCCGGAACTATGACTGGAGCTCCAAAGATAAGAGCCATGGAACTTATAGCAAAGTTTGAGGGACTTAAAAGAGGATTTTATAGTGGTGCAGTTGGATACTTTGGATTTGATGGAAATATGGATAGCTCTATCGCTATAAGAACTGCTTATCTTGATAGTGAAAAGATAGTCTTTCAAGCTGGAGCAGGAATAGTGGCTGATAGTCAAAATGAACTAGAGTTTTTAGAAGTACAAAATAAACTAGCTGCAAATCTTGCTACTTTGAAAGAACTTAGTGAGTGATCAGTGAATAAAAAGTTTACTATTTTTGGAAACCCTGTAAAGCACTCAATTTCACCAAAGATGCATGGCTTTGCCATAGATGGGCTTGGACTTGATGCCTCATATTCAAAAACTCTTCTTGAAGATGGAAACCAAATCAAAGAGATATTTTTAAAAAAGTTTGACGGAGCAAATGTAACAGTTCCACATAAAGAGATAGCCTTTAAGCTTTGTGATGAAGTGAGAGGTGTGGCAAAGGATATAGGTGCAGTAAATACACTTATAAAAGAAGACAACAAGATGATAGGCTACAATACTGATGCTAGTGGCTTTTATGAGAGTATAAAAGAGTTTAGTGATATAAAAGATATTTTGATTTTAGGAGCTGGAGGAACTAGTAAGGCTATCTCACTATATTTAAAAAACAAAGGTTTTAATATAACTATTTTAAATCGCAGTCAAAAAAGATTAGATAGTTTTAGTGATTTTAAAACTTTTAGTTGGGATGATTTTAAACCTGAAAAGTATGATATGATTATAAACACAACAAGTGCTGGACTTAGTGATAACAACTACCCTGCCCCAAAAGAGATTTTAGAAGATATTTTCCAAAATGCTAAAGTAGCTGTTGATGTCATCTACAACAAAAATACTCCTTTTTTGAGCTTAGCTAAAGGGAGTGATTTAGAAACTAAAGATGGGAGTGATATGTTACTTTTCCAAGGTGTTAAGGCTTTTAATCTTTTTTATGGTGAGAAGTTTGATGAGGGAGAAATAGAAAAGTTTATGAGACAAGCTTTTAATTAACTCTATAAAACCCAACTCCTCCAACATCACTCTTTTTAACTTCTTTATTATTAACCATCTTAGTTAAAATCTCTTTAGATTTATCACTAAACAGAGTATCAACATCAAACTGACTTTGTGGACGATGTTGTAGTAGATTTAAAATCTCATCTTTAGAAAAGTCTTCTTTTGTTTTTGGAGGATTTTTTCTTATTATGGTTATTGGTAAGTTTTTAAAAAGTTTTGATAATTCTACTATCTTTTCTTCATCAACTTTTTGAACTTTGTAAGCTGGTGGTCTATCTATCGTTCCTAAGTCTATTCTATCTGGTTTGATTTGTTGGAGGATTTGGTTGAGTTTTTCTATCTCTTCAACTTTATCATTTATTCCTTTTACTAAAAGAACTTCTA
Organism: Campylobacterales bacterium; assembly: GCA_027023305.1. Lineage (GTDB taxonomy): Bacteria > Campylobacterota > Campylobacteria > Campylobacterales > QNZT01 > SZUA-1377. Next base: position 142,107 of record JALVVR010000017.1, on the reverse strand, counting down.
TTACAAGTGTTGGTGGATTTATATCTTTCATGCACGATATGATATGAGTTATATCAAGTCCTTTTAGTGGTCTATCTATCTTTTTAAAGCACTTAGAAGTTGCACAGTCTAAAGATAGTTTTACAATATCTATTTTTTCTAAAGTTTCTTTTATGCTTTTATCGCAAATAGTTGAAGCATTTGATAGGATTAAAAGTTTTTTGTTTTGCTTTATTTTGTTTAGTTCATTTACTAAATCATCAAGATATGGATATAGAGTTGGTTCTCCATTTGAGGTTATGGTTATAACTTCAATGTCAGGAAATTTTTCTAACTTTTCTTTTACTTCTTTTATAACTTCTTTTACTAATGGTGGATTTTTTATACTGTCAACTGGTTTAGAAGCTTCTAATTCACAATAAACACAATCAAAGTTACAACTTTTCTCTTTTGGAGAGAGATCTATCCCCAAAGATAGTCCAAATCTCCTAGAGTTTAGAGGTCCAAATGTAAACACTTTATCTTCTAGTTGTATCTTGACATAGTTTTACAAAGTATTTTGCATTTTCTACTGGTACATCAGGTAATATTCCATGACCTAAGTTGAAGATATGTCTTCCATCTTTCATGATATTTGCCAAAGATTCTACACACTCTTTAGTTGCTTCTTTTGAGTATAGACGGCAAGGTTCCATATTACCTTGAAGTACATATTTGTCGCCTAATTTCTCTTTTGCTAACTGCATAGGAGTTCCCCAATCCACTCCAAAAACATCAAAGTTTCCATAAACATTATCTAAAAATGTTGGAATTGCTTTTGGAAACATGATAACTGGTATGTGTGGGTATTTTTCTTTTAAATACTCTGCAATTTCAACCATGTATTTCCAGCTAAACTCATCATATTTTGATGGCTCTATCGCAGCAGCCCATGAGTCGAAGATTTGTACTACTTCGATACCTGCTTGGATTTGTTTTTCCATGTAATATTTTACAACTTCGGTTACTTTTTTTAGTATTTTATGAAGTAGGTCAGGGTTTTGGTACATCATCTTTTTAGAGATAGTATAAGTCTTTGTCCCCTGCCCCTCTATCATGTAAGTAGCTAGTGTCCAAGGTGCTCCACAAAATCCTATAAATGCTTTATCCTCTGGTAGCTTCTCTTTTACTATTTTTATCGTGTCATAAACATAAGTTAGCTTATCAGCAGCTTTCTCTCCACCAATAAGAGCATCTAAATCACTCTCATTTTTGATGGGATTTTCAAAAACAGGACCTTCACCTTTTACAAAGTCTAGTTTCATACCCATTTCATTTGGAACTACTAAAATATCACTAAAAAGGATAGCAGCATCAACTCCAACTATATCAACAGGTTGCAAGGTTACTTCTGCTGCCATCTCTGGGTTATGACAAAGGTTTAAAAAATTTCCTGCTTTACTTCTTACTTCCATATACTCTGGCAGATAACGACCTGCTTGTCTCATCATCCATACAGGGGTATATGGGGTTTCTTTGCCAAAACATGCATCTATAAATACTTTACTCAAAACTAATGCTCCTCTTCTTTTTTGTATTCATGCTCATCATCATGTCCTTTGTGTAGAAAATATAGTGCAAATGATAGTGCAAAAATACTTACTGCAAAGTATAACATTTCTAAAGCTCCATTATATTCAGTATGTAAAACCCTTTTGAAAAAACTTACTATCAAAACCATAACTATAACTTTTGCTAACTTGTCTTTTAGCTGGTCTAGTGAGTGTATCTCTAGTATCTTTGAAGTACCACTACTTTTTGCAGGGTCTAACTCAGATATAAAAAGCTCATATAATCCAAAACTAAAGATAAGCATAACAACTGCTATCAAGTATAAATCAACAGCTCCAATAATACTTCCTACAACTTCCTCATGAAACTTATCTGGATGTGTATGATTGAGATAAGTTGTGAAAACATACTTTGCCATATCCCACAAATCAACACTTGCAATAATAAAAAGTGCAATAGCTCCAACCATACCAAATATAACTGCTAAAAGAATAAAAAGTCTTCCACTCCAAAGAGTATTTTCAAAAACCTTTTCTAGCATACCCATTTAAACTTCCTCCATCTCTATCCACTTTTGAGCAATTCGTAGTGCATTTGTAGCAGCTCCAACTCTTACTTGGTCAGCTACATTCCAAAAGTGAAGGATGTTATCTTGGAAATTGTCTTTTCTAATCCTTCCAACATAAGTTAAGTCTGTATCAGTTGAAATAACTGGCATAGGATAAACACCATCAGCTAAGTTATCCATAACTTCCAAGTTCTCAAAGTTAGAAAATGCTTCTCTTACTTTGTTTACATCTACATTTACACCCTCTTCAAAAGTTACAGTTATACTTTCACTATGACTTCTTAAAACTGGAACTCTAACACAAGTAGCACTAACTTCTATATCTTTGTGAAGAATTTTTCTAGTTTCATTTACCATTTTCATCTCTTCTTTTGTATAGTCATTTGGTTGAGGGATATCTATTTGAGGGATGACATTTAGTGCTATTTGGTGCATAAAAGCTTTGTGTTCACTCTCGTCTAGTTTAAATGAAAAAAAGTCTTGCATCTGTCTTACAAGTTCTTCCATACCAGCTTTTCCTGCTCCACTTGTTGCTTGATAAGTACTTACATCAACTCTTTTTATAGGGTAGATATTCTCTAGTGCTTTTAGGGATTGTACCATTTGGATAGTAGAACAGTTTGGATTTGCTATTATTCCACTCTCTCTCCATAGTTTGATATCCTCAGGGTTTACCTCTGGCACTACTAGTGGTATATCTGATTGCATTCTAAAGTGGCTTGTATTGTCTATCACAACTGCTCCTGCATCTACTGCAAACTTTGCAAACTTTTCACTTACACTCCCACCTGCACTAAAAAAAGCTATCTCAATATCCTCTTTTTCAAAGATATCTTCTGTTAATTCTTGAACTTTTATATACTTTTTGTTGCACTCTATCTCTTTTCCCACACTATTTTTACTAGCTAGTGGAACAAGTTTGTTTATAGGAAAGTTATACTCTTCAAAAAGTCTATAAAATTCTTCTCCAACTGCTCCTGTTGCACCTACTACTGCTACATTGTACTTTCTCAACTCTTCACCTCTATATTATATTTTTTTATCTTTTTTTCTAAGTTTTGCTTGCTTAAACCAAGTGCTTTTGCACTCATGACAAGATTATAGTCAAGCTCTTCTAAAATCTCTTCTATTAACTCTTTTTCCATGCTATTTATAGACTTTTTAGGTTTTCTTTGCTCTAGCATGAGTTCATCTTTTTGTATCTGCTCATCTGCACTTAGGATTGTGGCTCTCTCTATGACTGAGATAAGTTCTCTTATATTTCCTGGCCAATCATAGCTTAAAAGCTCCTCTTTTGCATCTTCAGATAAAGATTTGTTTTCAAATCCATACTTACTACAAATAGCTTTTAGATATTCATCACAGATTGCTAAAATTTCCTCTTTTCTATCTCTTAGAGGAGGGATATTTACAGGGATTGTGTTTAATCTATAATACAAATCTTCTCTAAACTTGTTATCATCTATCATGGAAACTACATTTGCATTTGTTGCACTTACTATTCGTACATCTATCTTGATAGGCTTTACACCACCTACTCTTGTAATCTCTCGCTCTTGCAAAACTCTTAAAAGTTTTGCTTGAAGAGCAAATGGCATCTCTCCTATCTCATCTAAAAAAATAGTTCCACCATCTGCACTCTCAAAAAGTCCTTTTTTGGTAGCTGTCGCATCTGTAAATGCTCCTTTTTCATAACCAAAAAGTTCACTCTCAAGAAGGTTTTCTGGGATTGCTGCCATATTTATAGCTAAAAATGGTTTTAAGTATCTGTTGGATTTTTGGTGGATGTATTTTGCGAAATGTTCTTTTCCTACCCCACTCTCTCCAAGTAGCATGATAGAGGCATCAGTTATAGAGGCTCTTTCTAACATAGAGAGTATTTTTTCTAAAGCTGGTGAAGTTCCATAAAATAGTTTTCGTTTATCACTATCTTTTTTTCTTCTCTCTACTTTATCTTTTCTTGTATCTGGAAGACCTACTCTTCTATCTCTTAAAATCCTCTTTTCTACTTTTTTTTCTACTTGTGAAACTTTAGCTGCACTTTTGATGGCTTTAGTTAGAGTTTCTATCTCAAAAGGTTTTGTAATAAAATCTTTTACTCCAAGCCTTATAGTCTCAACAGCACGATTTAAAGTAGCATTTCCAGTTATGATGATAAAATTTGCAGGAAATGGAGTTTGTTTTATAAACTCTATACCATCCATTTTAGGCATATTTATATCTGTAACTATTACATCAAAACTTTCATCTAGTTTTTTTAGAGCATCAACTGGATTCTTAAAGGAGTAAAGCTTAAACTCATCTTTTAAAGAGAGTTCGAGCGACTTTCTCATGTTGATATCATCTTCAACTATGGCAACTTTTAGCATCTACTCTTCTATCTCTTCGTTTATTTGCTCTGGAGTTAACTCTTCTTCTTTAGGAGCTCTTGCTATATCAACTACAACATCACTACCTTCTGTTTTTACAACTATCACTCCACTTGTATTTCTACCAGCTTTTCTTATCGTTTGCATATCAACTCTTATCATTTTTCCAGTTGAAGTTAGTGCCATCAAATCTTTTTGTTCATCAACGATAACAACACCTACAAGGTCTTTTGTTTTAGCAGTTAATTTCATGCTAATAACACCTGTTCCACCTCTTTTTTGCTCACGGTATTCATTAACTTCTGTTCTTTTTCCGATACCTTTTTGACTAAGAGCTAGGATTTCTTGGTTTTCATCTTCAACTATAATGCCACCTACAACTTCATCACCATTAACTTTAAACTTGATACCAGTAACACCTTTTGCACCTCTTCCCATCTCTCTAACATCTTCTATTTTAAATCTTATACACATACCTTTTTTTGTAACCATAAAGATAAACTTGTCTTCACTTCTTACTATCGCTGCATTTACAAGTTCATTATCTTCTTCAAGAGTTATTGCTTTAACTCCTACTGTTCTGATGTTTTTAAATTCACTTAAGTTTGTTCTTTTGATGATACCTTTTTTAGTAAAGAAGGCTAAAGATTTACTCTCATCGAAGTCAGTTGTAGGAATGATAGTTTTTATAGTCTCTTCTGGCTGAAGATTTATAAGATTTACTACTGCTTTTCCTTTTGCAGATCTACTTCCCTCTGGGATTTTGTAAACTTTTAACCAGTATAACTGACCTCTATTTGTTACAAACATGAGAGTATCATGAGTATTTGATACAAAGAAGTTTTCTATAAAATCATCATCATAGGTTGTTACTGCTGTTTTACCTTTCCCTCCTCTGTTTTGTTTCTCATACTGTTTTAAAGATACTCTTTTTATATAACCTCTATGAGTTATAGTGATAACCATAGGTTCATTAGGGATTAAATCTTCTATATCTATATCATCATAGTTATCAACTATTTCAGTTAATCTTGGAGTTGAAAACTTATTTTTTATCTCTAAAAGTTCCTCTTTTATTAAGTTATTTAAAAGTTCTTCACTTTTTAAGATAGCACTTAGTCTTTCTATCTCAGCCATTAAAGCTGCTAGTTCATTTTCAATCTTTTCTCTCTCTAACCCAGTTAGTCTTTGAAGTTTCATGTCTAAGATTGCAGAAGCTTGTACGAAACTGAGTCCAAATCTTTTAACTAACTCCTCTTTTGCCTCAGCACTATCTTTTGAAGCTCGAATTACTTTTATAACTTCATCTATGTTATCAAGAGCTATTTTTAGTCCCTCTAAGATATGAGCTCTAGCTTTTGCTTTTTCTAACTCATAAATAGTTCTTCTTATGATAACTGTTTTTCTATGGGATAGGAAAAGTGTTAAAAGTTCATCAAGATTAAAAACTTTTGGCTCTTTGTTTACGATAGCTAGAAGTATAACTCCAAAAGTTATCTCCATTGATGTTGATTTGTATAGATTGTTTAAAACTATCTCACTCATTGCATCTCTTTTTAGCTCGATTACTACTCTTATCCCCTCTCTATCACTCTCATCTCTAACTTCACTTATACCATCAAGTTGTTTGTCTTTCACTAGGTTTGAGATATTTTCTATAAGTCTTGATTTATTTACTTGATATGGAAGTTCATCTATGATGATAATATCTTTGTTTTTCTTTGTTTCTATATGAGTTTTTGCTCTTACTTTTACTCTACCTCTTCCTGTTTCATAGGCATCTTTAATACCTTTTTTACCAAATATAATACCACCTGTTGGAAAATCTGGTCCTTTTATTATCTCAGTTAACTGATCTAGGGTTGTGTTTTTGTCCTCTACTTTTAGTAAAAGAGCATCTATAAGTTCATCTAATCTATGAGGAGGGATATTTGTCGCCATACCAACTGCTATACCACTAGAACCGTTTAACAAAAGATTTGGAAGACGAGCAGGTAGAACATCAGGCTCACTCATACTATCATCGTAGTTTGGTACAAAATCAACCGTGTCTTTATCTAAATCTTTTAAAAGTTCTTCAGAAACATTTGTCATCCTAGCTTCGGTATATCTCATAGCAGCAGGATTATCTCCATCAATAGAACCAAAGTTTCCTTGTCCATCTATAAGAGGTAGTCTCATCGAAAATGGTTGGGCCATACGAACTAGTGCATCATAAACTGCTGTATCTCCATGAGGGTGATACTTACCTATAACATCTCCAACAATACGAGCAGATTTTTTATATGGAGCTCGAGAGCTTAGGTTAAGTTCATTCATAGCATAAAGAATTCTTCTATGAACTGGTTTTAAACCATCCCTTGCATCTGGAAGTGCCCGACCTATGATAACACTCATAGAGTAATCAAGATAACTTCCTTTTATACTCTCTTCTATGTTGATATTTTCTATATTTTCATCATTTTCAAACAGATTTTCACTCATTTTATAATACCTCTTTTAAAGAATAGAATATTATATCTAAAAGGGCTTATTATAGTCTTGCATCGGCTAAGGTTAGGGCAAAAAGAACATTTACACCCTGCTCTTTTAAAACTTTTTGGGCTTCTAAAATTGTAGTCCCTGTTGTGATAATATCATCTACTAAAATTACATCTATATTTTGCTTAAAATTGTATCTTAAATCTCTTGGATTTTTTAATCTAAAGTCAAGTGATTTTTTTGAATATGAAATATTATTGTTTGCTTTTAAAGTGTTATGCACTGGTTTTATAGTTTTTGATTTAAGAGCTTGCGATAAAATAGCAGTATGTGAATAATTTGATGTTGTTTTGTCATCTATCGCAAGGGAGTAAACTTTTTTATCATGATTAAATTTTTTAGAAAATTTTGAAAATGAGTTTAAAGCTAATGTTTTATATATCTTTGAGCCATGATAAGTATGCTTGGTGTGTAAAAGTTTTGATATTTCACTATATTCATAAAAGCTGTGAACTTTTAGGTCGTGAGACAGTGTTCTAATTGAGGTTATAGGTTTTAAGAGATTGTTTTGACAGTTTTTACAGATTATGTTAAAAGAAAAATCTGTGCAGAGTATGCATTTAAACATAAAAAAGTCTGAGTAGAGAAAAATCTCTACTCAAAAGATGCTTAGTGGATAACACTTTTACATCTAACAACTTTCCATACTAGGTTAGATGGAGCTACTTTAACTTTTTTAGTTACAGTTTTATAAACTGGAGCTATTTTTACTTCTCTTGTTGATGGAGGAGTAACAATAGTTTTAACTTTTACAGTTTTGTAAACTGCTGGTATAGCTATAGTTCTTGTAGTTGCTGGAGTTACTACTACTCTTTTTGTTATAGTTTTGTAAACTGCTGGTATAGTTATAGTTCTTGTAGTTGCTGGAGTTACTACTACTCTTTTAGTGATAGTTTTGTAAACTGCTGGTTGTTTAACAAGACACATAACTTCACCAGTTCCTCTTTCACCTGTTCTAGCATTGTTAACTGGAGTCATAAGACCTTTACCTTTTCTCCAAGTTGTAGTTGCAGGTTTAACAAGGATTCTACTAGTTGTAGTTTTGTAAGTTGCAGGAACTGTTACTAGTTTTGTAGTAACTGGTTTAACTAAAACTTTCTCTGTTACTGTTTTATAAGTTGCAGGAACTACTACTAATCTACTACTAGCTTCTTTAACTAAAACTTTTTTAGTTGTCCAACCATATTTTGCAGGAACTGGGATAAGTTTAGCACTTGCTTGAGATACTAAAACTTTCTCTGTTACAGTTTTGAATTTTGCTGGTTGTAAAACTCTAGCATAACATTTTCCTGGCTCAGGATTTGGTGGGTAAAGTGTTGAAACTTGTTGAACTTGTACTGGTGCAGGTGCTGCTACAGCAGGTGCTGCTTTTACTGTTGTTTGTTGTTGTGCACAACCACTCATTACTACTGCTACTATAGCTGCTACAGCTACAGAACTTTTTATACTTAGAATATTCATTCTTTTCTCCTTGAATTAATTTTACGAACTGATTGTAGCTAAATAAATTTATTAGTCAAATAAAATATATAATTAATCTAGTCTTTTAAGTTATTCTTCAGATTAATATTACTGATTGTTACATTTATGGTAATAATTTTATTACCATTAACTATTTTATACACCAAAGGAAAATTAATTTTGACTATATTTTTATAATCATTTACTTTTTCTAAAAAATTATATAACTCTTCTTTAGATGCTATTGTTGTTTGGATAATTAATTTTTCCTTATATTTTGTAGTATTTATAGTTGCATCTTTAAAAAATCTTTTTACAAAACTTTTAAAATTTTCTAAATCAAAATTTCTATTATACTTTTCAATATTTTTTTTATATCTTTTATATGTTAACTCTTTTTTCTTTTTCAATTTGTTTAAAGAATCTATGTTTTTATTGTAAATTTTTTCAGATTTAGCGATAATAGCTTGTTTTGTTTTATACTCTTTTAACTGTGGAATAATATATATAACTAAAAAAAGAGTAAGTACTACTAAAAAAAGTAGTAAAAATAGGATGTTTTTTATAACAATGTTGTTATTTTTCAACTTTTACTCCTTTTATAGTGTTATATGATGAAAACAGATAACTTTTTTCATCTTTTTTAGTAAAACCTACTTTAGACTTATCAAATATAGATTTCAAAGGTGGTTCAAGTAATAGTTTGTATGTTTTAGGAGAATCAGTTTCTCCATATATTTTTACTTCATATTTTGTCAGATAAAGTTTATTAATTTTGATTTGATTTGGGACTAGTGCAAAAAGATTTCTTAATCCTCTTTCTAGTGAATTGTTTGAACTATATGCTCTCTTAGCGATATTGTCTTCAACTAGATACTCTTTTATATCTTTTTTTATCTCTTTTTGCTTTTGCACAATTTTTAAATTTTTTTCTTTTAAGGAGGTTAAATCATATTTATAAAGTGTGTTTTTCTTATCTATATATAAAGCTACTACTATAAGCATAATGGATATAATAACAATAAACCCTAGCCACATATATGTAAGATTATCTAAAGAGTATTTTTTTCTTGGTTTTATAAAACTATACATAAGAACACCTCATCCTATAATACCTCTTTATATATGAGTTTTAGTAACTCACTATCAAAGTCTATTTTAGTTGCTTTAACACTTAAAAAAAGTTCATTTTCTATATACTCTATGATAGGTTCTTCTATCTTTTCTTCACTATATATATTTACTGTATCTATAAAACTACCCTCATATATAGGTTTTGAATAAAACTCTTTTAAAGTTTGATTTAAGTTGTAAGCAAATAATTTGTTGTTTTGAATAAGATCTAACTCTTGCTTATAATCTAGTTCATTATCACTTATATCAATTTCATCTTCGCTTTCATCAAAAACTAACTCATCATCTTCAAATTCAAATTCAAACTCATCCTTAATTTCAAACCTATCATCATCTTCCTCATTTTCCTCATAGTTTGTATAAAGGAGTTCCTTTTCTTCTATAGTTTTAAAAAAAGAGCCAAAAATGTATTTTCCATCTTTTGTTATGAGTAGAGTTGCATTTTCGGAAGTATAAAGTATGTGAAGTTTTACCTCATCACTCGCAAGAGTATCAGAAGTGAGATTTTTCAATATGATAAATGGTGAAAATATCAAGTCTATACCAGTTTTAACAAATAATTTTTGTAAAAAATTAATCTCTATTTTTGAAACAAAGTTTGTAAAAAGGTTATCAACACATATATTGTATATGTATCTTCTATCTATACTATAATCGCTAAAAGAAGTAGCTGAGCAAGTGGGAATAATCCCCTGCCCTAATGAGTTAAGAGTCGTAACAACATAGCTTCTTGTATGCTGTTCTTGAGCTTTATTTATATGCTCAACAATCTCCCCTGATAGAGTTTGGTTATCTTCATTTTCAAATTCCTCTGCTTCGCTGTTTATTACTTGTAAGTTTTTAGTATCGTAAGTATGCACCCAAACTTTATCATCATAAAAATAAACTATGATAAATCTATAAAGAAGTTTTCTTTTTATAAAACTAAACAAATATCTCTCCATTAGAGAGTGGATGTGCTTTTTTGTAGTTATCCTCTTTGAAACTTGTTGCTAGTTTTGTATAAATCTGAGTTGAATCCAAACTTTGATGTCCTAAAAGCTTACTAACATCAACTATACTTGCTCCACTTTGTAAAAGTTCTGTAGCAAAAGAGTGCCTTAGTTGATGAGGAGTTACTTTCAAACCTAAACCTTTAAATGTTTTTGATAGCTTATATCTAAGCTGATTTGAGCTCAATCTTTTGCCATCTTTTTCAAACAGATACTCTTTTGGTGAAAACTCTTTGATAAACTCATCTAAAAGAGTTTCAACACTTTTTATAAGAGGTAATTGCCTGATTTTACCACCTTTTCCTTTAACAATAACCCAACTATTTTTAATATCTTTAATTTTTAAGTTCTCCAACTCAGAAATCCTAAGCCCTAGAGAGTATAAAAGCTCTATCAAAACTCTTTCATCTATCTTTGCTTTTTCTAAAGCTTCTTTAATATTTGCATCATCTATGGGTTTAGGTAGAGTTTTTGCTGTTTTTACATACTCATCACTTAAAACTCTTATATTTAAACCTTCCTCTCTAAGATAATTTACAAAGCTTTTTACAACTGAGAGTTTTTTATAAACAGTTTTTTTGGAAAGATTTTTGATTTTAAGTCTATATGGCATAAGTTCAAAAGTTATCTTCTGTTCCTCTTTCTCTACTACTATAAAATCCAATGCTTCATGCAAATTTATGTCATAAGTTCTTATAGTCTCTTTTGAGTAACCTTTAGCTTTACAATAGTTTAAAAAACTATTTATCCAAGTTTTCATATATTGTTTGAAACTCTTTGTAGTATTTTTGGCTTTTTTGAATCAACTCTTTTGGAGTCAAAACTGTAGGAGAGAGTTTTTTATATCTTCCTATCATAACTTCACAAATCATCTCTATCTTTATAGTATCACTCTCTTTTAAGTTTGTTTTTTTAGAGATATTATCTATCTTTTGAAGATAGTTTTTTGCATCTTCAATGTAGTCTAAAAATTTTATTGAGATTTTACTCTGAGTTAAAATTGAAAAGCTCATTTTATTATATGGATCTAGCTCAAAAGCTTTTTGTGCTAGACCAATAGCTTCTTTATAATCTCCCATAGCATACTTGACTTTTGCTTCCAAAGAGTACTTATAAGAGTCACTAAATCCAAATAAAAAAAGCATTGCTGATAAGATAATAATACTAAGTGAAACAAGAACTTTTTTAAGCATATCTTAGTAACTCCTCTTTTATCATCTCTTTTGCCTCTTCAATACCCTTTCCCTTTATCGAAAATGGCTCGCTTATATAAAAATCTACCCTAGAAAAAGGCTTTGGTATCAAAAACTCATCCCAACTTTTTAATCTCCAAAAAGAGCTAGCTTTATATGAGTATGCGACTATATTAACATCTTTTTTTTGAGAGATGGCTACTATTCCATCAGCTACTGAGTGACGAGGACCTTTTGGACCATCTGGGGTGATAGCTATGCATTCACCTCTGTCTAATAGTTTAAAACTCTCTTTAATAGCTTTTATACCACCTCTTGTGCTACTTCCTCTAATACTATCTATCCCAAAAAATTTTACAGTATTTGCGATCATATTACCATCAAAGTGTTCACTTATAATAACTGAACATTTATAATCTTTTTGCATAGTTGTTTTAAAAATCAAAGATGAAAAAAGTATATATTCATGCCAAAAACTGATAATTACTGGTGATTCTGGCATACTTTTTGGAGTGTGATAAACCTTTTTACAACTAAGATATAAAAGTTTAATAAAAAAGTAAGCGATAGGTGGAACTATTTTTAAAAATATAGCTCTTTTTTGCTCTTTAGTCAACAAGTTCGCCATAGAGTATCATTCTTTTTGGGTCAGTGATTTTTACTTTTTTTGTAAGCCCTAAAAGCTCCTCACTTCCTTTTATGTTTATCATGAAATTGTTATCACTTCTCCCTGCTATCATGCCACCACTTCTAAGCTCTTCAAAGTAAACATCATAGATTTTATCTTTTTTGCTTAGTGTTATCTCATCTAGTATGCTAGTTTGCAAATCTTGAAGAGTTTTCAGTCTTTTTGATGCCTCTTCACTATCCACTTGCTTTAAATCAGCTGCTGGTGTTAGTGGTCTTGGGGAGTATTTGAAACTAAACATTTGCTCAAATCTTACCTCTTTTACAACCTCTATCGTTTCTAAAAAGTCCTCTTCACTTTCTGTTGGAAAAGCTACTATAACATCAGTAGAGATATGAACATCAGGAACTAGCTCTCTTAGTTTTCTAGCTCTGTTTAAAAACCACTCTTTTGTGTATCCTCTTTTCATATCTCTTAAAACTTTTGTGCTTCCACTTTGAAGTGGCATGTGCATAGATTTGCAGATTTTTGGATTTTTAGCAAAAGTTTCTAAAAATTTATCGTCCATATGAAGTGGATGAGGAGAGGTAAATCTAATCCTCTCAACTTCTTCAATCTCACTAACCATGTTTAAAAGATCAGTAAAGTCTATGTTTTTACTTCCATCACTAAATCTTCTGCCATAGTTGTTTACATTTTGCCCTAGTAAAAATATCTCTTTTGCTCCATTTTTGGCAGCTTTTTTTGCTTCTTGTACTATAAGTTCTGCAGGAATAGAAATCTCATCTCCACGAGTATATGGAACTATACAGAAGCTACACTTTTTATCACATCCTATGGAAATGTTTACATAAGCTTTGTAGGAAGAGGTTCTAAAATCATTAAAGGCATATTGGCTTTCATCATGAGTTATATCAACTTCTACTGCACCTTTTTTGTTTATAACATCTTTTAGTTTTGAAACATTTCTAGCTCCTAGAACAAAGTCAACATAGGGTGCTCGTTTGATGATTTCATCTCCTAAGTGTGAAGCTGTACAACCACAAACCCCTATCTTTGCCCCATCTTTTTTCTTTTTGTTAAAGCTACCTATCTCAGAAAAAAGTTTTTGAACTGGCTTTTCTCTAACTGAGCAAGTGTTTATCATGATAAGATCAGCTTCTTTTAGATTTTGGGTTAGCTCGTATTCGTCATTTAGGGAAGCTAGCATATGCTCACTATCCCTAACATTCATAGCACAGCCCAAAGTTTCTAAGAAAAGTTTTTTACTCAAAGTTTTTCCTACAAGATGTGAAGTTCATACATAAAGTCATCTTCATCAAGCCCAAATCTAACCTCTCTTAGATATACACTAAAACCTTTCTCTTCAAAGCTTTCAACTAAAGCTAGTAAGTCCTTGTGAGCATTATCAGCATCAAAATAAAATATCTTTTGTTTATCTTTTTGAAGTTCTTTTTCTATATCTTCGATTTTTATAGTTTTGTTTTTGCTAGTTAGTTTTGTTTTTGCTAGTTTAAATTCCATTATTATTTATCCTTTTGTATTAGTAATCATACTATTATACATTTTTTAAGTAAAACTAAGATAGAATCACCCAACTTTCAAAAAGAAAATCACAAACAATAACTTAGCATTGTTAACTAAAGGAGAAGAGATGAGTAAGATACTAAATATAATAGAATCAATCGCACATGAAAAAGGTTTAAAACTAGAAGAGGCAAAAGAAGCTGTAAGTATAGCACTTATAAACACTGCAAAAAGAGTGTTTGGTGAAAACTATGAGTATGTAGTGGATATTGATAGTGATACAAAAGAGTTGCATTTATATCAAAAACTTTTAGTTGTAGCTCATGATGATGATAGACTATATGAAAACAATGAGCATGGAGAAAAGTATATAGAGCTTGATGATGCAAAAGAGAGTGACCCTGATATAGAGATAGGAGATGAGATAACTTATCTTATATCTTTAGATGATATGGGAAGAACAGCAGCTTCTACACTTTACAGAGAGCTAGAGTACCACATACAAAGACTACTTGAACAAAACATCTATGAAAGCTACAACAATAAAGTAGGACAAATAGTAAATACTATAGTTACAAGAGTTGATGCAAACGAGACTACATATGCAGACTATAGAGAAGTAAAAGCTGTTCTTCCTATGAAAAGTAGAATTAAAGGTGAAAAGTTTAAGGTAGGTGATCACTTAAAAGCTGTGATAAGAAAGGTATATATAGATAAAAAACTTGGTATGCAAGTAGAACTATCAAGAACAAGTCCTAAGTTTTTAGAAGAGCTTTTAGCTTTGGAAGTTCCTGAGATTGCTGATGAGCAAGTTATCATTCATTCATCTGCTAGAATCCCTGGTGAGAGAGCTAAAATAGCACTTTCAACTATAAATCCAAACATAGACCCAATAGGTGCAACTGTTGGAACAAAAGGTATAAGGATAAGTGCAGTAAGTCGTGAACTTGATGGAGAAAATATAGACTGTATCGAGTTTAGTCAAATAGCTGAAAAATATGTATCTCGTGCCTTATCACCTGCGATTATAAATAGTGTAAAAATAGAAGGTGATAAAGCGATAGTTACAATCCCAGCTGATCAAAAATCAAGAGCGATAGGTAAAAGTGGTATAAACATAAGACTGGCTGCTATGCTAACTGGATTTGAGATAGAGTTAGTGGAGAGTGGAACTTCAACTCCTGCAAGCCAAACTTCATCAGAAGAGAAAAATCCAAATGAAGGAATGGATGCATTAAAGGCACTTTTTAACTAAAATATGAAGTTCTTAAAAAGATTTTTATACATAACTGCTTTTCTTTTAGTGGGATATGACTTATAGTTTATAACAATAACCATATCTCACAAATTTCTGAAAAGTATATATATAGTGATATCTCTAATATACCTAGTAAAAAAGTTGCTTTGGTATTGGGAACAGCTAAATATATAGGAAAAAATATAAACTACTACTACAAATATAGACTTGATGCTACATATAAACTTTACAAATCGGGAAAGATAAAATACATCTTAGTTTCAGGAGATAACTCCACAAAAAGATATGATGAACCAACTTCCATGAGAGATGACTTAGTAAATATGGGGATTCCTAAAAAAAATATCGCGATAGATTATGCTGGTTTTAGAACTCTTGATTCTATTGTTAGAGCAAAGTATATCTTTGGGATAGATGATTTTATCATAGTATCTCAAAAATTTCATCTTCAAAGAGCTATATATATTGCTCTTGCTAAAAATCAAAAGGCGATAGGCTTTACGGCAAAATCTTTTGAAAATACTATTTGGAAAAAAAGGATGGAGTATAGAGAGCTCTTAGCTAGAGTGAAAGCCTTTTTAGATCTCTATGTTCTTCATACTAAACCTAAGTTTTTGGGTAAAAAGGTTGAAGTTTTTAAGTAGTATTTGCTACACTTTGCCTAAGGCATAGCAGATGATTGCTTCAGTATTTAGCCTGAAGAGGAAAGTCCGAGCTACAGTGAGATAGGGTTTTGTCTAAAGGACAACTAGGGAAACCTAAGAGAAAAGTGCAACAGAAAGTAAACTGCCACTTTTATAAGTGGTGATGGTGAAACGGTGAGGTAAGAGCTCACCAGTTCCTTTAGTGATATTGGAGGCTTTGTAAACCTAACCCGTAGCAAGAAGAGTTTGGTAAAAATCTCACATTTTATGCTCTTCGCTTGAGTTTGTTTGTAAAAACAAATCTAGATAAATAATCATCAAATACAAAACACGGCTTATAGCTATGCCTTTTTAAAATCTTTAAGATATAATACCATCAAAATATAGTTATTAGGAAAAATCATGAAATTCTACATAGCAACTGATCATGCTGGTGTTGTGATAAAAGATGATGTTAAAGAGATGTTAAAATCAAAAGGGGCTGAGGTTATAGACTTGGGTCCTGATTCTACTGATAGGGTTAATTATACTGATTTTGCTCACAAGTTAAGTGAGAAAGTTTTGAGTGATGAAGGAAGTTTTGGGATACTTATCTGTGGTACTGGGATAGGTATGAGTTTGGCTGCAAACAAACATAGTGGGATAAGAGCTGCACTTTGTCATGACTACTACACGGCAGAAATGGCAAGAGCTCACAATGATGCAAATGTTTTATGTTTTGGACAGAGAGTTTGTGGACTTGGAGTAGTAGAGAGCATGATAGATGCTTGGTGCGAAACTAGTTTTGAGGGTGGAAGACATCAGGAAAGAGTAAATCTGATAGAAAAGTTTTAGATAATGTTTACTAGTTGGCTCATATATACAGTTTTTATCTTTGTTATCATATATCTTCTTATCATGATAAACTATACAAAGGCTCTACACAAAAAAGAGAAGCTTATCGTAAATAAAAAAGATAGAAATATAGATGATTTAAAAACCATGATAAAAAAGTATAGAGTTCAACTCCAAAGAGCTATCGGAGATATAGATGTTTTAACAGATGAGTTATCAAGTGCTAGAAATGATCTTAAAATCATGAGAGCTAAAAACTCTCAACAAAGGTTAGAAATAGATCAGTTAGTATCAAAGGTAAAAGAGTTAGAAGAGAAGATAGAAGCTTTAATATAAGGAGAAAATTATGGATATAGAGACTATTGGGTATATAGCATTTGGTGTTTTAGTTGTTATGTTTGGGGCAGTGAAGTTTTTTTTATTTAAGGATTAAGTGTGAAAGAGTATTTACTGAGTACGATAAGGGATGTCAAGGATTTTCCAAAAGAGGGCATAGTTTTTAAAGATATAACTACACTTTTAAATGACCCAAAAGCTTTTAAGACTTTGATGGATCACTTAGAAGAGAGATACAAAAGCTATGATTTAGACTTTGTAGCTGGAATAGATAGTAGAGGATTTATCTTTGGAAGTGTTTTAGCTGATAGGCTTGGTGTTGGTTTTGTACCTATACGAAAAGCTGGAAAACTACCATATACTACCATGGGTGAAAAATATGCTTTAGAGTATGGGGTTGATGAAGTTGAGATTCATATCGATGCTTTTAGAGATAAAAAGGATGCTAAAGTTTTAGTTATAGATGATTTGATAGCAACTGGTGGAACTGCAAAGGCTGCTGTTAGTTTGGTAAATAAAGCAGGTGCGAAGTGTGTGGAGGCTTGTTTTGTTTTAAACTTAACATTTTTAGATGGAGCAAGTAAGATTGAGTCTCCTGTATATAGCGTATTGGAGATTTAATGTACATCCCTAAACCTTCAAAGTTTGACCCTGATTCAAATGGGCATTTTGGTATATTTGGTGGTAGATATGTTCCTGAGACATTGATGCCTGTTTTGTTGGAGCTTGATAAGAGTTATAAAAAGTTTAGATTTGATAAAGATTTTTGGGCTGAGGTTGATTACTACTATAAAGAGTATGTTGGCAGACCAAATCCTCTTTATTTTGCCCAAAATATTTCTAAAGAGATAGGAGCAAAAGTTTATCTAAAAAGAGAAGATTTAAACCATACGGGAGCTCATAAGATAAATCATACAGTAGCTCAAGCAGTGTTGGCTAAAAGGCTGGGTAAGAAGAAAGTCATAGCAGAGACTGGAGCTGGGCAACATGGAGTGGCAACTGCTACTGTTGCTGCTTTGTTTGGCTTAGAGTGTGAGATATTTATGGGTGAAAAAGATGTAAAAAGACAAGAGTTAAATGTTTTTCGTATGAAGCTTTTAGGAGCTAAAGTTCACTCAGTAAAAAGTGGAAGTAGAACACTTAAAGATGCTATGAATGATGCGATAAGGCACTGGGTTACAAATGCTAGAGATACTTACTATATCATAGGTACAGTAGCTGGACCTCACCCATATCCGATGATGATAAGAGATATACAATCAATCATAAGTTATGAAGCAAGAAAGCAGATTTTAGAGAAAGAAAACTCTCTTCCAGACTTCGTGGTAGCTTGTATAGGTGGTGGAAGTAATGCTATGGGGATTTTTAACCATTTTTTAGATGATGAAAAGACTACTTGTATCGGTATAGAAGCTGGTGGACTAGGACTAGACAGTAAGCATGGAGCAAGTTTAGCAAAAGGAAAACCTGGAGTACTTCATGGTCAGATGAGTTATCTTTTGCAAGATGAAGATGGACAAATACAAGAAGCTCACTCTATAAGTGCTGGACTTGATTATCCTGGAATTGGTCCTGAGCATGCATTTCTTAAGGAACTCGGAGCTGCAAAGTATAAATCTATCACTGATGATGAAGCCTTGGAAGCATTTGTTTGGCTTAGTCAAAAAGAGGGGATAATCCCTGCATTTGAAAGTTCTCATGCCATAGCTTATCTAAAAAAGTTTCCAAAAGAAGAGATAAAAGATAAGATAATAATAGTAAATCTATCTGGACGAGGTGATAAAGATATGATGCAAGCAAAAGATTTGCTTGAGTTTAACTAGGTCTGGATAATGGAGCAATATTTAATAGATCTTTTAAGAGAATATGGATATATAGTCTTATATTTTTGGTCGATTTTAGAGGGTGAGACTGGACTTTTTATGGCTGGGCTTTTAGCTCATGATGGAAGTATGAATCTTCTTTTTGCAATCATAGTTGCTGGACTAGGTGCTTTTACGGGGGATCAGTTTTATTTTTATATTGGACGACTTAACAGAAGATATGTACAAAAAAAGTTTAAAAGCCAGCGAACAAAGTTTGCTCTAGCTCATCTTCTTTTAAAAAAGTATGGTTGGCCTTTAATATTTGTCCAAAGATATATGGTTGGACTTAGAACTATAATACCTCTTTCTATTGGTTTGACTAGATATCCTGCTAAGTATTTTGGATTTATCAACTTTATTAGTGGATTTGTTTGGGCTAGTATGACTATACTTCCTACTTGGTATTTTGGAAAAGAGATTTTAGAGATTATAAAAGTTATCAAAACTCACTGGTATTTTGCCCTGCCTTTAATAGGTGGATTTTTTTATCTACTTTATAGATTTATCATGCATATTGAAAACAACATCTTAGATAGAGAAAAACGAATAGCTAGAAGAAAAAGAGGCTAAGTAAGCCTCTTTTATTTTATAAATTATTTTCCTTTTTATACTCTACTATAAGAGCATAAGCTTCATCTTTAAGTTTAAGTTTTTCTTTTTTCATAGTTTCAAGCTCAGTATCACTTGCTTGCTCTCTTCCTGCTTCAATTTGGGCTATCTTGTCATCCAGCGCATTGTGTTTCTCAAAGATTTTTGCAAAGTGTGCATTTTCTTGTTTTAGTTTTGAGATAACATCTCTATATTCGTGTAACATATATTCTCCTGTGATTTTTGGTTTTTAGGAATCTATCCTTAGAGCATTTTAACAAAATAACATAAGATTTATGATAGATAGGAGAAAATACCTCCTATCCTTTTTATGCAGCTATTGTCTCTTCTTTGTATTTGTAAAGCAATGTGTATGCTTCATCTTTTAGTTTTAACTTCTCTTTTTTATAACTTTCTAGTTCAAAATCACTTAAATGTTCTCTTCCACTTTCTATTTCATCTATCTTCTTATCCAACTGCTGATGTTTTTCTAAAATACTAGCAAATCTTGGATTTTCCTGTTTTAAACTCAAAACCAACTCTTGACTAAACTCTTCAACCATGAAATTCTCCTTTAAATTTAATAAAAACTTATTTTATCAAATTAATAATAAATTTAAAGTTAAATTTTATGTTCTATACTCAGCATTTATCTTTACATACTCATAACTCAAATCACATCCATAAGAGGTAAAACTTCCTTTACCTAAGTTTAGATTACAAGTGATTTTAAAGCTATCTTTCTTCATGATTTTATAAGCTTTTTCTTCAGTTTGGCTATCTAACTCTCTTCTATCTTTTCCATAGATAAGCAAATCATCATAGTATATCTCTAAACTCTCTTCATCACATAAAATCCCACTTGCACCTATCGTTGAAGCTATCCTTCCCCAGTTTGGATCTTCTCCAAAAAGAGCAGTTTTTACTAAAAGTGAGTTTGAAAGAGCTTTACTAGCCTTCATCGCTTCATCATCACTTTTTGCACTATTAACCTCAAAAGCTACCACTTTATTTGAACCCTCTCCATCTCTTAGTATCATTTGAGATAACTCAAATAGTATAAAGTTAATCGCTTCTTTAAAAGCATCTTTTTGATAAGGATTTTTTGCTGAAGTTAAAAGCATAACAGTATCATTTGTAGAGGTGTCTCCATCAACTGAGATTTTGTTAAAACTCTCTTCAACTGCTTCTTGTAGCAACTCATCCATATCCTCTTTTGGTATATCACTATCTGTCAATACAAAGCAAAGCATAGTAGCCATAGCTGGATTTATCATACCAGCACCTTTTGCGATAGCTGCTATGTTAAACTTTTTACCATTTTCAAGAGTTACTTCAAGGGCAATCTCTTTTTTAAAACTATCAGTTGTCATGATAGCTCTAGCAACTGCATCACTATCTCTTGTGGTAAAATCAAACTCTTTTATCACTTTTTTAAACTTATCTTTATCTAATCTGTAACCTATAACTCCAGTTGAACTCATGAGTGGATTTTTAAGTTTGAGATTTATGTTTGATAAAATATCATCTATATCCTCTACTCCTTTTTGTCCAGTCAAGGCATTTGCATTTTTAGAGTTTAGTAGTATGAAGTTTGTCTCAAAGTTTTTTCCATATTTTTTAAAGTGTTTTATAGGAGCAGCAGCAAAGTGGTTTGTAGTAAAAACTGCACTTACTTTGCAAGGATTATCACTATAAATAAATCCGACATCTGGTTCATCTTTTTTAAATCCTGCAAATTTGCCATCAAAGAAAAATCCTTCTACATTTTCAAGTCCATTTTTTTTTGGTATTATTGTAAAACTCATGCTATCCCCATCTCTTTTGGTTTTTGTTTTTTTCGTATCACTTTTCTAGCTAATCTTATGTTTTCACTACTTCCTATAAGCAGAAGTCTGCACCCTTTTGGAACTATAAAATCCCCACTTGGCATAGGAACAACTTTACCATCTTCTTCTTTTATACCTATGATATAAACTTTTACATACTTTTGTATATCTATATCTTTTATCTTTTTAAAAAGCATCCATGAAAAGGAAGGAACTGTAACATCTTCTATATCTAGTGGAGTATCTTTTTTGTACAAAAACTGTTCCAAAATATTTTCCATCTCTGGTCTTTGGCTGATAGCACTCATCCTTTGAGCCATCAGTTTGGTTGGGCTAACAACACTATTCGCTCCTAGTTTTTTTAGTTTTTCTATATCGCTTTTATTTGAAGCATTTGTAAGTATAAAGTAAGGTCTTCTTCTTTTTATCTCTTTTTCATAAAGTCTTACTGATGCTATAACGGCTATATTGTCAGCTATGTTGTTTGAGAGAGTTATAACACCCTTTGCTGAGGAGAGATGGGACTTTAGTATAGCTGAGGTTGTGTGTGGCTCTTCGTTTATAAAGTATGGGTAATTGTACTTTTTTGCTTCTTCCTCTAAGTCTGGATTTGCATCAACAACTACAAATGGAATCTGATTTTCTCTAAACTCTCTAGTTAATTGGACTGTAAACTCGTTGTGATTACAGATAACATAGTGGTTTTTCAGCCTTGCTACATTGTAAAGCATACTTCTCTCCTTTAGTACTTTTACCAAGTCTCCTCTGTTTAAAACTTCAACCAAGATACCCACTGCAAATGAAAAAACTCCAAATCCAAGTATGATAAGAGTTATAGTAAAAATCCGTCCTGCATCTGAAATAGGTTTTATTTCTCCATATCCAACAGTTGTAAAAGTTATACCTGTTTGATATATAGCATCCATCAATGGAAAATCATCTATGATGATATAACCTAATGTTCCAAACAACATCATGAGCACCGTTAAGATAAGTGGAAGTTTAAAAGGGGCTAACTGAATATAAAGCTCAGTATTTAAGTCAACATGGGGTTTAACTGACTCTCGCCAGTTAAGTGTTTTTTTGAGATTTTTTAAAATCGTCATAATCAACCAAAAAGGTTTGGGAAATTATGAGTTTTTTCTCATAGTCCTAAGCTCTTTAGCACTGATTTTGATTTTTTTAGTTGTACCATCTTCTAAAGTTATTCTAACTGTTCTTAGATTTGGTAAAAATCTTCTCTTTGTTTTGTTGTGAGCATGGCTTACATTATTACCACTCATTGGTCCTTTTCCACTTACTGAACATCTTCTTGCCATAGTATTATCCTCTGTTAAAATTTTCGCGATTATATATAATTTAGTCTTAAATACAGATTAGATTTTCAACTCTATTGCTGAATCTTCCAAAACTTCTTTTCCATTTATTGATTGATTATAACTTCTAAGTTTCATAGCTAAATCTGCTGAATTTGAAGCATTTAAAAGAGTTTCTTCTTGGTTTATTCTACCCTCTTTATATAGTGATAAAAGAGCTTGGTCAAATGATTGAGAACCATATACATCACATCCCTCCTCTATCGCATCTGTTATCTCACTATCTCTGCCATCTGCGATAAGAGCTTCTACTCTTGCATTTCGTATAAGTATTTCTATCGCTGCTGCTCTTTTGTTATCAACTGTTTTTATAAGTCTTTGAGACATAACTCCTTGTATGGTGGCAGCCAAAGACATTCGTATTTTGTTTTGTTCTTCACCTGGAAACATTCCTATGATTCTGTTTATAGTATCTTTTGCATCTATAGTGTGTAGAGTTGAAAAAACCAAATGACCAGTTTCTGCAGCATGCATAGCTATCTCAATGGTCTCCATATCCCTCATCTCTCCTATGAGTATAACATCTGGGTCTTCCCTCAAAGCTGCCCTCAGAGATGAAGCAAAATCTAAGGCATCTTGACCTATCGCTCTTTGATTTATAAGTGAATTTTTATCTTTATAAACAAACTCTATCGGGTCTTCGATGGTTATGATATGTTTTCTTTGTTTTTCATTTATATGATTTATGATTGAAGCTAAGGTAGTTGATTTACCACTTCCAGTGGGACCAGTTACTAAGACCAATCCTCTTTTTAAGTTACAAAACTTTTCTATAACTTGTGGTAGTTTAAGGTCATCCATAGTAGGTATATTTACAGGAATTGCTCTAAACACCGCACTTACACCATCCATTTGAAAAAAGATATTTGCTCTAAATCTATACTCTTCGTTTAGTTTGAAGTTAAAGTCAATACTTTTGTTTTTGATAAGTTCAGGGTATCTTCCTTTTAAAAGTTCTTTAGCCAGTGTTATACCATCTTTATAACTTAAAATATCATCGCTTAAAGTTAGCATTTCACCATTTATACGACCTCTAAATTTTGAATTTGTCTTTATATGAAGATCGCTTCCACCATGCTTTAAAAGTCCTTGTAAATAAAATTTCAGCTTTTCCGTCATTTCATAAGTATAAGTACTTGGATCAATCTTTTCTTCTTCTAATTCATCAAACATTTTTCTCTCCATTTTATCATAGAGAGAAGTACTTCTTTCTATGATATTTCTTGTAGTATTTGGTTATATGCCTCGACAAATGCTTTTAAACCATCATTTAAAAGATTGTCATAAACTTTATCTATATCGACACTTTCATTTTTTAGTTGAGCAAAAAACTCCTCTGTCTCACTTTGGCTTAGTGGAGTTTTGGTTGAAGTATTGTTTGTGCTTAAGTAAGCTTGTATAGTTTCAAGTGATGCTGTATTTATAGAGCGAGGAAAAACTAGCTGGGTTATATAGTAATCTTTAGGATACTCATCTCCTTTCACTCCTGTACTTGCAAAAAGAGTTCTTACTTCGTTTACTGCTCTTTTTTCTATCATGTTATAAATCTTAGTAGCATTTACGATACCTGTTTTTCCTTTTAGATTTTCGGGAAGTGAAGGGTCTAAAAGTCTATCAAAACGGCTAACAAAGACACTTATAACTGCTTTTGGTTTTTTACCCTCTACTTTTGCTAAACCTTTCTCAAAGGCATCAAGACAAAGCTTAGCTTGAGTTGGAGAGAAGATAAGAGTTGCATTTATATTTATCCCTTCGCTTATCAAAACTTCCATTGCCTCATATCCTGCATCAGTTGCTGGGATTTTTATCATAACATTTGGAACATCTATACTTTTATATAGCTTTCTGCCCTCTTCTATCGTTTCTTTTGTATCATAGCATAGATTTGGATCAACTTCTATAGATATAAATCCATCATCATCTTTTTCATATAAAGGTAAAAGAACCTCTGATGCCAACTTTATATCCTCTATTGCTAAACTTTCATAAACTTCTTTTGAACTTTTGCCTTTTAGTTTAGACTTACTCTCTTCATAAGCTGATGAAGTTAAAAAAGCATTTTTAAAAATAGCTGGGTTTGAAGTAGCTCCATTTATCTCTCCATCATTTATCAAAGAGGAAAAGTCGTTTTTCAAAAAATCCCTCTCTACAAAATCACACCAGAGTGCAAAGTTTTTATCTTTTATTTGCATTGTATTTCCTTTATTATTTGTTCACTACTTCCGTGTTTTAGTATATCTTTTATCTCTTTTGAGCTTTTAAAGAACTTTTCTTTATCAAAAGTTCTAAACTCTTCCAAAAGATTTTCACAAGTTGCTTCTTTTTGTAAAAACTCTTTGTGAAGAGGAGGTTTGTTTTCAAAATCAAGCAAGATATTGGCTAATCCTACATATGGGAGTTTTACTAACTTTCTTCCTATAAAAAAATCTACCTCTCTAGCTTTATAAGCTAAAACAAAAGGAGTTCCTATGATAGCACTCTCCAAAGTTGCCGTTCCTGAGCAAATAAATGCAAAATCACTACTTGCTAAAGCTTTATGAGTATCAAAACTCACTTCAAAATCACTTATATCTCCATATAAATCTTTTATCTTTTTCTCATCAAAAAACTTTGGAACTACTAAAAGTTTTTTTACGGTTATCTCTTTTGCCACCTCTTTAAAAATTGGCATCAATCTTTTTATCTCACCACTTCTACTTCCTGGTAAAAAGGCTACTTGGTTTTTTGTTTTTCCATCATTAAAAACTTTTATCTCATCTAAAAGTGGATTTCCTACATAGATTTGGTTTTTAAAAAACTTTTTTTCAAATGGGAAAATACTACAAGCTTTATCACAATGCTTCTCTACTAGTTTTGCTCTGCTCTTTTTCCAAGCCCACACCTTTGGTAAGATGTAGTAGATAATCTTTTTATCTGGATAGTTTAGTTTTAGACTTTTCGCTAAGGGAAGATTAAAAGCTGGAGAGTCTATCAAAAGTATAACATCAGCACTTTTAGCTAAAAATATCATGTCATTTAAAGCTTCTTTTGCCTTAGTTACTTTTTTTAAAACATCAACTATCCCCATCACTGCAAAATCACTAGATGGATAGATAGGAGAGCCAAACTTTTCGTCAAATATACCTGAAATCTGGGTATTATTTAAACCTTTTAAAACAGGTTCTAAGTGAAGATTCGCTGATGGTTCAAGAGCAGATACTAAAAGCTTCATGATTTAAAAAACAATCCTTTCTTCTTTGGTTCTACCTCTACGATACTACCTTTTCTAGTCTCTTCAGAAATGATATTTAAAAGTTTACTTTCATTTTCTTTACTTAAATCTTTGGTTGTTACTATGTCAACTATCTTTTCTAATCTTTCATTTTGAAGTTTATAAAGTTCTAAATCTTTTTCTCTATGAAATTTCTCTCTGTCATGAAGGATTTCATCTTCACTCTTTTTTCGTTTATAAAAATAAAATAAAAAGAGGACTATTGCAAAAAGGGCAACTACCAAAAAGATTATGATTTGATATGTTTTATATCTGTTTTGATTCTCTAGTTTCCATCTTTGTTGTTCTAAATCTTTATCTTTTTGGATTGATTTTAGTTTTTCTTCTTCTAACTTTTGTCTGTTTTGAAGTTCAAGTTTTTTTATATTTTGTTCATTTTCAAGCTTTTGCTTTTCCAACTCATCTACTTTTTTAACAACCACTACCTCTTTTTTAGGTTCTTGTTTTTTAAAAAGTGATTTTTTGACCAGCTTTGATTCAGCTTTTTTTTCTACTTTTGGTTTTATACCGTTTATCCTTTTTAACTCATCACGATCTGGTTCTTGACATCCAATTATTGTAATAATAAGTGAAAATAGTAAAATATACTTCATTATTCCTCCAAGAAAAAACTTTTTGTATGGATATTACTAAAAGCTGACTTTAAAGATATAAAAAGCTGTGGATTTTCCTCTTCAAGTTTTGCTAAAAGCTCTTTTGCACTCTTTCTTGCAACTGGTGGTTTTATATCAAATCTAAATGCTGGACAAGCTTCATCTGTGATAGTTGGGATGTTATTTCTAGTTGCAAAGTCTCTTAGTTGTCTCTCTCTAGCAAAAATAAGAGGTCTTATCACTTTTAGTCCATTTCCAGCTGTATATATTGGTGGCATACTTCTTAAAGCACCGTTATACATAAAGTTCATAAAAAAACTCTCTACTGCATCATCCAAGTGGTGTCCTAAAGCTACTTTTTCATATCCCATCTCCTGAGCCACTCTATACAAAGCTCCTCTTCTCATGCGAGAGAAAAAGCTACAATAAGAGGAGTTTTCCCTAATCTTCTCTTTTGCAGTATCAAAGATATCCGTTTTTATCACTTTGTGAGGTATGTTGTGAATCTTACAATGCTTTTTCAAAGTCTCTAAGTTTTCTCCCATACCATAGTCGATAGTAACGGCTAAAAACTCAAACTTAAAGGGCATAACTCTTTGGCGATGTTTTAAAACATGAGCTAAAGTTATAGAGTCTTTTCCACCACTAAGCCCTAAAAGTATCTTGTCTCCCTCATTTATCAGTTTATACTGAGCATTTGTTTTGCCTACTATTTTGTGAAGTTTTTTACTGTGGATTATCTCTTGCACTTTATATGTGCCTACCTTATAGTTTTTCTATCATTTTTAGTATAAAGTTTGCACTAACTTTTGCCGAGCTTTTTAAAAACTCATCAAAGTCAAATCCTGCATCCATATCAGCACTATCACTGATAGCACGAAGTATAAAGAAAGGAACATCAAGTGCATCACAAACAACTGCGACACTTGCCCCCTCCATCTCTAGTGCATCAGCTCCAAAGGTTTCCCCTATCCAATTTTTTCGCTCACTACTTGCTACAAACTGGTCTCCTGTAGCGATAATTCCCTCTTTTAACTCAATACCTAGCTCATCTGCTACTTTATGTGAAAGCTCCAAAAGGTCTTTATCTGCATTTATACAAACTTCACCCTCTGGTACATATCCGTACGGATGCCCAAAAGCTGTGATGTCTAAATCATGCTGAGAAAGTCCTTTTGCTACTATCAAATCCCCTATCTTTAAATCCTCACTTATTGCCCCTGCAACTCCACTAAAAAGAACTACTTCTGCACCAAATTTTTCTATCAAAGTAGTTGCTGTAAGTGTTGCAAAAACTTTTCCTATCTTGCTATAAGCTAAGACTATATCATGAGAGTTATACTTTGTTTTATAGTATTTGTTTTTCGCGAACTCTACCACTTCTATATCGTCAAAGTAGTCTAGTAGTGGTTCGATTTCTTCTTGCATTGCTCCTAGTATTGCTATTATCATGTTTTTCCTTGATTTTTATTTTGTCATTCTATCAAAAATTTATTTGTATTAGTTCAAGTATGCTTTTATATCTCTTTCAATAGTCTCTTTAACAGATTTGGGCTCTAAAACTTTTATATAAGGTATCCAGTACTTTATCAAAGGCACTATCTCCATGTCATGAGATATAAAAAGTGTTATGTCGATGCTTCCATCTTCATGATTTTTCAAAATCTTTTGAGATTTAGAGATAGGTTTTCGTTTGAAGTATTTTGCTATTTTTTTATCTATGTGAAGTTTTACTTCGTAAGGCTCTTTGTTTTCGTTAAACCATATTGATATAGACTCTTCGAGTAGTTTGTCTAAGTTTTTATTTGTTGAAAAAGTTTCATCTGTTATTTTAACATCAGCGATATTTTTAAGATAGTATTTTTTTAGCTTGTCATTTCTACTATCAAGGGCTATCAAGTACCAAAATCCCTCATAGTTTGCTATCTTTAAAGGTTTTAGTTTTAGTTTTATCTTTTTTTTATACTCTTCAAAATCATATATACAAGTTATTACCAGCTTTTCTTTGATAGATTTTTCTAAAAGTTCTATCTCTTTTAGTTTATCACTTATATCTTCTAGTTCTAGTTTTGTATAGATGGGATTTATATCATTATTTTTTAGCTTGTTTAGGAGTGCTTTTGCTCTTTTTGAAAACTTTCCATCACTGTTTGAAACCATCCCCTCCATCAAATCAAGCACTATTTTATCCTCAAAAGAGGTGGTTTTTTCAAGTTTAAAACCATCTTGCATCTTCCATTTTCTTTTGTCTTGGTAGATGGGAAAGTTGCCGACTAAATGATTTTTAAAATCTCTTTGTATGGTTCTTTCTACTACACCAAAATCCTTTGCTAACTCTTTTGGTGAAAACTCTTCTCCATCATTTAGACGAGAAAGGATAGTTATAAGTCTTGTGAGTATCTTGTCATAGTCATGTTTTGCCATAAAAACACCTTTATTATTTAGCTTCATGATAGCAAGTTTGCCATTAAGATGACTGCATTGTCTAAACCTGTTATGAGGAGTTCTACTTCACAGTTGCCGATAAGTATATCATCACTAAACTCATATCCAATCAAGACTTCACAATTTGGTGCATATTCATGCAATTTATCACCAATCCAGTGAATATCAAATAAAAGTACCTCACTATTTAGTTTGATATTTACTATGATAGAGTTTGCATAAAATATATATTTGGCAAATTTTTTCAACACAATTTTATCAAGCTTTTTAATAGGAAACTCTTCACTATTGTAAACTATTCCGTAACCTTTTTTTTGAATCGTGGATTTGTAATCCTCTAAACTAACTTCTAAGTTATAATCCTCCATTTTAATACTCCACTTCTAGTAGTTTTTTTAACTTTTTTGGCTCTTTTAGACTTTTTATAAAAGTTATGATTTGTGATTTTAACTCTTTTGATAGGACTTTGTTTTCAAGTAGATTTTTTAAGATTTGATAGTTTTCTTTTATGAGTTTCAAAGCTACCTCATCATTTATATATGGACTTTTTGCAAGAAAAGCTAAAATATCCCTATCCCCTAACTCTATAACCTTTTCAAAATCCTCTACTTCATAACCACTCAAATCAGACCCTAAATTCAAAGCCCTAAAAACGAGTGTAACTAATCTTCCAGATTTTAAAAACTTATCAAAAACTAACAAATCAGCAACTATCTTTCCATCAGAGCTTATATCTTCAATATTTTCTATCAAGTAGTACAAAGAGTCAAAAACCAAAACATGACTATCTTGCATCCTGATAGTTTTATCAAAGTCTTTAAAGTTGTGATTTTTTTGCATATCCTCAAAGAGATTTAACATATCGCTATAATCTTTGAGAAGTGTAGATTTTTTAGTCATGATATACTCCAACTTTTTTTGTTAGAGTATATTATTTTATTGCGACAGGGTTATGTCTTGTTTTAATTTTTATTTTTTATTTCATTAATAACTTGAGTATAATATTGCTTAACTCCTCCTTGATTTGTTGCACACGGATGATTAATCCTAAATGATACTTTATTATCTACAGTAAACTTCCATAATTTTCTACTTACGATTACCTCTGAGTTCTCTATATTTGTAAATAGTTTTTTTATAATAAAATCATAATATGGACCTGTCTGAAACAATAAAATATCAGGTTTTAAAATATCTATTTCTTTTTTAACTAATTTTATTGAAAAATCAGTAACTTTTTTAATTTTTCTAGAACTTTTTCCGTTTTTATCAAATTTAAGCAAATTATTCCAAATAATCTGTGTATCACTCAAATTTTTCTTTATATCATTATTTATTTTAACTAATCGATGTATAAAACAACTCCTTCCTCTTGACTTATTTTGAGAAAATACTCTTTTATCTAAAAACTTTTCATAACTATCCATCAACTTAGCTATATCATCCTCTTTATTAAAATCTATTAATTTACCATGCCATCTATGTGTTTCTTGTCCAAAGACCATAATTTTCTTATGTGCTTTAATATAATCTTCATGTACTTTTAGTAAAAATGGTTTAGATAAAATTTTATCGTAATCCTTTAGGAAAGATATATCCTTAAACTCTTCATTATATAGTTTTATTAAATTTTCATTCATCCTAACTTCCTCCTTTTTTCATAAATAAAATTATACCCACATCCAACTTACCCCCCCCTTACCAATCAATCCCAATTAATACACTTCAAATACAAATTAGGATTGGTCATAATCATCTCCACTGATGATGCTCTTGCATATTCTTTATCGGTTATAAGTGGAAGTGCTAAGTACATATTTGGCAGTTCATCTGCTATCCAACCATATAGCATGATAACCTCATCTCTTGCACTTATATCTTTTGGTAGTGTTTTTCTCATCTTTGCTATCTTTTTTGTAGCTTCATCATACCACTCTCTTGTTTTTCCAAGTTTTTCAACTGCCCACTCTATATCCTCTTCTCTTTTAAAATCAACCTGTGATTTTACTATCATCTCTTGTAATTTTTCAACTTCAATTTTGTTTTCTAAGGCTAGCGAGTGAATGTTTTTTCTTATTATAGGTATCTTTTTCATCTTATCTCCTTTTAGCACTGAGTGCTATAAAAATTTATAAGTTCCTTTTGTAAGGATAAAGGGCTGTTCTTTGGTATGTGATAAGTCAGATTAAACATATCAAATCTCGGTTCATAATATTTCTCTATCAATGTAGGTAGCATATCTTCATAGATTATATTGTCTATCTTTTGTAGTCTGTTATCATGAATTTGTTCAAACTCCAATATAGTTGAATCCTTTTTTTCTATAATAAGGATATGTTTTTTATGGTCTATTACCATTTTTAATATAATCTTTTTAGCTATCTTAAGAGAGTTTGACTCTGCATCAATGTACGGCTTTTTAAAAAAGTACTCTATAGTATATCTATCTTTGCTAACTCTATCTTTTCTACTAAACTTTAACTTTCTGCAATCTTTTTCTATATCATTTACATCTATAAAAACAGAGTTTTTGCAATTGTTACAGGTATATGAACTATCTTTTGAGTTTTTATGCACTTTATTTGAACATGAACACAAATATATATACTCTACATCTTTTCTATCTTTTGTAAGTACTGTTATAATCCAACTATTTTCCATCACTATACCTCTTTTTTAAAGAAGTATAATAAACACAAACGACAGCATTATGTCTTATTTTATGATTTTTGTATATTTATTTCAACAAATTGATACTATTTTGAATACTCTTCTCGATAAATACTAGAAGTTCATCTTTATTATTTATAGCTTTTAGGTATTGGTTTCTATGCTCATTTTCTATAAGTGGTGGGATGATATTGTTTTGGATAGCTTGAAAAGCCATTAGTAGTCTTCCTACTCTTCCGTTACCATCAGCAAATGGGTGTATTCTTTCAAAGAGTATGTGAAACTCTGAGATGTCTTTCAAACTCATGTTGTTACTTTTAAATCTGTAAAATAAGTTGTCAATATCACTTGAGATTTTGTTTGGAAGAGAGAGTTTTATATCTACACCTTTTATGTATCGTTCATCTTGTCTATATGCTCCGATAGGTTTTGAGATAAACTCTGGAGAAACTTTTAAAGCATCTTCAAACATAATCGCATGAATATCTTTTATAAAACTACTATCAATAAGAGTGTCTTTGTTTGTTGCTTCACGAACTATCACATCATAAGCTTTTGCAAATCCTAATATAACTAGTTGTTCATGTAGTGGCTTATCTCCTGCAGTCTTTCCATGTTCGAGTAACTCTTTTGTTTCACCAAAAGAGAGAGTTGTTCCTTCTATTGCATTTGAGTGATGTGTGATGGCAACACGAAGTTGTCTAAAAAGCTCTTCTCTTTGTTTTAGTGTTAGTTCGCTTAGTTTGTACATTTTTTTCCTAACTATTCCTCAACATATACTTCTGCATAGATGAAAGATTTTTATTTATCTCAAAGATCTCTGTTTTTGGTTTGAAAAGCTCCATTTTGTTTTTTAAAAGTCCATCTGCTCCTACTATCATGCTTCCACCCCAAAAGCCTACTCCATCTTCAAATCCTACTCGGTTTACAAAGATGACATTTGCTCCACTTAGCAGGGCTGTGGTTTTTAATACACTTTTCCACTTTTTTTCTATCTCTAAGCCATCATCTTCAAATCCTCTTGCTGGGGAGTTTGAGATGACATAAACCATCTCTGGTCTATTTTGTACAATAGTATCGATAGTATGTGAGTTCCACATATCTTCGCAAACTACTACCATGCTTTTTCCAAAAGGGGTTTCAAAGCTATTTAGTTCCTTGCCTTTAAAGAAAAATCTAGCCTCTTCAAACATGCCGTAGTTTGGAAGGTTGTTTTTGTGGTGGATGTGCAGGATTTCTCCTTTGCTAAAGTAGATAGATGAGTTAAAAATCTTGTGTTTAACTCTTAGGGCACATCCCAAAACTATATCTATATCATTTGAGAGAGTTTTAAAGAGTTCTAGCTCATCTAGTTTGAAGCTATCTTCATAGACTCTATCCATCAAAAGATAGCCATTTAAGCTAAGTTCAGGGAAAATAATGACATCTGCATCATCTTTTACTCCTCTTATCTCCTCTTCATGAAGAGATATATTATCTTTTGAAAGTTTTGGAGATATTTGGGCTAATACAACTCTCATGAAAGCTCTTTTATCGCTGCCTCAAGTGTTTTCATATCTGTTACAGAAAGAGTTGGCTTTTTAGTGATTTTTCTGTTTATCCCTTTTAAAACTGCTCCTCCTA
The DNA here is from genome assembly GCA_027023305.1 of Campylobacterales bacterium. Lineage (GTDB taxonomy): Bacteria > Campylobacterota > Campylobacteria > Campylobacterales > QNZT01 > SZUA-1377. The sequence continues at coordinate 108,832 of JALVVR010000017.1, read as the reverse complement.
GTTCTATGTATAAATCTACCTCATCATCATAGTTTAGGATTGATTGTTTATACATTACTGGTAACACAAGTTGTGCTGTAAGCCACTCAACTGCTTCTGATTTTGTACTGTATTTTTTAGCAGTTACATTTGATACAACTGGGCTTTTAAAATCATCTTTCAACATAGTTTCAAGGTCATCTTTTAGGGCATTGCTAGCTTCAGTCAAAAGTGGACAATGACTAGCAACACTCATATCAAGTAGCATAGCTCTTTTTGCTCCTGCTTCTTTAAAAACTGACTCTAAACTTTTTAAGTCTGGTTTTAATCCTGCTACTACTATCTGTCCTTCGCTATTGTAGTTTGCTGCCCAAACTTTTTTATGGTCAATCCTAGCTCTTTCACAAATATCTTCAACAACCAAGTCAGCAAGTCCTAAAACAACCATCATCCCAGCTTCTATCTCACTGCAATCTTTTTGCATGAGTTTTCCTCTTTTGTTTACAAGTAAAACTGCATCATTTATACTCAAAACTCCTGCACCATTAAGTGCTGAAAACTCACCCAAAGAGTGTCCTAAAACAAACTGGGGTTTTATATCTATGCTGTCGTTTAAAAGTTTGTTTGCAACTGCACTTACAAGAAGGATTGCCGGTTGAGTAAACTCTGTTTTTCCCAAGTCATCATTTGCTTCAAACAGAAGTTTTTCAAAATCTATCTTTGTCTCTTCACTGGCACTTTGTATAATCTCTTTTGCTTTTGCTGAAGAGTCAAAAAAATCTTTTCCCATACCTACTTTTTGACTTCCTTGTCCTGGGTATATAAATGCTACTTTTTTCATATCGTTCCTTTATTTTTATTTGATAATGTATCTTTCATGTAAATATATGAATTTAAAGCACCTATATAAGCCTTTGCACTAGCAACCATCGTATCTATACTTACTCCATGACCAATAACTGCTGGTTTACTATCTTCAAAGACTACTTTTACAGTTACTTTTGCAAGAGCATCTTTTCCTTTTGTAACTGAGTTTACTTGATAGTCTGCTAAATAACCCTCGATAGAGCTTATCCTATCTATAGTTTTGAAAACTGCATCTATAGTTCCTTTACCAAGTCCAGCTTCTATCTTTATCTCATCATCTACTTTTACACTTATAGCTGCACTTGGAAAACCATTCATACAGTCGCTTAACTGAAGATTTACTAACTCATAAGTTTGTGGGATTTTTGTTATCTCATCGCTTATGATAGCCCTTATATCCTCATCATAAATCTCTTTTTTCTTATCACTTAAAAGTTTAAATCTAGCAAATGCATCGTTTAACTCATCATCGCTAAGTTTTATCCCCATAGAGTCTAACTTATCTCTAAAAGCTGCACGACCTGAGTGTTTTCCTAAAACTATGGTATTTGCTTCCTCTACTCCTACATCACTAGGTTTTATGATCTCATAAGTTTGTGAGTTTTTCAAAACTCCATCTTGATGGATACCACTTTCATGAGCAAAGGCATTTTTACCGACTATTGCTTTATTTGGTTGAGGGATGATGCCTGTTATGTTTGCTACTAAACGACTTGCTGGGAAAAGCTCTTTTGTGTTGATATTTGTATCAACCCCACCAAAGTAATCTTTTCTAGTTTTTAGTATCATGACAATCTCTTCCATAGCTGCATTTCCAGCTCTTTCACCTAATCCGTTTATCGTACACTCTACTTGTCTAGCTCCATTTTCTATACAAGACATAGAGTTTGCAACAGCTAATCCTAAATCGTTATGGCAATGAACTGATATAATCGCTCTTTGTTTTACAAAGTCATTTAACTCTTTTATCAAACTTCCCATCTCTGCTGGCATCCTATAACCTACTGTATCTGGGATATTTAGAGTTGTAGCTCCTGCATTTATCACTGCATCTAAAATCTCTTTTAAAAAGCTTACATCACTTCGTCCAGCATCTTCACAACTAAACTCAACATCTTTTGTAAAAGTTTTTGCATACTCTACTGCACGAACAGCTCTTTTTATCACTTCATCAGGAGTCATTTTTAACTTATACTCCATATGTATCGGGCTTGTTGCTATAAAAGTATGTATCCTTTGTAAGTTTGCTTTGGCAATAGAATCTCCAGCTGATTTTATATCACTATCAATCGCTCTTGCAAGTGAGCAAATAGTACTGTTTTTTACCTCTTTAGCTATGTTTTCTATCGCTTCAAAATCTCCTGGACTTGCAGCTGCAAAACCAGCTTCAATCACATCTACTTTTAACTTCTCTAACTGCAAAGCTATTTGGATTTTCTCTTCCATGTTCATAGAAGCCCCTGGGCTTTGCTCACCATCTCTTAGGGTTGTATCAAAGATTATCACTCTATCATTGTTTTTTTGCATAGTATTATCCTATATGTATTAATTTAATTATATGTTATGTTTGGTTAAAGGTTGTTTTAGAGGCAGAGGAGCAGGAGAGATAAACTTGTAGTTGTAGTTTTTTGTTTGTGTTTGTTGTAAAACATGATTTTCTCCTTATTTGATTTTTTAGTATATTACTGTAACTTGGATTATAACAATATTAGTTTATAAAACTAAGGATATTTTTTGTGTGGATTGATATAATTCTTTTTTTGGGATTTGGGTAAATTTATTTTAATAAAATATTTCAAATTGACATATTTCACCAATATAGTAAAAAATTTTTGATAAAAAGAGTGTAAAATTTTAGGGATAGGTAATGGCTAAAAAAGAGGCAAAAACAGATTTGTGGGTATATGAACTTTTAAAAAAAGCTGACATTGAGCTAGAACCACAAGGTAGTTCTATTTTAGAAATAGACAATGCTTTAAAAACTGCTTCAAAAAGTAAAACTAAAAATGTTGGTTTTCCTGAGTATGTAGGGGTTGTGAAAGATTTTATACTTGTTATTGAAAACAAAGCTGATACTAAAAAGCATATTAAGTTAGATGAAAAAGGGCTTATTAGTACAACTATCAAGGATACAAAAGATTTTGCAGTAAATGGGGCTTTATTTTATGCTAAGCATTTAGCTAAAAATACAAGTTACAAAAAAATCATAGCTTTTGGGATAAGTGGGGATGAAAAAAAACATCATATAACCCCTATATATGTAGATGAAACAGAGTTTTATAGAGAGTTAACAGATGTGGAATCTTTTATATCTTTTAATAAAGAAAATATTGAAGAGTACTATATAAGAGAGATTTTAAAGGAAGAGACAGATAGAGATAAAGAGTTAGCAGATATTTTAAAGGATGCTTCTTTGCTTCATGAAGATTTGCGAAATTATGGTAATTTAAAAGATATAGATAAACCGTTGATAGTATCAGGGATATTGTTAGCACTTCGTGAAGCTGAATATAAAAACTTTTCTTTAGATGATTTAACTGGTGATGATATTAATAGTGATGGGGAGAAGATATTTAAAGCAATAGAGTCTAACTTAAAAAGGTCTAAAGTAGCACCTGAGGTTAAAAGAGATAAGATTATCTCTCAATTTTCTATTATTAAAGATACAAAGATTTTAAATGAGGTTAATGAGACTCTTAAAAAAACACCTTTAAAACATTTTACACAATTTTTATATGACAAGATTTATAAAAGTATAAAATACTCAAGTTCATCAGAGGATTATTTAGGTCGATTTTATGGTGAATTTATGTCATATAGTGGTGGAGATGGTCAAACACTAGGGATAGTTTTAACTCCAAAGCATATTACAGATCTGTTTTGCGAGTTGGTAGATATACAAGTAGATGATATAGTTTTAGATCCATGTGCTGGAACAGCAGGGTTTTTAATAGCATCTATGCACCATATGTTACAACAAACAGATGACAAAAACAGACAAAAAAACATCAAACAAAAACAACTTCATGGACTTGAACTTCAACCCTATATGTTTACTATCGCTACTACAAATATGATTTTGAGAGGTGATGGAAAAAGTAACTTAATAAATGAAGATTTTTTAAAACAAGACCCTTATAAACTGCAGTTAAAAGAGGCTAATATTGGGATGATGAACCCTCCTTATTCTCAAGGCTCTAAATCAAATCCAAATCTTTATGAAATATCTTTTATAGAGCATCTGTTAAACTCTATCACCAAAGGTGGCAAAGTTATTGTTATAGTTCCACAATCAACAATGACCGGAAAAACAAAAGAGGAACAATCTATAAAAGATAATATTCTCAAATATCATACACTTGAGGGAGTGATTACTCTAAATAAAGATACATTTTATGGGGTTGGGGTGATGCCTTGTATTGCTATTTTTACAACAGGTGAGCCTCATCCTAAAGATAAAATGTGTAGGTTTATAGATTTTAGAGATGATGGATATAAAGTTGCTCCTCATATAGGACTTATCGAAACTGAGAGAGCAAAAGATAAAAAGGCTCATCTTCTTGATGTATGGTTTGATAAGATTGAGAGTGAAACAAAGTTTTGTGTAAAAACAACTGTTGAGGAAAATGATGAATGGTTGCACAGTTTTTACTATTTTAATGATGAGATACCTTCACAAGAAGAGTTTGAAAAAACTATAGGTGATTATCTAACTTTTGAATTTTCTATGATTATGCAGGATAGAGAGTATCTGTTTGAGGATAGTCAAGATGAATCTTAGTGACAGGGAATGGGGATATTTTAAAGTTAATAATTTATTTGTAATAGAGAAATGTAAATGTTCTAAGGCATCAATATTAAAGGATGGAGAAATACCATACATAGGTGCAACAAATAAAAATAATGGAGTTATGTCATTTGTTAAAAAAGATAACAAGCTAGTTACAGGTGGAAATTGTGTGGTTTTTATTTGTGATGGACAGGGTTCAGTTGGATATTCTATATATAAATATGAAAACTTTATAGGATCAACAACACTAAAAGTAGGACGAAATAAATTTATTAATAAGTTTAATGGATTATTTATTACCACAGCATTAGATAAAAATAAATCTATTTATGATTATGGGTACAAAAGAAATGAAGGCAGGCTAAGAAATGAAATAATTAGTCTCCCAATTAGTAAAACTAATCAACCAGATTATAAGTTTATGGAAAAATATTCAAAATTAATTTTTGAAAGAAAAGAGAAAAAATATAAAGATTACATAGAAAAAACGATAAAAAGACTTGAGTTTAAAGAGATAGAACCTCTTAATAAAAAGAGTTGGAAAGAGTTTTTTATAACAGATATATTTGATACTATTCAAAGGGGGAAAAGGCTTACAAAAGCAAATCAGATAGAAGGAGGTATTCCTTATATCTCTTCAACTGCATCAAATAATGGAGTAGATAACTTTATAGGAAACAATCAAAATGTCAGAATATCTAAAAACTGCATAACCATAGCAAACAGTGGAAGTGTAGGGTCAAGTTTTTATCATCCCTATAAGTTTGTTGCAAGTGATCATGTAACACATCTTAAAAATAGAAAAATGAGCAAATATACTTATCTATTTCTATCAACTTTAACAAATAGATTTTCAAAAAAATATAATTTCAATCGAGAGATAAATGATAAAAGAATTTCAAGAGAGAAGATTTTGCTACCAATAGACAAATATGGAAAACCAGACTATAACTATATGGAGCAATATATAAAAAATTTATCTTACAAAAAACTTATGCAATATATGAACAAAAAAGCATCTTAATCTTTATTAATCCACAACAGCAAACTCTAAAACAATACTATCATCACTAACAAAAAGAGTGGTATTTGTATCTTTTGAGAGTTTTAGAAGTTCATTTTTATTTTCATCTTTTAGTTGAATGGGGGAGATTTTTATCATGCAGATTGGATATCTTTTGTTGTTTATTCTTATGATTTCTGCTATCTTCATGGAGACTGAGATATCTAGTTTTTGGGAGTTTTTGAAAAGAGAAAATATATAGTTTAAGAGTGATAAAAACTCTTTTACTAAAAGTTTCATCTCTGGGATTGAGGGGTCATAGTTTTGATTTATTTTTATTTCTTGTTTTGATAGAGAGTTACTTTTTGCTAATTCTATTAGAGTGTAGATACTAGTTTTTGTGGTATTTTCTTGTTTTAGGTTAAAGGTATCGTTTACTACTTCTTTATAAAGTTTTACTGCCAATCTTTCATCATCTTCATATCCTACCAAAATAGCATAGTATTTTATACGATTATATATCACATCTATAAATGTACTTTTATATCCATAGTTATGAGGAGCTAAACTCAAAGCCAAATCATAAATCTCTTTTGAGTTTACATAAGAGAGAATGTATTCGGCTTCTTTGTTATAATAAACTACTTTTGAATCTTTGTTAAAAATCAAAAAAGGATTTAAGTCATTTTCTATCATATTTGGGAAAAGAGTATCCATTATAGTCCATTTTCTTGAAGTTTTTTTCTTAGGGTATTTCTATTTATATCAAAATTTTTTGCCATTTGGAGTTGAGATTTGAAAGCTTTTTCTCCTGCTTTTAAGAGTGGGATTTCAAATATGGGAAGAAGCTCTTTATATGAAGTTTTGCTTTCAAACTCTTTTAGTAAAAACTCTTCCAAGATGTGCATGACATCACTTTTGGTTAGAGAATCAAAAAGAACTGCTCTAAAGATTGACTTTTTTAAAGAGATTGCATTGGAAGATAAATCTACATCTATGTTTTCAAACTCTTTATCTATAAGAAAAAGTCTTTTTGCTTCATTTATATAGTTGTTTGTTAAAAACTCTACATCCTCTACTCTATCTCTTAGAGGTGGGATATTTACTTTTACTAAAAACTTCTCTTCCAAAGTTTGGTTTAAAGTGGTTGTAGTTGCTATTATTTTTATACTTTTTTGTTCAAACTGTTCTATCAGGTATTTGCATGAAGAGGACTTGTTTATATCTAAGATTACTATCTCTGACAAAGCTTCTAAGTCTAACTCCCCACTTATCAGTTTTTCCTCAAGTTCAGTTAAAAAATAAGTTGGGGCTTTGGGAGAAATTATCTTTGCTAATTCACTTTTTCCAACTGCTTTTTCACCTGTAATCAAAGTGTTTACAGGTAAATCTTTGGACAAAAGAGCAGTCCTTAAACACTCTTTTGAAGATGGTGAAAAAGAGACAAATTTATCCATTTATAGCTTTTTGAATATCCTCATCTTTATCTTCTGGTTGAACTAGTCTTGATGGAAGAGAGTTTTCTTCTTCATAGGCTTTTATAATCGCTACAACTTGTTCACCTTTTATAGTTTCAGTTTTATATAATTCTTTGACCATTTCTTCAATAGCATCGCTATACTGAGTTAGAGTCTGTTTTACATCACTATATCTTTCATTTAGTAGATTTTTTACGAACTCATCAACTTCCTCTGCCATTTTTTCACTATACTCTTTTTCTACTCCACCATTTAAGAAAGTATTTCTTCTTTTTGCTAGTACCATAAGTCCTGCTACTTCACTCATACCATAGAGTTCAACCATACTTTTTATGATGTCAGTTGCTCTCTCTAAATCATTTCCAGCACCTGTACTTATATCATTTAGGAAAATCTCTTCAGATGCTCGTCCACCCAAGAGTACATCAACTTCAGCTATAAGCTCATACTTTTGCATCATAAACTTGTTCTCTTCTGGAGTGTTTAGAGTATATCCAAGAGCAGCTAATCCACGAGGTACAATAGATACTTTTGATACTCTTTTAGCTCCTTTTGTAACCTCAGCGATAAGTGCATGACCACTTTCATGATAAGCTACTATCTTTTTCTCTTTTGGGTTTATTCTTCTGCTTTTTTTCTCTAATCCTGCAATAGCTCTTTCTACTGCTTCATATAAATCTTTTTGTTCTACTTCAACTTTGTTTGCTCTTCCAGCTAGAAGAGCAGCTTCATTTATAATATTTGCTAAGTCTGCTCCTGCAAGTCCAGCTGTTAGTCTTGCTATCTCACTAAGTTCTACATCATCAGCTAGTTTTATCTTTTTTGCATGAACATTTAGGATTTTTACTCTTCCTTCAAAGTCTGGTTTATCTACTAAAACTTGTCTATCAAATCTTCCTGGTCTAAGAAGTGCTGGGTCAAGTACTTCTGGTCTGTTTGTAGCTGCTAGTACTATAACAGGTGCTTTGTCTGAACTAAATCCATCCATCTCTGCTAAAAGTTGATTTAGAGTTTGTTCTCTCTCATCATTTCCACCCATACCACCAGCTGCTCTACTTTTTCCTATAGCATCTATCTCATCTATAAAGATGATTGCAGGGGCAGATTTAGTTGCATTTTCAAACAAATCTCTTACACGACTAGCCCCAACTCCTACAAACATTTCTATAAATGATGAACCAGATACTGAAAAAAAGTCAACTTCGGCTTCTCCTGCTACTGCTTTTGCTAAAAGTGTCTTACCAGTTCCTGGAGGTCCTACAAGCAGGACTCCTTTTGGGATTTGAGCTCCTAGGTTCATATATCTTTGAGGATTTTTTAAAAAGTCAACTATTTCTTTTACTTCCTCTTTTGCCTCTTCTACCCCGGCTACATCTTCAAACTTTACTTTTGGTTTTTCGCTATTTACTAGTTTTTTCGAGCTTCCCATACCGAGGATTCCACCACTCATGTTTTTTTGAAAACGATTTGCTAAAAGCATCCATATTCCAAAAAATAAAAAGACTGGGATTACCCAGGAAAAAAGTAAGTCAGTAAGCCAAGTATTTTCACTAAATCCACCATAAGGGATATTTTCTTTATCTAACAAAGGAATTAAAGAGTTATCTCCATCTACTTTTTTTACATAGTATAGAGTTTTAAAACCGTTTTGATCTGAAACTGCTTTTATGGTAAGTCTTCCGATAGCTACATAATTTATCTTTTTCTCTTTTATGAGTTGTTTTAGTTCATAGTAGTTTATCTGTTTTGTTCTAGTTGTCTTTGAAACTCCAGTATTTTGAAGTCCATTTTGGTTTGAATTTGGTTCAACTATTCCTTTAAAAAACAGTATTATAAGCAAAGAAAATATTGCAAATACTACTAAAGGATTATTGTTAAAAAAATTATTATTTTTATTGTTTTTTGGATTTTCATCAGGTGTCATTTATTTTTTTCCCTATATTTTTTTTAATAGCATCGTGTGCCATTCCCCTTTGTGTATATCCTCGATAAGTTCAAAATCACTAAACTTCTCTCTTACCTTATCAAAATACTTGTCGATTATACCCGATAAAATTAAATATCCACTTTCTTTTGTGCGAGACTTAAGGTCTTTATTTATCATGATGATAATGTCAGCTATAATATTTGCTATGACTATATCATAAGTTTTAGAAGTAGAATTTGCACTTCCACTCCAAGAGGAGTTAAAAGTAACTTTGTTTAAAGAAAAATTCTCTTTTGCACTTGAAACTGCTAGTTCATCAGTATCACAAATATCTACAACTGCTCCTTTTTTAGAAGCACAGATACCAAGGATTCCACTTCCACAACCTACATCTAAAACTGTATTGGACTCTTTTACTATTTTGTCTATAAGAGTGATACATGAACTTGTACTTTCATGATGACCACTTCCGAAAGCTAAGGCTGGATTTATGATTATGTCAATTAGATTTTCTTTTTTGGCTTCCCACTCGGGTCTTATATAAAAAGATGATACCTTTACTGGTTGGATTGAGGATTTGTATTTACTAATCCAATCTTCATTATCTTTTTTTTCTAGTAAGGTTTCTATCTCTATACCAAGTTTGTTTGCAGCCTCTTTTACAGCCCACTCTATAGTATCTAGTTCCTCTTCGCTTCTAAGGATTAGTGAGGAGTTTTTCTCCTCCAAAGCTGAGCCACTCAGCTCTAAAAGCAAGGAAGAAAAAAAATCAACCCTTTCTTTGGGAGTAACTGTTAGTTCATAGTAAAAACCCTGCATACCCTATAAAACTGCTTCTAGTTTTTCTTTTAGTACTTGAGGTGTAAATGGTTTTACTATGTAGTTATTTACCCCAGCTTTAAGTGCTGTTATAACCTCAGTTTTTCCACCCTCTGTTGTTACCATGATAATAGGCATATCTGCATATTTTTCTTCACTTCTTACTTTTTTTACAAGTTCAAGTCCATTCATGTTTGGCATATTCCAGTCTGTTATAAGTACATCTACATCTGGGTTTTTTTTCATAGCTTCCCAGCCTTCTACTCCATCTTCACCTTCTACTACATCTTTATGACCTATTCTAGCTAATGTATTTTTGATGATTCTTCTCATAGTTGAACTATCATCTACCACTAAAAATTTCATATACTCTTCCTTTTATTTTTTTATTTCTCTAAAAGCAACTTCTAAATCTAAAGTTCCTTCATAAAATGCTTTTCCAACGATAACCCCAGCTACCTCTTTTGTAGCCTTAAGTTTTAGTATATCGTCCAAATCTCTAACTCCTCCACTAGCAATAGTTGCTACTTTTGAAGCTTTTGCGATATCGGTTGTAAAGTTGACATTTACTCCACTAAGAGTTCCGTCTCTTCCTACATCTGTACAGATGATAGCCTCTACACCAGCATCAGCAAACTCACAAGCTAAATCAGTCGCTTTTACGGTTGATTTATCAGCCCAGCCCTCTACTGCTACATATCCGTCTTTTGCATCAATCCCTACTGCGATAGGGTATTTTTTTGCTACTTTTTTTACAAAAGATGGATTTTTTAGGGCGATAGAACCAAGTATAATCCTATCAATTCCTAAATCTAAATATCTCTTGATGCTATCTTCATCTCTGATGCCTCCACCAAGTTCAATAAGTATATCGGTATTATCTCGAATTTTTTTAATCTGATTTATATTTTTTGGTTCACCTGCAAATGCACCGTTTAAATCAACCAAATGAAGCCACTTGCTTCCCATCTCTTCAAACCTCTTTGCAATCTGCCAAGGCTGGGAGCTATATATCTTTGCACTATCCATCAAACCTTTAGTAAGTCTAACTGCCTGTCCATCTTTTAAATCTATCGCTGGTAGTATTGTCATTTACTCTGTTCCTTCAAATAAGTTTTTTAGTTTTTCTTCAAGATTATCAAATGTGATACTTTTAATTATATCTCTATTGTATTTTCTGGTCTTTTATCAAATGTTATTGTGGTATAAGCATATAATTTTGCTTTATTATCAATATCTTGATCTAAGCAGTCTTTATACTTATCAAAACAATCAATAACTTTGTTATTATTAATCTTTGATAAAAGTAGAGTTTCCAAATCTCCGTCATCATGATGATTTGGGAAAATATGAAAATCTAATTTTTCATGACATAACTCTTGCATCTCTTGCAATCTTAGTTCAAAATTATTATCAGCATCAACAAAGGCAAAATAATTGTTTTCTTGTAAATCTTTAGGGTTTAGTGAAGATATTATATTTTTAACTCTATCTATACCTTGCAATCCCAAGAAATCATATTTACTACTTACATCTAACTTTTGCAAAATTGCTTCTATAAAAGCTTTATCTGTTGCTCCCTCAACAATAAATTTTATCATTTATCTATTTTCCAACCCTAACTCTACTCTTTGTATAAAAGATTTATTATCTAAAATAATACTTTTTATATTTTCATCTTCTCTGTACATACTCATAAAAGTAATATCATCTTCTTCTAATCTTTTAGCCACCCTAGCATATGACTCTATAAGCTCTTTTGAATGAGTTGTAGCAAAGACTTGAACATTTTGTTCTTTTGATATGGTTAAGATTATTTCCCATAGTTTGTCATAGTTTGTGTAGTGAATGCCATTTCCAATCTCATCTATATAGAGATAACCATTTTTATAAGCATAAAGTGCACAAATTATGGAGATATAATGTTTTAATCCATCTCCAAATTCATTTATATCTATATATACCCCATCAGATACTTTACACTTTGGCTTATCACCACCTATTATTTTAAAATTTAATATATTTTTATCAAATTGATTAATAAACTGATATAGCAGTTCTTCTTTATCTTGAATTTGAACTACTTCATATAGAGTTTTTAACTTTTTATTAGATACTCCAAAGGAACTGATAAAATATAGTGAATCTGAAGATTGTATATCATAATTAAATTTATTTGCATTTATATCTATATTATGATTTGCAAAAAGAAATTGATAATTTTTCTCTCCATTTTCTTGATATACTTTGAAAAAAGTTTCATGTAGATTAGATTTAACATGAAATGATGCATTTCTTTCTAAATTTTTTTGAAAAACATCTTTTGTTAACTCTTTACCTACATACTCCAATAACTCTCTTTGTGTAGTAACTGAAGCTAAAGCTACTGACATTTTTTCAGTACTCTTTCCATAACAATGAATCCAGCATGCCTCCATAAAAGCAGTCTTACCCACATTATTTTTACCACCTATAAGATTTACTCTGCCAAAGCCACTAGCTTTAAAATCTTTAAACAATTTATAGTTTTTTATCTCTATCTCTTTTATAAAGTGTTCACTCATTGGTATCTCCTTTTAGATCTGGACAAAGTTTTTTATAATCTTTAGTCCATTTTCGTGACTTTTTTCTGGGTGAGGTTGAAAACCTACTATGTTGTCTTTACATACTGCACTTGCAAACTCATATCCATAAGTTGTAGTTGCTAGTGTAAACTCTTTACTTGTTTTTGCATGATAACTGTGTACGAAGTAAAGATAAAAGTCATTGTTTAAATTATTTAATATATTATGATTTTGTTTCTTAGAAACTCTATTCCATCCCATGTGTGGAATTTTTTGAGGGGTTTGAAACTTTTGTTTATCAAAAAACTCAACTGTTCCTGGTATTAGTCCTAATCCTTGTGTTTTGCCAAACTCAGTTGAGCTTTCAAGTAGGAGTTGCATACCTAAGCATATTCCTAAAAGTGGTTTTTTACTTTTTGCAAACTCTTTTATAGCTTCATCCATAGAGTTTTCTTTTAGGTGATTCATCGCATCTTTGTATGCTCCAACTCCTGGTAGTAAAACTTTATCGTAAGAGTTTAGTTTATCAGGGTCACTTACAATTTCTATATCTTTTGTGTATAGATTAAAAGCATTTTTTACACTTTGCAAGTTTCCCATCTTATAATCAACTATCGCTATCAACTAATTCGTCCTCCAATCCTTTTATAAAAATCTCTGAATAATCCCTATCTTTTGGAAGTTTTTCTTTAAATCCATCTAATATAGTTAGATAATCCTCTTTTAAAAGATTTCCTTTTAGTAACTCATATCTGAGATATAACCAGTAAGTATTTAAAACATCACTTTGGCAGTACTCATTTATTTTTTTTTGTTCACACTTGTAGTAAAGTTCTAAAACTTGGTCTCCACTTACATCAAACTTTCCAGGAATTCCCATCATAGTACAAAGCAGGTCAAGTTTGAGTCCTCGTACTGCACCAAACTCTCCAATGTGATCCATAATATCAATATGAAACTTATCACTAAATCTATATCGGTAGTTATCCCATTTTGTTTTATTTAGCATTTGGTTGTTTGTTTCAAAGTAAGCTGGGACTGAAAGAGAGTACTTCATGGCTCTTACCATAAGCATTGGCATATCAAAAGCTCTTCCGTTAAAGCTTACAAGTTTTGGATTTTTTTTATCTATGAAGTTTAAAAAGTTTTGGATTAGTTCTTTTTCACTCTCTCCATCTATACAGCTAACTTTTTCAAATCTTCCAAAGTCATCACCTATAACAGCACAGATAGAGACAACTTTATGAAAAGGGATAGGAAGAAAAGAGCTTCCACTTTTCTCTTCTTGAATTTCAAAGGCTTTTTGACTCACTTCCAAGTCACCGCCTTCAAGTTTAAACTGAGTCTTTATCAACTCAACATCAGGGATGGTTTCACAATCAAATACACAAAGCATAGTAGATATAATCCTGTTTTTTTAAGGATTATATCTAAAGTTACTAATATCTATCTATCTCACCTTTTTTAACTCTTTGAGAAAACTCTGTTTGTTCTCCAGTAGATAGTTTTTTAGCTTGTTCAACCCATTTTTCTCTCTCTATTCTTCCTTTGAAAACTAGTAGATGCTCATTTACCCACTCTATGTTGTCTTTTGTCCAACTTGCTATCTGGTCAAAGTGATAAACTCCTAGTTTATGCAGAGTCTCTTCTATCTTTAGACCTATACCACTTATCTCTTTTAAATCATCAGCTTTTCCACCTCTTGGAGCATCTAAAAGCTCAGGTTTATCTTCATCAGTAGTTGTATTTAATCCACTCTCCTCTTTTACTATGCTCTGGAGAGCCTCATCTTCTACTAGATTTGACTCAACATCTTCTTTTTGAGAAGTTAGCATTATTGGTGATGCTCCTTCATCATGAGCTCTTTTGTGAAAATCTAAATCTACATCATTATTGTTATTATCACATTTCATCATTCTACCTATTATATATCCTATTATTGCACCTATAAGTGCTGCTAATAAAAGACATATAAGCATTTTCATTGCTATTTCTAACATAACTTATTCTCCTATTATTTTAAATTCAACTCTTCTGTTTATCTGTTTGTTTTCAGGTGAGTTGTTTTCTACTATTGGATTTGCTTCTCCAAAACCTTTCGCTTTTAAATTTTCAGATTTTATACCATGTTTTACTAGATATGATTTTACAGAATCAGCTCTTTTTTGAGAAAGGATTAAGTTATCACTATCTTTTCCATCACTATCAGTATAGCCATCGATTTCTATTTTTAGTTCTGGCATCGCAGAGATGACTTCTACTACTTCATCTAAGACTGGTTTGCTCTCATTTATCAAAGTAGCTGTATTTGTTATAAATCTAACATGTTTTAGTTTTAGTATAGAGTTTATCTTTTCTTGGATTTGCTCTTTTGTAGGAGTTGGCTCTATATACTCGATGTTTTCGCTTATCTTGATACTGTCTGTTATATCTGATAAGCTATTGTGAACACTATCTTTTATGGATTTATCTGTAATTTTACCTTCTACTGAAAAACTATTTTTATCAAACTGTATAGCTCCTACATCAAACTTAACAAAATCATCTATAATATGACTTACAGGTGTTTTCCAACCGTCAGCTTTAAGGTCACTATCTATGATACAAAGTCCTTTGTTAGCTTTTATACCTCTATCTTGAAAACTTTTTATCAAGTTGTTTAACTCTTCTTCGGAAGAAAATGTTCCAGAAATAGTTACTCCACCTTCATCTTTGACAATGGAAAGTTTACTTATATGCTCTACTTTTGGTTTTGGTTTTTCTACTACTATGTTTGAGTTTACTTTTATATCTTTTATAGATGCTATCGTAGAGTCGATTAAGTTTTTATCCTCATCACTTCCAACTAATCCATCGATGGTCAACTCTTTGTTTAAGTACTCTATATAGCCTTTTTTAAACTTAGAAATTATATCTTTTAAAGATATGATAGTTGATAATACTTTAGTATTTTTAGAATCTAAATCAAACTTCAAGTTACTTGTAGTTATATTTTTAAAACTTTGTTTTAAGTTGGCAAGTTCATTTTTATTGTTTAAAACTCCACTCATCAGATATGAGTTATCATCCTTTGTTATCTTTAAAGTTATATCTTTAAACTCTTTTGGTTTTGGTTTTACTGTTTTTATTACCACTGGCTTAACAGTGGGTTTAGGTTGTTTTGTTATCATTTGATCTTTATGCGAAAAAATACACACTATAAATAGTAGTACGAGTGCAAAAAGCCAAAAAAGAAGCCATTGTTTTCTTGTCATGAAGCTCTCCTTGAAAATTAATACTAAATTCTATCATAAAAAATAATTGACAAAAGTAAAAATAATTAACTATAATTTTTCTTTAATAATTTTTTAAACTACTAGCATCAAACAGGTAAATCTATTGATGAAGTAGTACTCAACAATTTCTTATGCTAAAATAGATAATATAGTGAATAGTGAATAGTGAATAGTGAATAGTGAAAGGTTTAAGGTGAAGAAAAAGATAGTAGTGGCTCACTCTCCTGATGCAGATGATATTTTTATGTATTATGCAATCAAATTTGGTTGGGTTGGTAGCCGTGACATAGAGTTTAAAAATCTTGCTTTGGATATAGAAACTTTAAACAAAGAGGCGATTAAAAACAGTTATGATGTAACAGCTATAAGCTTTGCTTTGTATCCATTTATAAAAGATGAGTATGCTCTCTTAAAAACTGCTGTTAGCTTTGGAGAGGGATATGGTCCAAAACTTGTCAAACAAAAAGGGAAAAAATTAAGAGAAAACTTTAAAGTTGCTTTAAGTGGAGAGTTTACTACAAATGCTTTGTTATTTAAACTTGCATATCCAAAAGCTCGGATAGTTTATAAAAACTTTTTAGAAATAGAAGATGCTGTGAAAAGTGGTGAAGTTGATGCTGGAGTGCTTATTCATGAAAGTATTCTTACATTTGATGATAGTTTAGAGGTTGAGAGAGAGATTTGGGATATTTGGGAAGAGTTTAGTGGTGGTGGATTGCCACTTCCTCTTGGTGGTATGGCTATAAGAAGAAGTCTTCCTATAACTAGAGCTATTGAGGTAGAGGAGATTTTAACAGATGCTGTTAGAGTTGGAGATAAAAACAGAAAAGTTCTTTCATCTATGCTTTTACAGAGAAATTTGATAAGAGTTGATGCTAAAAAGTTAGACAAATATTTAGACCTTTATGCAAACAAAGATTCAGTGAGTCTCAGTCCAATTCAGATAAAAGCGATAGATAAACTTTATGAACTAGGATTTGAGCATGGTTTTTTTAGTGAAAAGCTCTCATGCGAAGAGTATTTTGTACCTAGTGAGTATATGGATTTTAGGCACTCATAGATGGAAGCAAAGCTTATAGGACTTGGAGTTGAGACTTTTAAACTAGCTCTTTATCTCTCCTTGCCTATGCTTTTAGCTGGACTTATCATGGGACTTGCTATCTCAATCTTCCAAGCTACAACTCAGATAAATGAAATGACTCTCTCTTTTGTTCCAAAGATTTTACTGGTAGTTGTTGTTATCATCTTCACTATGCCTTGGATGATGAACATGATGATAGAGTTTGCTACAAAAGTTATAAATCTAATACCAGAGTTTATTAGATGAGTAGGATTATAGACTTTAGTAAGTTTAGTTCTATAAAGATAGGAACTCCTATAAGAGTGGATGTCATGAGAGAAAAAGAGCCACTTGATGGACGATTTTTAGTAGGTGGGGCAAACAATCTTTTGGTATCCCCTACTCCTCCACCTTTAGTAGTACTGGGAAAAGAATTTGAGTATAGCAAAGAAGAAGATAGGCTTTTAAAGATAGGTGGAGCTACTAAGAGTGGTAGGATATTTTCATACTGTAAAAAAAGAGATATAGGTGGTTTAGAATTTTTAGGCAAACTTCCAGGAACTCTAGGTGGACTTGTAAAGATGAATGCAGGTATGAAAGTTTATGAGATATTTAACTCCTTAGTAGATGTTACTTTACTTAGTGGGGTTTATACAAAAGAAGAGTTAGAGTTTGGATATAGATTTACTAATATAGATGAGCCTATCTTTGAAGCTACTTTTGAGATAAAAAAAGGATTTGATTATACTCTTTTAGATGAGTTTACAAAGATGAGACAAAATCAACCAAAAGAGCCTAGTGCTGGAAGTGTTTTTAAAAATCCTGATGGAGATTATGCTGGGCGACTTATAGAAGCTGTTGGACTTAAGGGCAAAAGAGTTGGCAATGCTATGTGGAGTGAGGTTCATGCCAACTTTTTAGTAAATATGGGAAATGCTTCATTTGATGATGCTTATAGTTTGATAAGTGAAGCTAAAAGCAGAGTTTTAGATGAGTTTGGGATAGAGTTAAAGGAGGAGATTATCATCCTTTATAGTTGATAAGCCTTGAAACTTTTTTTATCTCTTCACTATCTCCTATATTTTCTCTTATAAATCCGATGAGATTATCTACTTTTACATCTATATCTGTTTTTTGTCTTAAGATTTCATTTATAAACTCAGAATTTTTGATGTATTTTTCTATGGATAGTTTTAAATCTTTAAGATTTTGGGCTTGATTTGGACTTATAGAAGTTTTCATTTCTAGTAGTGTTTTATAATCTTTTATCTCTCCTTTTACGGAAGCCCCTTCATTCATGAAAGAGTTTACATATATATTACCTTTGATATAAGCACTCTCTTTTAGCAAAAGTGTATCCACTGCTACTTCACCTACTATTGTTCCAGATGCAGTCAATCTGTTGGTTTGAACTTTAGTTCCTAGATAGCCTCCTTCTTCTAAGGTTAAGTCATAAGATATTATCTCTCCTTGAAGTTTTCCTGCTAGTTTAATCTCTCTAGCTTCAACATTTGCCTTAACAACTGCATCTTTTTTTATCTCTAAAAAATCGCACTCTATTCTACCTTTTACTTCTCCCTCTACTATCACATGATAGGCTTGGATTTTACCCTTAACTTCAGCATCTTTTCTTATAAAAACCATATTATCTATAATAATACAGCCATCTACAATTCCCTCAATATTTACACCATCATGCCCTACTATATCACCTATAACTTTAGTATTATATGACTGCAAAGTTGTTGTTTGATTAGGATTTATTTTTATCTCTTTTTTACTATCAAACACTTAAAATCTCCTATTCTATTATCCAATCCATAGCATGGATCTTTTGATTTGTCTCCTTTTTTATCTTTCTTGCAAAATAAAATACAATAGCAGAGAAAACAAAACCAAACATAGCTAAAAATAGAAGTATAATTGCTAAAGTATGAACATGGGAAGAGAGAGCCTGTATAACTTCTTCTTTTGTATTTGCTGAAGTATTTGAATCTATCAGTTCGACTATCGTTTTTACATTTTTCAAGTTTTGTAAATATACATAAGTATTGTATATAGAAAATATCGTGATAGTTATAAAACCTAAAAAAGCACTCCAGCTTAAAAGTTTAATATTTCTTTTAATTGTATTTCTTTTTTTACTCATTTACTTTCCTTACTCAGCATTTACATCTATAAACTCATTTTCATGAGACTTTTTATACTCTATAGCTTGAATTATTTTATTTAGCTTTTTATCGTTTTCTTCGCTGTATTTTAGCATTTTTACCAAAACTTGTAAAACATTTTCATTCTCAAAGTTTCTTTTTATCAAATCTATTATTTTATTTTCATAATCCATATAGACAACTACTTCTTTACTCATTTTTTCTACACTATCTTCATAATCATAGCTAAATTTTTTATCATTTGATAAAATATCTTTATATCCTTCTATTGATCCCTCTACTTTTCCATGTTTTTTTGAGATTTTATTTACAAAAACATCTCCCTTTACATGTCCATTATGATTTAACTCTAAAATATCTGTTGCCAAAACACCATCTATGATACCACTTATAGCAGTTTTTTTAGCTTGAATAGCACTTCTTGCTACTCCTTTTTTATCTATAAAAACTCCCTCTCCTCCAATACTACCTATAACTTCACCATTTATATAGACTTTTTTTACATTTAAGTTTCCTCTAACTTGTGCATTCTCATAAACTTCAAGATTTTTAGTTTTTACTTTTCCTTTTATCTTTCCATAAACAAGAATATTTTTAGCTTGAATATTTCCCTCTACTTCTGCTTTTTTTGAAAGAATCACTGTATTGTTAACTTTCAAATCTCCTTCAACTTTACTATCAATAAATAGAGGACTAGCACTTATCATCTTTCCTGTTATCTTTATATTTTTAGTAATATATGTAATCTCATCTCTAATATTTCGCTTTTTCTTTTTAATAAGCAAGTCAAAAAATGCCATTGTTACCCTTTTTCATATACAAATCATCTAAAAGTGTGAAGATTTGTAAAAATTTATCTGATATTTACATATCGACCTATATGATATTTAATTTAACTATAATTTTATTGTAAATAACCGGAATATATATTATAATACAAACAATAAAACTTTTGAAGGTGTAAAATGAAAAGATTTTTAAACGGTACTCTCTTATCTTCTCTATTTCTTAGCAGTTCTTTTGCTTTAGAGGTAAACTTAACGAAAAACTTACCATATGTAAATGTAGATGTAAATGGTAAAAATGTGAGAATAGAGAGAATTCAAGATACTAAGCATAAGCTTCGAAACTCTTATACAAAAACTTCTCGTCCTTGTCCTCCTTTTTGTATACAAAAAATGGAGCCAATTCCTGGGATTCATACAGTATCAGAGATAGATGTAGTAAACTTTATAAAAGACAAAGTAGAGAACAATGAAGGGCTTTTAATAGATGCAAGATTACCTCAATGGTATATGCAAGGTACAATCCCAGGAGCTTTAAATGTTCCTTTTAGTGTACTTTCAATAAGCCTTGGAAGCCAATACATAGATCAAATGTTGGAACTTTTTGCTGCTGAGAAAAAAAATGGAAAATGGGATTTTTCAGATGCTATGGATCTTTTAGTATTTGACAACGGGCCTTGGTGCCAACAAGGAGTAGCAGCTATGAAAAACTTGGTAAAACTAGGTTATCCAAAGTCAAAGATAAAGTATTATCGAGGTGGTATGCAGTACTGGCAAATACTTGGTATAAATTTACTAAAACCAAAAAAAACAATAGGGAGAGATGATGAGTGATTTAAGAGATGATTATATGAAATTTAATGTAGATGAAGATAGTTCTAATGATGGCTCTTTAATGAGTACGATAATAAAAGCTCTAGTAGTTTTACTACTTCTTTTAGGAGTTATAGTACTGGGAGCTATTGGTTATAAGTTTTTGTTTAAAAGTGAAGCAAAAGTAGTAAAACAGATTACTCCAATACAAGCACCTGTCATGAAGAGAGATAGTGTTGAACAAAAAGTTACAAATGCAGTAAAAGCGAGTAGTTCAAATATAAAACAAGAGGAGATAGCATCTATTGTTAAGAGTGTTTTATCCCAAATGAAAAAAACTGGGCAAACAAAACAACAACAGCCTCAACAAGTAGAAACTCCTCAAAATAAAAATACTCCAACTGAAGTTGATGATGCAGAACTTTTAAATAACTTACAATCAACAAATGTTGATTGTACTAAAAATGAAGATATAGACTTATCTGGTCTTGATAGTGTTAACACTAAAAAAAAGCTAAAGACTAAAGGGAAAAAACAAGCAGATACATTTAATAAAGTCATAATCAAAAAAGAAAATGTAGCTACAAAAGATGATTTAGCAAAACTATATGCAAAACTGAACACAATCATGAAGAAAGATCAAGCAAAAGCTAAAAAATCTACTTATACAAAGATGATTTCTGGTGAAACTAAAGTAAGAGCAAATGCGATGAGAATAATAGTAGTAAAAAGAGGTGATTCTATTTCTAAAATAGCATTTAGAGCTTATGGTGATGCTACAAAGTATAATAAAATATATGCAGCAAATCCTAATATAATAAAAAATCCAAACCTTATTCATGTAGGACAAAGACTTAGAGTTCCTAAATAATAAGAAAAGCTTTAGGCAAAAAAAAAGGGGATGGTTGAGAAAAATCTCACCATCCCCTTTTTATATGAAAGCTTATAGCCTTGATTCGTATCTTCTAAGCATATATAACTTTTTAAGCATTTTTTTCTTAGCTGCGATTTTTTGTTTCTTTCTCTTTTCAGTTCCAGTCTCAAAAAACTTTCTAGCTCTTTTTTCAGTAACAATCAAGTTTCTATCAACTTGCTTTTTAAACTTTCTATATGCTTCTTCGAAAGATTCGTTAGGTTTTACAACAACACCTGGCATCTAGTACCACCACCTTTCAAAAAAATTTAGAAGCTGATTGTATCTAAACAGTCTTAACCTCTCCAAAATCTTACCCTACCAGTATCAACATGTATAAAATCATTACTAGGATAGTAACCTACTCCTCCAAACTCCATCAGCCTTGATACTCTTAAAACATCTTTTAAATGTCTATCTTTTATCTTAAAATCAATAGCTCTAGCTTTTATATGAAAGCTATGTTTTGCTACTCCTAAGTGATGATGTTTTCTTAAGTATTCATTTGTTTGTCTGCTTCTATATCCTGAGATTATGTCTATAGTTTTTGAAGAATCACTTACAAGAGAAATAGCATATAACAAAGAAAAAAGATTTATATCCATATCTGCTACTTTGTTTAACCTATAATCCCTCAAAAAGTAGTTTAATCTTTTCAACTCACTTTCCACAAAATGGTCTTTTTCAAAAAAAGTGGCTTTTATACTCTCACCTGTGTGAATATTGTGCATCTTTAGTGTTTTATCAACTGGCAAAGAGAGTCCATAAACACTCTCGGTTATAATAGAACTCGATGCTAATAGCAAAGAGCTTTTTAAAAATTTTCTTCTTTCCATGTAGATTTCCTTATCTTAATCTACATGAAATATCGGATTTAAACCTAAATAGTTTAGTTTTTATACTTGCTAACAAACTCTTTTAGTCTTTTTATTCCCTCTTTTATACTCTCTTCATCAGTTGCAAATGAAAATCTTATATATCCATCACTTCCAAATCCAATCCCTGGAACTACTGCTACACCTTTATTTTCTAAAAGTTTTGTAGCAAAATCCATAGAATCGTTAGTTACTTTTTTTATATTTATAAAAAGATAAAAAGCTCCATCTGGTTTTATAACAGAGATTTTATCACTATCGTTAATAAGCTCAACTGCCATATCTCGTCTTGCTTTAAAAACTTTTCTCATCATTTCTATATCTTCGTCAGCACTTCCATCAAGGGCTGGGATAGAAGCTTTTTGAGTTATAGAACAGATGTTTGAAGTTGATTGAGACTGAAGTTTTTTCATAGCTTTTATAAGAGAGTCATCAGGTGTTGCTAAGTATCCCATTCTCCATCCTGTCATAGCTACTGATTTACTAAGTCCATTTATAGTGATAGTTCTTTTAAACATATCTTCACTGATACTAGCAACTGCATTAAATTCACCATCATATACAAGTTTTTCATACATTTCATCACTTGCTACTTTTATGGAAGTTCCCTCTAGTACTTCACCTATCGCTTCAAGTTCTTCTTTTGAATATAAAGCTCCTGTTGGGTTTGATGGAGTTGTTAGGATAAGAAGTTTTGTTTTATCTGTTATTGCTTCTTTTAACTGCTGTGGAGTTATTTTGAAGTTTCTTGTATCATCTGTTTGTATAAAAACATTTTTCCCACCACTATATGTAACAAGCTCAGGATAAGTAACCCAGTATGGAGCTGGTATGATAACTTCATCACCATCTTCTATCATGACTTGAAAAAGATTAAACAAAGATTGTTTTGCACCATTGCTTACTATTATTTGAGATGGTTTATACTCAAGATTGTTATCTCTTTTTAATTTTTTAGATATAGCTTCTAAAAGTTCTGGATTTCCAGGTACGGCTGTGTATTTTGTATAACCATCTTCTATCGCTTTTATACCTGCTTTTTTGATAACATCAGGAGTGTTAAAATCTGGTTCTCCTGCTGAAAAAGCAAGTATATCTTTACCCTGTGCTTTTAGCTCCCCTGCTAATGTTGATATAGCTATGGTCATAGATTCATTTAGTGAATTTACTCTTTTTGTTAGCATTAATCTTCCCTTATACTTTTTATATATACCTTTGAGTGTATCAAATATTTACTGATGATTAATATAAATATAATAGAATTTGGTTACGAGAGGAAATAGCATGATAAAAGTTCTCATGATAGAAGATGACTTAGAGTTAGCAGAGATTTTAACTGAGTATTTAGAACAGTTTGATATAGATGTTGAAACTGTTGATGACCCTTTTATAGGAGTACCGACTCTTAGTACAAAAGAGTATGACTTAGTAATACTTGACCTCACACTTCCAGGACTTGATGGTTTAGAAGTTTGTAAAGATATACGAAAAAGATATGATATACCTATCATCATCTCTTCAGCTCGTCATGATATAGATGATAAAGTTATGGCATTGGAATATGGTGCTGATGATTATATGCCAAAACCCTATGATCCAAGAGAGTTACAAGCTAGAATAAAATCACTTTTGAGAAGAAAACCTGATGGCAAAAATAGTAAAAAAGAGAGTAAAACAAGCAAAGATTTATATTTTGATGAAGAAAAGTCTTTAGTCTTTTTAAAAAATAAAGAGTTACAACTAACAAAAGCAGAATTAGGTATCATGAAGTTTATGCTTAAAAAGCAAGGCTCAGTCATATCAAGAGATGAACTTATCTATAATGTTGATGCTATAAATGAAGATAGTACATATAAAAGTATAGATGTCATAATAGGAAGAATAAGGCATAAACTAGACGATAACCCTAAATCTCCAAAGTACATACACTCAGTTAGAGGTGTTGGCTATAAATTGGTGCAATGAAAAAATCTTCTATATTTTTTAGTATCACTCTGATTTTTGGTATTGCTATTTTAGGTATAGTTATCGCTTATCTATATATGGTTAAGTATGATAAACAAAAATACTCTCATGAATTAAATGAAAGATACTCTATTGTTTCAAGAGTAAGCCTTGTAAAACTTTTAAACTCGGTGGTTGATGAAAAGTTTGAAAAAGATTTGAAGATCTATAAGATGCAAGTTATCAAAGATGATAAAAAAATAAAAGATATTTTAAAAAATGGAGAGGTTTTACAATCTTTAGGGATAAGGATAGGTAGAAGCACTATTATCTACTACCAAAGAGGAAATTATCTTTTGATAGAATCTGCTATCCAAAAAAGAGCTGTACTTTTATATGATAAAGGTTACATACCTTATCGAAATCAGATTTGGACTATAAGGGCAATATTTGGTAGTTTGGTACTTTTGATACTTGGTGTTTACTTTTGGACTATCAAAAAAATCAAGCCTATAAAAAAGATAAAAGAGGAGATAGATAAGTTTGCTAAAGGAGATTTAAACATTTCATGTGAAATGAAAACAGATGATGAAATAGCAGAAGTAGCAAATGCCTTTAACTTTGCAGTTAGTGAAATAAAAAAGTTAAATAACTCAAGAAAACTCTTTTTGAGAAATATCATGCATGAGTTAAAAACTCCCATCACAAAGGGTAGAATAACTGTTGAAATGATAGAGGATGGAAAGCAAAAGGAGAGACTAAAATCTGCCTTTTTAAAACTTGAAGATTTGTTAAATGAGTTTATATCCATAGAGCAAATAACAGTAGATAGTAGTTTTATAAAAAAAGAGATAGTAGATATAAAATCCATCATAGATATCGCGATAGAGCAATTAATGGAAAGTAATGGAATAAATGTTTTTTTAAAAGAGAATTTTGAGATAAAAGTAGATAAAAAACTCTTTTCACTAGCTTTGAAAAACTTGATTGACAATGGCTTAAAATATTCTACAAACTCTAAAGTCAAAGTAGTAGTTAAAGATGAGGCAATAGAGATAGTATCTGAGGGAGAAAAATTAGAGCATGAGCTTTCTTATTATACTGAACCTTTTACTCAAGATGAAAAAAACTCTAAAAAAGGATTTGGTTTAGGACTTTATATAGTCGATAACATACTTAAAGCTCACAACATGAAGCTTGAATATAGTTTTGAAGATGAAAAAAATATTTTTGTTGTTGAGGGTATTATAAAGATGATATAACCTCCTTGGGAAAATCCCAAGTGAGGATAATAGTGATAATATAAAAATACTATCTTTTTGAAAACTGTGGACTTCTTCTCGCTTTTCTTCTTCCGTATTTCTTTCTTTCAACTACTCTTGAATCTCTAGTTAAAAGACCTTCTGGTTTAAGAAGAGCTCTAAAGCTATCATCAAAGTGAGTTAAAGCTTTTGAGATACCGTGTCTAAGTGCATCTGCTTGAG
This sequence comes from Campylobacterales bacterium, assembly GCA_027023305.1. Lineage (GTDB taxonomy): Bacteria > Campylobacterota > Campylobacteria > Campylobacterales > QNZT01 > SZUA-1377. The sequence goes on along the minus strand of JALVVR010000017.1, from coordinate 83,085 downwards.
ATGAGTAACCACCACCTAAAGTTGTTGCTATGATATCAACACCCTCAGTTTGTTTTGTGATTTGAAGTGGTTGCATAACTCTTTTTTTAATCATATCATGACCACCTAACCACTCATCAAGACTTTGTCCATTTATAGACATTTTTCCTGATCCTGCTTTTAGCCATACTTTTGCTATTGAAGTTTTTCTTTTTCCTGTTGCATATATTTTTTCAGCCATTATTTACTACCTTCTGATTTACTTACTTGTGCAGTGTGAGGATGCTCACTTCCTGCATATACTTTTAGTTTTTTTAACATCTCTTTACCTAGGTTTGTTTTTGGTAGCATACCTCTAGCACCTAGTTTGAAAAGTTTTGCAGGATTTTTTTCTCTTAACTCACCTAGTTTTTCACTTTTAACACTTCCAAAGTATCCTGAGTGTCTATGGTAAAGTTTAGAGTCAAGTTTTGTTCCTGTAACTACTACTTTTTCTGCATTTATGATTACAACATAGTCACCACAGTCCACATTTGGTGTATAGTATGGTTTATGTTTACCTCTTAGAAGAGTTGCAACTTCAGTTAAAATTCTACCGAATTTTTTACCTTCAGCATCTATAACAACCCAATCTTTCTCTACTTCGTTTGCTTTGATCATCTTAGTTGATTTCATCACGAAAACCTTTTTTGTTTAAAATTGAAAGTGGAGTATAGTAAAGTAATACTTAAATTTTACTTAAATTAAGTCTTTTTTAAGAGAAGTTTTTGAATTGGCAAGATTATAGCTAAAGCCACTACTCCTAAAACAAATCCTAAAAGCATCTCAGCTACAAGAGAAGGCATAAAATGCAGTTTTTCATGTAAAAAGTGAAGATTGTGCATATATATCCCACCAGCCACTATAAGCATGGCAAATGTTCCAACTACACTAAGAGTTTTAACTAACTTTGGAAGTAGTTTTATCAAAGCTCCACCAAAAGAGTATAAAAATCCACTATCTTTTCCTCTTTGCATCGATAAACCTATATCATCAAGTCTTACTATAAGAGCTACTATACCATAAACTCCGATAGTTGCAAGAAAAGCAACTATTGTAACGGTGATGACTTGCTCTAAAAATAAAGCATTTGTCACAGTCGATAGAGCTATGATAACAATCTCTAATGAAAGTATAAAATCAGTTGTTATAGCTGATTTTATCTTTGCTTTTTCATCTGCTTCATCTTTTTTTGAAGGCTCTTGTGAGTGATGAAAGAAAAACTCATATATCTTCTCTACTCCCTCATATGCTAGATATATTCCTCCGACCATAAGGATTGGTATGATGATTTGTGGTAAAAAATAGTTTAGTAAAAATATAAGTGGCAAGATAATAAGTTTGTTTACAAATGAACCCTTTGTGATAGCCCAAAGTACTGGTAACTCACGATTAGGTTTAAAGCTACTTGCTTTGTTTGCACTTACTGCTAAATCATCTCCTAAAACTCCTGCAGTCTTTTGTGCAGAAACTTTTGTCATGACTGCTACATCATCCATCAGAGCTGATATATCATCAAAAAGAGCAAAAAATCCACTTGCCATCTTTGTTTTCCTTTTTGCTACGATTGTAACATAAAAACTTTTAAAAAGTGTGGAGGAGTTTATCTCCTCCTAGTTTTAGTTTTTATTAAGTAGATGAGAGAGTATGTATTTTTCTCTTTTTATAACGAAGTTGTATATTATCAGCAGATGAGTGAAGAATCGACTTTTGTTTTTCTTGATTTGCTATCTTTTCAAGGAGAGTGTTTGAGTATTCTGACTTCAAAACTCTTATTTTTGATTCTAGTTTTGATTTTATTCTCTGATTTTTATCAATATTTCTTATAAATGGACTTAAATCCTTTCTTACTCCAGCATATAAGTCACTTAAAGTTTTACACTCTTTATTTGAATCATAAGAAAGAAAATGTTTTTGGTATCTAAAATCTCTTATATCTGGGGCTTTTTTGATATTTTCTATAAAATACAAGCATTCATATCCAAACTTTTTACTTGGAGGCTTAATAGTTCTTCCTTGTTGATTTAAAGAAATAGAAAGAATTATAAAAGAAAAGAGTACAAACACTCCCAAAAAAAACTTTGAGAGTGAAGTTAGTAGCTCTTTGTTTACAGTAAAGAAGGAGTTTTTATAGTTTTTATGATGGTTTTTATGTTCATGAAATGCCTTTTGTTTTATCAAGTTTATCTAACAACTCTAAACCTCTTTTTTTGTTGCCCTTAGATGCTAACAGGTCAAATCTTGTCTTAGCATCATGTTGAGTTAAAGCTATGGTTGCAAACTCATCGAAAAGTTTATTTAGTGAGATTTTTTTACTTTTTGCATAGCTTTTTAAACGATTAGATAAAATATTTCATTCCAATTACAAGTTGATAAAAATGCGAAATATAGCTCTTCTTGCTCTTCAAGACTCAAAGCACAAAGTTTTTGTATCTTTTCTCGATTCATAATAGCTTCATATTCTAAAAAAAGTGCAATACTTATCTGAGGGGCTAACTTCTCTTGGAAAGCGAGTCGTATAATCTCACTCCCTACACCATTTTGACTAATCAAAGCTGAAATCCAAACACTTGTATCAATAACTACATTCATGCTTTATGATAGCATATATGATGTTAAAATGAAATTAATCCCTCTCCTTCCAACTAAGTAGTGCTGGTAACAATACCAAATCAGCAACCAAAGCTATAACAAGAGCTGATGCAGTTATAAGTCCAAAGTTAAAGTTTGGAGCAAAATCACTTCCCATAAATAGTACAAAAGACAAGCTCAAGATGATAGTTGTATAAAGCATTGCTTTTCCACTATATGTAAAGACATAGGAGAGTCTATCTTCTATATTTAAGCCCTCTTTTTTTGCCAAAAAATATTTACTAAAAAAGTGAATAGTATCATCAACTGCAACTCCTATTATAATAGCTCCTGCAACTGCAACTCCTAAGTCTATGTTAATACCAAGCCATCCCATCAGTCCTACTACTAGGATGAGAGGTAGGATATTTGGTAGGATAAATATAAAAAGCATCTTTATATCTTTGAAGATTAGTATCATGATGATAGAGACTAATCCTAAAGCCATTGATATAGAGTAGATAAGAGTATTTGTTACATCTTTTTGCATGAAAGCAAACATTTGGGTTTGTCCGTTTAGTTCTACTTTATATGGAGTTTTTGCCCACCATTTTTTTATCCAGCTTAGCATCTGCAAGTCTTTTGAAGTATCTACTAGATTTACTTGGGCAGTTACTCTTAGAAGTCTCTCTCGTATATCCATTTTGTCATTTATCTCCATACCTTGTGGAAGGGACATTGAATAAAGCAAGAGGTATTGGGCTATTAGATTTTTATTGTTTGGTACTTTATAGTATCGTTCAGAGTTTGAGTGCATGACTTTGTGAAACTCTTTTACTACATCAAGTAGGGAATTTAAGTGTCTTATGTCTGAAAATTTAGCTTGAAACTCTTTGTAAAATCTATCAACAGTTTTTAAAAACTTTGGATCTTTTATCCCATCTTTTTTACCACTATCTACAACTATCTCATAAGCCATAGGTCCAGTTAGATTTTTCATGATGAACTCTGTTGATTTTCTTATCTCTACATTTTTTTCGAAGTATCTTATCGTGTTTGAATCCACTTTTACTTTTGTTAATCCTATCGCAAAAAAGACAAATATTGCAGTTACAAAAAGGACTATCTTTTTATCATGGGTAACTATAAAATGAGCATATTTTTTGTATTTTAGGACAAAACTTTGCTCTTTTTGACTTACTTTTACTTTTGATTTTTTAAAAAACAGAAGCAGAGTTGGCATATAAAAAACACTTAAAACAAAAGCTAACACGGCAGCCGAAGAGGTAGCAAGTCCCAAAGTTTTCACTGGAACTACATGAGATATAGCAAGAGATAAAAAACCTATCGCAGTAGTAAGAGAAGTTAAAAATATAGGTTGAAAGTTTTTACTAAGAGTCTTATATACTGCCTCTTTGTTTTGGACTCCCAAACCTCTATACATACTCCAAACCAAGTAAATATGAACGGCATCTGCTATACCAATGGCTATGATGAAGACAGGGATATTTGCTGTGAAGTTGTTTAGTTTGTAGCCTAAAAGAACTTGTACTGATAAAACTGCTATGATAGTTAAAACCACTACACTAAGAGGAATAAAAGCCCCACTAACTCTTCTAAAAAGCAAAAGTAGTAAAACAAATACAGTAACAAATATCAAAGGAGTAAAAGTTGAGCCATCTTTTTGTGCTATTGTTACAAAAGATGTAGTCAAAGCTGCCCCACCATTTGTCCAGTACTTATAACCAGTCTTTGCATGTTCTGCTTCAAGAATTTTGTTTATATATCCCATAAGTTCAAAACTTATGTCCTCTTTTTCTCCTGCTTTTGGAGTAAGTCTTGCACTTATCATGGTAGTTGTTTCATCTTTGGATAGGAAAGAGCCTACGAGTTGTCTTTGAGTAAGAGCTGTTTTTGCTCTTTGTTTTAGGTAGTCTTTGGTTAAATCGCCTTTTATAAAGTCCTCAACCAAGATATCATCTGGGTCATCTTTGCTTGCATGAATGTACTGATAAGAGGTTAAAGAGTCCACTCTTGTTATGTATTTTGTTTTCCAGAGTTTGGCAGTTATCCTTTGGATTGAGCTGATAGCTTTTTTGTTAAAGATACCATTTGGGTCTTTGAAAACTATGATAACACTATCATCATTTCCAAATGTTTGACGAAATTTGTCATAATTAGTTAGGATTTTAGAATCTTTTGCAAACCATATCCTATAACTTCCCTCAAAACTTAGGTTTTTAAGACTCACTCCTAAAGAAAATATCATGATAGGGATAATAATCGCAATCCAGCACTTAAATCTATCCAGAAAATCAATATACCTTTTCATTAAAAATAATACCCCACATTTACTCTAAACTGTTTTACCTCATCTTTTATATATCTTATGTTTAGCATATATTTATCAAAGATTCTCTTTTTTACCTCTAGTAAATATGAATTTTTATCGCTATCAAAATCTCTTATAACTCCACCCACTATCTCACTACTTGATGCATCGTTGAAACTAAATCTTGCTCCTATAAATAGGTCATTTTGATATATAATCTTTTTATTTATATCACTTTTATAATACTCAGTCAAAACTCCCAAATCTTTTTTATTCCAAACAGAGTAAAAAGTCTTTTCAACCCCTACCCCATACTCATAATAATCTTTTATTGCACCATAATTTTTCACATCTGTATATGCAAACTCTGCTTTATAGATAGTATCTCCTTGGACTAGGGTTTGATAAGTCAAAAACTTGTTTGCCAAGTAAAGGTAGCTTTTTAACTCCCCTTTATCAAAGATAGTATCTCGAAAACTATCATATCCACTCATCAAGATATAAGCAAAATCCCTATCTCCCTCACTTCCACTATACTTTAAAAAGATAGTTGGATGGTATCTACTCTTTTCACTTTTGAAATACTTTGTATAACCTTTTTTAGAGTAGTCTTGATACTCCTCTTTTAGTTTTACTATAAGTGAGAGTTCATCATCATCTATATATTTAGAAGCAGAGATATTCCAGCTACCAAGCTTTTTATCCTCGTCGGTTATATCATCAAGTATATCTTTTTGATTAAAGACATCTGTTAAGTTGTGAAGCTCCAAACTTCCCCAAAATTTTATACTCTTTCCTACTGAAAAATCATAATCTCCAGATGAGAAGGTATAGTTTAACTCTTGCAGGTCTATATATCTTCTTTTTGTATCTTTGCTATCAGAAACAGCTTTTAAGCTTACAGTTAAACCTTTGTTTTTAAGTTCTAAATCTCCTCTTATAGCTGATGCAGTTTTTGATGGAGAGTAAAACTTTGTCTTTTCAAGTGAGATATTCCCCCTACTCTCCCAAGAAAAAAGTGAGAGAGTAAAAAGAGTTAAGAGGGCTAACTTCTTCATCTTTTTAGTACTCTTTTTGTAAAGTCTTTATCACTTAAACCTACATTTACTTTGTCATCTCTCCACTCTAGGATAGTTTTTTTACCACTCTGGTGATTTGTCATGACAATCTTTCCAGTTCTCCAAACTCCATTTAGCTTTTTATACTCACTAAAAACAGCAGTTTTTAAAAGCTCACTTTTTCTATCGAAATACTCTACTTTTTGGACTAAAAAGTTTTTCTTATCTATCCAACTAATCTCTTTTGTATATCCACTATTTGCATACTTTGGTATCCTCACACCTTTGTAGCATACTTTTCCCTTAAAGCTCTCTTCACTCAAATTTCCTGGATAACTAAACTTTTTGTAGTTTGGATTTGATATATCTTCATAGCTAAACTCACTTCCCATAAATGAGCCTGATTTGTTTGAACTAGCTATCCTTTTTACTCTTTTTAATGCTGGAAGATAAAGCCACTGGTCATCATCCCCACCAATATGCTCATAAGTTAAAAGTTTAGTTCCTTTTACATCTGCTGGAGAGATAAACTCAATAAGAGATTTGTCCCCTCCACTTTTTTCTAAGGTTTTTCCTTTCATTTGCCGTACTGTTTGCTCTCCTGATTGGTTGATGAGTGTCATGACAAGAGTAGAACTACTACTTTTAAAGCCACTTGTTACCTCATCACTTTTCTTTGCTACCTCTTCATTTGTAAGTGCAAACAGACTAACTGCTACTAATGCTAAACTTAAAATCTTTTTCATGACAAATCTCCTATAAATTGTTTTAACTGCTTAATATATTTTTTAAACTCATCTTTTCCTCTGTGAGTTACCTTCAAAACTGTTTTTGGTTTTTTCCCTTCAAAAAACTTCTCTACCTCTACTAACTCTTCAGCTTCAAGTTTTTTTATATGACTAGCCAAGTTTCCATCTGTAAGATTTAGCTCCTCTTTTATAGCTTTAAAAGGTAGTTCTCCCTCTCTTATCAAAAGAGCCATTAGGTTAGATCGAATCGGTTGATGTAGAGTGGGATTAAACACTTTTTTGCTCTTTTTTTAATGCCAATCCAAGATAGATACAACCCCCACTTACAAAAATCACTGCCAAATACTTTCCTACTTCTTTAGTCTCTATCCCATATAAAGTTGCTGAAAAAAGTAGAAAAGCTATGATTATATTTATGATACCTACATAGCTAAACTTTTTGAGATTTGTTGCAAAACCGACCATATATTTGTTTAATCCTAAGATAAAAATCCAAACTATATAGCTGTATTCTATTAAAGAATTAGAAATAAGTAGATAAGTAATCATTACTCCAAATATAGTATTAAGCCCATATATTGATTCTATAAATTTTTGAGTTTTTGTTAATGTTGATAAATCATACTTTTTATTTTCTTGCTTCATGAAGTAGAACTCTACACCAGATCCAAGTAAAATAAATCCCAATATATATCCTACACCATAGAAAAGATTTATATTTGCAACCTCTTCATAAGTTAAAAACAGAATCCCTGCTATAACTCCCCAGAGTATGAGAATATTGTAGTTATATGGTAAAAACTTCTCTTTATCTACTAGAGTTGAGTGGATTTGATTAAGTTGGTTTAAGGCTTCCTCTTTTTCGCTCATGTTATTTCCTTTAAAAAGTACTTTGTATTTCAAAGTATATAAAAAGCTAGCTTAGCTTTAACTTAAGTGAGTAGTCAAATATAACTACTCATCTATATTTATGTGCAATCTTTTTAAAGGAGTAAACATTGTTGCACTCCCTTTTACTTTTGGCATGTGGCAAGTTATGCTATTTTGTTTTTTATCATTTAACGAAGCTGTTTTACAAACTGTAAACTTGTGAGAGTTTTGTTTATGAGAGTGGCATCCCATACAAACTGAATCATCATAAAAGATTTTGTTTGTATAGTCTATATCATGATATGGAGAGCCTTCACTCTCTTCTATGAGTCCAAAAAACTTGCTTGTTTTTTTGTATGTGAGCTTTTTGTTTTCACTTCCTTTTTGGGCAGAGTAAAAAAATTTTGGTTTCTTTTCGTAAATATTAGTATTTGTTTTTTGGTGTTTTTCTATATTTTTTATAGTATGACATGAGAAGCAGTTTACATTTTCTTCACCATTTGGTGTGTGGCATTTTGCACATTTGTAATCATCTTTTTTCTTTAGAGAGTGTAAACTCCACTGTATTATGTACTTTGTCTAGTTTTGGAGATGATTTTTTATGAATAGTATGAATAGAGTGTTGGAACTCACTATATATTATCGGATGGCAAGTTTTGTATAGTTTAGTGCTGTTTGCAAATAGAGTTATGATTATGATATATAGTAATATTATAATTTTCATCTGTATTCCTAATAATTTTTCGTGATACTATCTTAAAAATATAAAAAATACTTACTCCACCAAAAGCATCTCAATCTCATCATCTCTAACATAACAAACATACCCCTCAACCTCTTTTTCAAAGATAGCTTTTAGAGCCTTTTTGTAGTATTTTACTTGATTTATATGGCTTTTTTGTAGTGAAGAGCTTGTTTTATAGTCTATTACCGTTAAGCTATTTTCATGTTCTACAACTAAATCTAACTGTTTTATCTCTTGGTTAAAAGTTAGAGGGAGTTCTTTGTGTTTTTTTCCTTTTATTTTTGATTGGAAGTTTTTATCTGTTAAGAGATTTTTTACTCTTTGTTTTACTTTTTCTAAATCCTCACTATCTAGCTTTTGTGAAAATCTGTTTTTCATGCTCCAAAAGCTACTCTCTAACTCATCAAGACTAAATTCATGCAGATTTTCTAGCATGAAGTGAAGAGCTAATCCAAAGTTTATCGCTTTTATATCTTTATCACTGCCCTGCTCTTTTTTTGATTTTTCTTGCAAACCTGTGTGGATTGGTTCATACTCAAAACTTTTTTCCTCTTTTGGCTCTTCTTTTTCTTTACTTGCTTCTACCTCTCCATAAGAAGTTGGGGTAAGTCCTAGGATAGATAGTGAACTTTTGTTCTCTTTTTGGCAAATTATTAGAGATTTTTCTGCTCTTGTTAGAGCTACATAGAGAGTGTTTAACTCATCATCTCTTTGTAAAAGTTTATCCGCTTCAACTCCTTGTCTATAATCATCATCTAAGTATTCTCTATTTTTAGACTTTATAAACATATCTTTTAGGGTTATATCATGATAATAAAAGAGCATATTATCTCTGTTTGGACTTTTTTGTGAGAGTCTATCAGCTACTATAACATGAGAAAACTCTAAGCCTTTTGATTTGTGGATAGTTAAAAGTTTTATACCCTCTTCTTTTTGTTTTGGAGAAGTTGCATCTAAATTTTCACAGCTAAAAATAAACTCATCTATATCTTTGTACGTAGAAGATAATTCTATAAGTTTAACTATATCCTCATCTTTGTCGAATAGTTTAAAATAATTTACAATATCTTTTATCAAGTAAGGCAGAGGTTTCCCTATCTTGAAGTGGTTTAGCTCTATCTTTGTATCTAAGCTTTGATTTATCATACTTAAAAAGTTTGCTAAGTAAAAATCCTCTTTAAAGTATAGGTATTTTAAAAACTCGATTACTTTTTTAACCGAGATAGAGTTTAGAAGTAGCTTTGTTGTTGTAGTTGTTGTTTTTATCTCTGGGTATGTTTTTTTTATCTCTTCTTGAAAAACAAATGTATCCTTGTTTGCAAATGTAAGTATAGCTATATCATCACTCTGTACTCCACTTTCAAGTAAAAACCACACCTTTTCTACTACAAGCTCTACTAACTCATCACTCTGGCACGATTCTATATATCCCTTATCTTCTTTTGCATTTGGGATTTGGTCAAAATAGTTTTTTATCTTTTCTCTAAAAACTTCATTTACAAACTCTACTACTTTTTTATAACTTCGGTAGTTTTTATTTAAAAGTTCTTTTTTTACATTAAACTTTTTTTGTACATAAGAAAAAAGCTCTTTTACTCCTCCACGAAACCTATATATAGACTGTTTCACATCTCCAACATAAAAAAAGCTTCTGTTTTGTTTCACTCCAAAACCTGAAACAACCTCTTCTATAAGTTGCTCTAAGATTTTATACTGCGAGATGCTAGTATCTTGAAACTCATCTATCAAGATATGGTCTATTTGTGAGTCAAGTCTAAAGTATAAAAAAGAGTTATCTATACTTTTAGATACTAACAGTTCATATACAAAGTTAGTTATGTCATTAAACTCTAAAGTGTTTGTTTTTAGATTTATCTTCTCTTTTACTCTTTTGTAAACATCAAAGATTTTTAGATAGTTTTGTTTATAGTAAGCCTCTTTAGCCTTTAGATACTCTCTTAGAGAGTCTTTAAGGGCGAAAAAAAGTTCATCAGCTCTATCGCTAAAACATTTTTTGAAATCACTATGATCAAAGAGTGAGCTTTTTACTATCCAACTACTAGCTATTATAGACTCTAAATCTTCATGATTAAAAGCATTTTGTCCTCTTTTAGATAACTTATCGCAAGATAAATATAACTCTTTTAAAAGTGTAAAGCTCTTCCAAGCCTCTTTTTTAATCTCCTCTATATTGTATGAGGCTATCTTGATATTTGGTAAGTCATTTCGTTTTTGGTTGAGTGTGTTTAAAAAAGAGAATATCTCTTGAACTCTTTTTTGTTCATAAACTGAAAAATCTATAAGCTGGGAGTATAATCCCTCCTTTTTTATCTCACTTAAAAAGTGCTTTAAAAACTCATGCTCATCAACTCCCTCTTTGAGAGTAAAATCAGGCATCAAGGATAAATACAAAGAGAAACTTCTTAAAATCTGAGTATTAAACTTATCTATTGTTGAGATGTTTAGAGTTGAACTTAGAAACTCTTTATAGAGAGTTTTTTGTCTTTTTAAAATCTCATCACATGATAGATTTGTAAGCCTTGATATTTCGCTAAGTTCTACCTCTTTTTTATCCAAATCTTTTAAAAGTGCTACTATCCTCTCTCGCATTTCGGTAGAGGCTTTATTTGTAAAGGTTAGGGTTAAAATAGAAGCTGGTTTAGCACCTAAATATAAAAGACTTACATACCGAATACTCAGTGCGAATGTCTTTCCACTTCCTGCACTAGCTTCTAAGCATTGATTGCACTCAAACATTAGCTATCCCTTCCACACATCATGACATATGGGCAAAATTTACAACTGTTCTTATCTTCAGTTAAGCAAAAATCTATCTCTTTTATACTTTTCAGTCCATCTAAAACAGTATCTAAAAGTTCCAACTTCTCATCAAAAAACTTATCTTCTACTATCTTTGAAGAGGTTAACTCATAGTAAGCAGAGTTAGCTGTATTTTTTAAAGTAGAGCTTAAGTGATGATAAAACTGAAGTTGAAAATCTTTTACCCTGCCCTCTTTTATCTCTTTTTGGATAGTTTTTGGGATTTTTCCAGTTTTATAGTCAAGCACATAGAGTCTTTGATCTTTTATATCAATCCTGTCTATCTTTCCTGTTAAGTTTAATCCTCTGTAATTTGTCTTTATCTGCTTTTCTATGGCAAATACTTCATATCCCTCTTCAAATCTTTCAACCTCTACTTCACAAAAGTTGTGAAATCTTTTGAGCCATAAATCTATATGAAATTTTAGAACTATATTGTTTGAAATTTTTTGATATAGCTTTTCTTGTAAGTTTAAGAGAAGTTCATCTTTGTTGAAAAACTTTGGCTTTTGGGAATAAACTTCAAACAGTGCATCATGCACTAAATCCCCAATATCTTTTGGAGTTATCTCATCACTTGGAATAGTAGCTTCATAAATCTTTTTAATATAACGATAATAATACTTCCTCTTACACTCTAAAAAGGTTTTTAATCTGCTTGACGATAGCTCTACTTTACTAAAGTCATAAGGTAGGATTATTTCCTGTTGCTCTTGTGTAGGTTGTGGATTTGATGAAAAAAGTAAGTTTAAGTAGAGTTTGTTGTCAAACAGTTGTATGTCATAATTTAAATCTAACTCATCTAAAAATCTTGACTTTAAGTTTTGTTCATCATCAACATAACTGATAGCTACTTCTTTTGCTTGAAAAATGATATTTTTATAAAGATTTTTTTGTAACACTTCTCTTTTTTGTATCGTTGGAAGTCCTACTTTTTTTCTTATACCAGAAGAGATAAACATATCTTTTTTGATTTTTTTAGGAGCTACATCTTCGTTGAAATTTGGTATGATTATGGCTTCAAAAGCTACCCCTCTAGTTTCCAAAACTTCTAAGATAGTTATTTTTCCACCTTTTACATCATCAAGACTTCTTTTAGAGAGTCTGTTTAAAAATAGATGTAGTTTTTTTAGAAATGGATAGCTTTCTAAGTGAGGAAGTAGTTTTATAAAGAGATACTTTTCCTCTTCGTAAACTTCATCTTTATCATCTTCTATATACTTTTCAAAAGATGAAAAAAAATCATCCTTTTCTTTAAACTCATCAGTTATAAATCTTTTGTATCTATGTATATTTTCCTTAGTTCTTTCACTAAGATATGAGTAGAGGGCATCTAGTTTTTTATAAAGCAAAGAGCTTGAGTAAGGATACCCAAAAGCTAAGTTAAAGTTGTTTTCATAATCAAAGTTTTTTATCTCATATCCAAAAGATTTTTCTGGCAAAACTATCGCTATATTTTCAGCTTTTATGCCTTTTTTTAAGTACTCGTAAACTTTTTGTTTTATAAAAGATATTTGTAAAAGTGGTTGGGTGAAGGATTCTACTTTTATATTTTGTTGTGGTCTTTCTATTGTTTTAGTTATAACTTCTAGTTCAACTATCTTAGAAATCTTCTCGAAAAGTTTTTCTTCATATTTTGTTTGATAACCATCAAGATAGAGATATATTTTGTCAAAACTTTTTATATAGTTTTCATTTAGTTCAAAAAGAGATGGTAGAAGCATTTTGTCAATATAGCCTTCTTGATTTAAAAGAGATACATAGTTTTGCTTAACTCTCTTTAAAAGTTCTATATGCTCACTATACTCCAAGTATATATCAAACTCTTCAAGTTTTTCTATATCTATATACTCATTTGCCAACTCATCTAAAAAGGAAAATATAAACTTATAATTTTTTAAAAATGACAAAAATTCTAGTGGAATTTGAAGCTTTTTAAACTCATCAAAATCACAAGCTTTTTGAAGAAGTAAAGCTCTTGTATCTTCATCTATAAAGACTCTATCTTTAACTAAGATAGCTTTTTGTTCAAACTCACCAATAGTAGAAAGCTTTGGTAGGATTTGGTTTTGTTTTTTAAACGATTCAAGAGCAACTCTTATCGCTCTTGAAGTTGAGTATAGATGTAAGGTTTTACTTAGTAGCATTCACATCAGTTTTTGTAAAAGATGTTTTATCTCCTACGGTAACTTTTGAAAGTATTTGCCATCTACCCACTTTGTCAATGTTAAATGATGGAAATGTATAAACACCATTTTTTTGAGATATAACTTTTAAGTTTCTATCTTGTTTATTTGTAAATGGTCTTGTAATTTTCACCATTATTTTAGCATTTTCTACTGGGGCATTTGATTTATCACTTATAGTTATAGTTAAAGTATTATCCCCAATATTTAACTTATTTAAATTACAAGAGAAATTATAATTTTTATCAAAAGCTATTTGAGACTCTTGAATCTTGTTATAGTTTAACTCCACATCTTGATATTTTCCAAAGTAAAACTCATCCATAACTACTGGGTTATCATTTGCTTTTTTTATAGTCCAAACACCCATAGCAACAACAGCCATAATAGCTAAAAAAATACCTATCGGCCAGTGAAGTGCTTTGTTTTTTTTCTCGTTCAATCTAAGCCTTTCTTTTAAATTTCATATACAAAAACTTTAATAGTACCAACAATAACATACCATAGAAAAATATTCTTATAATATCTGTCATGATATGACTACCATTTCCTATGGAAGATTTTAACTTTATACCATAAGATGAAGCTAACATATCAACCAAATCTCCATAACCATTTATAAAAGCAGCACTTGTTGGATCTACTTTAGATTTATGTACTGATATAATTCTAGTAAAAGTACCAGTAAATGGACTAAAAAGAGAATCTTTATCAAACTTTTTGTCTAATTCTGGAGAATTAAACATTTGATTTATACCAATATTTTTTCTATCCATATAAGTTTTTGAAAAAATCCAAAGGACAAATGGTTTCTTAGCAGTTTTTAAATATTTATTTTTTAGTGATAAAAACTCTTTTTTATCTAAATGTTTTCTAACAACTAGTACAGTAGTTACAGCTGTTTTTTGATATAACTCATCACCCATCTGTTTCATTTTAACAATAGCTTTATCTAAAATGACATTTTTATCACCATCATAAATAAAGCCATTTGAAAATAGTGATGTAGTAAAAATTAGTATAAAGAGAGTAGCCAAAGCCACTCTCTTTTTTAAAGAAATAATCACCCTTATTAACCTATATAAAGGTGCATACCTGGAGTAGTAACAATCCAAGCTGTTAAAGCTGCCATAGCAACTAAACTTAATCCTGTAACATATAATAATGCATCTGCCATATCTTACTCCTTACTTAACTATTTTGTAGTGCTTCGCCATAGTATCTGTCGAAGTCATAGGAATATTTTGCTCATCTACAAGTTTATAGTATGTAGTTGCATTGCCAGCCTGTACTCCTATAGCAAGATAAGTAAAAACACCTAAAATACTAAGTAACAGCACTGTTGCTATTATTCCACCTAAAAGTCCATTTATGTTAAAACATAGTCTTCTTGTTGTATTTTCAGCCATGTCTTACTCCTTACTTTTCTTGAAGCGATCTTAAATAAGTCGCTACAGCTTTTTTTTGAACATCAGTAAATCTACCTTTAAATGATGGCATAGTTCCAATAGAACCTTTTTTACCATTTTCAAGAACATGTTTAACTAACACATTTCCATATTCAGCTAGATTTGGTGCAGTTCCACCATTTCCTTTACCATCTGCTCCATGACATCCAGCACATGTAGCAAATGCTTTAGGTTGTTCACCTTTCATACCACCAGCTATCCAAGTTGCGATTGCATCTGCATCAGCACCACTTGCCATACCTGCTGGCATAGGTCCCATTGCATAGTGAAGTTGATTTTGACCATTTTTGATAACAGTTAAAACCTGAGCTTTTGTCATCCTTTTATCAAAACCTTGAGCTTTACCATCTATACCATCTCCTGCTATACCATGACAAGGTGCACAGTTTACAAGGTAAAAACCTTCTCCCATACCCATCAAAGTATCAGCTGATGGATTAGCCCACTTTTTCTCGAAAGTTGCATTGTATTGTTTTACTTCTTGATTATACTCACCTATTTGAGAGTATGCATTTACTGCATACGGTGAAAACAACCAATACCAAATAGCCCAAATCATAGTTCCTACATAACTTAGAGCCCATCCTAATGGTAGTGAATTTTTATACTCACCTATACCATCCCAATTTTCTTCAGAAAGTTCACCACTAGCAGTATCATTTTTTATTTGCTTGATATATTTACCAGCAACAACAACTGTCAAGATAATGATAGCAGCAGCACCAACTAAAGTAAGCTGATTAACAACATCTGTTGAAAGATTTATCTTCATGCTTTATCTCCTTTATTTTTCTTTTTTTCTAGCTTCCACTTCTCTTTTGCAGTAAGCTTTTCTACTGGAGTTGATGTCACTTCATCATCAAGTACAATATTTGAATATTTTTCATAGTCATTAATCCCTTTTTTTTCATTATCATATATATAATATATATAATAATAAAATATAAAAGTAATCACAGCAGAAAGAATCAAAAAAATATATACCTCTAATTCTTGTAAATCAAACTCCATTTTTATACCTTTATTTTAAACTATTTAAATATGCTATTAATGCCACTATTTGAGGTATTTTACCATTAGCAACTGCATCTTTAACATTTTTATTTTTCATATTGGCAGCTATTTTTTTAGCTTCTACTAGAGCTTCTGCTTTTGCATCAGACAAGCTTCCTAGTTTTGGCATACCTGCTTTATCATAAGGAACATTGAAAACTTTTTTAACAGTAAAAGCTTCTGCATAAGCAGTGTCTATATCAGCTAAGTTTGTAAACATATGTTTGTATGATGGCATAATAGATCCGGGAACAACACTTGTAGGCTCCCACATATGATTTTCGTGCCAATCAGTTGTTCTATAGTTACCAACTCTATGAAGATCTGGTCCTGTTCTTTTTGAACCCCAAAGGAATGGTCTATCATAAGCATACTCACCACTTACACTATAATGTCCATATCTATCAGTTTCTGATTTAAATGGACGAATAAGTTGAGAGTGACAAGCATTACAACTATCGTGTATATAAACTTGTCTTCCTGCAATTTGCAAAACAGTATATGGTTTTTTACCGACTATCGGTCTTGCTTGTTTAGCAAAATCAGGAAGTATTTCTATAATACCCGCAAAAGCGACTGTTATAAAAAGTACTACTGTGAACAAAAATGGATTTCTTTCTAAAAAATGAAACATAACTTATCCTCCCTTATGCCATTGGTGTAGCGTTTTGAGGTTCTCTCTCTAACACTTTTCCAGCTGTTGCTGTTTTGTATATGTTATATCCCCACATAAATACACCTATTAGATAAAAAAGTCCACCAACTCCTCTAATAGTGTAATAAGGATGTAACACTGTAACTGTATCTATAAATGAATAAGCAAGATTTCCGTATTGGTCAGTTGCTCTCCACATCATACCTTGAGTAATTCCTGCAATCCACATACTACTAAAGTAAAGAACAATACCTGTAGTTTGAATCCAGAATTGACTCTCTATCAATGATTTGCTATAAATCTCTCTTTTGTACATTCTTGGCACCATATGAAAGACTGAAGCAATAATCATAAATCCAACCCATCCAAGAGTACCATCATGAACATGTCCTGGAATCCAGTCAGTAAAGTGAGCTATCGCATTTACAGATTTGATTGATTGGATTGGTCCTTCTAGTGTTGAGAACATATAGAAAGTTGAAGCCAAAATCAAAAATTTGATAATAGGATTACTTTGAAGTTGTCCCCACTCACCTTTCATAGTTAAAAGCATATTGATAGCTGATCCCCAAGATGGTAAAATAAGTACAATTGAGAAGATAACACCTAAAGTTTGCATCCAATCAGGAACTGTTGAATAAACAAGGTGGTGACTTCCAGCCCAAAGATAAACAAACATCAATCCCCAGAAAGCTGCTATAGAAAGTTTATATGAGTAAACTGGTTGACCTGATTCTTTTGGTAAGAAGTAATAAATTATAGCAATAATAGGAGTTGTGAAAACAAATGCAACTGCATTATGCCCATACCACCATTGTACCATAGCATCATTTGTACCTGCATACATAGATACTGACTTCCAAATAGAACCTATACCACCAGAAACAAAGTATGTAGGAACTTCCATGTTATTAAATAGATACAGCATAGCTATTGCTACAAATGTAGCGATGTAATACCACATAGAAATATATAGATATTTTTCTCTTCTTATACCTATCATACCAAAAAGATGAATACCAAATAAAACCCAACTAATTACTACTAGAAGATCTATTGGCCACTCAAACTCTGCATACTCTTTTGAAGTTGTGATACCCATCAAAAGTGAATAAACAGCTAAAATAACTACAAGTATATATGTAGCAAGTTGTAATTTTGATATAATTACTAAAAACTTAGACTCAGCATTTGATACTTTTAGGATTCTTTGTCCTGCATAATACCAAGTCGCTAAAATACCACTTAGTGTAAAACCAAAAGCAACTGTATCAGTATGTAGTGGTCTTAATCTACCAAATGTACCATACTCACCAAGCAGGTTATTTAACTCTGGAAATGCTAGCTCAAAAGCTATAAATACACCTATTGTCATACCTACTATACCCAATACTATAGCCAAAAATGTGTACCATTTTGCTATTGTATAATCATACTCTAATGCATTGTGTGATTGCATTAAAACCTCCTTAAAATTTTTTGTGTCACATATATGTCACATGGAACATACAATTATATAACAATTTTCATAATTTAAACTTAAAAATTAACAATTTATTAACAATATCTGTTGTTTTGTTTTGGAAAAAATGCAATGAAGTCTTTTAAAAGACTCATTGCATTTTTTCTTTTTTTGTAAAAGAGACCTTTGTTAAAGGCTCTTTTGATTAGTTTTTTTAAATATTTTTTATGAAGTCTTTGAAGATATATTTACTATCATGAGAACCTGGACTTGCTTCTGGGTGGTGTTGTACTGAGAAAATTGGGGAATTTTTATATTTTAAGCCCTCTATCGTATTATCAAAAAGATTTTTGTGAGTAACTTCTGCTATCTCTATAATAGAGTCTGGAACATTATAGTTATGATTTTGAGGTGTTATCTCTACAAAGCCTCCAGCTTCATTTTTTACAGGATGATTTCCACCATGATGACCAAACTTTAGTTTATAAGTATCATATCCATGAGATATAGAAAGTAGCTGATGTCCTAAACAAATAGCAAACATAGGGATTTTAGCCTCTATAAGTTTTTTTACTTTTTGAGACTCTTCTTTTAAGATAAGGGGGTCTCCTGGACCGTTACTTAGAAAAACTGCTTGGATTTGATTTTTATTATATCTTTGGATTAACTCATCTTCATCAAAGTTAGCTGGTATTACTTCTACCGTAAATCCTACTTCTGAAAGTTCATTTAGGATATTTCTCTTTACACCAAAGTCAATCACTACTACTTTTTTTCCTAGTTTTAATGGTGAAGCATACTTTTGATTTATCGCATCCCAAGCTCCACTTTCATGCTCGTAAACTTCTTTTGTTGTTACCTCTTTGATATAGTTAACTTCTTCTATCCTTGGTGAGTTTGCTAAAAGTTTTTTTAGTTCATCTTTGTTACTAACTTTTGTTGAAGCTATCATCATTTGTGAGCCATTGTCTCTTATGTGTTTTGTTAAAAATCTTGTATCTATATTGCAAATACCTAAGCTATCATGAGAAGTTAAAAACTCCTTTAAGCTTTTTTTGCCCCTAAAGTTAGAGTATCTATCTTGATAATTTCTAACAATCATGCCACTTGCATAAACATCACTGCTTTCCATATCGTCATCATTACAACCAACATTTCCAATCTCTGGCATAGTAAATACCACAAACTGTCCTGCATAACTAGGATCACTCATGATTTCTTGATAACCACTCATAGAAGTGTTAAAAACTACCTCTCCCACTTTTGTGCCAGATGAACCAAAACTTTTAGCTTTTAAAAAAGTACCATCTTCAAGATAAATCCAAATATCTTTTAATTCACTCATCAAAACATACCTTTTTTCTTCAACTCTTCACGATATAGTTTTTCAAAAACAACTTCATACTCATCAGTACCAGGAATAAGTTTTCTTTTCATGTTGCCTATCTTCTCATAGACATTTTTTTCTACTTCTTCAAAACTCTCTTTATAACTGTCAATAGCATCATAGATGATATTTTTAATACTATTTTCATTAACGGTGTAATCCATCAAGTCCTCTTGCCAGAGTCTATCCATCACAACATGAGAAAGTTCACTAAATCTATCTTCATAATTTAAAAGCAAATCATAATCTTTTGCCATCTTCTTTTTTATCATCCAAAACATACTTCGTCTATCTACTTGCATAAACTCCATGTTGTCTTCGTTTTCGTCTAATATATCAGCAACTTTAGCCTCAAGTTTTCTCTCTTTTTCTAAATCTTCTGTTATTACTTCTGTTATGATTTTTTTTGCTTCTTCTAAGCCACGAGAAAATGTAACAAGTTTTGAGTTTAACAAATCTATCGCAACTTTATTCGCAATATATGGTGCATGAGGAACTGGAATCTTCATGATAAGAATCCTTTACTTTTTTGTTTTATATTAACAAATTTTTACTTAGAAAGATTATTGTCTTTTACAAAGGCTTGATTACTATCTATCAGTTTTGTTATAGCTGAGGCTTTTACAGGATCCATCTTTGCCATTATTTTAGATATTTTAGAGGCTTTTAAACCAAATAAAATCCTAGCACTATCTTCTACTTCCATAGTGTCAAATATAGCAGCTGCTTTTGAATCTCTCATCTTCATGTAAGTTTTTGATATTTTATCACTTTTAGCAACTTTCATATTTTTTAGTATTTTTTTATTTTCAATTTTAATCTTTTGAGCATCTTTTTTTAACTGTTCGACTTTTTTCATCATATCCAAAAGCTTCTTTTTTGTCTCTTTTAAGGATTTTTCTTTTTTATCCAATATTTTTACCATACTATCTTTGTATAGTTCAAACTCTTCTCTTTTTTCATCAATCTCATCAAGCTGGGTTAAAAGCTCATCTTTTCTAGCTTCAAAGATTTTGTTACAATAAATCAAAGTTCCCTGCTTAGCATAAAGATTTATGAAAAAAAGCAGTGCTATAAAAACTTTCATGATTATTCCTTATTTAGAGTAAAAAGCAAAGTCCCTATCTCATCAAGATTTTTTGCTTCCTCTTTTTTGATTTTATCTATAATTTTCTTTTCTTCAAGCTGGTGAAGATAATTTATCTTTTCGTATTCTAACATAGCTTTTTTAAGTAAAAGTTTTGTTGATTTTATTTGTTCTTCTAAAAATTGAATATTTTGTAGTTTTAAATCTATATTTTGTTTTATAATATCGTTTTGAAAGAAGTTTTGTTTAAGAAGATTTATCGTTCCACTTCTAGGAACAGAACTGTTTTGTAATTCATCTTTTAAAGAGTTTATATCATGAGTTAGAGTTTTTTTTTGGTTATTTAGTTTTGAGATTTCATTTTCAAGTTTCTCCACATCTAGGTTTTTAACCTTTAGAATAGGAGAAAACTTTGTAGTCATCTGACTATCGTATCTTTTCTATCTGGACTAGTTGAAATAACTCCTATCTTAGTATCTATTAACTCTTCGAGAGCTTTTATATACGATTTTGCTTCTGCAGGCAGGGCATCAAACTCTCTTATACCCTCTACTTTGTCCCAACCTTGAAACTCTTTATAAACAGGTTTTACATCTTCTAAGTCATAAGGAACATAGTCTATCACTTCACCCTCAAACTCATATCCAACACATACTTTTATCGTTTCAAAACCATCTAATACATCTATCTTCATAAGTGCCACTTGGTCAACTCCGTTTAGTCGGCAAGCATGTTTTGCTGCTACTGCATCAAACCAACCACATCTTCTTTTTCTACCAGTTGTTGTACCAAACTCTCTTCCAACTTCTGCCATTTTTTCGCCATCTACTCCAAAGTCTTCACTTGGAAAAGGTCCATTCCCTACCCTTGTACAGTATGCTTTTGCAATGCCAGTTACAAATCCTATATCTTTTTGGTTCAATCCTGTCCCACTACAAGCCCCTGCACTTACGGTGTTAGAACTAGTAACATAAGGATAAGTTCCATGATCAATATCAAGCATAGTTCCTTGAGCTCCCTCTAAAAGAACTCTTTTATCCTCTTTTAAAAGTTTCCAAACAAGCTGAGTGGTATCTGTGATATAACATTCAAGATTTTCTTTGTACCATTTTATATCTTTTAAAAGTTCCTCTTCTTTTGGAGTTTCAATCTCCATCACATCAAAAAACTCTTTGTTTGTTTCAAAGTATGAGATGATTTTTGAAGTTAGTTTTTCAGGGTCTTTAAGCTCTCCTACACGGTGTCCTACTCTTAAAATCTTATCTGCATAAGCTGGTCCTATACCTTTTCCCGTAGTACCTATAGCTTTTTTTCTCATTTTCTCTTTTGCATGGTCTATAAGGGAGTGAAACGGAAAAAGTAGATGTGCTTTATCACTTATGAAAAGTTTACCTTGCAAGGTACTAAACTGTTTTAACTCTTTATTTATAAGATTTTCTGGAGATACTACGACTCCGTTTCCTATGATATTTATAGCATTTGGATTTAATACTCCGGAAGGGATAAGGTGAAGTGCATAAGTAGTGCCATCTACAACTATGGTATGTCCTGCATTATGCCCACCTGCAAATCTGCATACAACATCAACATTTTGTGCCATATGGTCAACTATCTTTCCTTTTCCTTCATCTCCCCATTGGAGTCCTACTATCAAATCAGCTTTGTTCATCTTTTATCTTTTCCTCTATAATTTTATCTACATATAGTGCAAATCCTGTAGCTTCTACTTCTTCGTAGTTGTATGCTCCACCAAGTCCTAAGAGTTCGTTGTCTTTGATATATCTAAAAAATAGACCATCATAATAGTTCATCTTAGCATAGTAAAGTGGTGCGATAACAATATTGTCATAAGAGATGTCATGACAGAGAGTTTCTATCTTTTTAAGCTCATTTTGTATTTGCAACGGCACTATATCCAAAATCTCTTCAATTTGGTTTATATTTTGTAGATTTGTTAATTTGTTTAGCCACTCTAAGTTTAAATCTAAAAGTTTTTGGATATTTGAGTTTTTAAATACATCTATATCTAAATCTAAAAGCTTTGAAAGTATTTTTGGGATTTGGATGTTTGAGATTTGAAGTAGTGGTTTTGAGTCTATCTTTTTTAAAACTTCTATACTATCTTTTAAAGTTGTTGAAAGATTTGAACTTTCTAAGTTTTCACAACCTATTTGATAATTTTCTATTGATGGATATGTAAAAACTGGTTGGATATAAAACCACTTCTTTTGATCTACACTTCGCCCTAGCCTCTTTGTTATAAGTCTAGCTAAGTCAACAGTTGTATCAGCTCTAAGGTAGAGTGTATTGTTGTTAGTATCACTAAAAGAAAGAAGCCTGTTTTTAGCATAACTTCTATCTTGATGATATGAAAAATGAGGAGTTACTATTTCTGCATATCCAAGAGATTCTAAAGTCTTGGCACTCATGTTTTCTATCTCTCTTTTTATCTTTGCACTCTTTTGAAAGTATAGTCTGCTTCCAGTTGGGATTTCGTGTTCTTGTATCATGATTTATATCTCACATCCATTTATCTTAGTCTCAACATACTCTTTTCCAACCATATCGAAAACTCTTTGTTTTATACCTTTTATAGTAAATCCGAACTTTTCAAAAAGTATGTTTGCATCTCCACTCTCTCCAAAGCTTTGCATACCTAAAACTTCATCAGCAAACTTGTACCACTCTAGTCCACGAGAAGCTTCAACTGCTAAAACTTTTGTATTTGGATTTATAACATTTTGTTTATACTCACTTGATTGTTCATCAAAAAGTTCATAACATGGAATACTTGCTACATTTGCCTTTATCCCTGCCTTTTCAAGATGACAAGCAGCTTTCAAGCAAGGCATTAGTTCACTTCCACTTGCTATGAGAGTAACTGTTGCACCATCTCTTTTTTTGACTAAGTATCCACCACGGCTTACCTCTCCAAAGTCTCTTTTGTCTTTTAAAGTATCAAGTTTTTGTCGGCTTAGTACAAATCCACTAGGAGCATTTAGTTTTAAAGCCACCTTCCAGCACTCTATATTTTCAGTAGCATCTGCTGGACGGAAAGTATAAAAGTTTGGTATAGCTCTAAACTGACTTAACTGCTCTATAGGTTGGTGAGTTGGTCCATCTTCTCCAACTCCTATACTATCATGAGTCCATATAAAAAAGTTTCTTATACCACTTAGAGCTGCTATCCTTACTGCTGGTTTTAAGTAGTCACTAAATACAAAGAAAGTTGCATTGTAAACCATCATGGTTCCGTATAGATTCATAGCATTTGTAATAGCACCCATGGCATGTTCTCTTATTCCAAAGTGCATATTTCTTCCGTTTGGAAAATCACCCATATTGTTTAGGACTGTTTTATTTGATGGTCCAAGATCTGCACTTCCTCCGACAAAACCTGGGATTGCTTTTGCTATGGCATTTAGGATTTTTCCATTGCTATCTCTTGAGGCAACTCCACTTCCCTCTTCAAAAGAAGGCCAATCTATTTTGTCAAAATTTGGATTTAGTAGGGCTATAAGAGCTTCATTTTGTTCTTTTAGTGGTAGATCTAAAAGTAGTTTTCCCCACTGTTTTTCTAAATGTTCACCTTTTGAAACTGCCTCTAAAAACTGCTCTTTTACATCATCTGGCAAAAAAAACTTTTTATCAGGATTAAACCCTGCTCTTTTTTTAGACTCTCTTATCTCATCCTCTCCAAGAGGTGCTCCATGAGTATGAGGACTTCCTTCAAGATTTGCACTTCCTTTTGCTATGGTAGTTTGGGCTATGATTAAAACTGGTTTATCTTGTTTTTCATTTACTTGTGTGAAAACTAAATCAATTTGATTGTAATCATGACCATCTATTCTAAATACTTTCCAGCCTTGAGCTTCAAATCTTAACTTTACATCTTCACTCCAAGCTACACTAGTATCACCTTCGATAGTTATATTATTTGAATCATATATTAAAACTAAGTTATCTAGTTTGTTGTGTCCAGCTAAGGCACAAGCTTCATAACTTATACCCTCTTCTAAATCTCCATCTCCACAAAGGCAGTAAACTTTATGGTCTATTAGTTTTGCACTCTCTGAGTTTAGGACATTTGCTGAGTATTTTGAAGCTAGAGAAAATCCTACTGCATTCGCTACACCCTGCCCTAGTGGTCCTGTTGTTATCTCTACTCCAGGAACTTCATTGTATTCAGGGTGTCCAGGAGTTTTGCTTCCTACTTTTCTAAAGTTTTTCAAATCCTCTAGCGAAATATCATAACCTAAAAGATGATAGTATGAGTAAATAAGGCTACTTGCATGACCCCCACTAAAAACAAGTCTATCTCTGTTTAGCCACTTAGGATTTTTTGGGTTATGTTTTAAGTGATAGCTTAAAACTGTTACTATATCAGCTAGTCCCATAGGAGCTCCAGGGTGTCCACTGTTTGCCTCTTGTACCATATCTGCTGCTAAAAATCTTATAGTATCAGCTTGTCTTTGTAGTAAATCTTCGTTTATCATCTCTCTTCCTTATAGGTATTTTTCTATCAATTTTTGTAATCTTTGTTTCATATTAACATCTAGTTTATCTAAAAGCCCTTTTATCTCTTCTTTGAGTTCATCTCTTTTTTGATTTGCACCCTCTACTCCAAGAAGATTTGTGTATGAGTTTTTGTTTGTATCATTATTTGTTGGCTTTCCTGCTTCATCACTACTTTTTGTAGCATCTATCAGATCATCTACAACTTGAAACAAAAGTCCTATCTTTAATCCCAACTCTCCAAAGAGATTAACTTTTTGTTTTGGTAGATTTGAGATAATAGCCCCCATTTTTAAAGCAGTAGAGATTAGATAAGCAGTTTTATGAATATGTATAAACATAAGTTGTTCTAATGAGAGCTTTTGGTTTTCAAAGTAACAATCTAGTGCTTGACCTAGAACCATACCATTGACCCCTGCTCCATATGATAATTCTTGTGTAAGTTTTACAACTGTATCACTACTTAGTGGAGAGTTTGAAAGAGTCAAAAAGGCATCTGTGTTGAGTGCATCTGCAACCAAAGTTGCTGTTACTTCATCATAAGTTACATGAAGAGTCTCTACTCCTCGTCTAAGTGGTGAGTCATCAAAGGTAGGCAGGTCGTCATGAATGAGTGAATATGTATGAATCATCTCTAGTGCAAGGGAAGGATAAAAAGCATTTTTTACTAAAAGTGGTTCATAGTTTTGAACAACACTTAAAAGCAAAAGTGGCCGAAATCTTTTTCCACCAGCAGAAAACATCTTTTTCATCGCTACTTCAAAGTGTGGATGAAAACTCTTTTTTGTAGGTATATTGTTTTGTAAAAACTCTTCAAACTCTTTTAAAAGATTAGTTTCCAAATCCACCTAAGCCACCTAAACTTCCAAGCATATTTGTAGCTTGTAGTTTTTTCTCTTCCTCTATCATTTTTAAAACATCATTTGTAGCACTGATGAGTAGGATTTGCATAGAGTCTTTATCCTCTAATAGTGAGTCATCTATTTCTATATCTATAACTTCACCTTTTCCATTTGCACTCACTTTTACAAGTCCTCCACCACTTTTAGCTGTAAAAGTTTTTGCTTCACTCTCCGCCTCTGATTTTTTAGCTTCTTCTTGTACTTTTTGGAGCATTTCGCCCATTTTAGAAAAATCCATATCTTTAAACATAATCTTTTATCTCATCTATACTATTATCATCACCTAAAAGTACTACTTTTGGTTTGTAAGTTTTTGCCTCTTCTTGGCTCATAGATGCATAAGCTATAACTATGATTTTATCACCAATCTCAGCTTTTCTAGCAGCTGCACCATTTAGACACATATCTTTTTTGCCTCTCTCACCCTCTATAACATAGGTTGCAAATCTCTCACCGTTGTTGATGTTTACTATTTCTACTTTTTGACCCACTATAAGCCCTGCAGCATCAAGCAAATCTCTATCGATAGTGATAGAACCAACATAGTTTAGATTTGCATCTGTAACAGTTGCACGATGAAGTTTGCTATAAAGCATCGTGATTGTCATACTCTTCCCTTAAGTTTTATCTTCCAGCCATTTTCATAGCTTCCATTGGCGAAATAGCTTCATCCCAAAACTCATCACTTATCAAATACTCAGCAACTGGTTTTTCACCAATAATATGTTCGTCTATTATTCTATCTATTTTTTCTTTAGTAAGCTCTACATACATGTAATGTCCAGGCTCAACTAACATAACTGGACCTTGCTGACATCTGTTTAGACAAGCTGTTCTAACTGGAACAACTGTAGCTATAAGTCCTTTTTCCATAAGCTTCATTCCTAAATGTTGAAACAAATCTTGTGTTCCCTCTCTCACACAACTAGGTTTTGGCATCCCCGGAGGTGAACTCTGCTCACACTTAAATATATAAAATGCTGGTTTTGGTATCCCCATAATTTTCCCCTTATTATTAACCTATAATTAGGCTATTTATTAAAATCTCGGTATTGTAACAAGGAAAGATTAATAATTTATTAAATTTTAGGAATTTGGGAGAAAATGAGTCTTAAATAGCTTTGAAAGTTGATTTATACTATTTTTACTAACTCCTGCCTCTTTTGCAAAATACTTCCATTTTGAAACAGAGTCTTTTACCTCTTCTATTATTTGTGGAGCATTTTTTATAAGATGTTTTTTAGCTAACTTTTCAAGATGTAAAACAGTTGGATTTTTTCCTTCTCCCAAATACATAGTGCTATGCTCTCCACCAACTCCACTAGAGTATGTCAAATCATAAGCAGGAGATAGTTTCCACTCTCCACTTTCATTCAAAAGATATGAAAAGTTTTTAGCATGGTCATCTCTGTTGTTTGTAAAAAGATTAAAAACTGCTTGTCTAAACATTTTTTCTACCTCTTTAAAATCTTTTGTAAGATGAAATGTTAAAGTAAGTAAATCATCATAATCAATCGTTGGATACCTAAAATCACTATGAGTAAGTCCAGCAACTGAGTGCATATGAACTCTTTTACTCCCAACTCTATCAAATCTTTTTATCGCAAAATATCTTCCATATTTTCCCTCTATCAAAGTAGAATCTGGCATAATTAGCCTAGCATCCTTTGCCATAAGTGAGTAAGCATACTCAATCGCTCCTACTTCAAAAGAATCAACACTAGAAGCGAACTTCACTATCCAGTAACTAAATCCCTCTTTTAACTTAGACTTGCCGTGTACTATCTTGGTTAAATCCTCACTTATTTGCACCAAAACCTTTGGTCTTGCTCCTGATGAAGAGCCATTTAGACTAAGTAACTCTTCAACTAAAAGCTCACTACTTCCCTCTAAAATCTCTTTAGAACTCTTTGATAAATCATCTAGTATAATATCTTGTAACTCTGATTTTATCTCTAGTGATGGTTCATAACTCAAAGCCCCCATAGCATCACTACCAACATAAGCTAATCTATCCAAAGGAGAAAGTGAGTGAGGATTAATCCCAAGTTTTAAAAGATGTCTATCCATAAGCAATCTTCCCCAACCATCAGGCAAAGAGTCAGCAAAAACACCCCAAATCCCATCAAAAGTGTTGTCATCACAACGAAATAAACCAGATTTTAGTGGTAGTTTGTATGGAGAGATTTCTAGTTTTGTTTTTAAGAAATCTTTATCGTATTCGAAGTATATTTTATTGTTTTTTTGGGCTATGGTTCCTAGTTTTTGGGTTTTGTTGGTGTTTAGGTAGATGGTTTGGTTAGATATCATTTTAAGTCCAATTTCTTACAAAAAAATTTTATATCAGGAATCATCGCTTTTAGTCTTTCATAATAATCTTCCCTCAATATTAAATCACATCCCTCTAACTTAGCAATATTAGAATCTAATGAAGCACCATTATCAATTAAATCACTTCTCCATTGTCTAAATTTCAATACAACTTCATTTACTTCATTTAAAGCTTGAAGTCCATGATTAAAATCATCTAATATCAGTCCCAAATCACTTTGCAATAGACTATTTATCCATAAAATATTATTTGCTTCAATACTATTAAATTTCTTTCCAAACCAAATAATAAATGGATTATTAGGATAATATAAAGCATTGTCCCAAATTAATGATGATGGTAATCCTTCAAAAAAAGGACTATTTTTTTTAAAAATACTTAAACCTTCAAATACTATAGTTTGTCCTTGTCTTTCCCATCCATTATCTTTTTCTATCATCTCATTTTCAAATCTTGCAATACGGATAAATCCATTTTCATTTTCTAACTCAGATTTAAATCCCTCTTCTAATTCAGATGGTTTTTTTATTTTAGGTCTTTCTATTATAGAGTTTTGAGAGGCTATCAAGGTTTTTATATCTATCTCTATATCTCTTTTAAAAATATTTGAATCATAATCATTAGAATACAAATATTTATTCACTTCTTCAAAAACTATATTTTCAAGAATTACATTAGGTGAAAGCATACTATGACTTCTATTTTCAAAAATAAAAAATAAATTTTTATCATCTAGTCTATTTTGAATATTACCAAAAATCTCACTTGTATCAATACCTAAATGTTTTAAATAGGAAATATAATCATTTCTCAAAATTGTATCTTTTACTCTTTCAAACATTATTTAATACTCCCAATTAATTTCTTCAAACAGTTTGAGATATATAAATTACTTAATCTTCTAACCTTTGAGATATCATTTTTTAGTGTTTGAAAAAAAACTTGCTTCTCATCTACATAAATTAAAAATAACTCTAATATACTCGCTATAGATATATGAGGAAAGTGATTAATGTTTTCAAAAAACCATTGCAAGGGTTTAATTAATAGAGTTTCATTGTAGTTGAATAAATAATTGATTGCTGATAAAACTTCTTTTTGAACTAAAGCATCCATATTTTTAGATTTGACCAAGATTATGACAATTGCTATTTCATCATCAGACATATCTTTCATTTTTTTATCTTCTATACTATTCCAATGAAAATCATAATCACCTGGTAATCTATACTCTATGGACTCAAATCCTCTCTTATACATAGATAAAATATCTTTTTTCTTTAATCCTGCATACTCAAAAGCTATAATCAAGTTTGATGTACTTTGAGAGTAATAGTATATAGTTTTAAATTTCTCAAAAAGTTCTTGAGATAAATAGAATAATGCTAGTTTTCCGTCTAACTTGACTGCGTCTTTTAAGGCATCTTTATTTAGAAAATTTTCAAACCAACCACCTTGAGAAAATACAAATATTTTCACTAAAAGATATGTTTTTAGTCCAACTGAACATCTTATATGATTAACTAATCCTCTTAACTTTTCATAATAATTTTTATCTCCTATAAGTTTGCTAGTAATCAATGATTCTAAAATACTTTCAATCAATTCATCATCATTTTTTTCATTAAAATAGTATAGTAAAAAAATTAAATCTTTATTCATCAAATTTCTATCTTGTTTATCAAAATACTCATTTATCTGTTCAAGATTTTTTTCTTTTAATGATTCGGTAATACCGTATTGTATTGTTAATTTTTCTTCTAAGTTTTTTTCTCCAAAAGTAGAAGGAGTAGCTTTTTCTTTTTTTGATTTTTGGATAGGTATAGATACATTTAAAATATTTTTTAATACTTGAAGTTTTTTTATACTCTTATTTGATGGTTTATCACGATGGTTATTTAAATCTCTTTCTAAAATATTTACAAATGATTGTCTCGCTATTTTTTCATCTTTATCAATTATTTTATATATGTTGTCTGAAAATGAAGAGATGTAATTTGAAGCGATAGCATCATCCCTAATAAAAGTTGGCATTAGTCTATATAAATAATTTAAAATTATAGGATTCACATCATCTGAATTTTTTAAATAAGCAGAAAACATAAATTCATATTTCCAAAAATATTCATCTTCTAATAATTTATTTATTAGAAAAATTGAAGCTTTCTTTTGATTAACTTCTAAAAAAAATTTAAACCAATCAATATATAACCATCTAATACCTTTACCATCTTCACTATGATTTTGAACAGCAATATTTAGTGGTAATAGTTTTTTTATATACTTTAAAGCAAATTGTTTATCAAGTACTTTTAATGACTCTATAGGGCTTTGAATTTCATCTAAAGTTGTATCTTTTCTAAAAGTATAACTTGTAATTAATCTCATTGATTGTAACAAATTTTTTCGTGCTTTTTTCTTCTTTTCTACTTTTGAATAATAAATAGCTTTTTTTAACTTATACTCTAAATATGAACTATAGTATTCATCTTCTGAATCATCAAAATATTTATATGAATCAATAACAAATTTAATATTTTTATTATTAATATATTTTTCTTCTATAATAGCTATAGTGTTATAAGGAATAAAATTTAAATAATCAACAACTTTAGACCAACTTTTTTTAGATTGTATATATTTTAGTCCTTGCTCTATACTTCTATCTATTATATGTCCATTTTTATATGTAAAATCTATAACTCTTGGTTTCCCTTTATATGGGTCAATATCACTAGATAAAAATTTAAAATTTTCAATAATTTTTTTTTCTACAGATTTATAATTTGCAAATTTATTTTGATTGATTTTTTCTTCAATAATGAAATTCCTAATAAGAAACTTTAACCAATTATAAAAGAAATTATTTGATAGTATAGTTTTTTCAAACTCTTCTAATGCATATAAGTTATAGCTACTATATTGTTTTACCAAATAGTAAAAATTATCTAAAACTCCTTCTTCAATATATTCATCAACAAAATCTAAATTTAAAAGAGGTAAACATAAATGTTGCATTTGATTTTCAACTAAAATTCTTTGTGTACAATTTGTATTATCTAAAATTTGATTTATTTTATTGACAATAATATCTTTACGACTACATTTGTTTTGTTCATAAAGAGATAATATTTTTTCAAATCCTTCTAAATAATATACTTCTTCTACAAGTATTTTCAAATAATCTAAATTTGTAGATAAATAAACTCTATTCTTTCTTACATTATCATCAAGTTTATTGAGGGCAATCAAATACGCAATAAAATATCTAAAATTTTCTAATGAAATTTCATTCTTAAAATAATACTCTATTTTTCTCCAATTAGGTATGTAACCATTTTTTTGAGAGATGTAAAAAGCTTTTACAATTAATTCATCACTAAAGTTCTGCTTACCATCAAAAAATAAAATTTTATTAGCTTTTTCAAATCCATATATTAAACCAATAGCTTCAAAATATAGTTCAAACTTCTCTTCAAATTCATTATATGAATCACTTAAAGTAGATTGCATAGTTCTATTAAGTTCACTTAGATAAATAAAGAGAGACCAATCTTGTGTTTCTTTAGCTACATATAAAAAATTATTATAATTCACATTGATTATACTTTCAGAATATCCATGATATAAACTTTTTGTTAAAAAATCATTAGTCGCATATTTTTTAACTTTTTTAAATTTATCTATTTTTATATAATAACCCAATAAATATCTATATGCTTTATCACTTTTATAAAAACCTTGTTTTTTTAACCATTTAGTAATAAGTTTATAAATATTTTGCAGTCCATCGTTCTCTTCTAGTTTTTCTATATTATATCTTCTAAAACTATCATGATAAAGCTTAATCCCACCTCTTAAAAAGTTCTCATTTAATATAGGAGATAAAGTTTTTAAATCATTTTCTATATGGTGGCTTTGTGGGTTTATATTCTCTAATTCATTTATATTTATAGAAAAATTCAAACAAGACAATATCTCTGATGTTAAATTATTATCCATTTGAGAAGTTAAATATTCATAATACTTTTTAAGATTAAAATCATACTGAGGTAATTCATTAATTAACTCTATCGTTATTGGTTGATTCTTTAAAGTTTTAATAACATAAGTCAAATAAAGAGGATTCCCTTCACTTTTTTCAAAAAGATACTCTGACAATAATTTATCTTCTAATAATTTATCTTCTAAAGAGTATTTATTCATCAGTTCTATCACATCTTCCATATTCCATTTAGTCAACCTATGGTCTACATAGTCAAAATCATCAATTAAAACACGAATTTCATCCACAGGTTGAGAACCCAAAATAATATATATATTATTAGGTAAAACTATTTGAGATATAAACTCAATAATCATTGTTTTACTTTCTGATAAAGTAGATGAGCTTTTCAATACTCTTTCAATATGGTCTAAGCCATCAATAATGATGATTAGCTCATCCTCTACATTTGAAAGTAACACATTTAATTCATCTAAATTTGCTACTAAGTTTTCTTTTTTTAATTTAGGGAATTTTCTTAGAATATCACTTATTAAGTTTCCAAAAAAGACATCTGAACTTACTCTTTTTTCTATAAGTTCATCTTCTGTATCTGTAAAACAATAATGTCGTATAACTTTCTTAGAATTTTTCTCTAAATACTCAATAAAGTTTGTCAAAAACCAAGACTTACCACTTCCAGGCTCTCCAATAAGTAAAGTCTTTTTATTTTCTATAACTTTAGTTTGAAAAAAAGTATATTTATTATTTGATTTTATATTTTTGGTTTGGTCTATCTCAAACTTTTGTTCAATTTTTCCAAAATCTGTTTTAATTCTTAAATCTTTTAATATATCTTCTCCTGTTACTTCTGCTGACCTTGTTCTATATTCTCCAACTTTTTTTGCTAATCGTTCTAAAAAATCACTAATATAAATATCATCATTTGGGTATTGACCAATGCCTAATTTTTCAGCTTGTTGAACCAAAATATTTTCTAAATCATTTGGTGCATTAAATTTTAAACTTGCTTTGGGAAGTTCTAACTCAATAACTAAGGAATCACAAAAAAGTTTAAAATCATCTCTATTAATATCATTCTTTTGAACAAATTTTTTTAGACTATCCCAACGATTAAACTTTTCAGGATTTTCTTCCCATAAATTGTCAAGGTTAATTCTATATAACTTTGTAGCAAAGTTTGGAAATGAAGATTCTACAGCAAAGGGAACTAAAACTCTTTTAATATTGTCAGCCGTTGGCTCATCCCATGCTAAACAAAGCCTAAATTCACTATTAGTAGTGTTTAACTCATTCCATGATTTATAAATTTCATAAAGTGCTAAACCTTTACTATCATTCGAGAAGTCATTCTTTATAAGTTTTCTAGCAACAGTATCATTACTATATTTAATTTGTTTGCGTTGAATATTTGAACCATTAGTAATAACTAAATCATCAAATCTATCAGGGACGTCATTTCCTATTGTGTGTTTTTTATCAATAGAAAAAATACTATTTCTATTTCCTAACAGTATCTCTTTTAATATAAAATAGCTTGTTAATAAATCTTGATAATCATAACCTTCATGGGCATTATTTAAGCTCACAACAAATCCTCTATACTATCAGGCATAACTTCCATCACCTTACACAAAGCTCTAAACTCCTCCAAACACTCCAAAACCAAAGCTAACTTTAGAAGTGATTCTAAAGAAATCTGTCCTTTGTTTTCAAATCTTTTTAGTGAGCCTAAACTTACTCCTGAGCGATCGGCAAGGTCATTTTGAGTGAAGCCAAGTTTTTTTCTTTTTTGTTTGAAGTTAGTTTTTAAATTTTGTTGTATATCACTTGGGGTTTTTGGTAAAAAAGATAACATATTAGACCTTTTTAGTATTTGTAAGGTATTATATCTAAAATATTATCTATTTTCAAGTAATTGTATTAGCTTATAATAAATCTCTCACAACTTCCCTATCATCAAAAGGATACTTAACTCCATCTATCTCTTGATAATCTTCATCTCCTTTTCCAAGGATAACTAATATTTCATCACTTTCAAGTTGATTAAAAGCTTCTTCTATAGCTTTTTTTCTATCTGATTCTACTAGCTTTAGTTTCTCTTTTTTGTCTATTCCTAGAGCTATCTCATCTAGGATAGTTTGTGGGTTTTCGCTTCTTGGGTTATCGCTTGTTAGGTAGATTTTTTTTGCATATCTGTTTGCTACTCTTCCCATGAGTGGTCTTTTTGATTTGTCTCTATCTCCTCCTGCTCCAAAGACTAAGCTTATAGGCTTATCTTTGAGAGAGTCTAGGACTTTGTCCATACCGTCTGGAGTGTGAGCAAAATCAACTATCACTAGTGGTTGTTCGCTTACTACTTCCATCCTGCCACTTACTCCTGCGAAGTTTTCTACTACTTCGCAAATCTCTTTTAGTGGTTTATTTGTTAAGATTTGTGCAGATGCTACTGCTGCTAGGAGATTGTAAACATTGAAAGTTCCTTGCAAGCTAGAGTATAGGCTTTCTAGTTCTCCAAAGTGTCTTATGGCTGCTGAGATACCATTTTTTAGAGTGTATGCTGTTACATTATAGGTTGCTGGAGCATCTAGGGCATAGGTAAAGGCATTTTTTATGTTGAAGTTTATTTTTTTGGCATCTTTGTTTATCAGTTTTTTACTTTCATCTAGGAAAAAACTTTCTTTTACTCTTTTGTACTCTTCAAAAGTTTTGTGATAGTCTAGGTGGTCTTGAGTTAGATTTGTATATATTTTTAACTCAAAGTCCAATCCCTCTATTCTTTGTTGCTCAATTGCATGAGAGCTTACTTCCATGATAAAGAACTCACAACCTTTGTCTTTTGCCTCTTTTATATGATTTAGAGTGTTGAAGATAAGTGGGGTTGTAAGGGTTTTACCTTCTATTTTTTCTTCGTTTATAAAAAGTCCTCTTGTACCTTGAAAGCCTACTTTATATCCTAAATCAAGTAAAAACGAATATAAGGCAGCTGCTGTTGTTGTTTTGCCATTTGTTCCAGTTATACCTACAATTTTTATATCTTTTAAATTGTATATCTCTTTTAACTCTTCAACTGTAACTATGTGCTTAAAGTTATCTTGTTTGTACTTTTTATTTTGTTTGCAAAGAAAAAAGGCTGTATTTTCATCAACTTCTTGTGAGTTGTCTGTTATATATTTATATGGTTTATTTTGTATCTCTATCTTCAAGGGTTACCTTTATTGGTGTAAAAATTTTTTAAACTTATCTTCAAAGTAGTCATCAGGGAAGATGTTTATCGCATTTTCTAAGTAAATCATAGCTTCATCTTTGAAATTATACTCATATAGAAGTTCGATGAAATTCATCATATCCTCTTTGTTGTTTATGATAAGTTTTGAGCTAAACATCAAATCTTCTAGTGCTACTCTCATGTTGGGCTTGGTTTTAGCTATAAGTATGAAGTCTTTATACTCTATACCGTTTTCTATAGATTGTGAAAACTCTTCTATTGAGTTTGCTAACTCATCAAAAAAACTGTTTTCTTGTTTTATCATTTGAAGGATATTTTCTAATACTAACTCTTTAGGTTCTCCTAACTCTATGGATGAGATATAGTAATCATATAGTGAAAGAGCATCAAGAGAGTCTTCATGTGCATAATCACTAAGCAATGCTCCTACTTTTGAGTCTATATCACTAGAATCACACTTGAGGGCTAAAGAGTAAAACTTTAGAGATAAATCAAACTTTTCACTCTCAAAAAGTTCTGTTGCTAGTTTTTTATATCTGTTAAAGACTTTAGCTGTTTGCGATTTCTTCAATCATACTCTCCATACCAGGTGCTATGTTTACAACTTCAATCTCTGGGTGTATATCCATCCTAAGTTGTCTTTCTATACCATACTTTACAGTTTGGCCACTTGCACTACATCCCGTACATGCTCCTTGAAGTTGAACAAAAACTTTTCCATTTTTTATATCAAGCAGTTGTAATCCTCCACCATCAAGGGCTAACATAGGTGCTACTTTTTCTAGTGATTGTTCTACTACCGGTCTAAGTTCTTCATCTGAAAATGGTATCATAAAATCTCCGTTAAATAATAATTTAATTTATAATGATTTTATCTAAGTAATATTAATGAAAGTTTTATTGATTGTTTAAAAGTAGTTTTTCATGAAAGGATGTTACCTTTCATGAAGTTTTGAGTTATACTAACTCTATAAAAGCCATAGAAGCTGCATCGCCTCTTCTAACTCTTGTTCTTGTGATTCTTGTATATCCACCAGTTCTATCTTTATAATCTGGTGCTATTTCATTTAAAAGTTTTTTAGTACTTTCTTTATCTTGTAAATATGCAAATATCGCTTTATGAGCATTTGCATCACCTACTCTAGCTTTTGTTATAAGCTTTTCAAAATATCTTCTTAACTCTTTTGCTTTTTCAACAGTAGTCTCTATCTTACCACTTGTTATCAAAGCAATAGACAAGTTTTTTAGAAGTGCTTTTCTATGGCTAGAAGTTCTTCCTAATTTTCTATATCCGTGTCTATGTCTCATTTTTTATGCCTCTTGTGATTTATTTTTTAATTCTTGTATTTTTAAACTAAGGTTTCTTAAAAAGTCTGGATCAAACTTGTATCCTACTGGGAAACCTAAAGTTTCTAACTTAGCTGTTATCTCTTCAAAAGATTTTTTACCTAAGTTTTTAAGTCCTTTTAACTCTAACTCACCCATCATGGATAGCTCACCAACAAACTTAATCTCTGCACGATCTAAGCAGTTGAAACTTCTAGCACTTAGACTTAAACCATCAACTGGTTGAAGAAGTTTTTGCATATCATGAGAGCTGTTAAAGTCATCTTGTGGTGTCATGATGTCTATATCCATAGCTTTAGAGAAGATTGCTATTTGTCCGTTTAGATTTTCTATCGCTTCTTTGAAAGCATCTACTGGATCTATCTGTCCATCAGTCTCTATATCAAAGATAACTTTCTCATAAGTTGGATCATCTTCTACTAGCATGTTTTCTATACTATACACAGCTTTTCTAACAGGAGTAAAGAAAGCATCCATAGCGATAAAGTCTTCTTTAACTTCATCTCTAAACTCTTCACTAGGTACATATCCTATACCTTTTTGAATGATTAGAGTAAAGTTGATAGTTGCATCTTCGTTTATAGTACCTAAATAGTTATCAGGAGTAACAACATCAACAACATCATTTGCTAAATCGCTACCTTTTATCTCTTTATAACCACTAAATGAGTAAGTAACTTCTACTTTGTTTGCATCACTTTTGATTTTAAATCTGATATTTTTTAGATTTAGTATAAAAAGAGCAACATCATCAAGCATACCCTTAATACTATCAAACTCATGACTTACACCATCTATTTTGATAGCAGTTACTGAGTAACCTGCTGAACTTCCTAGAAGTAGTCTTCTAAGAGGATGAGCAACAGTTACGGCAAAGCCTGATTGGAAAGGATAAACTATAATGTTTACCCTTTTATCATCTATTTTTTCTATCTCTATCTCATGTGGCATATATAAAGATGTACTGATTTTTCTCATTTTATTACCCTTTTACTTTACTATTTAGAGTATAACTCAACTATCAATCTCTCTTCAACAGGAATACTAACTTCTTCTCTCTCTGGTAGTCTTGTAAATATCCCATAACCTTTGTCCAACTCAACATCAACCCAAGGAACGATACCAGTTTGAGCAGTTAACTCACCAGCTCTAACGATTTGTGGATTTTGTTTACTTTTCTCTTTTACTTCTACTTTTTGTCCTGGTTTTACTCTGTATGAAGCGATATCAACTTTTTTACCATCTACAAGAATATGTCCGTGGTTTACAAGTTGTCTAGCAAATGCTCTAGTTGTAGCAAATCCCATTCTATAAACTACATTGTCAAGTCTTCTCTCTATAAGAAGGATAAGGTTTGATCCTGTATTTCCTTGCATGTTGTTTGCATCTGAGAAAAGTCTTCTAAATTGCTTTTCACTTACACCATACATAAACTTAGCTTTTTGCTTCTCTCTTAGTTGCATACCATATTCAGAGATTTTTGTTCTTCTTTGTCCGTGTTGTCCTGGAGCATATGGTCTTTTATCAATCGCACTTTTACCTGCTAATCTTCTTTCACCCTTAAGAGCTAAGCTTACACCTAGTCTTCTTTCGATTTTTTCTACTGGTCCTCTATATCTTGCCATTTCTATCCCCTACACTCTTCGTCTTTTTGGAGGTCTACAACCATTATGTGGTAATGGTGTAACATCTTTTAAAAATAGAATTTTTATACCTTCTATCGCGCCAACACTTTTAACAGCAGTCTCTCTACCGCTTCCTGGTCCTTGAACTTTAATACCAACTTCTTTAATCCCATGCTCCATAGCTTTTGCCATAGCATCTTCGACTGCTTGTTGAGCTGCATAAGGAGTTGATTTTTTACTTCCTTTGAACCCTAGTCCACCTGCACTACTCCAAGCGATAGCATTTCCCATCTCGTCTGTTATAGTTATCATTGTATTATTAAAAGTAGCAGCTATATGAACTATACCTTTAGCGATATTTTTCTTAACGACTTTTTTTCTAGTTACTTTTCTTTTTGCCATTATTTACCCCTACTTAGCTGCTGAACCGACGGTTTTTTTCTTACCTTTTCTGGTTCTTGCATTTGTTTTTGTTTTTTGACCTCTTACTGGAAGTCCTCTTCTATGTCTTATACCTCTATAGCTTCCTAAGTCCATAAGTGCTTTTATATCCATAGCAACTTTTTTTCTTAGATCTCCCTCTACTTGATATGAGTCTTGAAGCTCATTTCTTATAGCAGCTACTTCATCTTCGTTTAGTTCATGAACTCTTTTATCTAAAGATATTCCAACTTTAGCAAGTATATCTCTTGAAGTTTTTAAACCTACACCATAGATATATGTTAGTCCATACTCTATTCTTTTTTTCTTTGGTAAATCTACACCAGCAATCCTAGCCATTTACTATCCTTGTCTTTGTTTATGTTTTGGATTTTTGCAGATAACTCTAACTGCACCTCTTCTTTTAATGATTTTACAATCACTACACATTTTCTTTACAGATGGTCTAACTTTCATGAAGTTCTCCTGTTTCATTTTACTTTTCAAACAACGGACGATTGGTTTGTAGAACTGATTGTATCTTTAACACAAACCAGTAGTTTAAACTACGATTTCGCACTTTAAATCACTCTTCTTTTAGTCATCGTCGCTTAGAAAAAGCTCTGCATGATAGCTAAGTGTTTCTTAAAAGTTGTTGAAAGTTAATCAATTTTTAGATATAAGCTTTTTTTAACATAGATCCACATATAATTACACATATAAGATAAGGAGTTTATAATGGCACAAGTTACGATATATATGGATAACAACTTAGAGACAAAAGTCAAAGAGGTTGCTAACTCTTTAAATCTATCTATAAGTAAGTTTATATCAAGCTTACTAGAAAAAAATATCCAAAATGAGTGGAATGAAAATATAAAAAACTTATCAGGCTCTTGGAGTGATTTTCCAACTTTGGATGAGATAAGAGAGAGTAAAGTAGATGATGTTAAAAGAGAAGAGTTTTAGATGTACCTTTTAGATACAAATAGTTTGATTTACTTTTTTAAAGGTATGGGAAATGTTTCTAAAAATCTATTTTCACACTCTCCAAAAGATATAGCAGTTGCATCAATAGTTGTATATGAATTAGAAGTTGGTATAGCGAAATCAACAAATCCTAATAAAAGAAGAGAACAATTAGATTTGCTTTTGAGTCAAATAAAGATAATAGACTTTACAAACAAAGAGGCTAAAGAGTCTGCAAATATAAGAGCTACTTTAGAAAAAAAAGGTGAACCTATTGGAGCTATGGACACTTTAATAGCAAGTTGTGCAAAAGTAAATAACCTAACTTTAGTAACTCACAATCTAAAAGAGTTTCAAAAAGTTGAAGGGTTGAGTGTGGTTGATTGGTATTAAAGGGTATTTTTCATACCCCTTAACCTACATATCCAAATACCTAATCAATCCCTTAGATAACTTTTCAAATGGTAGTACTTTTGTTCCTCCATTTTTTAGCATGAAGATTTTTGCATTGTATTATCAAATTCATTAGCTCATGTAGTACTCTCTATAATACAAAATTCGCTTGATGAGATAAAAGAGCCTTTTATAAAGATAACCCTTCATGATAGTGATAAGTACATCATCTTAACGATAGAAGATAATGCAGAGGGTATCAAAGAAGAACCTATATCTAGGATATTTCAACCATTTATTAGTAAAAAAATAATTCCCTCAACTGGTATAGGGCTTTACATGTCAAAGCTTATCATAGAAGATAAGTTTGAGGGAAAAATAGAAGTAAAAAATACAAATCTTGGAGCTAAATTTACTATACTACTTCCCCACTGATTAGAATTGCCTTTTATTTATATCTAAAAGTTATTCTACCCTTATCAAGGCTGTATGGAGTTAGTTCAACTTTAACTTTATCTCCTAGCATGATTTTTATGTAGTGCATTCTCATTTTTCCAGCTATATGGCAAAGTACTACATGACCGTTTTCTAGTTCTACATTGAAAGTTGCATTTGGTAATGCTTCTTTTACTATTCCATCTATTTCTATTACATCATCTTTAGCCATCTTTTCTCCTTAAGCGATTGATAATATTTGTGCATGATTATTTATGATTGCTACTGTGTGTTCATAGTGAGAGGTTCTAAGTCCATCTTCACTTGTTACTGACCACTTATCAGTATCATCTATTTTTGCTATTCCACTCTTTTGACATATCATAGGTTCTATACAAAAGACCATTCCATTTTTTATCTTTGGACCTTGTTTTGGGTTGTTGCCTTCTAAGTAGTTTGGTATTTCTGGTTCTTCATGAGGTTTTTTACCTATTCCATGACCACAAAATCCTCTTAAAGGTACAAATCCACGATCTGTGATAAAGTTTTCGAGTAGGAAGCTAAGTTCTTTAAATCTCATGCCCGTTTTTATGTTTTCTATAGAGTAAATCAAAGCATCATATGAGCAAGCTATAAGCTCTTCATCAGCCTTGCAAATCTCCCCGATAGGCATAGTGATAGCCCCATCTCCAAACCATCCATCTTTTTCAACACCTATGTCAAGCCCTAAAATGTCTCCATTTTTTACCTTTGTATCATCTGGAACTCCGTGGATTACTACTTCATTTAGTGAAGTACAAACACCAGCTGGAAAACCATAAAGTCCTTTGAAAGCTGGACGAGAGTCTAGTGAATATATAAACTCTTCACCCATTTGGTTTATCTCTTTGAGAGTCATACCCTCTCTAACATAAGTTTTCAGGTGATTTAAAGTTTGTGCTACTATAGAGTTG
This sequence comes from Campylobacterales bacterium, assembly GCA_027023305.1. GTDB lineage: Bacteria > Campylobacterota > Campylobacteria > Campylobacterales > QNZT01 > SZUA-1377. Next base: position 41,497 of record JALVVR010000017.1, on the reverse strand, counting down.
GAAACCCTTAGTTTTTCTATTTCTAAGGGTTTTTTAAGTGATATTGCCATCTCTAGTTAAAGTCCAACAGCACTAAGTGTGTTGTACTTGCTCATATATATTTGAGCTTCTATTTTTCTCATAGTATCTAGGGCTACTTGTACTACAATCAAAACTGCAGTTCCTCCAAAATAAAAAGGAACTCCCATAGTTTTAACTAAAAACCAAGGAAGAGTTGAGATAAGTGCTAGATATATAGCACCACTAAATGTTATCCGACTTGCAACACCATTTAAAAACTCAGCTGTTGAGTTTCCTGGTCTAACTCCGGGGATAAAACCACCTTGTTTTTTAAGGTTATCTGCTATCTCTTTTGCATTAAAAGTTATAGAAGCATAAAAGAATGCAAAAAATATCACAAATGCAAACATAAGGATATTAAAAAAATAGTGACTAGGACTCAATATGTCAGCGATTTGTTGAACATAAGGATTTGTACTACTTCTAAGCAATGTACTTGGCATCATCAAAATTGCTGAAGCAAAAATAGGAGGTATAACACCACTTAAGTTTACTTTTATAGGGATATAGTTCATAACTCTTTTATTTTGATTTTGCATCATAGTTTTTCTAGAATATGATATAGGTACTCTTCTCTCTCCTAGTTCTACATAGATAATAGTTCCAACTGTTACAAGGATAACTGCAATAATACCGATAACTACTAAAAAGTTCATTTCACCAGTATTTACTAAGTTTATAGTTCCACCAATAGCTCTTGGTATCCCAGATACGATACCAGCAAAAATGATTAAAGATATACCATTTCCTATACCACTTTGTGTGATTTGTTCACCAATCCACATCAAAAGCATAGTTCCTGTTAGCATAGATACTGCAGCTATTGGGATAAAAGTACTCATATCTATCATGATAGCACTCTCTCCACCCTGGCTTAGACTTTGAAGTCCCATAGAAACTCCAATTGCTTGTATAAGAGTAATACCGATAGTTGCATATCTGATTATTTGCATATATTTTGTCATACCATCTCGTTCTTTTTTCATGTTTCCAAGAGTTGGAAAAGTAGCTGCAAGAAGTTCCATGATGATTGAAGCTGTAATATAAGGCATAATACCTAAGGAAATAATACTTAGTCTTCTTACTGCATTTCCACTAAACATGTTCACCATGCCAAGAGCATTGTTTGAATTTGTATCAAAAAAGTGTTTGATAACATCAACATTTACTCCTGGAACTGGTATATAAGACAAAATCCTATATGCAAACAAGAAAGCTAATGTGATTAGAATCTTGTTTGTTAAATCTTTATTCATGACTACTTACCACTACAAGTAATGTTTTCGTCTTTTATTTTAGAAGCTAAATCTTTGGCAGAGCTTCCTATAAGTTTTACTTTTTTTACAAAAGAGCTTATTTTATGAACTTCTCTTATACTATCGATAGTGATTTCAGAAAGCTCAGCTACTTTTGTATTTTTATCTACATTTACAACATAAGGTTTTACAACTCTTGAAGTAAATCCAACTTTTGGAAGTCTTCTAGCAAGTGGTTGTTGTCCACCCTCAAAACCTCTTTTTTGGCTATAACCAGTTCTACTTTTTTGACCGTTGTTACCTCTTGAAGCAGTCTTACCCATACCACTACCTTGTCCACGACCTACTCTTTTTCTATTTTTAGTAGAACCACATGCTGGTTTTAAATTTTCTAAACCCATTTTAATCTCCTACTGTTTAATCTTTGTAAGTGCAGTTACTGTCGCACGAACAAGGTTGTTTGGATTGTTAGATCCAAGTGATTTTGTTAGGATATCTTTGATACCTGCCAACTCTAAAACTGGTCTAGTAGCACCACCCGCGATAACTCCTGTACCTTCACTTGCTGGTTTAAGTAGTATTCTACTTGCCCCTACTTTAAGTTCAATATCATGAGCTATAGTTGAGCCTTTTACATTTACTTTAACTAAGTTTTTATGTGCATCTTCAACAGCTTTTTTTATAGCATCTGGAACTTCTTTTGCTTTTCCAGTACCATATCCAACTACACCATTTCTGTTACCTATAACTACAAGAGCAGTAAATCTAAATCTTCTACCACCTTTAACAACTTTAGTAACTCTTCCGATGTTAACGATTACTTCTTCAAAATCTTCTTTGTTTATGTTTTCCATCATTGACCCTTATAGTGTTATTTCATTTTCTCTTAAAGCTTCAGCAAATGCAGCTACAACACCATGATAAAGATTTCCTCTTCTATCATAGACTACTTTTGTTATATCTTTTGCTTTTAGAGCATCAGCAAATGCACGAGCAACATTTTTAGCAGCTTCTATATTTGCTTTCTCACCTAATTTTCTACCATCAACACTTGCCAATGTAACACCATTAACATCATCTATAGCTTGTGCATAAAGATGTCTGTTTGATTTAAATAGAGCAACTCTTGGAGTCTCAGCAGTTCCTGAGATTTTTCCTCTTACTCTTCTTATTCTTCTCGCCTTTAGAGCATTTTTTTGTTTTAATAATTTAGTTCTCATGATTTCCCCTATTTACCTGCAGTCTTACCGGCTTTTCTGATGATAACTTCATCAACATATTTAACACCTTTTCCTTTGTATGGCTCAGGTGGTCTAAATCCTCTAATCTCTGCTGCTATTTGTCCAATAACTTGTTTGTCATCAGCTTTTATAGTAATAATGTTTTTCTCAACTGCAATAGATACATTTTTTGGAAATTCATAGTTTACAGGGTGAGAAAATCCTAGTTGAAGCTCAAGAACATTACCTTTGACAGCTGCTCTATAACCTACACCATTTATCTCTAACTTTTTCTCATAACCAGTTGTAAGACCAACAATTATGTTGTTTGCTAGAGATCTAAAAGTTCCCCAAAAAGCTCTAGCTTGTCTATCTTCACCTTTTGGTAAAAAAGTAATTGCATTGTCTTTTAACTCTACATTTACTAAGTCTTTTGTATCAAGTGTTTTTTCTACATTACCTTTTTTAAAAGTAATAACACCATCTTTTTCACTAGCTTCAATACCTGCTGGTATTGAAACTGGTTGTTTACCAATTCTTGACATGTTTTTCCTTTTACTTGTCTACGAAATATTTTTCGAATGCCGCAAAAATTTTAATTTTTACCAAATACTACAGATAACTTCGCCACCAATTCCCTCTTTGAATGCAGCGTCATTACTTAGTACACCTTTTGAAGTACTTACTACGATAGTTCCATAACCATTTTTAAATCTTTTTATCTCATCAGCAGGTTTATAAACCCTTCTACCTGGTTTTGATATTTTTTTAAGTTCACTAATTACAGAAGTTCCATTGTCGTTATACTTTAAGACTACTTTTATAAACTTTTTATTTCCATCTTCAACTATGCTAAAACTTTCAACATAACCTTTTTCTTGAAAAATCTTAACTGTTGCTTCTACAAGTTTTGAGTGAAGAAGTGTAGTTACTTCCAATTTTCTCATAGATGCATTTCTGATTCTAGTTAGTGCATCTGATACTAAATCATTTACCATAATTTCTCCCTACCAACTTGATTTTTTAAGACCAGGAATTTGTCCTTCGTTTGCCATTTTTCTAAGGCAAATTCTACAGATTCCAAAATCTTTATATACTGAGTGTGGTCTTCCACAGATTTGACATCTTGTGTAAGCTCTTACACCAAACTTAGGCGTTCTTTGTTGTTTTGCTATCATTGATTTTTTTGCCATGACTTAAGACCTCTTTGCAAATGGCATACCAAATAACTCTAACATTCTGTGAGATTGTTTATCATCTTCAGTTGTTGTTACAAAAGTTATATTCATACCATGTTGTTTTATAATATCATCAAATTTTACCTCTGGGAAAACAAGTTGTTCATCTAGCCCAAAAGTATAGTTCCCTCTACCGTCAAAGTTATTGTTAGGAACACCTCTAAAGTCTTTAACCCTTGGAAGAGTAATAGATACTAACTTATCAAAGAAAGTATACATTCTATCACCTCTTAGAGTAACTTTAACACCTACTGGAAAATCTTCTCTTAGTTTAAAACCTGCGATTGATTTTTTTGCTTTAGTTACAAGTGCATGTTGACCTGCTATTAAAGAGATAGTATCTTGTACACTTTGTAAAACTTTACTATCTTTTGCCTCTTCGCTAGCACCAACATTTATAACAATCTTCTCTAAAGCTGGAATTTGCATAACATTTTTTATGTCAAACTCTTCTTTTAAAGTAGATTTTATCTCATTGTTATATTTTTCTTTAAATCTAATTTCCATAAATTATCCCTCAACTTTTGCTACATTTGAGATATGTATTGGCATCTCTTTGTCCATAAAACCACCATTTTGGTTCTCTTCTGTTGGTTTAACTGCTTTTTTAGCTATCTTACAACCAGCAACGATAACTTGAGAAGTTTTAGGAAGAACTTTTAGTACTTCTGCAACTTTACCTTTATCATCACCAGCGATAATTTTTACAGTATCACCTTTTTTTATTTTAAATTTTGTTGCCATTATAAAACCTCCGGTGCTAGTGAAACTATTTTCATGAAGTTTGCATATCTAACTTCTCTACCAACAGGTCCAAAAATCCTTGTTCCTATAGGCTCACTTTTTCCATCAAGTATAACTGCAGCATTTTCATCAAATCTAATAAGTGATCCATTTTCTCTTTGAACCTCTTTTTTAGTTCTAACTACAACAGCTTTTATAACTTGACCTTTTTTAACTTTTCCATTTGGAGTAGCTTTTTTAACAGAAGCAACTATAACATCACCAAGTGATGCATATCTTCTTTTACTACCACCAAGAACTTTAATACACATAATCTCTTTTGCACCACTGTTATCAGCAACTGCAAGTCTAGTAAAACCTTGTATCATTATTTAACTCCTGCTTGAACAATCTCTTTTAATCTAAAAGATTTTGTTTTTGATAGTGGTCTACACTCGATAGCACTTACTATATCACCAACATTTGTTTCATTATTTTCATCATGAATTAGATATTTTTTAAATCTTTTTACGATTTTGTGATATCTAGGATGAACAACTTTTCTCTCAACCAAAACTGTAGCTGTTTTATATCCAGCTTTTTTTACAACTTTACCTTGTATTTCTCTTTTTAAAGCCATCGTTTATGCCTTAACTTGATTTTTTAAAGAAGATAGTGCTGTATTTATACGAGCGATATCTTTCTTTGCTTGGCTAATCTCATTTGGATTACTTAATTGCATAGTTTTAAGCTTAGATCTAAGTTTAAATAGCAACAACTTTTTCTCTTTCAAAAGCTCATTAAGAGCTTTTTCATCTTTATCTTTTAAATCAATATACTTCATGTTCATTCTCTGCTGTTATGATTTTTGTTTTAAAAGGTAACTTGTGTTTTGCTAGAGTTAAAGCTTCTCTTGCCAAACTCTCACTTACACCAGCCATCTCAAAAATTATTCTTCCAGGTTTTATGTTCATAACCCATCTATCTACTGCACCTTTACCTTTACCCATCCTAGTCTCTAGTGGCTTAGCTGTTAAAGGTTTATCTGGGAAAACTCTAATCCAAGACTTTGCTTCTCTTTTTACATGTCTTGTCATAGCAATCCTAGCAGCTTCGATTTGTCTTGAGTCTATTCTACCAGCTTCAGTAGCTTTTAGAGCAATCTCACCAAAAGCAATAGAATTACCTCTGAAAGATTTACCTCTGTTTCTACCTTTTTGTTGTTTTCTATATTTTGTTCTTTTGGGCATTAACATGATTATTCACCTCTTCTTTTTTTTCTAGGTGCTTGTTTTCTCTCTGGTTGGATTCCTTTAGTTAAAACCTCACCTTTAAAAATCCAAACTTTTACACCTATGATTCCGTAAGTAGTTTGTGCTTTTGCATATCCATAATCTATCTTAGCTCTTAGTGTGTGAAGAGGAACTCTTCCTTCAAGATACCACTCAGTTCTAGCCATCTCAGCTCCACCAAGTCTTCCAGCAACTGAAACTTTGATACCTTTAGCACCTTTTTGCATAGCACCTTGGATAACTTTTTTCATAGCTCTTCTAAAAGCAACCCTTCTCTCTAACTGTGTAGCTACATTTTCAGCAGCAAGTTGAGCAGAAGTTTGAGCATTCCTCTCTTCTTTTATGTTTACATTTATATCTTTACCGATAAGTTTACTTAGTCTAACTCTAAGTTTCTCTATATCAGCACCTTTTTTCCCTATGATTATTCCAGGTCTTGCAGAAACTATTGTAACACGAGATTTTTTTGCAGTTCTCTCGATAAGGATTTGACTAACACCAGCATAATAAAGCTCTTTTTTTATGAACTCTCTTATTTTGTAGTCTTCACCTATGTTAGTAACTGTTGTCTCTTTAGATGGGTACCATCTTGAGTCCCAATTTCTGTTAAGACCAAGTCTAAGTCCAATCGGATTTACTTTTTGACCCATCTTATGACTCCTTACTTTGTGATAATTCTTTAGCTGATGCTACTGCATCGTTAAAGTCGCCTCTAAAACTGTATTTCTCTTCCATCATTTGGATTTGCTCTTCATTCATGTTTGCAACATCCTCATATGTAAAGAAACCTTCAGAGTTTAACTTCTCTTGGTATGCTTTACCAACACCTTTGATTTTTGTTAAATCATCACCTTTTTTCTCTGCTTTTTTATCAGCTTTTTTTGGTGCTGGAGTTGATTCTTTTTTCTCAACTTTTGCTTCAACTTTTTTCTCTGTTTTAGCTGGTTTTGCATCATTATCAGCTTTTGTTCCAGCTGGAGCTACTTCTACCATGATATGAGAAGTAGGTTTTAGAATTCTACTTGCACTACCTCTAGCTCTTGGCTTAAATCTTCTTAAAACTGGACCTTTGTCAACTCTACAAGAAACTACTTCAACCTCTTCTGGCTCATAATCACCATTTGCTACTGCTGAAGCAATAACTTTAGCTATAATTCCAGCTGCTTTGTTTGGAGTAAACTCTAAAGCTGCTAGTGCAACTTCTGCATTCATCCCTTGAACTTCACGAGCTACAAGTCTTGCTTTTGTAGGTGATAATCTTATAAATTTTAATACTGCTTTACTCATTATCTAACCCCTAACCTATTTTCTTTTGAACAGAGCCTTTATGCCCTTTAAATGTTCTAGTTGGAGCAAACTCTCCTAGTTTATAACCAATATGATTTTCAGTTATATATACTGGAACAAAGTTTCTACCATTGTGTACTGAGAAAGTATATCCAATCATGTCAGGTAGGATTGTACTTCTTCTTGACCAAGTTTTGATAGGTTTTTTATCACCACTCTCTTTTGCTTTTTGTACTTTTTTTAGTAAATGTTCATCTATAAATGGACCTTTTTTTAAACTTCTAGCCATCTATTTTCCTTTTCTTCTAGTTATTATCAGTTTATCACTAGCTTTTTTTCTTCTAGTTTTATAACCTTTAGTAGGCATACCCCACGGACTAACTGGATGTCTTGAACCATTTGTCTTACCTTCACCACCACCATGAGGGTGATCGATTGGGTTCATCGCAGATCCTCTAGTTTGAGGTCTTATACCACGGTGTCTGTTTCTTCCAGCTTTACCGATAACAACATTTGACCAATCTTCATTTCCAACTGTACCTATAGTTGCCATACACTCAGCAAGAATTTGTCTCATCTCACCACTTGGAAGTCTAAGAACTACATATTTGTCTTCTTTACCCATAAGTTGAGCATATCCACCAGCACTTCTTGCTATCTGTCCACCTTTACCAGGTTTCATCTCGATATTGTGAATGATTGTTCCAACAGGGATGTTTTTAAGCTTCATAGCATTACCTGGTTTTATATCAAGTCCAGCTTCTGCTGACTCTACTTTATCTCCAACTTTTAATCCTGAAGGTTGAAGTATATATCTTTTCTCACCATCTGCATAAGTTACAAGACAAATTCTACAGTTTCTGTACGGATCGTATTCAACAGTAGATACTGTTCCTTCGATACCAAATTTTCTTCTTTTGAAGTCGATTATTCTGTATTGTTTTTTAGCACCTGCTTCTTTATGTCTTGAAGTGATTCTACCGTTGTTGTTTCTACCACCAGATGCTGGTAGTTTTTTTAGTAGTGATTTTACAGTAGGTTTTGATGTTATATCAGCTGAATCAAGTCCAGTCATGAACCTTCTACTAGGTGTATATGGTCTGTAAGTTCTAATAGCCATCTTAAACCTCCACGCTTTCTATGTTTGCACCCTCAGGTAGAGTTACATAAAACTTTTTAAAGTCTGGTCTCTTACCTTCGATACCTTTAAATCTTTTAACTTTTCCGTTCATTCTTAGTGAGTTTATTTTCACTGGAACAAAACCAAAGTACTCTCTTAAAACTTCTTTTAAACCATTCTTTGTCATTTTTGGATTTGTCTCTATAACAACAACTCCATTTTCTTGAAGGCTTAAACTTTTCTCTGTATAAAGAATTGCTTTTATATCTGTTATATCTGCCATCTTAGCCCTCTTTTGTTAAGTTTTCTAAAACATTTTTTTCTATGATAATTGACTCAAAAGCAACTGCTGTGTAAGCATTTAACTCGTTTGACTCTATCATATATGCATTGTTTAAGTTTCTAAAAGCATAAAATGATTTCTCATCTATAAGCTCTTTTACTATTAGTGCACTTCTAGTTTCTAAAGATTTTATTATGTTTGCTGCATCTTTAGTTTTACCAGATTCTACTGCTACGGTGTCAACTACAAAAAGTTTTCCACTGTTTGCTTTTTCAGCTAATGCAGCTTCTAAAGCAAGTCTTTTTTGCTTTTTGTTCACTTTTTGAAAGTAGTTTCTATTGTTTTTTGGACCATGGCTTACACCACCTCCAACCCAGATAGGTGATCTGTTTGAACCAGCTCTTGCTCCACCTCTACCTTTTTGACTCCAAGGTTTTTTACCACCACCTCTTACTTCTGCTCTAGTTTTTGCCTTAGCTGTATTTGCTCTAAGAGCTGATTGATAAGACTTAACATATAGATATAAGTTGTGAGAGTTTACTTCAAAAAATGAAGCTGGAAGATCCATCTCACCACTGTTTTTATAACTACTATCTAGTACTATTGCTTTACTCATTTAACTATCCTTACTTTTCCATAAGCACCATTTGCTCCTGGAATTGATCCTTTAACAGCTAGGATTCCTGTTTCACTATCAAATGAAACTATTTCATTTTTAACTGTTACTTTTGTATTTCCATAGTGTCCTGGCATCTTTCTACCTTTTTGAACACGACCAGGCCATTCTGCATTTCCGATAGAACCTACTCTTCTGTGAAATCTTGAACCATGACTTCCTGGACCTCCAGCGAAGTTATGTCTTTTCATAACACCTGCAAAACCTCTACCTTTTGTGTTAAAAGAAGATTTTACAACAGTTGCATCACCTAGTGGAGATTTGTCTAAATCACCAGCCTCAACATCTTTTAGTTTAAGTGTTACAAATCTATTAAACTCTTTGCTTAGAGAGTATTTTTTTTGTTGTCCCTCTATAGCTTTATCAAACTTTTTACCTTTTGGGTAAGCTACGATTGCACCATGCTCTGTAACTTCACAAACTTTTGCATCTACAACTTTTAAAAGTGTAACTGATGTGCTTGGTACTGTGATAGTTCTACTCATTCCGATTTTTTCTACTATGTATTCCATATCGTCTCCCCTTAACTTTGACCCATTGCTCTAACTTCAACATTAACCTCTGGAGCTATGTCAAGTTTCATCAATGAATCTACAGTATCACCTGTTGCAGAAACAACATCTATAAGACGAGAGTGCATTCTCATCTCAAACTGCTCACGACTATCTTTGTTAACATGTGGTGATCTTAATACTGTGTATTTTTTGATTTTTGTAGGTAGAGGGATTGGTCCTCTAATCTCAGCACCAGTTCTCTTAACAGCATCAACGATAGCTGCAACAGATCTGTCTAAAACTCTATGATCATAAGCTTTAAGCTTAAGTCTGATTTTTTCCATATATTTTCCTTTAAAGAACTTGTCGTTTTCACGACGGATTTTTATTTGGACTTGGAGTATATAGAATTTTTGTTATAAAGTCAATAGATTTTGGAGTTTTTTTATGATTTTTATCCTTTATTAAAGGATAGTATAATAGTGAAGAACTAAGAGTTAAAAGTGAAAAATTATTCTTGACTTTTAGTTTTTCACTTTTCATAGGCTTGACAAAACATTATAAAAACATTATAATATCATTATGGAAAATATAAAATTTAGTTGGGATGATACTAAAGCACTAAAAAATCTTGCAAAGCATAAGGTCTCATTTGAAGAAGCAAAAAGTGTTTTTGGTGATGAAAATGCAAGATTGATTTTTGATCCAGACCATAGTGATGATGAGGAGAGATTTCTTCTTCTTGGTATGAGTCATAAACTAAAGATTTTGACAGTTGTTCATTGTTATAAGGATTGTGAGAATAACATCAGAATCATAAGTGCTAGAAAATCAACAAAAAAAGAAGAAAAACAATACAAGGAGTTTTTATCATGAGAAAAGAATATGACTTTAGTAATTCTACAAAAAATCCATATGCTAAAAAAGTGAAAAAGCAAATCTCAATCAAAATAGAAGTTGAGACTATTGAGTATTTTAAAAGATTATCTACAAAAGTTGGGATACCCTATCAAAATCTAATCAACTCATATCTAACTGATTGTGCTTCTAAACATACTGAGCCAAAACTCGAGTGGGCATGATTTTTTTATAGTGAAAAACTAAGAGTGAAAAGTGAAAAATTACCATTAACTTTTAGTTCTTCACTATTCACTATCAAAAAGCAGTTCACAACTCTCAAGTTCAAAAATCAAAAAATCAAACTCCACTTTTCACTTTTGATTCTTCACTATTCACTAAAAAGCTCACTGTCCGGCTCTAACACACCGTACATAACCGCTACCGTCCTTACCGCCCCAACCGTCATAGCCACCGTAGAAGCCGACACCCCAAGCAGAGTCTGGAACGAAAGCGAAAGAAGTAGAAGACCAGTAAAGGCTAGAGACTACATTTTGAAAAACAGAACTTATAGCAGGATTGCTTCTACTTCTATCAGCTAACATATATAGTTCATTAAAATTTGGAAGTCTCCAATCATCATAGCTAGCTAAAGTTAGATTTTCACAGTAGTTTATAGCCTCTATCCAAGTTTTTTGAACACTTGGTACATCATCTTGCCACATAAGATTTGTACTAGTATCAACTACAACTCCTTTACTATCATCTCGAATATAGTCAGCTTGAAGCAGACCAATCACAACAAATAAGCTTAATATTGTTTTTTTCATGAAATTCTCCCTTTTTTTAGTGAAAAGTTAATAGTGAAGAGTGAAGAGTTTTTGTATGCACTCTGCGAGTGCTTTTCATTTAACTTTTCACTTTTCACTCATCACTATTAGTTTTTCACTTTTTTCGTTGTTTTTATGCTTGATACTAAAAGTCTGATAATCTCTTCTACATCAGGTTTTATACTTTCAAACATCTTGTCTTGCAAATACTCTGAGTCTTTTAGAAGCATCAACCAGTACTTAGTCTCGTTTGCTTCTTTTAGTGAAATACTCAGTTTATTTGCAAAATCAGCTCTGGATTGGGCAAACTCTGCCTCTGCAACCAAAGCACCTATAACTGTGCCACTTCTTAAAAGTTGTTTACTTAAACCATACTCCTTTTGACTTTTACAAAGATAGTTATAAAGCTTCACAACCCTCAAAGAAAACTTGTAACTCTTTTGTTTTAAAATACTCGGCATAAAAAAGCTCCCCTTTTTTTTTAGTGAAAAACTAAAAGTGAAAAGTGAAAAATAATCCTTAACTATTCACTATTCACTATTCACTATTCACTAAAAAGATTTTATCAAAAAAGCTTCTCTACACCAAAAAATATTTCAAAATGAAATAAAACTACCTCCTACCAAATAATTTTTCACTCATCACTCTTCACTTTTCACTAATTACCGGCTCTAACACATCGTACATACCAACTATTGTCCTTAAGGTACCAATCGTCACCGCCACCGTTGAAGTAGACACCCCAAGCACCATCTGGAGAGGAAGCGAGAGAAGTAGAAGATCAGTAACGGTTAGAGACTACATTTTAAAAAATCGGATCTATTGCAGGAGCACTTCTACCATTATCAGTTATAGAAACCAACTCTTCTACAGTTGGAAGTCGCCAATCTGTGTAACCTCTTAAGTTCAAGTTTTCACAATAAGTTACTGCTGTATCTCCACTAGTGTCAGTACAAGCAGAAGAGTTTGTATCGTTTGAGCAAGTGTTGTAGTTTTCATCTGTAAGCCACTGTTTTTGTATAGTATTTGCTTCATTATCATCTTGCCACATAAGATGAGTAACATTGTCAGTTACTATATCGTTTGCTCTTGTGTAAGCTCTTGCTGTACCTTTTTGATAAAAACCATCATCTTTTATAGAGCCATCCGTTACTTCATTTCCATCTTTGTCGTAGCTTTTTGTTTGTCCTGTTTTTAGAACTACTCTTGCATGGTCACTATAGTCTCCATTTAGATTTGCTTTTAAGTTTTTTAGGTTTGATTCTAACTCACTAGGCTCTTTTGTAAAGTTTTTTGTGAAAGTTAAAAGTTTACGAGCAAAGTGTTTTTGTTTAAAGTCCAGTGTTGCTGAAGCATTTACATCACTTTCGGCGAGGGTAAATAACTCATCTAATGAAGCAGGATTTGCACCACCAAGGCTAGTTTTAAAAGTAGTCGTTAATGTCGAGTCTTTTAACATGACATATAGAAGTTGTGATAGTTTAGCTAGTTTTGAGTTATTTGTATCTATGTAGTCAGTTCCAAACTGAGATAGAGTAGTAGCACCTAGATTTGCACTTGCAAACTTAGCTAAAAGTGCAGAGTCATCTGCTAAAAAGGTAGTTATAGGAGATATAACCCCTCCACTAGTAGAACTCAAGTTTATATCAAAGTTTTTTCCAGTTGCACTGTATTTTCCACCAGTTAGTGTAAGTGGATATGATGGAGTATCAGAAAACTTATACTTTCCACTTCCTACCTCAGTGGCACTTACTCCTTTTGAGTCTTTTAGAGATGCTCCAACGATATAACCATCGACAGCAGTTATAGTAGTAGGAGTTAAAGATGAAGGAGTTGAACCACCACCTCCTCCACCGCAACCTATAGTAAATATTGCAAATAAAGTTAAAAGAGAAAGATTTACTTTAGAAAAATCCCCCCCCCCAACGAGTTTTTTTGAAAATCACTTTCATCTAGTTTCCTTTGTTTTGAGATAATTTTTTAGTATATCTTTCTTATTTGGATTTTAAAGATTTAAACTAATCGCTTATATAAAAGTATTAAGGATGTGGAATCTTTACTTTTGAGTTTAGTAGATATGCTATTGTTGCTACAAAAACAAGCATTACAAAGATATTTGAAACTATTGAATAAGAGTATAAAAGATACAAAACCCATAACAAAATAGCACCAAGTGGTGTAGGAACTCCTACAAAATACTTAGCTACTTCTCCAGCCTCTGCATCTATGTTAAACTGTATAAGTCTTCTAAGTCCACTTATGATGTAGTATATGAAGATAACTCCTGAGATTAGTAGTTCTAAGCTGTTTGGTTTTTGTAGGGCATAAAAAAGCAAAAATGCCGGCATAACAACAAATGAGATAAAATCTGCAAATGAGTCTAGTTGGATGCCAAATTCACATGAGAGATTAAACTTTCTTGCTAGTTTTCCATCTATGATGTCAAAAGCTCCTGCAAACCAAGCTAAGATGATAGCTATAAAAAAGTTGTGTTGTTGTATGAAGTACATAGCTGTGATGCCAAAGGTGATATTTAAAAATGTTACGATATTTGCTATGTTGAAGTGATTGTTTTTGTCAAACAAGCTCATGAAGTTAGCCTTTTTTGGTTTTATTATATCCAATCAAGCTATTAAGTTTCTTGCTTTTCCTATGTAATGCCCTTGAACATAATCAATACCTAAAGATGTTATCTTGTCATAGATTGATTGATTGTAAACATACTCTGCTACTGTTTTTATGTCTAACTCTTTTGCTAGTTCTATTATACTTTTTACAAAGAGTTCATTTTCTACTGAGTTATCTATATTTTTTATGAGTGAACCATCTATCTTTATATAGTCAAAATCTAATTTTAAGATATGCTCAAAGTTTGAATACCCACTACCAAAATCATCTATCGCAAACTTACAACCTAATGTTTTTAGTTTTTTTATAAAGTTAGATACTTTTATGTAAGAGGTGATTTTTTCACTTTCGACTATCTCAAAAGTTATAAAATCACCTATATTACTTTTATCTATGAAGTTATAGATATATCTTGATATAGAGGGGTTTTCTATATCTTCCATATTGATATTTATAGTTATAGCACTTTTTGTAGAGGCTACTTTTGAAAGAGCTAGTTTTATCATCTTTTTTGTTAGCTTTGTATAAAGTTTAACTCTTTTTGCTATGTCCAAAAACTCTATTGGAGATTTTAAAGAGCCATCTTCATTCTCTAATCTCATGAGAGCTTCATGCTTTTCTATTTTTTTAGTTTTTACATTAAATATCGGTTGATAGAGAGCTACTACTTTATCATTTTCTATAGCTTCTTTTATAGTATGGTGCATATTTATATTTTTTAAAAACTTTGCTTCTATATCAGTTTTATGATTATATATGATGTATGAAGACTCTTTTTTTTGAGCTTCGTTTAGGGCTAAATATGACTTTTTGAAAAGTGCCCGTCGTCCTCTCGCAACTCCTATTGATGCTGAAATACTATATGTTTGATTTTCTGCAAAAAAAGTTTTTTTGGATAGTTGGCTTAAAATCTCTTTTATATAGTTATTAACTTGAAGTAAAGATGTCCTACTAGTTATAAAAATTATAAATTTATTCATTTCAAATTGGTATAGTTTTGAACTTCTTGTAGGTAGATTTTTTTCTAGGAAGTTACCTACTTGCACTCTTATCTCCCCAGCAACACTTAATCCGAAGTAATTAGTTATATCATCAAAGTCATTTATCTGAATATTTACTAAAGTACAAGCATGCTTAGCTTTAGTATCTAAACTTTCCAAATCATCCATTAAATCAAATCTTGTAGGAAATAAAGTTTCACTAGAAAAATCCCTAATATTATTGTACATTAACCTACCCTTAAATGATTTTATTAATCTAATAAGATTATATTAATTTAATGTTAAAAGCAGGTTAAATAATTTTAATTTTTAAAGTAATATTTTTAGTTAAGTTTTGTTAAAGAAATGAGGAAAATCCTCACCTCTTTTATAGTGTAGCTTTTGCAGCCTCTACTACTTTTGTAAATGCAGCAGCATCATTCATAGCAAGATCTGCTAAGATTTTTCTATCTAGTTCTATGTTTGCTTTTTTAAGACCATTTATAAATCTTGAATAACTAATATCGTTTAATCTACAAGCAGCATTGATTCTTACAATCCAAAGTCTTCTAAAATCTCTTTTTTTCTGTCTTCTATCTCTGTAAGCATATACTAAACTTCTCTCTAACTGCTCTTTTGCTTTTCTAAAGTGTTTTCTTCTTCCACTAAAGAAACCTCTTGCTTGTTTTAAAAGCTTTTTATGTCTTCTTCTTCTTACTACACCAGTTTTTACTCTCATGTTTGTATCCTTTTACCTTTTTATTTTTGGGTGCTGGTTTTGCCAGACTTTTCCCTAAAGTGTTAAAAACTTTAGGAGGATTTATAAGTCTTTCGACTTAAAACTATTTTCCTAGAAGTTCTCTAACTTCTGCCACATTTGTTTTATCAACAGTATGAGGTGCTCTTAACTCTACTTTTCTCTTTTTAGATTTTTTAGTCAAAATATGACTTCTATAAGCTGAACCTCTTTTGATAGTACCGTTTTTTTTGACTTTAAATCTTTTAGCGGCACCACGATGTGTTTTCATCTTTGGCATTGTTTCTCCTTATTTAGTATTAAAGAATGCGATTGTAGCTTTTTTTGCTTAAATCAAGATAAACTTTCAATCGCCTTTTGATAATCCTCACTTCCATAAACATAACTACCAGCTACAACTACATCAACTCCAGCAACTTTTAGTGAGTTTATATTTTTATCATTTACTCCACCATCTACTTCTATTAGGCACTTTGGATTTGATTTATTTATAAGTTCTTTCAACTCTTTTGCCTTTTGCACAACTGATGGGATAAACTTTTGCCCTCCAAAACCTGGGTTTACACTCATCAAAAGTACCATGTCTAAATCTTCGATTAAGTATTTGATAGAACTTGGTGGGGTATGAGGGTTTAGTACAACTCCTGCTTTTATACCTAAAGATTTTATCTTTTGGATAAGTCTATGAGGGTGTTTCTCCTCTTCTATATGAAAAGTTATATATTTTGGTTTTAGTGGGGCGAAAAGATCAACAAAGAAAGTGTTGTTTTCTACCATAAGATGGATATCTAGTGGTTTTGTGGCTGCTTTTGCAACTGCATTTACTACTACTGGTCCTATGGTTAGATTTGGCACAAAGTGTCCATCCATAACATCTACATGAACTAAATCACAACCACCATCACAGATAGCTTTTACTTCTTCGCTTAACTTTCCAAAATCAGCTGAGAGGATACTTGGAGCTACTTGCATAATGCCACCTTTAAAACTTCATCAATGCTCTCAACTGCAATAATCTCTATATCATTTTTTACCTCGACAGGCAGTTCATCTAAATCTCTCTCATAGTTTTTCTTTGGTATCAAAGCTGTTTTTATCTTTGCTTTGTGAGCTGCTATGAGTTTTTCTTTAAGTCCACCGATAGGTAAAACTTTTCCTGTTAGAGTAAGCTCTCCTGTCATAGCTACATCACTTCTAACTTCTCTATCACTCAAAATTGAGCTTATAGCAGTTGCCATCGCTATACCTGCACTTGGACCATCTTTTGGAGTAGCACCTTCTGGAACATGGATATGCAAATCATATCTTTTGTATGTCTCACTTGGACTTACATCTTTTTCTTCCTCTATCTCAGTTGCTGTTTTTGGGATAGCATTTGGAAGTATCTCTAACTCTTTGTTATCTATCAAAACTTTTACTACTGAGTGGGCTATCTTTACTGACTCTTTCATCACTTCACCTAGTTTTCCAGTCAGGGTTAAAGCACCCTTGCCTCTTATCTTGATAGCTTCTATTTTTAAAACATCTCCACCAACACTTGTCCATGCTAAGCCATTTACTACACCGATTTGGTTTTGTTTCTCTACTTCTTCTATAACGAATACCTCTTTTTCTAAGTATTTGTGAAGATTTTTTACTGTTATAGAGATTTTATCTATAGAACTATCAGCTAAAAGTTCTTTTGCTATTTTTCTGTTTATCTTTGCTATTTGGCGACGAAGCCCTCTCACTCCAGCTTCTCTAGTAAAGTTTGATATTAGTTTCTCTAAAGCTCCCTTTGTGATACTAAACTCACTACCTTTAAGTCCATGTTTTTTTAACTCTTGAGGGATTAGATACTTTTTAGCTATATGAAACTTCTCTTGAGGAGTGTATGAGCTTACAAATATAAACTCCATCCTATCTCTTAGTGGTCCTGGGATTTGACTAACATCATTTGCAGTTGCTATAAAAACCACTTGTGAGAGATCTATGCTAAAGTTTAAAAAGTAGTCTCTATACTCTATGTTTTGTTCAGGATCTAGTATCTCTAAAAGTGCTGCTGTTGGATCTCCTCTAAAGTTTCTTCCAACTTTATCTATCTCATCAAGCACTATAACTGCATCCATCTCTTTGGCTTCTATAAGTCCTTGAACTATACGACCAGGCATTGCTCCTATATAAGTTCTTCTGTGCCCTCTAAGTTCATTTACATCTTCTAGTCCACCTAAAGCTATCCTTACAAGCTTTCTCTTTAGGGCATCTGCTATAGAGTTAGCCAAAGAGGTTTTACCAACACCCGGAGGTCCTGCAAAACATAAAATAGTCCCCTTATCTTCTTTGTCTTTTATCCCTCTTTTCTCTTTTAACTCTTTTACTGCAAAGTACTCTTCTATCCTCTCTTTTGGTTTTTCTAGTGAGTAGTGGTCTTTGTCTAAGTGTCTTTTTACTTCATTTATATCTAACTTGTATTTTGATTTTTTGCCAAAAGGTATATCTAGTACCCAATCAAGATAACCTTGTATCATGCTAGCATCAGCAGAGTCTGGGTGCATACGAGAAAATCTATCTATCTGTTTTTTTACCTCTTTGTATGCCTCTTTACCCATAAACTTCTTTTTATACTCTAGCTTTTTTCGATACTCCTCTATCTCCTCTTCTCTTTGATTATCAACTCCAAGTTCGTTTTGTATCTGCTTTAACTGCTCTTTTAAAAAGTACTCTTTGTTTACTTTATCTATCTTTGAGTGAACTTTACTTTTTATCTCTCTTTTTAGTTTTGATTCATCTATACTTACACCTATAAACTCTGTTAGCATAAGAAGTCTATCTTCAAGTGAGTTAGAGACAAAAAGTTTATAAGCATCCTCTTTTTTTAACTTTATTGTACTAGCTACTAAGTCAACTATCCTGTTTGGATCATAGTTATCCTCTATCGTTTTTAAAAGCTCTGGAGGGAAGATATCACTTGTAGTTGAGAGAATTCTAATCTTTTCTTTTAGGATTTCCATAGTGGCATTTACTTTTATACGGCTATATTTTTCAAGCTCTATCGTATCAACTTCAGCTTCTAGTAAATCATCACTAAAACTGAGTACTTTACCTTTGTTAAGCCCTTGAAAAAGTATCTTTACTCTACCATCTGGAAGAGTTGTCTTTCTCATGATAGAGCCTATAACTCCTGAGCTATATATGTTTTCAACTGTTCTAGTTTTGTTGTAGTTATCTTTTGCTGGTAGCACTATAATCAAAGAGTTGCTTTCCATAGCTTCATCAATCGCTTCTATATTTTCATCTTTTGGAGAAAAGAATATAGGTGAAATCATAAATGGATATAAAAATGTCTTATCCTCTACAACAACTGAAAGCACTTGTGGAAACTCTTCTTGGTAGTTTTCTATCATGTTAAGTCTGTCCTAATCTAAAAAATTTGTTTCAAGAAAGATGTATCTTCTTTTATCTTAGTATCTCTTAGCCAAGATTTATTTACTTTTTCTTCATATATTTTTGCAGCTTTTGCCTTTCCTGTTCTTCTATATAGTGAAGCTATCTCTTTGTTTAGCATAAGTTCAGCTAAGTAAAGTTTTGTAAGCATAGTATCAACATAAGGATTGTACTGAGAACGAGGAAATCTCTGTTTGTACTTGTTTGCATCTGCTATAGTATCTTCTAGTAGTTTTTGGTCTCTATTTGCTCTTGTAAAAGTTAGAAAGTTTGTTTTTATTCTTAAAAATCTTAAGTACTCGATATTGTTTGCATTTGCATATCTTTTTGTATATCTATCTATGTAGAACTTACTCATGACATACTCTCTATCTGCTCTGTGAGCCTTTTGAAGTATCATGAGAGCTTCTTTTACAAGTGGACTTCCTATATGTTCACTCTCCAAAGATGTATAAGCATCATCAGCTTTATCTAAATCATCTCTTTTTATCTGCTCTATCATTTTAGCATACCAATAGTCTGCTGGTTTGTTAAACTCTGCATCAGCATTTTTAGAATTTTTAGAACAGCCTGTAAATGTAGCAACAACCAAAGCTACAAAAATAAAACTTTTTAACATAATTCACTCCATATTGTAAAGAATTTTAAAATATACTAACAAAAAAATTATAAATAGCCGATATAATACACAGTAATGATTAATAGTAGGATACAATATGAGATTAAAAACAGCCCAACCGATATTTGGATTTGAAAACATAAGTGAGTTTAGCTTTGAGAAAATAGATGATTTTTTTTACTCTATAAATAGTGGAGATATCTCTTTTCAACTAATAGATCCTTTAACTGTGAGAGATTATAGTTTTATAGTTGATAAAGGTTATAAAGATATTTTAGAAGTTGAAAATGATAGTGATATAAAGGTTTACAACATAGTAACTATCCAAAATCCGATAGAAAACTCAACTATAAATTTTTTAGCACCAATTTTAGTAAATGAAAAAAAAGCACTCTTAGCACAAATAGTTCTGGATGAAAAAAAGTATCCTGATTTTGGTTTGAGCGAACAGATAAAAAACTTTTTATAAGGAACAACATGGAACTAGTCATAGTAGGAAGTGGAAAGATGGCAAGAGCTATCATAGAAGGAGCTAGGAAGCTTCATGATATAACTGTGATAGCAAGAGATGAAGATGCTCTAAAAGAGATGGCAAAAAAATACAAAGTAAAAACTGCTGCTCTTAAAAGTTTCAACATTCATGGAAAAAACTTGATACTTTGCATGAAACCTTATGCCTTAAAAGATGCCACATCCACTTTGATGGGAAGAGCAAATTTAATTCTTTCAGTGTTAGCTGGAACAAAAATAGCAACGATAAAACAAAACATAAAAGCAAACCACTATATAAGAGTAATGCCAAATCTAGCAGCCACTTTTAAAAAGTCTATGACAACTTTATGTGGAGATGAAGCATACAAAGATGAAGCGATAGAAATATGCAAAAGTTTAGGAAAAACTCTTTGGGTAGGAAGTGAAAAAGAGCTTGATATCGCTACTGCAGTGGCTGGAAGTGGACCTGCATTTTTAGCTTTAGTGGCTGAGGCTTTGAGTGATGGGGCTGTAAAAGAGGGGCTAAAAAGAGAGGATGCAAATTTACTTGTAAAAGGTTTATTTGAAGGATTTGCTCCACTTATCAAAAATGAACACCCAGCACTTATCAAAGATGGAGTCATGAGTCCTGGTGGAACTACTGCTGCTGGGTACTCTGCTTTGGAGGAGTATGGAGTAAGAAATGGATTTATAAAAGCTATCACGAAAGCTTATGAGAGAACTCTTTGAGGATAGTTTTTTTTAGTCTGCTACTTCTTTTAAATCTTAGTGCAAAGAGTTTAGAAGAGTTAGCAAGTGGTGTTTTGATGGTAGGCTTTGATGGAGTTAAAGCTCCTAAATTTTTAAAAAAGTATAAAGTGGCTGGGGTTATTTTATTTTCTAAAAACATTAAAAGCAAAAATCAACTAAAAAAACTAACTAAAGATATAAAGAAACTTCAACCATCTATCATGATAGCTGTCGATGAAGAGGGAGGAAGAGTTCAAAGACTAAAAAAGTTTGCTAAGTTTAAGAGTGCCAAAAAAGTAGCCAAAAGTGGTGAAAAGTTTGCAAAAAAAGAGTACACAAAAATGGCGAAACTTTTAAATGAAGTTGGTATAAACCTGAACTTAGCTCCTGATGTGGACTTAGAATACCTAAACAATCCTATAATCGCAAAGTACAAAAGAAGTTTTGGTAAAAATCCAAAACAAGTGATAAAGTATGCAAATATTTTCACATCTATCATGAAAAAGCACAATATCATGACAACACTAAAACATTTTCCAGGACATGGTTCAAGTAGAAGTGATTCTCACAAAGGTTTTACAGATGTTACTCAAACTTGGCAAAAAAGAGAATTAGAGCCTTTTAAAAAAGTAAAAAGTCCACTTATCATGACGGCTCACATCTTTAACTCCAACCTTGATTCAACCTACCCTGCTACTCTTTCATACAAGACAAATACTCTTCTTTTACGAGATAAACTTGGTTTTAGTGGAGTTCTTATAAGCGATGATATGCAAATGGGAGCTATAAGTAAAAACTACCCTTTTAAAACTGCCTTAAAGTTAGCTCTAAATAGTGGAGTTGATATACTTTTGATTGGAAACTTTTTAGATAAACCTCTGAAAATAAAAAAAATAGTAAACACAATAGTTGAGCTTGTAAAAAGTGGAGAAGTTAAAAAACAAAGACTAGAAGATGCAAATAGTAGAATAAAGTCTCTTTTGCTAAAATACAAAAAAATTTAGAGGAAATATCATGAATATAATAGAAGGAAACCTAGCTCTTAGTGGCAACGAAAAAGTTGCTATCATAAATGCTAGATTTAACCATATCATAACAGATAGGCTTGTTGAAGGTGCAAAAGATGCATTTTTAAGACATGGAGGAAGTGAAGATAACTTGGACTTAGTTTTAGTTCCAGGGGCTTTTGAAATACCGTTTGTACTAGATAAACTTTTAGAGAGTGGAAAGTATGATGGAGTTTGTTGTGTTGGAGCTGTGATAAGAGGTAGTACTCCTCACTTTGATTATGTATCAGCAGAGGCTACAAAAGGTGTAGCAAATGCAACTATGAAGCACGGAAAACCTGTAACTTTTGGAATCTTGACAACTGACAACATAGAACAAGCAATAGAAAGAGCCGGTAGTAAAGCTGGAAACAAAGGTTTTGAGTCTATGACTGGACTTGTTGAGCTACTAAGCCTATATAAGAGTCTATAAATGGCAACTAGACATCAATCAAGGGAGAGTGTAGTAACTCTTTTATATGCTTATGACATAGGAAACAATGATATAGAAAAGTACTTGGATGAAATATTAGAAGATAAAAAAATAAGAAACAAACAAAAAGAGTTTGCCCTATCACTTTACAATGGGGTGATAGATAATCTTGATAAAATAGATGAAGAGATAAACAAACACTTAAAAGAGTGGAAGTTAGAGTCTATCGGAAATATCGAAAGAGCGATTTTAAGACTTGGAGCTTATGAGATACTATTTGGTGAACTTGATAGTGCAGTTGTGATAAATGAAGCGATAGAGCTATCCAAAACATTGGCTTCTGATACTGCCCCTAAGTTTATAAATGGTGTACTTGATTCTATAAAGAGAGATAAAGTATGAAGCTTTGTGTTGCACTAGATTTACCAACTATAAAGGAAAATTTAGAATTAGCAAAAGAGTTAAAAGAGTTTGATATATGGCTAAAAGTTGGTTTTAGAAGCTACATAAGAGATGGTAAAAAAATCATAGATGAACTAAAAAGCATAAATCCAAACTTTAAAATCTTTCTTGATTTAAAACTATACGACATACCAAATACTATGGCAGATGCAAGTGAAGAGATAGCAAAGATGGGTGTAAAGATGTTTAACATCCATGCAAGTAGTGGAAAAGTAGCTATGAGAGAAGTCATGAAAAGGTTAGAGAGTTATGAAAATAGACCTCTAGTTTTAGCTGTTACTGCTCTTACAAGCTTTGATGAAGAGGGATTTAGAGAAGTTTATGAAAAAGATATAAACCAAAAAGCAACTCAGTTTGCTAAAAATAGCTTTGAAGCTGGACTTGATGGAGTTGTTTGTAGTGGCTTTGAAAGCAAGGCTATCAAAGAAAATACTTCAAAAGAGTTTATAACTCTAACTCCAGGGATTAGACCTTTTGGAGAGGATGCAAGTGACCAAAAAAGAGTTGCAGACATAGCAAAAGCTCAAAATGAGATGGTTGATTTTATAGTTGTAGGTCGCCCAGTTTACAAATCAAACAATCCAAAAGAAGTTGTAGAAAAAATTTTAAAAAACTTATAAAAAAGTGGTGATTTTTAAGCTGTATTTTAAGTTTGTAAGTGTATAATCTCCACTCTTTAAAAGGACAGATGGGTGAGCTGGCTTAAACCACATCCCTGCTAAGGATGCGTAGGAGTGATCCTACCGAGAGTTCGAATCTCTCTCTGTCCGCCATTATTCATTAGTATAATATAACATCATGCATTTTTAGCTTCATTATAATACTGTTTTTTTATTTAAAAATTTTGATATAATAATACAGTTTAAAAAAAAGGATATTTTATGAGTGTAGCTGTTACAAGTGTTGACTTTGATGATGCTATATCATTGATAGATAAAGAGTTAGAGAAAAAAGAGTGGTCTCCAGCAAAAGAGTTGTTAGAGAGTGGTATCCCAGCTTCTTATGAAAGTGATGAATACCCTGGACTACTTCT
This sequence comes from Campylobacterales bacterium, assembly GCA_027023305.1. GTDB lineage: Bacteria > Campylobacterota > Campylobacteria > Campylobacterales > QNZT01 > SZUA-1377. The sequence goes on along the minus strand of JALVVR010000017.1, from coordinate 17,579 downwards.
ACAAGAGTTTCCTGATGGTAGGTTGTTTTCAGTAGATGTAGATATAAAAAGTGGAGAAGTTATATATCTTCAACAGTTAAAATAGTATGAAACCTATCCTACTAATAGTTGCAGGTGCAAATGGTAGTGGTAAAACTACTCTTATAAATCGTCATAAAAAACTTCTTTCAAATATACTATTTATAAATCCTGATGATATAGCAAAGCAGTTAGATAGTAGTTATGACGGTAAAGACAATCAACTTATCCTTAAAGCTTCAAGAAAAGCTATCATCCTACAAAACAGTATGCTTCAAAGCAAAAAGTCATTTGGTCTTGAAACAACACTTTCAGGTAAAAGAGAACTTAAGCTTATTCAAAAAGCAAAATTATCAGGTTATGAGGTAAAACTTGTTTATATAGGACTTAATAGTTACCGTCATAATATCTTAAGAGTACTTTCAAGAGTTAAAAAAGGTGGACACTATGTTACACCAAGTACTATAATCAGCAGATACAAAAAATCCATGTTAAATCTAAATAATGCTATCATCTATACTGATAAAACATATATTTATGATAACAGCACACAGTATCATAAACAAGTAGGTCAAATAAAAGAAAATAAGTGGCTTATCTTAAAAGCAAAAGATTTACCTAGTTGGATAAAAAATATCAAGTTTAATGATTACATAAAGAAATAAGCAATTTAGTTTTTAGGAATGTTTACAACATTATCTTTTGTATGGTGTTCGTTATTATTTCAGCACATATATTTGGGTTGGATTGTAATATTAAGTGTTTACCCTCAACTTGATATATCTTTAATTTTTGACAAACTTCTTTCCAATCTTTCAATGAATTTTCTAAGACAAGTTGGTCATCTTTTGCTTGGATATATGTTGTTGGCAATATTATATCTTCTCTTTTAAATTTTAGTTTTTTAATATCTTGAAGTCTAAAATATAGTACTTCATGAGATACTTTTTTGATAACTTTTTGAAATAAATTGATAGTTTTTATATTTGTAGAAAAACCTAAAAAAAATATCTTGATTATTATTTTAGGTATAGGGAGAGAAAGGATATAGCTATTTGTGATAAGATTTAATAATATTGGTCTTGGATTTTGAAGAAATGTAGCAACAAGAATGATATGTTTTAAATTTTCTAATTTTTTAAGTCCTATTTGATAAGCAATAAAACCTGAAAAAGACTCAGCAAGTAAAACAAAATCATCATCTGGTAATTTACTTATTACATAATCTACAAGTTCTTGATAAGACTGTTTTTTTTGAGTATCATATTTTATGATTTGTGTTTCTACAAATTTAGGTAATTTATCTATCAAAGGAGTGAACAGTTCTCCTGTTCCATCAAGTCCTGGTAGTAAAACGATTTTCATTTCTTTAAACTATTTCCCAACCCCACCTTTTTCTAGCAGATAATCACACTTTGTAGTATTTAGAGCTTTCTTAGCATCTAAGTTTATATCAAAGATAGTTTGGGTTGACTGAACTATCAAGTCAGCTTCTGGAGTGTGGGCTAAGTTTTTTAGGTTTATGGTTGGGGTGTGTAGAAACTTTTTGAAAGTGCTTTGGATAAGTTTTAGGCTTTCTTCTTCTTTTTCTTTATCTATGAAGCCTTTTTTTATCGCCTTTTTAAGCTCTTCTCTAGCTATATTTTCAGCTTGTAGTCTTATCTCTTTTATGAGGGGTTCTATCTTTAGTGAGTTTATCCATTTGTAGAACTCTTCTACTTGTTTTTCTACTATTGCATAAGCTCCTGATGCATTTGTTTCCCTCTCTTTTATATTTTTATCAACTATCTCTTTGAGATCATCTACTGCATAGATGTTTATATTTTCACATTTACACTCATCTATATCTCTTGGAACTGCTATATCAAACCACTCTCTTTGAAAGTTTACTTCGTTTACTAAATCTTTTGTGATGATGGGTTCACTAGCTCCTGTGGCAGAGAAAAGGAGTCTATATGAATTTACTATCTCTTTCAGTTTAGAAAATGGTTCTACAATGACATTTACATTTTCTATCTTTTCGGCTAGGATTAGGGCTTTTTCTATATCTCTGTTTACAAGGATTAGGTTTGCTCCAGCTTTTGCTAAGTGTTTTGATACAAGTTCTCCCATCTCTCCTACTCCAACAACAACACCAGTATATCCACCTAAATTTCCATCAAATCTCTCTTTTGCTTTTGCAACTGCAACACTTGCTACTGAAACTGGGTTTTTGGTGATATTTGTTGAATTTCTTACTATTTGAGAGCATTTAAAAGTGTTCATCATGAGTCTTACTATATTTTGCCCGCAAAAGCCGTTGTCATAGCTAAATCTAAAGGCATCTTTTAACTGTCCTGTTATCTGAGTTTCACCTATAACTAAACTATCAAGACTACTTCCCACTAAAAACAAATGTTTTACAGCTTCTTTGGCTTTGTAAGTTTGTCCAGTTTTTTGGATTTCTTCTAAAGTTATGTTTGTTTTTTGGACAAATAACTTTTCTATTTTAGATGGAATACTATCAAAATCACTAACATACATGATGATTTCTACTCTATTACAAGTAGAGAGGATTGCAACTTCTAAAATCTCATCTATTTCTAAAAGTTCCCCATGAAAAGCTCTCAAAGATTTTTCATCACTAAAAGCTAGTTTTTCTCGAGTACAAATATCTGTATTTTTGTGAGTATAGCTTTGGATTAAGTACTTCATCTAAAACTCTCTTTCTATCATATCTCTTACTACTTTTTGAAGTGCAACTTGATTTTCTTCTCCCTCTACTGCTTCAAGAGCCTCTTTACCCAATGATTTTGCTAAGTCAATAGACTTTTTCAAAGCTCCACTTTGAAATACTTTTTGAAGTAACCACATCCTTTGGCTATCATCTAACTCTTTTTTGAAAAAGCTCATCACTTTTTGTCTGTCATCATCTGCAAGAGAGTTTATGAGGTCTATGTAGATAAGAGTGGTTTTTCCCTCTTTGAAGTCGTTTAATGCTGGTTTACCTAGTGTTTTTTCATTTTGGATTACATCTAAAACATCATCTATCACTTGAAAAGCAAGACCTAGATTTTTTCCATAATTTGCATACTTTTGTTCATCTTTGTTGGCTAAGTTGGCAGAGCATTTTGCAGTTGCTTCTATCAAAACTGCTGTTTTTTTGTATATCATGTCAAAGTATTTGTCTTTATCTAAGTTTATTTGCTTAGATAGTTCAACATCTAAAAGCTCTCCTTGACTTAAAAGTGCTACGGCATTTGCAACTTCGCTTGATATAGTGGAGTTAAAACCAACAAGTTTTTCATAAGCTTTTGAGTAAAGAATATCTCCTAGCATGATAGCTGTTTTGTTTCCAAAGGTAGCATTTATACTTTCAACTCCCCTACGAGTCAGGGCATCATCTATCACATCATCATGAAGAAGGCTTGCTGCATGGATAAGCTCTATGATGGAGGCTAGTTTTATACTCTGTTCACTCTCTCCTGCTATCTTTAAAACTAGCTTTGCTCGAAGCCTCTTTCCCCCTGGAACTTTTTTATAAAGCTCTACTATCTCATCTCCGCACTCAGCCACAATACCAGCCATCAAGTTTTCTATCTTTTCTAAGCTCACTTAAACCTCACTTCTAAACGGTGTTTTGGATCTCTTATCTTCACATCCAAAGTCGCTTTTTTATTTTTAAAATCTCTAAACACAACCAAAGCAAAAGCTTGGTTTTTTATCCCCACAAAATCTCCTATCAAGTTTATCTTCACAGCATTTCTTTTATATCTTTTTTCCAAAATATACTGGTTCTTAAACCCTTCATAATCAACAAGTAAAACCAATCTTTTAGCACTAAACAGAGTCCATCTAAGTTTTAGTTTGCCATCACTTTTTTTTCTAGGGAGATAATCTTTTTTTATATCTATATTTACCACTTCATCCTTTTTTAAACTGTATGTGTAAGTGTAGTTCCAAAAGGAGCTTTTTGCATATAGAAAAAAAGGAAGTAGTAGTAAAAAAACTCTATTCATTTTGTGTTAAAATCTGCCCCATTCCATCTACTAGTAAATCCATAGTCCTATCATCTATTTTTGCTTGATTCTCATATGAGTAGTTTCTCACAATCTGAACTATATCCTTATCTTCTCCCATCATATCCTCTAAAAGTAACTCTAGTGCTGCCATATATCTTATATTTTGGTATAGGTGTTCATCAACAAGATTTTGGTTTGCATTAAACACTATATCCATATACTTTTTTCTTGGACTTCCACCAAAAAGTGGATCATTTTCTAACTCTTCTAACATTTCTTCCCCTTATTGAAAATAGGATATAATAATAACTAAAATTTACTTTAAAGGCTTTTTATGGACAAAGGAAAGATTAGTTTTTATCTGCTTATGGCATTTTTGATTGGTACAATTCTCTACATATTTGCTGCACCAATATTTATAATAGACAATATAAATAAAGATGCGAAAAGACCAAAGAGTGAGAGGGTTTACTCTAATCATAATTTAAAATAAAGATTTTATTTGGGAAAATTGTCTATTTTTAGGCTTCCCTCTGGGTTTTGTAAATATAATATTCCATCGAAGTCAGGGTAAGATGTTATTTATGCATTAACTTTTATAAGTTATAATTAATTAAATTATAACAAAAGGGAATAATTAATGAAAAGAACAATACTTTTAGATACACATCCTATGTATTCTATAGAGATTCCAAAATCTAAGGCAAAGGTTTCAAATATTGATGAGATTATCAAACACTTCAAACAAAAAATAGAAGAAAATCCAGAAGCTGTTTTCATCACTGTCTTTGATCACTATGCACATACAAAAGAACTTAATGGGGAAATTTTAGATACTATTGTTAATGCCCAAAATCTTCTCTTTTGTTTTGGTCACACTATTAAAAATATTAATATTTTAGCATTTAGACCAAAGTCAATCGCTATTTGTGAAACTAAAGAAAGTTTTATTTTAGAATTTTTAGAAACTCCAAGACCTGAAGTTAATTCTTGGATACAATCTTGGATCAAAGCACTTCAAAAATAGTTTACTAACTTAAAAAGGATAGAAGCTTTAAAAACTATTTATAAAAAGCTAAAATCCTAACTAAAAAACTCCTCAATATACTCTATAACAACATCTTTATCATCAGTTCTATTTACTCTATCTCTAAAAGAACTTGCTTGGGGAAAGTTTTTTGAGTAGGTATGTAGGTGTTTTCTGAAGATTCCTATGCCTTTATCACCGTAAACTTTTAGCATAGAATTGAAATGTTCTATGACTATCTCTTTGATTTTATCTTTTTTTACCTCTTCGAGATTGTTTTTTATTTGATAGAAAATCCAAGGATTTCCTACTGCTCCTCTACCTATCATGACTGCATCTGCACCAGTTAGCTCTTTTACCTCTTTATACTTTTTTAAAGTTGTTATATCTCCATTTGCTATTACAGGGATTGATACTGCTTGTTTTGCATCTGCTATGGAGTTGTAGTCTATTCTGTCTGGTTTGTATTTGTCTGCTCTTGTTCGTCCATGCAAAGCTATCCAGTCTGCACCTGACTGCTGGGCAATACGAGCTATCTCTTTGGGATATTTATCTTCAAAACCTAACCTACTTTTTACTGATAAATATCTTTTGTTTGAATGTTTTTTGATAGTTTCTATGAGTCTTGCCATCTTTGGTAAATCTTTTAGCAAAGCACTTCCTGAGCCATGATTTACTACTTTTGGAACTGGACATCCACAGTTTAAGTCTATGCCATCTATACCATCCATATCATTTAAAAGTAGGACTGCTTTTTTTATGATTTCTTCATCATTACCTGAAATTTGGACGATAAAGGGGTCTTCATTTGGAGCTTTTTCTAGCATTCTTAGAGTTTTGCTTGAGTGATAAACAAAGGCATTTGAGCTTATCATTTCACTTATGGTTATATCAACTCCAAACTTTTTAACTACTTGTCTAAAAGGAAGGTCAGTATATCCTGCAAGTGGAGCTAAAAAGAGTAGATCTTTTTGTGAAAAATCTATCTTCATGATATTATTTTAACATAGATATGTTTTAGATAAACATATCTATGTCGAAATTTTTACCACTATCTTTTAAAAATAGTAAGTGTTTGTATTTTATATATTCTTGTTTTCCAGAGTTATCTAAGAAATCTCTTACTTTATCTATCATTTGAAGATCAAACATAGTATATAGATAAGCATCTGCTCCATCTTCAGGAAATTTAGCTATAAGTGCAGTTGCAAACTTCACTCTCTCATCAGGAGATAGTTTATCTTTTAGTTTTTTTACAAGCTCTATTAGTTTATGAGAATCAAAATCCAACTCTTTTGCATAATCTAAAATTTTATCATTTGAAAGATCAAGTTTATCTTCTCCTAGCCTATCAATAAGTTTATACAAAATCTCTTCTGTAATCTTTACATCATATTTTTTTAGTTCACTTACTGGTGAGTACTCTGCCATAGCAATGGCAGCTTTTTGACAAAGATTTTTATCACTGCATTTTCTCAAAATTGTAGCAGCATAGCTTTTATCATCTTTAAGCATATTTTCATAGTTTTTTGTCATCAAAGCATTATCTGGTTGAAGATTAAATCTTGATAAATCAACTACTTCTCCTGAGTAAACTTTTTGTTTTACTTCAAGTATATCAGCTATACCATCATCATGAATTCTATATCCACTATATCTTTTTGGATCTATATTTAAAAGAGGAAGAACTTTTCCTGATAGTTTAAAAATTTCACTTTTATAGTTGTTATCATCTATTTTTTTACCTAAAAGAGCTTTTTTCTCATTTGCTAAAAACCTTTCAGCATCATTTTTTATCTTTTTTAGCCTAAAAAATCCCAAAGTTCCATAAAACATCAAGTGTACTAATGTAGCTATATATAAAATAGCTATAGGTACAGTTATCCATACTGCAATAGGTAATGAAAGTGTAATACCAGCTAGTGATATAGCATAAACTCCCTCTGTTAAACTATATACATATAAACCCGTAGCGATAACTAAAACTAGTCCAAAAAGTAAGTATTTTTTAAAGCCCATTGTGTTCCTTTAAGATGTTTTTTCTACTATCTCTCTACAAACTATACAATATCTCGCCTGAGGTTTGACTTTAAGTCGCTCTACCCCTATCTCTTCTTCACACATTTCACAAATATCATATGTACCTTTTTCTATCTTACTTAAAGCATACTCTATCTCTTCAAGTTCTTTTGATTGTTTTCTTGATAAAGTTTCTTCTAGTGCTGTATCTATTGTTATAGTAGCTAAATCTGCTTCATCACTTGTTTCACTACTTTTTAACTCCCCTATTTCATTTCTGTACTCTGCAATATTTTTCAAAATTTGTTCTTTTCTATCCAACAAAATTTTTTTAAATATTTTTAATTCATTTTCATTCATTTTTCGCTCCTAAAAAATTATTTTATATTTATATCAAATATTTTATTAAACTTAACTTTAAAATCAATATTTAAATATAATTTTACTTTAAGATTATATGTTTTACTTATGGTATGGATGATTATTTCTTATAGTATAAGCTCTATAAATTTGTTCATATAGTATAACTTTAGCTATCTTGTGACTAAAAGTAAGTGGACTTAGTGAAATAACTTTATCACATTTGTTTAAAAATTCTTTTTCAAAGCCATAAGCTCCACCGATAAAAAAGTTTATATTTGTATTGTTTTCAAAGATTTTTGAAAATTCAAAACTATCAAGTAGTTTTCCATCAGGATGCAAAGCTATATTGTAACCTTTTAAAAGTGGTTCATATGCAGTTGAGTAACTTTTTTGGGCTAACTCCTTAGTTTGGTTTTGAGAAGTTGCTATTTTATTGTTAAAGATTGATTTATAAGTTAAAGAAGAGTACTTACCTATCATCTTTTGATAGTTTTTTAGTATAGGTTCAAACTCATCACGAGAATTTTTCTCAATCGTATAGATACAAATCACTACCAACTACCTTATACTTTGCAAAATCTATTTCATCACTTACTTTCACTCCTCCTATTACAGCAACTGGGAGAGTGCTAAAGGATGCTAGTTCTTTGATACTATCCCCGAGGACTCCTTTTATGTCCTTTTTAGTGGAAGTATCCCTATATGCTCCAAGTCCTATGTAATCTATATCAAGTTGGTTTGCTAAAAGTATCTCTTCTTTATTGTGAGTAGATAAACCTAGAGTCTTTCTACCTATCTGCTCTCTTACTTTTTTTATCGCCTCATTAAATGAGATATTAACTGCTTTTAAATCATCTTGTCCTAAATGAACTCCATCACAAAAGATAGCTAATTCAAAATCATCATTTACCAAAACTTTTCCATCAAAGTTAGCTTTTAGTTTCTTGATAGATTCTATTTTGGTATCTATATCATTTACTTTATCACGGTATTGAATGATTTTTGCACTGTGTTTTTTGCAGATAGATAAAAACTCATCTATGGATTTGCCTTTTCTTTGATTTAGTTCAAAATCAAAGAGGGCATAAAGATTAGCTAACACACTCACCTAAATCCATACTAGCCGAGAAGTATTTTAAAGTTTGAGAGACTCTGTACTTTAACTCAGTTCTTTTAACTACCATATCTAAAAATCCATGTTCAAGTAAAAACTCTGCTGTTTGGAAGCCCTCTGGTAGCTCTGCTCCGATTGTTTGCTTTATAACTCTTTGTCCTGCAAATCCTATCAAAGCTCCAGGTTCTGCGATAATCACATCTCCTAGCATAGCAAAAGAAGCACTTACTCCTCCCATAGTAGGATCAGTTAGGATAGAGATATATGGTAAGTTATTTTTTGCAAGCTTTTTTAGGGCTGCTGAGGTTTTTGCCATTTGCATAAGTGAGTAAGTACTCTCTTGCATCCTAGCTCCTCCACTTGCACTTATGATAACGACACCTTGTTTTTTCTCTATCGCTCTGTTTACTGCTCTTACTATCTTTTCTCCCTCAACTGAGCCTAAGCTTCCACCCATGAAGTTAAAATCAAATACTACTAATTGAGTAGGAATAGAGTTTATAGTACACTCTCCACTAACTACTGAACTTTTTCTATTTGTTTTTTTCTCATTTTCTTCTATTCTTTTTTTATATGATTTTTTATCTACAAATTTTAAAGGGTCTGTTGGAATAAGATCTGCATCCATTTCTACAAAAGTCCCTTCATCAACTAAAAGTTCTATCCTTCTTTGTTGACCTATTCTAAAGTGATATTCACACTTTGGGCATACATTTTGATTGTTATCAACCTCTTTGTAGTACATCAAAGAGTTACATTTTTTACACTTTACCCAGTGAGATGGTGCTTCGCTTTTAGTTGGTTGCTCTTTTCTAAAGTTTTTAAACAGATTACTAAAATTCATGAGAATCCTCTTTTAAAGATATTTAATTTTATTAGTATAAGCTTTATTTGCTTAAAGAGTGAGAATAACTCACTCTCTACTTTTTCAAAAGTTTTGCTATATTTTGGGCAGCTACTTTTCCATCAGCTGCTGCAGTTACTACTAAATCACTTCCTCGTTGGCAATCTCCTCCACTAAATACAAATGGTACGGAAGTTTGATTTAACTCATCTACCTCTATCTCACCCCATTTGTTGGTAAGAATTCCATTTTCACTTAAAAACTCAGGGTTTAGGGTATCAAAACCAAGTGCAAAGATAACGACATCAGCATCTACTTTATACTCACTTCCATCTATAATCTCAACTCTGCTTCTTCCACTTTCATCCTTTTGAGAAAGAGTTGTTTTTAGTACTTCAACTCCAACTACTTCATCATTTTCATTTACAAGTACTTTTTTAGGAGATGCTTGAAATACAAACTCTGCACCCTCTTCTTTTGCATTTTTAAACTCTTTTTTACTTCCAGGCATATTTAGTGCATCTCTTCTGTATAGACATTTTACACTCTTAGCTCCCTCTCTTAGGGATGTTCTTATACAATCCATAGCAGTATCACCACCACCGATAACTACTACATCTTTACCTTTAACATCATAGTATGAGTCATACTTTTCACCAAAAAGTTTCTTTTGGATGTTTATCAAAAAGTCTATTGCTAAGTAAGTTCCTTTTGCATCTTCATTTTCCAACCTTGCTTTTTTACTTTTCTCAGCTCCGATACCGATAAATACTGCATCAAAGTTTTCTATCAAGTCTTTAAGCTCTACATCTTTTCCAACCTCAGTGTTAAGATGAAGTTTCATACCAGCTTCAACCAAAAAGTCAAATCTTCTAAAAACTATACTTTTTTCTAATTTAAAAGATGGGATTCCATAAGTCAAAAGTCCCCCAGGTTTTTCGTTTTTTTCAAACATTTCTACTTGAATACCACTTCTTAAAAGATAAGTTGCAGTAGAAAATCCAGCTGGTCCACTTCCCACAATCGCTACTTTTTTCCCACTAAACTCACTAGCAAACTCAGGTTTTAAACCTTTTTTAAATCCCTCTTCGCTTAAATAAGTTTCTATAGAACCTATCGTAATAGCAGAGTAACCATCTTGTTCAAGTGTACAGTCTCCCTCACAAAGTCTATCTTGTGGGCAGATTCTACCTGTTATTTCTGGGAAAGGATTAGTCTCATTTGATAGTCTAAATCCAAGCTCCAACTCTTTAGATGCAGTTGCTCTAAGCCAGTTTGGTATGTAGTTGTGAAGTGGGCATTTGTTATGGCAGTATGGATCTCCACACTGAACACATCTGTTTGCTTGTGCTGCTGCTTCTCCTCTTTTAAATATAGAGTAAATCTCGTTAAAATCTTTTTTTCTCTCATTCGACCCTCTTTTAAGAGGGTCTATTCTTTCTAAGTTAGTAAAGTTTTGCATTTAGTTCCTCCGTGGTGCAACTTTTGTGCTAATGATAAACTTATAAGTTATTAGATTTGTTATTTTTTAGTTGCAGGGCTACTTAATTGTAGCTCAAAACTAAAAAGTGGCAAAGATAATGACTTATAAGTTTACCAAAGGCATTATGAAAAGCCTCATCTAAAGCACAAAAAAATTTCCACCTTAACTAAGGTTAGGCTGAAAATTTTTTTGCACTCCATCTAAGGCTTTTAATAATGTCATTAGTACAAAAGTTGTACCACGGAGGAACTAGTCTCCCTCCTGAGGGTTTAGTGGTACTCGTTTCATATCTTTTGGTTTTACTATCCAAAAGTTTCTTATGTTATGTCTAAAGTTTTCTAGTATATTTGTTGCTTTTTCACTTCCAGTTTCTTGGATATACTCTCTTAAAATCCTTTTTATAAAGTGTCTCTCTTCATCACTTTCATCCATGTCAATCCTACTTGCAACTACTAACTCTTGGTTTAGATTGTCTATAAAGTTATGCTCTTCATCATAGATAAATGCAACTCCTCCAGTCATACCAGCACCAAAGTTTACACCGGTTTTTCCTAAGTTTACAACTATTCCACCAGTCATGTATTCACAAGCATGATCTCCTGCACCTTCTATGATAGCGATTGCCCCTGAGTTTCTAACAGCAAATCTTTCTCCAACACTTCCAGCTACAAAAAGTTTTCCACCTGTTGCACCATATAGACAAGTATTTCCTCCACATGAGAAGTTATCTCCCTGAGTTTTAGGAGTGATGATAATCTTACCACCATTCATACCTTTTCCGATGTAGTCATTTCCAGCTCCATCTACATAGATACTAACTCCATTTATCAAAAATGCTCCCAAAGATTGTCCAGTAACACCTTTTAGTTTAAAAGTGATAGCATCATCTTTAAGTCCACTATTTCCATAAAACTTAGCTATTTCACCACTTATCAAAGTACCAAAACTTCTGTTTAGATTAGAGATCTTTTTCTTCAAAGTCATACTCTCACCTGGATTTTGGATAACTGGATATACCTCTTTTAGTATCTCTTTTTCAAACTTATTATCATCAAAAGGTTTGTTTTCTTCCACTTGACAAGTATCAACTCCTTCAAGTCTTCTAAGTACTGAGCTAAAATCAAACTTTTTAGCAAACTCATCATCTATAACTTTTAAAAGATCACTTCTACCTACTATCTCCTCTAAGCTTTTGTAACCCAAGCTAGCTAGTATCTCTCTGACATCTTCTGCAAGTAGTGTAAAGAAGTTTTTAACTCTATTTACATTTCCTACAAAATGCTCTCTTAGTTGTGGATCTTGAGTTGCAACACCTACTGTACACTTGTTCATGTGGCAGATTCTTAAAATCCTACAACCTACCATACAAAGAGCTGCTGTACCAAAAGCATAACTCTCAGCTCCAAGCATAGCTGCTTTTATAACATCAAGTCCAGTTTTTAGTCCACCATCTGTTTGAAGATGTACATTTCCTCTAAGATTGTTTACTTTAAGGGCATTGTGAGCTTCACTTAGTCCAAGCTCCCATGGATTACCTGCATTTTTGATACTTGTAAGTGGAGCTGCACCTGTTCCACCATCTCCACCTGAGATGATAATCTTGTCTGCATAAGCTTTTGCCACACCAGCAGCGATTGTTCCTACTCCACTTGTCGAAACAAGTTTTACAGTTACTGTTGCATCTGGATTTATCTGTTTCATATCAAAGATAAGTTGAGCTAAATCTTCGATAGAGTAGATATCATGATGAGGAGGAGGAGATATAAGAGTAACTCCTGGAGTTGTATATCTTAAGCTTGCTATAAGTGCAGTAACTTTATGCCCTGGAAGCTGTCCACCCTCCCCTGGTTTTGCACCTTGAGCTACTTTTATCTGTATCTCTTCGGCACTTCTTAAATACTCTGGAGTAACACCAAATCTTCCAGATGCAATTTGTTTGATTTTTGAGTTTCTGCTTGTCTTTAATCTCTCACTAGCTTCTCCACCCTCACCTGAGTTACTTTGAGCTCCAAGTTGGTTCATAGCTTCTGCGATAGCTTCATGAGCTTCTGGTGATATAGAACCTAAACTCATCGCAGCACTTGCAAACCTTTTGAAAATTTTCTCTTTAGATTCAACCTCATCTACTGATATAGGCTTTTTATCACTTTTTAGCTCAAAAAAGTCTCTTATCATCTTAAAGTTACGGTTATTTACTACCTCTTTGTACTTTTCAAAATCCTCTTTTTTACCACTTACACTAGCCGTATGGAGAGTGTTTACAACAAGTGGTGCATAGTCATGATGTTCTTTCCCAAAAACAAACTTATGAAGTCCACCAACCTCTAATGGAAATAGTTTTTTAACTCCCATGATGGAAATAGCATTTTGATAATCTCTCTCTATCCTCTCTTCTATATCACTATATCCAAGTCCAGGGATAAGAGCATGAGAGTCGTTGAAACAGTCATGTGCTAGTTCACTTGATAATCCTAGTATATCAAATAGTGAAGAGCTTCTATATGATGCTATGGTTGCTATTCCCATTTTCGACATGATTTTAAGTAGTCCAGCTCCTAGAGCTTGGTGAGTACTTTTAAAGGCTTCTTTTTGTTCATACTGACTTAAGTCTTGTTTCCTAACTATATCAAGTACAGTTGCATATAAAAGATATGGATATATAGCATTTACTCCGTAAGCAATCATAACTGCTGCTGAGTGAGAGTCAAATACTTCACTAGTTTCAGCAATAGTTGAAGTCAAGTGTCTAACACCCTCCTCTTTTAAAACTTTATTTAGTCTTCCTACTACCATTGCCATAGGGATAAATTTTAAGTTTTCACTATCACATCTATCTGATAGTACGATTATTCTGATACCATCTTCTTTTACGGTTTTTACTATTTTAGATACTAAAGAGTCAAGTGAAGATTTTAAATCAGTTGTGAAAAGAGTTGAAAATTTTTTGTTTTTATAGTGTGGATTGTATCTTGGATTAGTTTCATCTCCAAATGATAGTAAAACTTTTAACTTTTCTTCCATCAAGATTGGAGAAATAGCTTTTATCCTCATAGCATGTTCTGGGTCTTCGTGAAGTATGTTTCTAAGTTCACCAAACCCAGTGTTTAAACTCATAACAACTTTTTCTCTTATAGGGTCTATCGGTGGATTTGTAACTTGTGCAAACTTTTGTTTAAAGTAGTCAGTAAAGTTTCTTTGCTGGGAACTAAAAGCAGCCATTGGAGTATCATCACCCATAGCTCCAGTGTTCTCTTTCCCATCTTTCATCATAGGCTCGATAACCATTTCAATAGTCTCTTGAGATATGTTTGAAAGTCTTTGTTTTACTGCTAACTCTTTTATCTCGTATTTGCTTGTATCCGAAAAAGGAAGCTCTACAAACTCTTGCAAGTAAGTCATGTTTTGGTTTAGCCACTCTGAGTAAGGGTTTGAGTTTTTAAGATACTCGTCTATTTGGTCACTTTTTAAAACTTTTCCAAATTTTAAATCAACTCCTATCATTTCTCCACTTTGAAGTCTGCCCTGCTCTACTATGAGGTCATTTTCTACTTCTAAAACTCCGTACTCACTTGTTATGATGATACGATTGTCTTTTGTGATGATGTATTTTGAAGGACGAAGACCATTTCTATCTAATACACACCCGATAAATCTTCCATCAGTCAAACTAACTGCTGCTGGTCCATCCCATGCTTCAAAACAAGTACTCATATACTCATAGTAAGCTCTTAGGTGTGAATCCATATGAGGTGCATTTTGCCAAGGTGCTGGGATAAGAGCACGAGCCGCCTTGAAAAAGTCCATACCATTTGATATCAAAAATTCAAAAACATTGTCTAAACTTCCACTATCACTAAGGTCATTTGATGTGATAGGGAAAAGTTTTTGGAGCTCTTTTTGGGAGTAAACTTCACTTGTTATATCTTCACATTTTACATCTATATTATATCTATTTGCACTAACTGAGTTTATCTCTCCATTGTGTGCTATATGTCTAAAAGGTTGAGCTAGTTTCCATTTTGGCAGTGTATTTGTGGAAAATCTTTGGTGGAAAAGTGCAAAACCTACTTTAAACTCTTCATCACTCAAATCAGTATAAAACTCTTTGATGTGAGTTGGCATCACTAGACCTTTATAAGATATGGTAGATGAGCTAAATGAAGGGATATAAAAGTCTTCATCATCTTTAAGTTCAGCTTCGATAAGTCTTCTTGTTAGATATAAAAGTGCATCAAACTTTTTAGTAGCTACTATAGAGCTTGGAGTGATAAAAACTTGAGTAATCTTTGGTAGTACTGCTAGTGCTTGTTCTCCAAGAGCCTCCGTATTTACTGGAACTTCTCTGTAAAAAAGAACTTTCAAGTCGTTTTCTTCACATTTTGCTGTTATAACTTCTTTTTGATTGTCATTTTGTAAAAAAAGCATACCTACTGCAAACTGACGAGGAAGGTCAACTCCATTATTTTGAGCAATTTTTTTCATAAACTCTCTTGGCATACCAAAAAGAAGCCCACTTCCGTCTCCACTTTTTCCATCAGCCGCGATAGCACCTCTATGCATCATCCTCTCTAGGGATGCGATTGCATCTTCTACATTTTGATGTGTTGGAGTGTTATCTATACTTGCTAACAGCCCAAATCCACAGTTATCTTTAAAACTTTTTAAAATATCCATATACTGCCTTTATTTAAAAGTCGCTTATTTTATCTAAAATTTGCTTTATTTTGTTTAAATTTGCTACAATACCCCTATGCAAGGGATAATACTAAACATCGTAAAAGTAAAAGAAGAGGATTTGATAGTAACTGTCTTAACGAAAAAAAGATTAAAAACTCTTTATCGATTTTATGGCTCTCGTCACTCGTCTATAAACTTAGGCTATATGATAGATTTTGTCCCCATTTATTCTGCTAAATCATCTATTGCTATGCTAAGAGAAGTTGTACAATTAGGTTTTTCATGGCAACTAATCCATGACAAACTATACGATTGGCAAGAGTTTATTAAACTGCTCTACAAACACTTAAAAGATGTAAATGAATTAGATAGCTTTTATTTTGAACTTTTAAATGAATCCAGTAAAAAACTAAAAGTACAAAATCCAAAAAGAGTTTTGATAGAAAGCTACTTAAAACTTTTAGAGTATGAGGGAAGACTTCATCTTGACTTTAAGTGTTTTATCTGTGGTGAAGAGAGTTTTGAGAGTTCAGTTTTGAAAAGAAGTTATCTTTTGTCATGTAAAGAGTGTTTGAGAGGATTTTGCTTGGAAAATGATAAGATAAAAGAGTTGTTTGAAAGTAAATCTACTCTACTTTTTAGCGATAGTGAAGTAGATATGCTTTGGGAAGTTTTACTAGAGGGATTATAAATCCAGAGGACTAAAAACTTTAGATTTATTCATCTCAGCAACTACATGAGTATATATCATCGTAGTTTCAACACTTTTATGACCCAAAAGCTCTTGTATAGTCCTAAGATCCATGCCACTTTGCAAAAGATGAGTTGCATAGGAGTGTCTAAAAGTATGTGAAGTTACTCTTTTGTTTATCTTTGATTTTATGGCAGATTGCTTTATATTTCTCCCTAAAGTTGCCGGATGTATATGATGCCTTCTTATAACCTCACTTCTAGGATCTTTTGCAACATTTTTCATAGGAAACAAAAACTGCCACTTAGTTTCAAACTTTGCCTTTGGAAATTTTTTTTCAAGTGCATAAGGCATATATACACTCCCGTAGCCATCTGCTAAATCCTTTTTATGAAGCTCTTCCACTAACTCAACTTGAACTTTCAACCTATCCTTTAACTTTTTAGGCAGAGGCAAAGTCCTATCCTTTAAAGATTTACTATCCCAAATATATACTCTATCAAATCCAAAATCTATATCTTTAACTCTTATATTCAATGCCTCGTTCATTCTCAATCCACAACCATACATCAAAGAAACTATCAGTTGATATATATCAGACAAATTTCCTATGATACTTTTTACCTCCTCTCTTGTTAAAACCACTGGTATATGTTTTCTCTCCTGAGCTCTTAAAGCCTGAATATTTTGTTCACTCATATCAATACCTAAAACATCCCGATATAAAAACAAAAGAGCTGCAAATGCTTGATTCTGAGTACTTGGAGAAACCTTCTTCTTGGTAGCAAGATAAGTCAAAAACTCCTCAATCTCCATTTTTCCCATCTGAACTGGATGTTTTTTGTTGTGAAAAAGTATATACCTCTTTATCCAACTAACATAACCCTTTTCAGTAGCATAACTATAATGCTTAATCCTAATTTTATCTCTAACAACATCCAAAAGTTTCTTTTTTTGACTCATACAAACCTCCCATACTATAAATACTTTGCAATAATAATGGTTTTTTTCATATTTATCTAAACATAAGTACTAAATTACCTATATTATTATATATTTACCACAAAACAATAGTAATATTTATTTTACCATTTGTCAATAAATATTTCAAAATGAAATATTTATTTGTTTCTATGTGTATTATCTACACATTTTATGTATTTAGATATAATAAATATACAAGAGTAAACATGATAAAATGTTAATGAATAAATAGTTATAGAACATTTACCAACCAAAAAAAAAGTCTATCTCTCATGACAAAACAAACATCTTGAAAAAAGAGCTTTGCAAACTCTTTTTTGTTCAACACAAGTTTAAGAAGTCCAAAAGATTTCTAAAA
>JALVVR010000016.1 GCA_027023305.1 Campylobacterales bacterium | reverse complement strand
TATACGAAGGAGAAAATGCAAGAAAAGCAGGAGATGATGCTGCTAGGCTTCTTTTAGACATCATTAGCATAGCAACAGGTGCAGGAGCAGTAAAAGTAGCAGGGACAACTGCTGCAAAAGCACTTAAGTCAGCTATAATAGCTGTTAAAGATAGTAAGAAGATAAGTAGATTAGAAGTCAATTATTTAGAAAAATTTGGTAAAAAATCTCATAACAAAGAGTTACATGAGAGGATTAATGATAGAGATAGACAAGCTATTTTAAGAACGGATTATGAACGAGAAGTGTCTGTTGTACTTAAAAAAGAGATTGATGCAATGAAAAAATCAGGCAAATATACTGAAGAGGAAATTGCAAGATATGGAAATAAGAGAAGATTAGAAATTGGAGAAAAGTATAAAGATTTAACTCCTAAAGAGTTACAGGAAACGGTTTTTAAAGATAATTTAGTGTTATATGAAAATAAGTGGGGTCCTAGTTATGAATTTCTAAAAAGAAAAGGTTGTAACAAAGGACCTTGTACTGATGCACAAATTATTGAAAAAGTAACAAGACCAGGTGGTGAAAGGTATAAGAAAAATGGTGTTTTTGATAAGCCAGAATTAAAATGGAGAAAATATAAAGATGAATAAATTTGCAAAATCAAAAAACAACATTGACATAGCATTAACAACGACTGAGGGTAGTAAACGAAGAATAATAAATATTGAGACAGAAGAGATTATCAAGTTAAGTGACATGATAGCATCTAAATTTAATTTAACAAAAGATGGTAATCTAATACATGATATTGTGGGAGATCAAGGTTCTCAAAAATATAAAAAAGATAAATATAAAATTAGTATAGGCTGGGGACCATTTTTCCCTTTTATAATTTGGGCTGAGAACCTTGAAAGCGATAAATTAGTTGAGGAAATTTTTGATTGGCTAAAAACAATTGAGATACCTGTTTAAAGAAACATGAGGTAGTCTTATCCATTGAAAATGAGGGGTCTTAGCCCCTCATAAAAATAGTTTAACTTTTATAGGAATTAGACTATTTTATACTTCAAATTATTGAAAAAGTAACAAGACCAGGTGGTGAAGAATTTAAAAAAAATGGTGTTTTTGATAAGCCAGAATTAAAATGGAGAAAATATAAAGATGAATAAATTTGCAAAATCAAAAAACAACATTGACATAGCATTAACAACGACTGAGGGTAGTAAACGAAGAATAATAAATATTGAGACAGATAAAATTATTGAATTATCTAATATGATTTCATCAAAATTTAATTTGGTAGAAGATGGGGATTGGATACATGATATTGTTGGCGATCAAGGTTTTAAAAATTATTATAAAGATAAATTTAAAATTAGTATAGGATGGGGACCATTTTTTCCTTTTGATATTGTAGCCGAAAACCCTGAAAGCGATAAATTAGTTGAGGAAATTTTTGATTGGCTAAAAACAATTGAGATACCTGTTTAAAGAAACATGAGGGAGTCTTATCCATTCATGAAATAGAAAAAGAAAAAGAGAAAAATTTATCCATCATTGCACTTTAAAAAAACTTATATAAATTAGATATAATTTTACAATGAATCTCAAGGAGATAAAAATGCATACTTTACAGTTACAGATAAATGATACTATATTTGATAAGTTTATGGGATTACTTGAAATTTTACCAAAAGATAAAATATCTGTAATAGATAGTAAAACTGATAACTCTATCAGTTTTGAAGATGCCAAGTTAAAAGTAGAAAAAGCTTTAAGTGCTATTTCTCAAGAAAAAGGTATAGAGTTTGAAGATGCATTTAATAAAGTTTTAAACTATTAAAATGATATACAAAATTATAGTTGAACCTGATGCTGTTGAAGATTTACAAAGTATAAAGTACTATATTACAACTCAAGACTCTTTAGCAAAAGCTAATAAGTTTATAACTGAACTGAAAGAAAAAATAAAAACTTTAAACAATATGCCTCATCGTTGTAGAAAAAGTTATTATACAGATAACAAAAATACTCATGATTTGATATATAAAGGATATACGATAGTATTTAAAATTATTGAAAATAGAGTACATATATTAAGTATTTTTAGACAAAAGAAATATTAGTTTATATATTGGATAGCCATTTCTTAAAATAAGAGAATGTGATGTCTTAGCCCTTCATGAAAATAGCTTAACTTTCACATCTTTCACTTCAAAAAAACAAACCTAACCAAACTTTAGCTCCATAAGAAACCAAGGCTCATCACTCTACTCAAGAGTGAGATGAGGGGTCAGGGTTTGACTTTTGACTTTTAAAACTTTGTAAGATATACTAAAATCAAAAATCAAACCCTGACCCCTATTTTAAGCAACAGAAGCAGTACCAGGAAATAAGATACTTTTAAAAATATCTAAAGTATTAAAATCTTCAAAACTTGGTAAGGGGATTAAAAACTTAGATAAGATAGCAGTCTCAGTTACTAAAAAAACAAGATTAAAAAAGGATATTCTTGCTAAAATAGCAAGTGACAATGGAAGTTTACAAGGAGCACAAGCAAAATTTCGTGCAGAACTTCGTAAAGATGGTATATCAGAGCAAGAGATAACCAAACAGTGGACTAAGTTTAAAACAGACAATGCTTTATATACACAAAAAGAGCTAAACAACATTGTTGGAGCAACAAGAAGTAGTAAATCTTGGATGATTTCAGAAGAAAGTGTTGCTAAGCTACTAGGACAAGGTTGGGAAAGAAATAAAGTATCTAAAAATGGTTTCTTGGTAGAGGGCTCAAAAGAGAGGATAAAAGGAAGCACAGCACCTGATTTTATCAATACAAAGACGATGGAAACAGTAGAGGTAAAAAACTACAATATTTCCACAAATCAAGGTATAGAAAATCTTGTAAGTGTTACTGCAGGACAAGCCAAACACAGAGCCACTCAGTTGCCAAGTGGATACACACAAAAGGTTTATGTTGATATAACTGGGCAAAGTTTGAGTAAAACCCAAATCAGAAATATAAAACAAAAGATTGCAGACCGTTCAGGAGGCGTTTTGAAATTTGAAAATATAGAGATAGATAATTTTACAGCGATGGCAAACAATGGGTAAGTATGACCAAACATTTACAAGAATTGTTTTAACTAGTAGTGGTAATGGACAAGCCACTTTTCGTGATGATGGAGAGCTTGAGTTTTTATATGAGTTTATCCATAAAGAGTTTGAAAAAAAAGAGTGGGGAAGTAGATTTCCCCTTCTGATGCATAAACTTCTTTTTTATAAGTTAGAGTTTGAAAAAGATATGTACAAACTCCAAAAAGAGGTAAAAGAGTTAGAAAAGTGTGTTCATGACATCAAGCCATATATAGAGAAGATGATGTGGTGTCAAGAGAGTAAAAAGTTTACCACAGTAAAACAAGGATTTAAAAATTACTATGAGTTTAGGTGGGACAGGCTATTGTGGCATTTAAATGAATATGCATCTTACTATATAGATTTACTTGAGGGTAAAGTGATTGACCCAATAACATCTGATGACTATACACCAGATCGCTCTATTTTCTTTAAAAAATCACGAACTATCCCAGAGTCTTTTGATAAGATACACTTAAAAAAGAACTTTCCAGACCAAAACAGACTCAAACCAACCCAAGAGGAGTTGGTAGAGATAGCTTTGCAAAGTGATGTAAACACAACAGATAGTGATAACATGACAGCACTACACTTTGCAGTTTTGTTTGATGATGAAGAGTTGGTCAAAAAACTTATCGAAAAAGGAGCCAATCCAAATATAAAAAATATTAACAAAACCACACCTATCATGATGGCAAAACACTTTGGTTACAAACACCTTTTAAAGCACATGAAAAACAAAGAGCAAAAAGAGAGTTTGTTTACCAAAGTAAAAAGAGTATTTGGTTAGTTGGGATTGTAGTTTAGTATATTTGTTATCTTTCTTCCATGTATGAGGTCAAAAATAGTAAGTAAATACTTCTTTTGTAGTTTTAAAATCACATCAACTACACTTTGCCAAGTTTGTTGGTTAAAGTTATCTGACGGGATAGAGATACCAATCGCATAAAACTTTTCATCTTCATCAACTACAGGATATATGTCAAAATGATACTCATCAAAAATCAGTTGATGTACTTCATCAAAATCAGGCTTCTTGTTAAACTGTGCTATGATATTAAATGCCATAATATGCTCCTTTATTGTAGTGTAGAGAGATAGTTAAAAGGTATAGTTTCACTAATCTTCTTAGAAAGCCTCTCTTTGTACTTTTGCTCAATACTTCCTTGAGTATCATCAAAAATAACTTCCACAGACATATTTGAAGGTAGTTGCTTTTGGTATGCTTTAACTCTAGCTTTGATAAAGATAGTATTTAGTTTCAAAAAATGCTCATCTTTTATCTCATGATTGAAAACCAACAAAGCCCTGTTTTCACTTTGGTTAATAAACTCAGGAGTTACTCGTCCCCAATTTTTAGTATCTAAACTCATATATTTCTCCTTTAAAATATATATTATACAAAATATTTTAAAACATAGCATCAAGGGGCTTAGCCCTTTATGAATAGTGATAAGAGTGG
Source organism: Campylobacterales bacterium (assembly GCA_027023305.1). Lineage (GTDB taxonomy): Bacteria > Campylobacterota > Campylobacteria > Campylobacterales > QNZT01 > SZUA-1377. The sequence goes on along the minus strand of JALVVR010000016.1, from coordinate 51,369 downwards.
AATCCTAAATGAGGGGTCTTAGCCCTTCATGAAAATACTTTAACTTTTATGGAAGTTAGATTATTTTATACTTTTTGTAGTACGATAGATTATGGCAAAAATAGATGAGATAAAAGAACAAATAGGATATTTAAAAGTAGTGTTTAGCATTTTGCTAGTCATTATGAGCGAATTACTATCTTTGATATACGGACAGTATTATCAGTTTTATTAGTTTTTATATTAGCTATAGGGACAGTTTATATTAATAAGAAAATCATCTACTACATAAACAAACTGGAGTATATTTAATATGGAATATATTTTTTTAGTAATGATATTATCTATATTTATCAACTTATGCACTTATACATTATCTCCCCCAAATCCTCCTCCAAAAACAAAACCTCCCCAAACTTATCCCTATAAAACGGATAAGTTATCTCCATAAACTCATCTTTTTGACTTTCATGATGATTTACAGCCCACAAAAAAGAAGCTTTTTTATCCTCTAAAGTCTTTATATTAAGCATAGTATCATTTATACTTCCAAGCTTATTTGATGTTACAAGCAGAGTTTTATCCATATCTAAAAACTCTATCAAATCAATCATGAAAAAGTCTTTCTCAATCGGTACCATAAGCCCACCAGCACCTTCAACTAAGACTACATCCGAACTAGCCACTATCTTTTTAAAACTTTTTTTTACTTTGTCAAAGTTTATTTTTTCACTCCCTTTTGCTACATAGGGGGATGCAGGAAGTGAAAAATAGTAAGGATTTATATCATCAAGAGTTAAATCATCTCTTTTACTTTTTTCTAAAAGTTTCTTACTATCCTCTCTACCTCCACTCTCAAATGGTTTAAAAACTCCTACTTTAAATCCTTGTTTTAAAAACTTTTCTATTAGAAGTGAAGTTGCAAATGTTTTGCCGATATTTGTATTTGTTGCTGTTATAAAGATTTTCATAAAAATATATTACCAAATTACATCTTTTATATGATTTAGTAACTTTTAGAGTGATTTATTTCACTTTCATTTAACTTTTCTTGTATAATACCTCTATAAAAAATTTACAAAAGAAGGTTTTTTTAGTGAAAGAAGAGTTAGATTTTGAACTAGAAGAGAAACAAGAGACAGAACATTTAAAAAGGTATAAAGTTCTTTTACTAAATGACGATTATACTAGTATGGATTTTGTTGTTGATATTTTGCTGGATATTTTTAAACATCCACTTGACAATGCTATAAATCTCATGCTCTCTGTTCACAAAGATGGAAAAGCAGTTTGTGGGGTTTATACCTATGAGTTGGCTGAGACTAAGATAGATCAAGTAACAAAGAGAGCAAGAGAAAACGAATATCCCTTAAAAGCTATTATGGAGGAAGATTGATATATGTTAAATAAAGAGTTAAACACAGTTTTAAATGAGGCACTAGAGTTTGCAAAAAGAAGTCGTCATGAGTATGTAACCATTGAGCATGTTTTCTTTTCACTTTTGCAACATACAGAAGCGATAGAGCTTCTTAAAAAAACAGGTGCTGATACTGATTTTTTATATGATAGAGTAAAAACACACTTAGAGTCAGTATTTAAACCACTACCAGAAGATAGTTCTCATGACCCATTTGAAACAGTAGCATTAGCAAGAGTTATAGACTCTATGATTGCAGGTGTAAAAGGGGCAGATAAAAAACAAGCTCAGATAGAAGACCTTTTGGTAGCTTTGTTTGAAGAGGAGAGAAGTTATAGTGTTTATCTTTTAAAACAACAAGGTATAACAAAGCTTGTTGTAACAGAGGCTCTAACTGAGAAAAAACACAATGAAGAAGAGATAATCACCCTAAAAGATGATAGTGAACTCAAAAAATACACCATAAATCTTAACCAATTAGCAAGAGATGCAAAGATAGACCCAGTTATAGGAAGAAGTGAAGAGTTAAATCGTGTTATGCAAATCCTATGCCGTAGAAAGAAAAACAATCCTCTTATAGTTGGAGAACCAGGAGTTGGAAAGACTGCAGTTGTAGAAGGATTAGCACTAAAAATAGTTGACAAAGAGACTCCCGATATACTGAAAAAATCAACCATTTTTTCACTAGATATGGGAAGCTTACTTTCAGGGACAAAGTATAGAGGTGATTTTGAAAAGAGATTAAAAGCAGTTTTAAAAGAACTTGAAGAGTTGGAAAATGCTATACTCTTTATAGATGAGATACACACCATAGTAGGTGCAGGAAGTACAAATGGTGGTGCTATGGATCTCTCAAACCTTATAAAACCAGCCCTTGCTAGTGGAAAGCTTAGATGTATTGGAGCTACAACATATAGTGAGTATAGAAGTTTTTTTGATAAAGATAAAGCACTAAGTCGTAGATTTGCAAAAGTTGATATAGATGAACCAAGTATAGAAGATAGTATAGAGATAATAAGTGGTCTAAAACCAAAGTATGAAGAACATCATAATATAACTTATGAAGATAAAGCTGTTAAAGCTTCAGTAGAGTTAGCAAAAAGATATATAAATGATAGATTTTTACCAGATTCTGCCATAGATTTGATAGATGAGGTAGGAGCTACTTACCACTTAAGCGAAAAAGCAAGTAGAGTAGTTACTATAAAAGAGATAGAAAATGTAGTAGCAAAGATAGCAAATATCCCATCTCGCCAAATCTCAAATGATGATATGGCAGTTTTAAAAACACTAGAAAGCAAACTAAAATCAAAAGTTTTTGGACAAGATGAAGGTATAGAAGTTTTAGTAAAAGCTATCAAAAAATCTCGTGCAGGACTTGGAAAACCAGATGCTCCTATCGGAAGTTTCCTTTTTGCAGGACCTACTGGAGTTGGTAAAACAGAAGTTGCTAAACAGTTAGCTGATAATCTTGGTATCCATTTTGAAAGATTTGATATGAGTGAGTATATGGAGAAACACTCAGTTTCAAAACTAGTGGGAGCTCCTCCAGGGTATGTTGGATATGAAGAGGGTGGACTTTTAACTGAAGCTATAAAAAAACATCCATACTCAGTTCTTTTGATAGATGAGGTAGAAAAAGCTCATCCAGATATGCTAAATATCCTTCTTCAAGTGATGGATAATGCAACCTTGACTGATAACAATGGAAGCAAAACTGACTTTAGAAATGTTATCATAATCATGACTTCAAACTTGGGAGTTCAATCAGCTCCACAAGTAGGTTTTCATAAAAACACTACTCACAAAGCAGAGTCTGCTATATCAGACTTTTTTGCTCCTGAGTTTAGAAACAGACTTGATGCCACAGTACACTTTAAACCTCTAAGTGAGCCTATCATGATTGGCATTGTAGATAAACTACTAGCAGAACTTGAAGAGCAGTTAAAAGAGAAAGATATAAAAATAGTAGCATCTCTTGAAGCTAAAAAATACTTTGCAAACAAAGGCTTTGATGATGTGTTGGGTGCAAGAGTTATGGCTAGAGTTATAAGCGAAGATGTCAAAACTCCACTAACAGATGAGATACTATTTGGTAAGTTAACAGATGGTGGAGAGGTATTTATCGATCTTGTTGATGACAAAATCACTTTTAAATACTCTGAATTAGTAAAAGCACTTGATACCGAAGCTCACTCAGTATAACCACTTCTTCCCAGACCCAAGAGCAGTCTCAAAAGAGGGACTTGTTGCTTGGGGAGGAGATCTAAATCCAGATAGGGTTATGAGTGCCTACTTAAATGGCATCTTTCCTTGGTATAATGAAGATGACCCAATCCTTTGGTGGTCACCAGACCCCAGACTTATCCTTTATCCAAATGATTTAAAAATCTCAAAAAGTCTAAAAAAAAGCATAAAAAAATATACAGTAAAAATAAATCAAGATTTTAGCTCAATTATCAAAGCTTGTAGAGATACAAGAGTAGAAAATGGAGAGGGAAGTTGGATTATAGATGAAGTGATAGAGTGCTATGAAGAGTTACATAAAAGAGGGCTAGTTATCTCTTTTGAAACTTATTTTGAGGGTGAGTTAGTAGGTGGACTTTATGGAGTTGATTTAGGTAAAGTCTTTTGTGGCGAAAGCATGTTTAGCAAGCAGAGTGATGCTTCAAAAGTCGCTTTAGTTGCTCTAAGCGAGTATTGTCTAAAAAATGGATATGATTTTATAGATTGTCAAATACCAACAAATCACTTAAAAAGTATGGGTGCAGTTGAGATTAGTAGAGATGATTTTTTAGACTTACTAAAGGAGAAAGTGGGAAGTGTATGATTATCTGATAATAGGTGCAGGAATAATAGGACTATCAATAGCAAGAGAACTAAAACAAAAAAATCCAAACTCAAAAATCCTTATCATAGAAAAAGAGAGTGATGTAGGTTATCACAGCAGTGGAAGAAATAGTGGAGTTCTTCATGCTGGATTTTATTATACTTCCTCATCACTAAAAGCGAAGTTTACTAAAGAGGGAAATGAAGCTCTAACAAAGTATTGTGAAGCGAACAATTTAAAGATAAACAAAGCTCAAAAGATAGTAGTTGCAAAAGATGAGAGTGAGTTAGAAACCCTAAAAGAGCTTTATCAAAGAGGACTAAAAAATAGTGTAAAAGTAGAGCTTATAGATGAAGAGGAACTATCAAAAAGATTTAAAAACATAAAAACTCACAAACTTGCTCTATACTCCCCAACAACTGCAACAGTAAATCCAAATGAGATACTTTCACATATAAAAGATGAGCTTATAAAGAGTGGTGTAGAGATAAGATTTAACACTCCATACTCTTCTATAATGAAAAACAATGCAAAGATGATTATAAATTGTGCAGGATTATATGCCGACAAGATAGCAAAAAAGTTTGGTTTTAGTCAATATTATAAAATCCTCCCTTTTAAAGGTATATATTTAAAATACACAAAACCTGAGCATTTTATAAACACAAACATATACCCAGTTCCAAATCTAAAAAATCCATTTTTAGGAGTTCACTACACTATAACAGTGGATAATGAGATAAAGATAGGACCAACTGCAATCCCAGCCTTTTGGAGAGAAAATTATCAAGGGTTAAATAGTTTTAAATTAAATGAGTTTTTAGATATTATACTGACAGAAGCAAAGCTATTTTTTAAAAATAGTTTTGGATTTAGGGATTTAGCATTTACTGAGATGAAAAAGTACAATAAAAACTATTTTGTATCTTTGGCAGAGTCTATGGTAAAGAGCTTAGATAAAAGTGGATTTAATCAGTGGAGTAAACCAGGAATCAGAGCTCAACTTTTAAACATAAAAACAGATGAGCTTTTGCAAGATTTTGTAGTTGAAGGCGATGAAAATAGTGTTCATGTGCTAAATGCAGTAAGTCCAGCTTTTACGAGTAGCTTTCCCTTCGCCAAGTGGGTAGTTGAAAATTATATTATAGGAAAATCATGAAAAAGATTTTATTTTTTAGTTCACTAATCTTAGTGCTATTTTACAACTTTGTATTTTTTGAAAAGAGTTTTGCAGTATTTAAAAGCATACCTTTCATGATAAGCTTGGGAGTTTTACTATTTTTATTTATAGCACTTTTGCAAACTATTTTTTATTCAAAATATACCTTTAAACCTTTCATGATATATCTATTTATCACTGGTTCTTTATCACTTTATTTTATGCAAAAGTATGGAGTTGTGATAGATGATAAGATGATTCAAAATATTTTTGAAACAGATATTAGTGAAGCAAGTGACCTTTTTAATTATGAGGTTTTAGGATATTTTTTAGTGTTAGGACTTCTTCCATCTTTTATCATATATAAACTAAAAATAAATTATCTAAATATAAAGCAAACTTTTCTTTTTAAACTAAAATATATCCCTCTTTTACTACTTTTGATAGTGGCAAATGTTTACCTTTTTTCAAAAGCATATACCTCCTTTTTTAGAGAATACAAACCTCTAAGATACTATACAAATCCAACCTATCCACTATATGGACTTGGTAAGTTTATCCAAAGAAAATACTTCATCAAAAAACTAAAGTTTAAAAAAGTAGGAGGAGATGCAAAACTACTTCCAAAAGAGGGTAAACCAAAACTTTTCATCTTTGTAACAGGAGAAGCTGCAAGAGCTGATCACTTTAGTCTAAATGGATATAAAAGAGATACAAATCCAACCCTAAAAAAAGATAAAGAGATAACAAGCTTCAAAAACTTCTACTCATGTGGGACTGAAACAGCAGTAAGTGTGCCTTGTATGTTTTCTCCTCTTACAAGAAGTAACTATAAAGATAGTAAAGCAAAAAGTATGTCTAGTTTAATAGATGTTTTAAACTATGCAGGGGTTAGACTTCTTTGGATAGATAATAACTCAGACTCAAAAGGAGTTGCTGTAAGGATAAAAAATTATAAAAATATCAAAGATAGTTGCCATGGTGAGTGTAGGGATTTTAAAATGTTAGATGGACTTGATAAGTTTGTCAAAACACCTAAAACAACTTTTATAGTACTACATCAAATGGGAAGTCACGGACCAGAATACTACAAAAGATATGATAAAAAATATGAAAAATTTAAACCAGTTTGCCAAACTAACCAACTAAACAAATGCACTAGGCAAAGCATCATAAATGCTTATGATAATACAATAGTTGCCACAGATGCTTTTCTCACAAAAGTAAAAGAGTTTTTAAAATCTCATCAAGATAAATATAAAGTAGCTCTTTGGTATGTAGCAGACCATGGAGAAAGCCTTGGAGAAAAAGGTATATATCTTCACGGGATGCCTTACTTTATAGCACCAGATGCCCAAAAACACCCAGCTTCTATCATCTGGTTTGGAAAAGATTTTGGTATAAGCAATCAACAGATGAAAAAACTAAAAGATAAAAAACTTTCACAAGATTATATATTTAGTTCAATTTTGGATGCTATGGATGTAAATACTTCGATTTATAATAAAAAGTTAGACTTGTATAAACAATGAAAACATATAACTTTATATCATGGAATGTAAATGGCATAAGAGCTATAAGTAAAAAAGAAGCTTTAAAGTGGATTGATGAAAAAGATGTAGATTTTTTAGCTCTTCAAGAGATAAAAGCTACAAAAGAGCAAATTCCCTTAGATTTGTTTGATAAAAAATTTGAAAATATTTTTGTAAACTCTGCTTCTACTTTAGGAAGACACGGAGTTGCTCTTTTTTGTGATATTATGCCATATTTTACAAGTAATGGCTGGAATATAGATAGATTAAAAGAGGGTAGGATAAATGAAATTCACTTTAAAACCAACTCTTTGGATATAGCTTTCTTCAACATTTACTTTCCAAATGGGCAAATGAGTGAAGATAGACTCTCTTATAAAATGGAGTTTTATGAAAAACTTTTTGAGTACTTAAAAGAGTTAAAAAAGCAGGGAAAATCAATCATAATTTGTGGAGATTTTAATATAGCTCATAAGCCTATTGATTTAAAAAGACCTAAAGCAAATGAAAATGTTTCTGGTTTTTTACCCCAGGAGAGGGTTCTTTTAGACAAATTTGTAAATATGGGATACATAGATACTTTTCGATACTTTCATCCAACTCTTGAACACAGATACACTTGGTGGTCATATAAGTTTAATGCAAGAAAAACAAATGCAGGATGGAGAATAGACTACTTTTTTGTAAGTGATGATTTAAAAGAAAATCTACTTGATGCTAAAATACTTGATAATATTTATGGCAGTGATCACTGTCCGATATCTTTATCTATAAATTTATAGAGTTTTTTGATACAATAAACCAAAAAACATGGAAAGTTGATTTGAATAAAATAAGAGATTTAATAGGCAAAAAAGTTTTAATATTTGACGGAGCGATGGGAACTCAAATCCAAGCTCTAACAATCCCAGATGATGCTTGGCAAGGAAATGAGGGATGTAACGAACTTTTAAATACTACTTTTAAAGATGGCATAAAAAAAATCCACACCTCATATGCAAAAGCAGGTGCAAATATAATAAAAACAAACACTTTTGGAGCAATCCCTTGGGTACTTGAAGACTATGATATGAGTGATAGAGCTTATGAACTTTGTTTTGAGGGGGCAAAGCTTGTAAGAGAAGTTTGTGATGAGTTTCATAGTGTTGATACACCTAGATTTGTAGCAGGAGATTTGGGTCCAGGAACAAAACTTCCTAGTCTTGGACATATAAGTTATGACCAAATGTATGAGGGATATAGGAAAAGTGCTGAGGGATTAGTTGATGGTGGATGTGATCTTTTCTTGTTAGAAACTTGTCAAGACCCACTTCAGATAAAAGCTGCGATTCATGCTTGTGGGGATGTCTCTTATGAAAAAAATAAAGATATTCCCATAATGGTTTCAGTTACGATAGAACTTAGTGGAACTATGCTTATAGGAACTGATGCAAAAACTATCGCTACTATTTTAGAACCTTTTGATATATTGAGCTTAGGGTTTAACTGTGGAACAGGACCAGAGCAAGTTAAAAAGCATGTAAAAACTCTTAGTGAAGTTTGGGATGGATATATTTCAGTACACTCAAATGCAGGACTTCCACAAAATAGAGGAGGTTTTACCTTTTATCCTATGGGACCAGATGAGTTTACAGCTCTTCAAAGTGAGTTTTTAGATATAGATGGAGTTTGTGTTTTGGGTGGGTGTTGTGGAACTACTCCTCAACATATCGCAAAACTCTCTTCAGTTGTAAAAGATAAAAAGCCTAAAAAACCAACAGGTTCTCATCCAATGTCTTTGGCTAGTCTTTTTGAAACAAAGGAGTTAAAACAAAATCCAGCTCCTTTTTTGATAGGAGAGAGAAGCAATGCAACTGGAAGTAAAGCATTTAGAGAACTACTTTTAGCTGAAAATTATGAGGGAACATTATCTGTTGCTCAACAGCAAGTAAGATATGGAGCTCATGGTATAGATATAAGTGTAGGTTTTGCAGGAAGAGATGAAAGTAAAGATATGCAAATCCTCTCATCTTTATATGCTCAAAAAGTAACTTTACCTCTCATGATAGACTCAACCCAAACCAAAGCGATAGAGATAGGCTTAAAAAATGTAGGTGGAAAACCTATCATAAACTCTGTAAATCTTGAAGATGGTATCGAAAAGTTTGATGCAGTATGCAAGTTAGCAAAAAGATATGGAGCTAGTTTAGTATGCTTGACTATTGATGAAAAAGGTATGGCAAAAACAAAGGATGAGAAGGTATCAGTAGCCCAGAGGATATATGAGTTAGCTACTAAAAAACATGGTCTTAATCCAAAAGATTTAGTTTTTGATTTGCTTACCTTTACAGTTGGAAGTGGAGATGAGGAGTATTTTACAGCTGCTATCGAAGTTATAGATGCGATAAAAGAGTTTAGCCAGATGCATCCAGAAGTTGGATTTGTTCTTGGAGTTTCTAACATCTCGTTTGGACTTGCTAAACATGCCAGAGAGTACTTAAACTCAGTTTTTTTATATCACTGTGTACAAGCTGGACTCTCTATGGCGATAGTAAATGTCAAAAGTACTATCCCAATCCACAAAATAAGTAATGAAGATAAAAAAGCTTGTGAAGATTTGCTTTTTAACAACCGAGAAGATGGAGATCCTCTTTTTAAGTTTATAGATCATTTTAGTTCAGTTGAAGCAGTTGATAGTGACAAAGAAGAAGAGGAGTTTAATCTCCTTTCAACAAAAGAAAAACTTCACAAACTCCTACTTGATGGAGATAAAGAGAGGATGTTAAAACTCTTGCCAACTGCAAAAGATGAGATAGATGCAGAGCTTATAGTAAACCAAATTCTTATAAATGCTATGAAAGAAGTAGGAGAGCTTTTTGGAAGTGGAAAGATGCAACTTCCTTTTGTTTTACAATCAGCAGAAACTATGAAATCAGCAGTTGACTTTTTAAATCCATATCTACCAAAAAAAGAAAAAACTTCACAAACTACTTTAGTTTTAGGAACTGTAAAGGGTGATGTTCATGATGTAGGAAAAAATCTAGTTGACATAATCCTCACCAACAATGGTTATAAAGTAGTAAATATAGGTATAAAAGCTGATATTGAAGAGTTTGTAAAAGCTTTTAAAGAGCATAAAGCTGATGCGATAGGTATGAGTGGACTTTTGGTAAAATCAACAGCAGTTATGCTAGAAAACTTAGAATTTTTAAAATCTAAAAATATAGATATACCTGTTTTGTTAGGAGGGGCAGCTCTAACTAAAAAGTTTGTTGATGAGTATTGTCGTCCACAGTATGATGGAGCTATATTTTATTGTCGAGATGCCTTTGATGGTATAACTTCTATGAGTAGGATAGAGGAGGGGAACTTAGATACAACTCTAAATGCTGATAAAGAAGATGTAGAAATTGTGATAAAAGAGAAGAAGAAAAAAGTTATCCCCCCTTACGAAGAGATAAAGATGCCTTCACTTCAAGATGTTCCAAATCCTCCTTTTTGGGGAAGAAGAGTTTTAAGTCAAGATGTAAAAGAGTTAGCATTTGATTGGATAAATCATAAGTTACTTTTTTCTTCAAGATGGGGTTATTCAAACAAAGGACTTTCCAAAGAAGAAAAACAAAAAATCATCAACGAAAAGATGTATCCACTCTTTGAATCGCTAAAAGCTGAGATTTTAAAAGAGGGGTATTTAGACCCAGTAACTCTTTATGGTTATTATCCATGTCGAGCTGATAAAGACACTCTTTTGATATTTGACCCAAGTGAGGGATGGAACTCTCAAAGTGAGATAAACTCTGAACCTCTTGAAAATGTAGAGAAAAGAGCTATACACAAGATAACCTTCCCAAGGCAAGGAAGAAAACCATATCGTTGTTTAGCTGATTATTTTAGAAGTGATAGACATGATGTGATAGCTCTGACTTTGGCTAGTGCTGGAAGTATATTTAGTAAAGTAGAATCAAAACTATATGAAGAGGGAAAATATACAGATTATCATCATCTTCATGGTCTAAGTGTAGATCTTGCTGAAGCGATAGCAGAGATACTTCATAAGCAGATAAGGTTGGAGTTAAATATCGCAGATAATGAAGGGCATAGCATAAGAGATGTAAAAATGGCAAGATATCAAGGAGCTAGATACTCTTTTGGATATGCAGCTTGTCCTAATTTGGAGGATAATCGAGTGATATTTGATCTTTTAAAGCCAGAAGAATTTGGAGTAGAGCTTGGGGAAACTTTTCAAATGCATCCAGAACAAACAACATCAGCTCTTGTTGTTCATCACAAAGAAGCACTTTATTTTGCAGTATAGTTAGATGGATTTACAAAACCTTATCATCTGTCCAAAATGTCAAAGCATACATAAAAGGCTTCCTCTTAAAAAAGGAGAGATGGCAAGGTGTAGGGAGTGTGGTGAGGTACTATATAAAGATGATAGACATATTTTAAAGTTTTATCTCTCCTTTAGCTTTACATCTTTGGTTTTTTTTGTTATTTCGATGTTTTTTCCAATAGTAGATATAAACTTAGCAGGATTTGACAGCTCTCTTAGCATAGTTGATTCTGTGTTATCACTTTTTGAAAATGGATATGATTTAGTTGCTATTTTTTCAGCTTTTGTTTTGGTTTTATTCCCACTTTTGATTATCTCTTTTTTGTTTTTAGGAACACTTTTGATGGAGCTTTCTATCTTAAAGAGTGTAGTAAAATGGCTGTTGATTGTAGTTAGCTTTTTGGATATTTGGAGTATGTTGGATATATTTTTTATCTCTATACTTGTCTCTGCTGTTAAGATATTTGATTATGCTACGATAACTTTAGATATTGCATTTTATTCTATGATTGTCTTTATAACTTTAGAGCTTTACCTTACAAAACATAGAAGAATAGAAGAGCTTTGGGATGAGTATGAAAAAATATATAAGATGTAAAATATGTGGAGCTACAAACCTCAAAGAGTCTAAAAAGTGTAGAAGATGTGGTTGTAACTCAGTACAACCATCATCCAACTCACTAGCTCTCTCTTTTGCTTTTTGGATAAGTGGACTTATCTTTTACTTACCTGCAAATATCTACCCGATTTTAAGTACTTCAAAGTTTGGGCACTCCATACAAAATACTATCATAGGTGGTATGATGAGTCTTTGGGAGAGTGGGGATTATCCAGTAGCTATCATCATCTTTTTAGCCTCTGTCATGATACCGATAATAAAGTTTTTAATCCTCTTTTACCTAATAGTATCTATAAAGTTTAAACTATATAAAAACAAATATGACAAGATAAGATTATACTACTTCATAGAGTATAGTGGACCATGGTCACTGATAGATGTTTTTGTAGTTATTATACTAACATCACTAATACATTTTAAAAATATTGCTATAATACCATCAGTTGGTGCAACAAGTTTTGCTATAATGGTATTTTTTACTATTCTTAGTGCGATTACTTTGGATCAGAGAGTTTTAGGAGATTTAGATGAAAAAGATTGATACAGTTAAGGTAGATAGCTCAAAAGTTGGTTTTATAGTTTGGCTTATACCTTTTTTAGCTCTTATCGTTGGAGGGTGGCTTCTGTATAGTTACTACTCAAAGGTTGGACCTCTTATAACTATCACATTTAAAAGTAGTGGAGGGCTAGAGCCTAAAGTATCTGTTATAAAATATAGAGATGTTAAAGTTGGAGTTATTGAAAAAGTAGAGATTTTAAAAAAAGAAGAGGGAGTTAGAGTATATGCTAGAATCCACAAAGATGCAGAGCCTTTTTTAAACTCTTCTACAAAGTTTTGGATAGTAAAACCAGAGATTGGCTTAGGTAAAGTAAAAGGTTTAGATGCCCTCATGAGTGGAGCATATATCCAAATGTATGCAAAAGTGGGAAATAAACTAACAAAAAATTTTAAAGGTTATGATGACACTCCAAACAACTTAGAAAAGATAGATGGAAATATCTTTGAGCTTATCTCTAAAAACAGCTATGACTTAAGAGCAGGAAGCTCACTTTACTATAAAGGTGCAGTTGCTGGAAGTATAAAGTCAGTAAGTCTAAGTGACAACGGGAAAGATTTGAAAATCTACATCTTCGTGAAAAAAAACTACTCAAAGTATATAAACTCTACAACAAAGTTTTATAACACAAAAAACTTCTCTGTTTCACTTGCTGATTATGGTATAGATGTTGAGGTTGGATCACTCTCAAAGATAGTTTTTGGAGGGATAGAGTTTTATACAAAAGATTTAAATAAAAAAGATGAAAAAAGAGTTAAAAACTTCTATCTTTATAAAAACAAAGATGTAGCTCTTAGTAAAAAACTTGGACTTAAAAGAGAAAAGTTTGTTGATTTTAAACTAAAGTTTCAAAGTGGAGTAGGGTTTTTATCTATAGGAAGTAGTATCAAGCTAGATGGTTTTACCGTTGGAAAAGTTAAAGATATAGTATCTTACTATGATGCCAAAAACTCTAAAGTTAACTCTTATGTGATAGCTTCTATCGATATAAGTGCATTTGAAAGTGATGAGTTAAGAGCTTTTGAGGGAGTAAAGTTAGCAGTAAAAAATGGGCTTAAAGCAAAACTTGAAAAAGTAAATCCACTTATAAACTCACTATATATAAACTTAGTCAAAACAAATAGTAAAGCAGTGCTAAAAAAAGATAAAAGATATTATCTATTTCCAACTACAAAAAGCTCAATGGACTCTATAACTGATAAAGTAAACTCTCTAGTAGATAAGTTTTCAAAAGTAAATTTAAATAAAGCAGTAGATAGTTTTTCATCAGCTCTAAAAAGTATCAAAAAACTATCCTCATCTTATGATAAAGACTCAAACTTTGCAGACTCATTAAGCCAAACTCTAAAAGATATAGATAAAAGCTCAAAAGAGTTAAAAAAAGTTTTAAACAAGATAAACAGAAAACCAAACTCTTTGATATGGGGAGAGTAGTATGAAGTATATAGTTTTGTTTTTGAGCTTTTTTATATTTGGTTGCACGGCTCAAGTAAAAAAGAGTAGTTATATAATCACAAATCAACCTAAAACTTTTAAACAAAACCTATCTCCTCTTGTAGTTGGAGTTGAAGATATAGAGTTACCATACTACTTAGAAGATGGAAAAATACCTTATGTAAAAAATAATAAAATAGAGTTCTTTAATTCATACTTTACAGATGATGCAGAGGATTTTATAAAACAAAGAGCTATAGATATACTTAAAAACAGATATAAAGATGCCTTTGATTACCCATGGGAAAGTAAAAGTGCAAACTATCTTTTAAAAATCCATATAAAAGAGTTTATAACTACAAATAACATTTTAAATTTAAAAGCTACCTATGAATTTTACTCAAAAAATAAAAAACTTATAAAACAAAAATTCTTTACAAGAAGTAAGAGTTTAAAAGTTGCTGATGAAAAAGAGATTTTAAAAGCTATGCAAGAGTTGTTTGATGAGTTTATAAATGACATAAGCACCCTAAAGGCTTTTTAGATATGCTTACAAAAATGACTAACTATAAAGGATTTATTTGAAATTTTCTATAGATGCTACTGATGGCAAAGCTAGAGCCACAACTATAAAAACAGCAAACTCCACTATCCAAACTCCAGTTTTCATGCCAGTAGGAACGGTTGGAAGTGTAAAAGCTCTTGATGCAGAGGATATGCTTGAGATTTTGAAAACTGATATCATCTTAGCTAACACTTATCATATGTATTTAAGACCAGGTGATGAGATAGTAAATGATTTTGAAGGACTTCATAACTTTACAAAATACAACAAATCTTTTTTAACAGATAGTGGAGGATTTCAAGCCTTTTCTCTTTCTAAAAATTCAAAACAGGATGAAAATGGAATCATGTTTAAAAGCCATATAGATGGTTCAAAACATTACTTTACTCCTAAAAAAGTTATAGATATTCAGGTAAATCTAAACTCAGATATCATGATGATACTAGATGACCTGATAGCTCTTCCAGCAGAGGAGAAAAGGATAGAACTCTCTATAAAAAGAACTACAAAGTGGGCAAAAGAGTCGATAGAGTATTTTAGAAGTTTACAAAAAAAAGGAATAGGTGAACACCAAAATATCTTTGCTATCATCCAAGGTGGAGTTTCTAAAAAGTTTAGAGAAATCTCTGCTCGTGAACTTTGTGCATTAGACTATGATGGCTTTGCGATAGGAGGGCTAAGTGTTGGAGAAGCAAACCAACAAATGTATGATACAGTTGAGTTTACAACTAAGTTTATGCCCGATAGTAAACCTAGATACTTGATGGGAGTTGGAACTCCAGAGGATTTGATAGAAAACATTTATCGTGGTGTTGATATGTTTGACTGTGTTATGCCAACTAGAAATGCCAGAAATGGTACACTTTTTACATCTTTTGGAAAACTAAACATAAAAGCAGCAAAATTTAAACTTAGTGATGAACCGATAGATGAGAAATGTGATTGTTATACTTGTAAAAGATATAGTAGAGGATATCTAAATCACTTGTATCGCTCTCATGAGCTTACATATTTTAGATTAGCATCATTGCATAATCTGCACTATTATTTAACACTTATGAAAGAAGCAAGAGTGGCGATTTTGGATGGAAGGTTTGAAGAGTTTAGAAAAGAGTTTTATAACAAAAGAGGAGTTTAAATCTCCTCTTCTATCATTTCCCCTTATATAGCAGCTTTAGCAGCTTCGATTGCCTCTTCATAGTTTGGCTCAGTTGTTATCTCTGGTACAACTTGTTTATAAGTAACTTTCCCATCTTTACCTATGACAAATATAACTCTAGTAAGAACCCCTGCAAGTGGTCCATCAGCTAAAAGTACACCATAAGCATTTCCAAAATCTTTGTTTCTAAAATCACTACAAACTTTTAAGTTTTCTATCCCAGCAGCACCACACCATCTTGCAGCTGCAAATGGTAAGTCCATAGAAACAGTTATAACCTCAACACCATCAAGCCCTGCAGCTTCAGTGTTAAATCTTCTAGTTTCTGCATCACAAACACCAGTATCTAGTGAAGGAACTGCAACTACAAGTTGAACTTTCCCTTCTCCACCTACTTTTTCATCTTGAAGCATTGGATCACAGTTTACTACTGTTACCTCTGGAGCCTTGTCTCCTACATTTACTTCATTTCCACCTAAGTTACATACTATGTTATTTTTAAATGTTACTGTTGCCATTTTAAATCCTTCTCATTTTTTTCACTTTAAAAGTGATATAAAAAAATTATAGCTAAAAAAGATAAAAGTTGTCTTAATTAAAATCCTTAATATCACTAACTTAAACTCCTTTTTTATAATTTACTTAGTAAAATTTATTTAATTCATATTCAATATATATATGTACAATTATAGAGTCAAAATATCGAGAAGGAAGATATGAAAAAATTAAGAGCTTTATTCTTAATGGTTTTAGTGGCACTTGGTGTTAATTTGAGTGCAAGCTGTGATGTTATATCTAGTATACCAGTTTGTAAGGCAACAAAGGTTTATGAGTATAGTACAAAGACTGTACCATATAAAGCATATGAGAAGTATTGTGTATCAGTACAAGATAGTTGTAGTTGCAGAGTTAGATATGTAACTAAAACTAGATGTGTTACAAGATACAAAACTGTAACTGTTAAAAGTTTTAAAGGTTACGAAAATATAGGTTACTTTCAAGGACAAAGAGTTGTAAAAGTATGGCCTACAAAACAAAAGGTGGGATTTTTCTCACCTTTTTCTCTCTTTTCTCTTTCCTTTTAAATAAAAATTAGTATAATGTTTTTATAAATTATTAAGGATTTTGTATTGCGAGTTGATAAGTTTATAAATACTGTAAATATCACCAAACGAAGAACCATAGCAGAAGATATGTGTAAAAGTGGTGTTGTGTATATAAATAACTCAAAAGTAAAAGCTTCAAAAGCTGTAAAAATTGGGGATAAGATAACCATAAAATTTTTAGAATATGACAAAAATTATGAAGTTCTACAAATCCCAACTACAAAAACGATACCAAAGTCTGCAAAAGATGAGTATATAAAGGAGCTTTCATGAGAGAAGATTTGATTTTGAGCAAATTTAAGAAACTTTTTGAAAATGAAATGAGCTTTGATGAAGCAAAAGATTTTTTAGAAACTTTGTATTATGAAGGAGAATCTCCAGATATTATAGCAAGTGGTGCAAAGGTTATGAGGGAGTACTCGGTTTCGCTAAACATACCAACTTATCTTCAAGAAAGAGTAATAGATGTAGTAGGAACAGGTGGTGATAAGATAGGAAGTTTTAACATCTCCTCAACTGTATCTCTACTTTTAGCTTCAATGGGTTCATATGTAGCAAAACATGGAAACAGAGCAATTACTAGTAACTCAGGAAGTGCAGATATGCTTGAAAAATTAGAAATAAACCTAAACTTATCATTAGAAAATTCAGCAAAACTTTTAGAAGAAACTGGTTTTACATTTATGTTTGCCCAAAATCATCATCCAGCCATGAAGCATATCATGCCAATTAGAAAATCAATCCCACACAGAACCATCTTTAACATTTTAGGTCCACTTACAAATCCTGCAGGAGTTAAAAAGTATCTTTTGGGAGTATTTAACAAAGATTTTATATCTCCTATGGCTGATAGTCTAAAACTCTTAGGTGCAAAAAGTGGTATCGTTGTAAGTAGTCGTGATGGTATGGATGAGATAAGTATCAGTGATATAACTTATGCAAAGACGATAGAAGGAAATGAGTTTACCATTGATCCAGAGGCTTTTGGTTTCAAATTTTCACCACTAGAAAGTATAAAGGGTGGAGATGCACAACTAAATGCAGATATAACTATAAATATACTAGCTTCAAAAGAAAAGGGTGCAAAAAGAGATATAGTTTTATTAAACACTGCTGCAGCTTTGGTTGCTGATAAAAAAGCAAGAGATATGAAAGATGGAATTGACATGGCAGTAGAAGCAATAGATAGTTTTGAAGCTATAAAACATTTAAAAAAGATAATAGATACTTCAAAGAAATTAAGTTCATGATAGCATCATTAAATGAGTTAGATATAGTAACTACTAAAATTATAGATGAGCTTCCAAATGGGGGAATTATCCTTTTACGAGGAAATCTAGCTAGTGGAAAAACAACTTTAGTAAAAGAGTTTGTAAACTCACAAGGGTTAAGTGATAAGGCTACTTCACCTACATTTTTGATACAAAACATATATAGTAACAAAGTTTATCACTATGATATTTATAATGAGGGAGTAGAAAAATTTATAGAGAGTGGACTTTTAGAAGAATTAGAAAGAAAAGGTTATCACTTTATAGAGTGGGCAGATGAAAAGTTAGAAGAGATTATAAAAAGTTATGGATTTGAAGTTTTAACTATTAAGATAAATCCGATATCAAGTGATAAAAGAGAGTATATATATGCATAAATTAGTAGCAAAAAATCTATCAAAAACGATAAAAAAGACAAAGATTATTCATGACTTCTCACTTGAAGTTAAGAGTGGAGAAGTAGTTGGATTGCTTGGACCAAATGGAGCTGGAAAAACTACAACTTTTTACATGATATGTGGACTTATCGCTCCTACAAGTGGGAGTATTATACTAGATAATAAAGATATAACAGATAAACCTCTTCATAAAAGAGCAAAGCTCGGTATTGGATATCTTCCCCAAGAGGCTAGTATCTTTAAAGAACTTACCGTTGAAGACAATATCATACTTGCTTTGGAAATGAAATTTAGTGATAAAAAAGTGATAGATGAAAAGTTAGAATATCTCTTAGATGTGTTAAATATTGAGCCGATAAGAGATAGATTAGGAGTTAGTCTGAGTGGTGGAGAGAGAAGAAGATGTGAAATAGCAAGAAGCTTAGCTATCGAGCCAGCTTTTTTACTTCTTGATGAACCATTTGCAGGAGTTGACCCTATCGCTGTTAGTGATATTCAAGCGATTGTAAAAGATTTAAAAAAACTTAGTATTGGAGTTTTGATAACTGACCACAATGTAAGAGAAACTCTTGATATATGCGATCGTGCTTATGTTATAAAAAGTGGTGAACTACTTGATAGTGGAAGTAGTAAAGAGATAGCAAATAGTGATCTTGTAAAAAAATACTACCTTGGAGAGGATTTTAAATATGAAGTTAAGAACTAGTACAAATATATCGGCTAAACATAAACTCTCTACTACCATGAGAAGTTGGCTTCATATACTTCAAACTGATTTAGAGGGTTTAAAAGAAACTTTGGATGAGGCAAAAAAAGAAAATCCTTTTATAGAAGTTCAATCAGGTAGTGAAGTAAAAAGTGTAGCAAAAAGCAAATCAAAACAAGAGTATCAAAAAAACTCAGTTTCAAATGAGATAGAAGCTCTCTCTATCTCCAAAAAATCCCTCTATGATAGATTAAGTGAACAGATAGAACCACCACTTTTCCCTACTAAAAAATCACAAGATATAGCATATGAGATTATAAATAACATAGATGACAATGGCTATCTAAAAAATGAAATCTCAAAAATCGCAACTAAGTTAAACATAAAAGAAGAAGATGTTCAAAAAGTAAGAAAAAGGTTTGCTCACTTAGAACCTAGTGGAGTAGGGGCAGTTGACTTGTATGAATCATTTTTATTTCAACTAAACGACTTTGATCTCTCTTCAAAACTGTATGGAACTTGTACAAAAATAATCAATGATTTTGAAAATCTACAATCATATCAGAATGAAGAAGGTTTTTTGGATGCTATAAAAATCATAAGAAAGCTAAAAAATCCTCCAGCCTTGGAGTATAAAGAGCAGACAGTTGCTATTATTCCAGATATCTTTATCACAAATCAAAATGGAGAGATAAAGGTAAGCTTAAACAACTCATACTATCCAGATATAATAATAGATACAAATGGATTAGAGGATGAGTTTGATTTTGTAAAAAAGAAGGTAAAGGAAGCTACAAACTTAGTAGAAGCTTTGGAGCTTAGAAAAGAGACTTTAACAAAGATAGCTCTCATGCTAGTTGAGTATCAGTATGACTTTTTTCAAGGTGGAGATATAAAACCACTTAAACTTGATGACCTCTCAAGTGAGTTAGATAGACATCACTCAACCATATCAAGAGCTATTTCAAACAAATATCTATCATGTGATAGAGGAATATTCTCTCTAAAAAGCTTTTTTTCAACTGCAGTTGATGAAGAGACATCAAACTCTGCTATAAAATCATATATAAAAGAGATAGTAAAAAATGAAGATAGAAAGAAGCCTTTAAGTGATAACAAAATATTAGCTTTAGTAAATGAAAAGTTTAACATAAGTATAGGTAGAAGAACTATTACTAAGTATAGAATAGCTGAAAATATATCAAGTTCTAGTGAAAGAAAAAAACAATATTTGTTGGAGATAGTATGATGGATGAAAAAGAGATAATACAAAGTAGCAAAATTTTTTCAAATTTTAAGTTTCATAAATATAAACACGAATTTAAAAAGTTAGTTGAAGATGGACAAAGTCCAAAAGCTCTTTTTGTAGGTTGTTCAGATTCAAGAGTATTACCAAATCTTATCACAAATACAGGTCCAGGAGATCTCTTTGTGATAAGAAACATAGGAAACTTTGTTCCTGAGTATCAGCCAGATAGTGAGTTTCACTCAACTGCAGCAGCTATTGAGTATGCTGTAAGTGTTTTAGAAGTTGAAGATATTATAGTTTGTGGACACTCACATTGTGGAGCTATAAGCTCTTTATTTAAGCCATCTATTACAAATCCAGATTTAGTTCATGTAAAAAAGTGGCTAGAGCTTGGAGAAGAACCAAAAAATTTCATAGAAAGTTTTGGCTTAGAAAAAGAAGAAACTATCATAAAAACTGAAAAATACTCAACTCTTTTTCAAATACAAAATCTATTAACATATCCAGCTATAAAAAGAAGAGTAGAAGAGGGAAAACTCTTTTTAAATGCTTGGTATTATGTTTTAGAAGAG
The DNA here is from genome assembly GCA_027023305.1 of Campylobacterales bacterium. Classification (GTDB taxonomy): domain Bacteria; phylum Campylobacterota; class Campylobacteria; order Campylobacterales; family QNZT01; genus SZUA-1377. Next base: position 30,501 of record JALVVR010000016.1, on the reverse strand, counting down.
GGAAAAATATATACTTATGACTTTGAAAAAGCTGAGTTCAGTACACTTTAACTATGTTACTTTTTGTAACAAGTAAAGCTAAAACAGTTTTAACTATGTTACTATTTGTAACACTACATCCTCTATAAAATCTTCCTTTTGTAAAATACTTTCACACTTATTTTACAAGGAGAATTTAATGAGTCTTATTGAAGATTATAAAAAACATACTAAAGATAGAGCAGATCTTGGTGTTCCACCACTAGCTCTTACCGTAAAACAAACAAATGATCTTGTTGAACTTTTAAAACAAGACCCAATCCCTGAGGAGGAATATTTACTAGACCTTTTAGTAAATCATATAAATCCAGGTGTTGATGATGCAGCATATGTAAAAGCTGCTTTTTTAAATGCCATAGTATGCGATGATGCACACTGTAAGGCAATAAACAGAGTTGATGCTATAAAGCTACTTGGAACTATGCTTGGTGGGTACAATGTTGGTCCACTTGTAGAAGCATTAAAAAGTCCTCATGTTGAAGTTGCACAAGCAGCAGCAGATGAGCTTAAAAACACTATCTTAGTATATGATTCATTTAATGATGTAAAAGACTTGATGGATGAAGGCAATGCATTTGCTAAAGAGGTTATAGAATCTTGGGCAAATGCCCAGTGGTTTACAAACAAACCAGAGCTTGCAAAGGAGATAACTCTAACAGTTTATAAAATCCCAGGTGAGACAAATACTGATGATTTATCTCCTGCTAGTGAAGCTTTTACAAGAAGTGATATACCTCTTCATGCAAACTCTATGCTAGTAGCTAGGATGGATAAACCACTTGAAACTATGGCAAAACTAAAAGAAAAAGGACATCCTTTAGCTTATGTTGGAGATGTTGTAGGAACAGGTAGTAGTAGAAAAAGTGGTATAAACTCGGTTCAGTGGCATATGGGTAGAGAAATCCCAGGAGTTCCAAACAAAAAAACAGGTGGTGTTGTTATAGGAAACATCATTGCCCCAATCTTCTTTAATACAGCAGAAGATAGTGGATGTCTTCCGTTAGAGGCAGATGCTTCAAACTTAGAAACAGGTGATGTTATCACAGTTAAGCCATTTGATGGTGTTATAGAAAAAGATGGAAAAGTTGTAAGTAAGTTTGAATTAAAACCAAATACTCTTCCAGATGAGATGAGAGCAGGTGGAAGAATTCCACTTATTATAGGAAAAGGATTAACTGCAAAAGCAAGGGAGGCACTAGGACTAGGAGCAAGTGATATCTTCATGATACCTGAACAACCATCTGGTGATAATAGTGGATATACACTAGCACAAAAGATGGTAGGAAAGGCATGTGGCATGGAGGGTGTAAAACCTGGTATGTATGTTGAGCCTATTGCCTCAACTGTTGGAAGTCAAGATACAACAGGACCTATGACAAGAGATGAGATAAAAGAACTTGCAGCTCTAAGTTTTGGAGCTGATATGGTTATGCAAAGTTTTTGCCACACAGCTGCTTATCCAAAACCATCAGATATCGAGCTTCAACATACTCTTCCTGACTTTTGGACTAGTAGAAAAGGTGTTATTTTAAAACCAGGTGATGGTGTTATCCACTCTTGGCTAAACAGACTATGTCTTCCTGATACTGTTGGAACAGGTGGAGATAGCCATACTAGATTTCCGATAGGTATATCTTTTCCAGCAGGAAGTGGACTTGTTGCTTTTGCAGCTGTTACAGGTATGATGCCTCTTTCTATGCCAGAATCAGTACTAGTTAGATTTAAAGGTGAGATGCAACCTGGGATTACTCTAAGAGACCTTGTAAATGCTATACCTTATCAAGCTATCAAAGAGGGACACTTGACAGTAGAGAAAAAAGGTAAGAAAAATATTTTTGCTGGTAGGGTTTTAGAGATAGAGGGACTTGAAGACTTAAAATGTGAGCAGGCATTTGAACTAAGTGATGCAAGTGCTGAAAGAAGTGCAGCTGCTTGTACAGTTAAGCTAAACAAAGAGCCAATCATAGAGTACTTAGAGTCAAATATAGCTCTTATAGAAGAGATGATAAAAGCTGGATATCAAGATTCTAGAACTTTACAAAGAAGAGCTGATAAGATGAAAGAGTGGTTAAAAAATCCTGAACTTTTAGAAGCTGATAAAGATGCAAAATATGCAGCAGTTATAGAAATAGATCTAAATGAGATAAAAGAGCCTATTTTATGTTGTCCAAATGATCCTGATGATGTTGCAACCCTAAGTGAAATCTTAGCAGATGACAGCAGACCAAATGATAAAATAGATGAAGTATTTGTTGGAAGTTGCATGACAAATATTGGTCTATTTAGAGCTTTAGGTGAAGTTTTAAGAGGTGAGGGTGCTGTAAAAAGTAAACTATGGATAGCACCTCCAACAAAAATGGATGAGATAACTCTAAGAGATGAGGGTTACTATGCAGTGTATGGAGCTGCAGGAGCAAGAACAGAGATCCCTGGATGTTCACTTTGTATGGGTAACCAAGCAAGAGTAGGGGATAATTCTATAACTTTCTCAACAAGTACAAGAAACTTTGACAACAGACTTGGAACTGGTGCAAAAGTTTATCTTGGAAGTGCAGAGGTAGCTGCAGTTACAGCACTTTTAGGTCGCCTTCCTACAAAAGAGGAGTATCTTGAAATCGTAAACAAAAAAATAAAACCAGATATGAAAGATGATGTTTACAGATACTTAAGTTTTGACAAAGTAAACACTAAAAGCTTAAAAGGAATGGTTACAGCAGGTATGCTATAAACTTTAAACTAAAAAAAAGTATAATTCTCCTAGCCTTTATTTAGTGGCTAGGAGAACTTTATGAAAAAAATCTTAAATTTTTTATTTATTTCTTTATTTTCAGTTTTATTGGCTGGAGTACTTTTTTATTTTTATATCCAAGACTACTTAAAAACAAATGTTCAAAATGAAAAAATTCTTTTTATCCCAAAAGGATCTACTCACTATATATATGAGTATTTAAACAAAAAGAATTATGGATTAAATTTGTTAGATTACTATCTAATAAAATCATATGGATATCCACAAGCTGGGTGGATTAACTTAAAAGAAAAAAATTTAACAAGAAAAGAGTTTTTTTACAAAATTACACACTCACATGCTTTTGGTATAAATTTTACTATCATACCAGGTGAAACAACCCAGATAATTTTAAAAAATTTAGCAGATAAATTCAACTTAAGTGTTACGAAACTACACACTTTTTATGCAAATAATGCTCCTTATCCAGAAGGTGTAATTTTTGCAAATACTTATACTTTTTACAAAGGTATAAATGAAGAAAAACTTATAAAAATCTTGATTTCAAAATCTCTAAAAAAACATAAGTACTACTCTAACAAATTTTTACATCACTACAATCAAAAAGAGTGGTTTAAAAAATATATAACAGTAGCAAGTATAGTTACAAAAGAAGCAGCAAATAAAAAAGAGATGCCAAAAGTAGCAGCAGTTATCTATAATCGCCTAAATATTGGGATGCGACTGCAGATGGATGGTACTTTAAACTATGGCTTGAACTCTCATAAAAAAGTTACCCCTAAGCAAATAAAAGAGGATAACAGCCCTTTTAATACTTATAAAATAAAAGCTCTTCCACCATATCCAGTCTGCATAGTTGATAAAGTGGCTATAAAATCAGCTATATTCCCAGATAAAAATGACTATCTATATTTTGTAAAAAAAGATAAAAATTCACATATTTTTTCAAAAACTTATAAAGAACATTTGAAAAATATAAAAAAATAATGTGTAAAAAAGTAACACTTTTTTTATAGCCTAATTTAATGCTTTGTATTTCATCATCATTAAAATCATAAGAAGATATTATTATAAGAAATTATTCAAGGAGATTAAATGTCTAAAATTTTATGGTCAAAAATCGATGAGGCTCCAGCCTTAGCTACTTACTCTTTTTTCCCAATAGTCAAAAAGTTTTTAAAAGATTCAGGTGTTGATATAGAACAAGTTGATATTTCACTAGCAGGAAGAGTTATTGCTACTTTTAGTGATGTTTTACCAGATGATAAAAAACAAGATAACAATTTAGCAAAATTAGGAGAATTAGTACATACTCCTGAAGCAAACATCATAAAATTACCAAATATCTCAGCTTCTATACCTCAACTAAAAGAGTGTATAGCAGAGCTTCAATCTCAAGGATATGACTTACCAGCTTTCCCAGAAAATCCTCAGAACGAAGAAGAAAAAGCTATAAGAGAGAAGTATGCAACTTGTCTTGGAAGTGCTGTTAACCCAGTACTTAGAGAAGGAAACTCAGATAGAAGAGTAGCCCCAGCAGTTAAAAAATTTGCTCAAAATCATCCTCATAGATTAAGAGAGATAGCAAAAGATGCTAAAACTGAAGTCGTTCATATGAGTGAAGGTGATTTTTATGGTAATGAGCAATCAATCATAAAAGATGGTGATGGAAAAGTAACTATCGAGTTAAATGGTAAAGTTGTAAAAGAGATAGATGCCCTTGATAAAGAGATACTTGATGCAACTTTTATGAGTGCAAAAAGTTTAAGAAAATTTTTGGATAAAACTTTGGTTGATGCAAAAGAAAAAGGTCAACTTTGGTCACTTCACTTAAAAGCTACTATGATGAAAGTTAGTGATCCTATCATATTTGGTCATGCTGTTAAATCTTTTCATGACAAAACACTTACAAAGTATGCAAAAGAACTTGATGAAGTAGGTTTCAATCCAAATTTAGGTTTAGGAGATCTTTATAAAAAGTTAGAAAAACTTCCAGCTGATAAAAAAGCAGAGATAGAAAAGTCATTGATGGATACATATCCAACACAACCTCATATTGCTATGGTTGATAGCGATAATGGTATAACAAATCTACATGCTTCAAATGATATCATCATCGATGCTTCTATGCCTCCAGTTATTAGAGATGGTGGAAAGATGTGGAATTGGGATGGCGAACTTGAAGAGTGTGTTTGTGTTATTCCTGATAGAAGTTATGCAACTATATATAAAGAAGTAGTTAACAATGCAGTTAGAGAGGGACAATTTGATGTATCTACTATGGGTAATGTATCAAATGTAGGACTTATGGCTCAAAAAGCAGAAGAGTATGGTTCACATCCAACTACTTTTGAAGTATATGAAGATGGAGTGGTTGAAGTAAAAGATGATGCAGGAAATGTTTTGATGAGTCAAAAAGTACAAAAAGGTGATATCTGGAGAATGAGTAGAGCAAAAGATATACCTATAAGAGATTGGGTAAGACTTGCAGTAGAAAGAGCTAGACTTACAGGACTTCCAGCAATCTTTTGGTTAGATGAAAACAGAGCTCATGATGCTAACATGATAAAAAAAGTAACAGAGTATTTAAAAGACCATGACACAGATGGATTGACTATAGAGATAATGGAACCTCAAGCTGCTATGAAATACTCACTAGAGAGAGTAAGAGCAGGACTTGATACTATAAGTGTAACAGGAAATGCACTAAGAGATTATCTAACAGATCTTTTCCCAATCTTAGAACTTGGAACAAGTGCAAAAATGCTTTCTATTGTACCACTATTGGCAGGTGGAGGACTTTTTGAAACAGGTGCAGGTGGATCAGCTCCAAAACATGTTGAACAATTCTTAAAAGAGGGACATTTAAGATGGGATTCTCTTGGAGAGTTTTTAGCATTAGCAGAATCTCTTAGAATGATATATAACCAAACAAAAGATGAAAAAGTAAAAACTGTATGTGATGCACTTGATAAGGCAAATGAAGCTTACTTAGATAACAACAAAGCACCAGGAAGAAAAGTAGGACAACCAGATAATAAAGCTTCTCATTATTATGTTGCAACTTATTGGGCTGATGCACTAGGGAAAAGTGATGAAAAATTTGCAAAACTAGCAAAAGAGTTAAAAGACAATGAAGAAACTATCATAAATGAACTTTTATCAGTAGAAGGAAAAGAACAAGATATTGGTGGTTACTATCATCCAGATGATGCAAAAGTAGAGGCTGCAATGAGACCAAGTGCAACTTTGAACAAAATCATAGACAACATTTAAGCACTAAATCAAATAAATAATAGGAGTGATGGATTTTCCATCCTCTTATCCATAAATCAAAGGAGAGACATGAAAGGTACAAGAGTAGGAATAGTAGGAGCTGGAAATGTAGGTGCAACAGTTGCTTACTCACTAGCTATGAAAGGTGTTTGTCATGAGATAATACTTCGTGATAACAACATGGACAGAGCTAAAGGAATGGCACTTGACATGAGCCAGGCTGCAAATGCTGCAAGATCACACACAGTTGTATCCGTTGCAAATGACATGAGTGAGTTAACTGATTGTGATGTTGTAGTTATAACAGCAGGAAGTCCAAGAAAACCAGGTATGAGCAGAGATGACCTTCTTATGATAAATGCAAATATCATGAAAGAGGTTGTACTTGATATAAAAAAATACTCTCCAAATGCAGTTTTAGTTCCAGTTTCAAATCCACTAGATGCGATGGTTTATACTGCGATAAAAGTTAGTGGTTGGGATAGCAATAGAGTAGTAGGTATGGCAGGAATCTTAGATAGTGCTAGAATGGCTCACTTTATATATGAAAAACTAAAACAAAAAGACCCAAAAGGTGTGGGTTATGCAGCAGGACAGATAAGAGCTAGTGTTATAGGTGGACACGGAGATGACATGGTTCCACTTCCAAAATACTCAACTATTGCTGGAGTTGCACTTGCAGATCTTTTGACTGATGATGAGATAGAAGAAATAGTAGAAAAAACAAGACATGGTGGAGCTGAAATAGTAGGATATCTAAAAACAGGATCTGCTTACTATGCACCTGCAAAAGCAACTTCACTTATGGTTGAAGCAATAGTTAAAAATACGAAGCAAATCTTTCCTTGTGCAGTACAATTAGGTGATGAGTATGGTGAAGAGTATAAAGGCATAGTAAATGGTGTTCCAGTAGTTTTAGGAGCTGGAGGAGCAGAGAGAGTTATACCTATTGAGTTAAACAAAAAACAAAGTGAACAGTTTAAAAAGAGTATTGATTCAGTAAAAGAGTTAATAGATACACTAGAAAATAACAAATTTTTTAACTAAGGGGATAATATGAGAGAGTTAAAGTACGAAGATGTGGTAGATGCGATAAAAAAAATGATTATCCATACTGCTTATGTTCTTCCTGATGATGCACTTAATGCTTTAAAAAAAGCTTATGAAGAAGAAAAATCTCCAGTTTCAAGAGAAGTTTTAAAACAACTTTTAGAAAATGCCAATATAGCAAAAACAGAAGATAGACCACTTTGTCAAGATACAGGTTTAGCTGTGTTCTTTGTAAAAGTTGGAGAGGATTTAAAGATAAATGGTGGAACTCTAAAAGCTGCTATAAATGAAGGTACAGCAAAAGGTTATGAAGAAGGATACCTTAGAGCTAGTACTTGTGAACCATTTTCAAGAGAAAATTTAAAAGATAAGATAGGGTACAACCTACCAGCTATCATTCATTTTGACTTAGTTGAGGGTGATAAACTTGATATTGAGTATGCTGCAAAAGGTGGTGGGAGTGAAAATGTTAGCCGAGCTAGAGTTTTCCCACCAGCAGCTGGGAAAGAGGGGGTTATCGAGTTTGTAAAAGAGTGTATCTCAGATGCAGGTGGAAATCCTTGTCCACCACTAACAGTTGGAGTTGGAATCGGAGGAACTTTTGAAAAAGCTGCAATTTCTAGTAAACATGCACTTTTTAGAACTATCGGAAGTGTAAACGAAGATCCTGAGATGGCTGAGATGGAAGAAACAATAAAAACAGAGCTTAACAAACTAGGTATAGGTTCTATGGGTATGGGTGGAACTGAAACAGTACTTGCTGTACATATCGAGTCAAACCCTTGTCATATAGCTTCACTTCCAGTTTCAGTAAATGTTCAATGTCATAGTTCAAGACATACTCATATAGTACTATAAAGGAGAAAAGATGGCAACATATAACTTAACAACTCCACTAAGTGATGAAGATATAGAAAAGTTAAAGTGTGGTGATGTAGTAAACCTTAGTGGTACTATATATACTGCAAGAGATGCAGCTCATAAAAGATTGGTTGATTTGATAGAGGAGGGTAAAGAGCTTCCTTTTGACTTAAAAGGAAGTGTTATCTACTTTGTTGGACCTACTCCTCCAAAACCTGGAGACCCAATAGGAAGTGCAGGACCAACTACAAGTTATAGGATGGATAGTTACTCTCCAACAATGCTTAAAAATGGTTCAAAAGGTATGATTGGTAAGGGTAAAAGAAACCAAGAAGTAAGAGATGCTTGCAAAAAGTATAAAGCTGTTTACTTTGGAGCTACTGGAGGTGCAGGAGCACTTCTTGGTAAGCAGATAAAGAGTGCAGAAGTTATCGCTTATCCAGAACTAGGTCCTGAAGCAGTTAGAAAACTAGAAGTTGACGGTTTCCCTGTAACAGTTGTAAATGACATGTATGGATGTGATTTATACGAAGAGGGTAGAAAACAATACGAAATCAAAGATTAAGGAGGTTTTATGAACATTCATGAGTATCAAGCAAAGCAGATATTTGCTAAGTATGGTGTACCAACACCAAAAGGTAAAGTTGCATCTTCTGTAGAAGAAGCAGTCGAAAATGCTAAAGAACTTGGAGGACCAATCTGGGTTGTTAAAGCACAAATCCATGCAGGAGGAAGAGGACTAGGAGGTGGTGTAAAACTAGCTAAAAGTCTTGATGAAGTAAAAGAACTTGCTGATGAGATTTTAGGTATGACTTTGGTAACTCACCAAACAGGACCAGAGGGAAAACTTGTACAAAAAGTTTACATAGAAGATGGAGCTGATATAAAAGATGAGTTTTATCTAAGTGTTGTACTTGATCGTGCTAAAGAGATGCCAATAATAATGGCTTCAACTGAGGGTGGTATGGATATCGAAACTGTTGCTGAAAAGACTCCAGAGAAGATTATCAAAGTAACAGTTGATCCTTCTATCGGTTTTCAAACTTTTCATGCTAGAGATTTAGCATTTGGTCTTGGACTTCCAAAAGAGCAACAAGGAACTTTTTATAAGTTTGCAAAAGCACTATATGATGTTTATATGGATAATGATGCAGAACTTATCGAGATAAACCCACTTGTTAGAACAGGAAAGGGAGAGTTCATAGCACTTGATGGTAAAATGGGATTTGATGACAATGCACTATATCGTCATCCAGATATAGAAGCTATGAGAGATGAAAGTGAAGAAGATCCAGATGAGAGAGAAGCTAGTCAGTATGGACTAAGTTATATCGCTCTTGATGGTGAGATAGGATGTATGGTTAATGGTGCAGGTCTTGCTATGGGTACTATGGATACTATAAATTATATGGGTGGAACTCCAGCAAACTTCTTAGATGTTGGTGGAACTGCAAATGCCGAAACTGTTGCAAAAGGTTTTGAGATAATCTTAAAAAATCCAAATGTAAAAGCTATATTTGTAAACATATTTGGTGGAATTGTCAGATGTGATCGTATAGCAAATGGTATATTAGAAGCTACAAAACTTGTAGATGTAAATGTTCCAGTTATCGTAAGACTAGATGGTACAAATGCACCAGAAGCTGCCGAAATCCTAAAAAATGCAAATATAGATAATGTTATAGCAGCAGATGACTTAGCAGATGGTGCTAAAAAAGCAGTAGCAGCAGCAAAAGGAGAGTTATAATGAGTATTTTAGTAAACAAAGATACAAAAGTAATCGTTCAAGGTTTTACTGGTAAAGAGGGTACTTTTCATGCTGAACAATGTTTAGCTTATGGAACGAAGATAGTTGGAGGTGTTACACCAAATAAAGGTGGACAAACTCATCTCGATAAACCAGTTTTTAACACTGTAAAAGAAGCAATAGATGCAACAGGAGCAACAGTGAGTATGATATTTGTTCCACCAGCATTTGTTGCTGATGCAGTTATGGAAGCTGCTGATGCAGGGATAGAGCTTGCAGTTATCATAACTGAAGGTGCTCCAGTGAAAGATATGGGGATGGCAAAAGCTTATGCAGTTAAAAATGGCATGAAAACTATCGGACCAAACTGCCCAGGTATTATCACAGCTGAAGAATGTAAAATTGGAATTATGCCAGGTATGATTTTCAAAAAAGGAAATGTTGGATTGATTTCTAAATCAGGGACTTTGACTTATGAGGGTGCAAACCAAGTTGTAAAAGAAGGTTTTGGTATTACTACTGCAGTTGGTATCGGTGGAGATCCAATCATTGGTCTTAGCTATAAACAACTTCTTCCACTTTTTGAAGCAGACCCTGAGACAGAAGCTATTGTCATGATAGGTGAAATTGGTGGAGATTTGGAGATACAAGCAGCTGCATTTATCAAAGAAAATATCACTAAACCAGTTGTAGCTTTTATAGCAGGTCAAACTGCTCCAAAAGGAAAAAGAATGGGTCATGCTGGAGCGATAGTAAGTGGAAGTGCAGGAACGGCTAAAGAGAAGATGGATGCACTAGAAGCTGCTGGTGTAAAAGTTGTAGTAAGTCCTGCTGATATCGGAAAAGCAGTAGCTGAAGTTTTAAAAAAATAAAAAGGAGAGATAATGGAAAGTATAACAAAAGCCCCAGAAAATACTCCAGTATGGGTAGATGTAAGTAGATGTAAAGCATGTGATATATGTGTAGATGTATGTCCTGCTGGAGTTTTGGGTATGGTTCCTTCAGATCAAACTATACTTGGAGCTACTATAAGTGTGCAAACACCTGATTCTTGTATAGGTTGTAATGACTGTGAACTTCACTGTCCAGATTTTGCTATATATGTAGCAACAAGAAAAGAGTATAAGTTTGCAAAACTTACAAGTGATGCAAAAGAAAGAGCAGAAAAAATAAGAGCAAATAACTATATGGCACTTAGTGCTTAAGGAGAGAAAATGGCAAGAGAAGTAGTATCAAGTGGAAATGCTTTATGTGCACTAGCTGCATATGATGCTGGATGTGAATTTTTTGGTGGATATCCTATTACACCATCAAGTGAGATTGCTCATGATTTGAGTAAACTTCTTCCTAAAAAGGGTAATAAATTTATCCAAATGGAAGATGAAATAGCAGGTATCTCAACAGCACTAGGTGCTAGTATGAGTGGTAAAAAGTCTATGACAGCGACTTCTGGACCAGGGATTAGCTTAAAATCAGAACAAATTGGACTAGGATTTATCGCTGAAACTCCAATAGTTATAGCAAATGTTATGAGAGGTGGTCCATCAACTGGTCTTCCTACAAGGGTTTCTCAAGCTGATATCGGTCAAGCAAAATACCCAACTCATGGAGATTATGCTTCTATAACTCTATGTGCAGGAAGTTTAGAAGAGTGTTATACCCAGACTGTAAGAGCTTTTAACTTAGCTGAGAAATATATGACTCCAGTATTTATCCTTTTAGATGAAACTATTGGTCATATGCATGGAAAAGCAATACTCCCTGATCTTGAGGAAGTTGAAGCTTCAATAGTAAACAGAGAAGAATATACAGGTGATCCAAAAGAATATAAACCTTATGATGCTGATATGAATAAACCAGCAGTACTAAACCCTATGTTTAAAGGTTATAGATACCACATAACTGGTCTTCACCACGGACCTACAGGTTTCCCAACAGAAGATAAAGATATGTGTGCATTTAATATCAAAAGATTGATGGGTAAAATCCAAGATGTTGGTAAACTAGATGACCAACCAGATTATGAAGAGTTCATGTTAGATGATGCAGAAGTTTGTATGATAGCTTATGGAAGTATAAGTAGGGGTGCAAAAGAAGCTGTTATGAAACTAAGAGCTGATGGCATAAAAGCAGGACTGTTTAGACCTATTATGTTATGGCCAAGTCCAGCTAAAAAGATAGAAGAGATTGGTAAAAAGTTTGATAAGATTTTTATAACTGAGCTTAACCAAATGGGACAATATACTGAAGAGATCGAGAGATTAACAGGTAGAAGAGATTTTGCAACTCTAAGAACTGCAAACGGAAGACCTATTCCTCCTATGGATATGGTAGCAAAAGTAAAGGAGATGTTCTAATGGCTTTTAATTATGATAAATATTTAAGAACAGATAAAATGCCAACACTTTGGTGTTGGGGATGTGGAGATGGAGTTATCCTAAAATCAGTTATCAGAGCTATTGATAAACTAGGATGGGATATGGATGATGTGTGTATAGTTTCAGGTATTGGTTGTAGTGGAAGATTTTCTTCATATGTAAACTGTAACACTGTTCATACTTCTCACGGAAGAGCAATAGCTTATGCAACAGGTATAAAGTTAGCAAATCCTGAAAAACATGTAGTAGTTGTAACAGGAGATGGTGATGGTTTAGCAATCGGTGGAAATCATACAATCCACGGATGTAGAAGAAATATAGATTTAAATCATATAGTTATAGATAACTTTATATATGGTCTTACTAACTCACAAACTTCACCAACTACTCCACAAGGAATGTGGACTGTAACTATGCAGTATGGAAATATTGACCCAACTTTTGATGCTTGTAAACTAGCAGAGGGTGCAGGAGCTAGTTTTGTTGCTAGAGAGACCGTAAATGACCCTAAAAAACTAGAAAAAATGTTTGTAGAAGGTTTTAAACATAAAGGTTACTCTTTCTTTGATACTCTATCAAACTGTCATATCAATCTAGGTAGAAAAAACTCTATGAAAAATGCGATGGAAAATCTAAGCTGGATAGATAGTATCACAGTTTCAAAGAAAAAATATGATGCTATGAGTGAGGAAGAGAGAAAGCACTTACTTCCTACTGGAATACTAAAAAATGTAGATGAGCCTGAGTATTGTGAACTTTATGACAAAGTTATAGAAGCAGCTCAAGGTGGTGCAAAAATCACTATGAAGGATTTTGAATGAGAAGACAACTTAGATTTACAGGTGTAGGAGGGCAAGGAGTTTTACTTGCTGGTGAGATATTAGCAGCAGCAAAAATAGCTGCTGGTGGATATGGTGTAAAAGCAGCAACTTATACTTCTCAAGTTAGAGGTGGAGCAACAGTTGTTGATATTTTATTAGATGATAAAGAGATACTTTTTCCTTATGCGATAGATGGTGAAATAGAGTTTATGCTCTCTGTTGCAGATCTTAGTTATCAACAGTTTAAAGGTGGAGTAAAAGAGGGAGGGATTATAGTAGTTGATCCAGATCTTGTACACCCAACTGATGAAGATAGAGCTAAGTGGAAAATTTATGAGATACCAATCATAAGAATAGCAAAATATGATGTTGGAAATGTTGTAACTCAATCAGTTGTAGCTCTTGCTATTGCTGTTACTATGACAAAAGTAATGCCAGCAGATGAAGTACTTGAAGCTATGCTTAAAAAAGTACCACCAAAAGTTATCGATGCAAATAAAAAAGCATGGGAACTTGGTACAAAAGCAGCAAAAGCAGCAATGGCTTAATATATTTAAAAAGGTTAAGTAATTTTATCTTACTTAACCTTTTTAAGCCAAAATTAAATATATTTTACTACAATTGGTTCTATGATAAGTAAGTCGTTAAGATATAGAACAAGACAGAGATTAGAACTATTTATAAAAGAAAATATTGATTTTGATGACAGTATACTAATTCAACTTTTTATCCCTCATGACAAACAAAAACACTTAAAAGATATACAACAAACGATAAAAAAAGATATAAAAAATTCTCAAATAATAGGGTTATCTACACCTAGTACACTTATAAATAAAACTTTAGTAGATGATATAGTTATAAATTTTATTACTCTTAGCGAGGGAGATTTTAAGATAAGTTACCATAAAAACTCATACTCATTAGCAAAGGCGATAGATAGTAGTAACCTTTATTTTATCTATGCAACTGATATAGATAAACAAAGTTTTATAGATGATTTAGATGAAGATAAAAACTTAATTGGAAGCTTTTATCATGATTTTATTTTGATAGATGATGAAGTAAAAAAGAGTGGAGCAATCTTAGTTGAACTAGATACTAACATAGATTTTAGTATAAAAGTTGCCCAATATGTAGAACCGATAGGTAGAGAGCTAGAAATCACAAAAAGTAAAAAAGATAAACTCTATAAAGTTGATAAGTTTGATATAAAAAGTTTGTATGAACACTATCTTTCAAACAAAATCTCAACAGATGTTAAAACTTTAAGCCATACTTTCCCGATAATCTTTAAAAAAGATGGACATCAAAGAAACTCTATCATACAAGATTTAAACTCAACTTTTTCTACCTTTGATACAAAAGTAGAGAGATATGAAAGTATAAAACTAGGATTTGCAAATAGTTCAAAGTTTTACTCTCTCTATCATGATATGATAAAAAGTTTTGACAGCCAGTACAGTGACTTTTTCTTTACAGTCAGCTCTATATCAAAAATGAATCTTTTTAAAAAAGATGGTTTTGACTTTGATAGTGGGATAGGTTTGTTTACAAACAGTGAGTTAGCTGTTGTAAATGGAAAAGTATATAATCAAAATCTATCTATTATTACTTTAAATATCAACAAAACTTCAACTAACAAACTAAAAGTAAAACAGTACAAAAAGACTCAGACAAGTCAAGATATAAAAGAGTTAGATGCTCTTTCAAATATAGCTAAAATCTCTTCTATTGAGTTAGAACATTTAAACAAAGAGTTAAAGCAAAAAGTTGCCCTTGAAGTAGAGAAAAATCTTAAAAAAGATTCTATTCTCATCCATCGTTCAAGGCTTGCACAAATGGGAGAGATGATAAGTCTCATAGCTCACCAGTGGAAACAACCACTCTCTGCGATAAGTGCAACATCTTCAGGACTTCAAATCAAAGCAGAACTTGATAGATATGACAAAGATTTTTTTGTAAGTTCATTAACTAAGATAGAGAGTTTCGTAAAACACCTTTCTACAACTATAGATGACTTTTCAAACTTCTTCAAGCCATCAAAACAAAAAAAAGAGGTTTACTTATATAAAACTATAAACAAAGCTTTAAATATTGCCACTTACTCATTGTCCAAAAATGATATAGTTGTATTCCAAAATGTTGATAAAAATTTAAAAGTAACAACCTTTGAAAACGAACTAATTCAAGTTTTACTAAACCTTTTAAAAAATGCAGAAAATATCCTTTTAAAAAGGGAAATAAAAAATCCTACGATAACTATAAATGTTTTTAAAAATGACCAAAAAGCTATCATAGAAGTGATTGATAATGGTGGAGGAGTTGATAAAAAAATATCTAAAAAGATTTTTGAACCATATTTTTCTACAAAAGCCACCAAAGACTCCACAGGTTTAGGATTATATATGTCAAAATTTATTGTAAAAAATTCACTTGGTGGAGATTTAATCTTAAAAAATGAAAGAGTTGGAGCTAATTTTAGTATCATTTTAGTATAATTATCCGTTAAAATATTATATAAAGGATATAAATGAAAAGATTAGCTTATTCGCTACTTATTTTAGGTGCAGTAACCCTGTCAGCAAAAGTTTATGCAACAATTGGAGATAAAAAGATAACAGACAAAGAGGTTGCTCAAGTTCTAAGAATGATACCAAATGGTGCTATGATACAACAATATGGTGGCATAGACAAACTTGATCCACAAAAGAGAAAACAAATCATAGATATAGCTGTTGAAAACATACTGATAGCCAAAAAAGCCTTTAGCCAAAAGATAGACCAAACTGATGAGTATAAAACTCAAATAGGATATATAAAAGATTCACTTGCAACTTCACTATATACAAAAAAGATAATTGATAGTGTAAAAATAAGTGATAAAGATGCAAAAGATTTTTATAATAAAAACAAAGATAAGTTTACTGAAAAAGAGGATAAATTAAAAGCTAGACATATCTTGGTAAAAGACAAAAAAGAAGCTAAAAAAATCATAGATGAATTAAAAAAATCAAAAGATGTTGAGAAAAAATTTATAGAAGAAGCCAAGAAAAAATCAACAGGACCAAGTGGAGTAAATGGTGGAGAACTTGGTTGGTTTACATATAAAACTATGGTACCAGAGTTTTCAAAAGCAGCATTTGCATTGAAAAAGGGAAGTTTTACAAAAGAACCAGTAAAAACAAAATTTGGTTATCATGTTATATATGTTCAAGATAAGTTGAAAAAAGGTTCAATAATGCCTTATGATAAAGTAAAAGCTGAGATAAAAGCAAAACTTAAAACTGATAAAATAAGAGCTAAAATGAAAAAGTTAGTACAAGATTTAAGAAAAGAGTATAAAGTTACATATAGCAAGTAGGAGTTTTTGATGGGTAGAGTTTTAAATGAAGTTGGAAGTGGTGTTATAAGTGGCGAAAAATTAACCAAGCTATTTGCTATTGCAAAAGAGGAGGGATTTGCAATCCCTGCAGTAAATGTTGTAGGAACTAACTCGATAAATGCAGTGCTTGAGAGTGCAAAAGAGGCAAACTCTCCAGTTATTATCCAACTATCAAATGGTGGAGCAACCTTTTATGCTGGAAAGGCGATAGATAGTAAAGTTGGGGCAGTTCTTGGAGCAGTAAGTGCTGCAAAACATGTGCATACTTTGGCAAAGGCTTATGGAGTTGCTGTTGTACTTCATACTGACCATGCAGCAAAAAAACTTCTTCCTTGGATAGATGCACTGCTTGAGGAGAGTGAAAAACACTTTAAAGAGAGTGGAACACCTCTGTTTAGCTCACATATGTTAGATCTTTCTGAAGAGAGTTTAGAGGAAAACCTATCTATATGTGAAGATTACTTAAAAAGAATGAGTAAAATAGATATGATTCTTGAGATTGAGCTGGGAATCACTGGTGGGGAGGAAGATGGAGTAGATAACAGTGGAGTTGATAGCTCACTTTTATATACTCAGCCTGAGGAAGTTTGTGAAGCTTATGAAAGACTAAGTGCTATAAGTGATAAGTTTACCATAGCTGCATCTTTTGGAAATGTTCACGGAGTTTATAAACCTGGAAATGTAAAACTAGAGCCAAAGATTTTAGATAACTCTCAAAAATACATAAAAGAAAAACTAAATCTATCTGATGATAAACCAGTTAACTTTGTCTTTCATGGAGGAAGTGGAAGTAGTTTAGATGAAA
Source organism: Campylobacterales bacterium (assembly GCA_027023305.1). GTDB lineage: Bacteria > Campylobacterota > Campylobacteria > Campylobacterales > QNZT01 > SZUA-1377. The sequence continues at coordinate 13,390 of JALVVR010000016.1, read as the reverse complement.
TTAGAGAAGCTGTTAGTTATGGTGTTATAAAGATGAACATAGATACTGATACTCAGTGGGCTTTTTGGGATGGAGTTAGAAGTTATGAAGCAAAAAACAGAGATTACTTACAATCCCAAATAGGAAATCCAGATGGTGAAGATAAACCAAACAAATCATACTATGACCCAAGAAAATTTTTGAGAGAGGGTGAAAAGTCAATGGTAAAAAGACTAAAAACAGCTTTTTCTGATTTAAATGCACTCGATAGAAATTAACCTTCCAACTCCTGTTGAAGAGTTTGTATTTCAAGATACAAAATACTTTATCAAAAGGGATGATTTAACTCATCCCTTCTTTAGTGGTAACAAAGCTAGAAAGCTTTACTATCTATTTGATAAAGATTTATCAAACTATAAAAAAATAATTTCCCACGGCTCATCTCAATCAAATGCTATGCTATCTATATCATATTTAGCAAAGTATAAAGAGTTAAATTTTGACTACTACACTTCTCATGTAAATGATTTTTTAAAACAAAATCCTCATGGAAATTATAAATACTCCTTAGAAAATGGTATGAAAATATATGAAAAATCTCTTCCAACTAAATTCGATGAAGATGAACTTTTTGTCCCAGAAGGTGGATATATAATAGATGCTAAAATAGGCATAAAAATCTTAGCTGATGAGATTTTAAAGTGGTGTGAAGAAAACAAAAAAGTAGTTGATATATTTTTACCAAGTGGCACAGGTACTACAGCTCTTTTTTTGCAAAAAAATCTCCCATCTTTAAAAGTTTACACTACTTCTTGTGTTGGTGGAAGTGAGTATTTGAAAAAAGAATTTTTTGGACTTTGTGAAGATTATACACAACACCCAACTATACTTAAAGCATCAAAAAAGTATCATTTTGCAAAACTATACCCTGAATGTTTTGAAATTTGGCAAGAGTTAAAACTCTCTGGCATAGAGTTTGACCTTTTATATGATCCAATAGGTTGGATAACTCTAAAAGAAAATAAAACTATCTTTAATCATGAAATTTTATATATTCATCAAGGTGGACTTTTAGGAAATGAAAGTATGCTTCCTAGATATGAAAGAAAATACTTAAATTAACCTTAGAATAAAATATTTATTACAAAATTAATTACTTACTATATAAAAGTTAAATATAATTTTACCAAAAATTAAGGAAAAAGTTATGAAACGGTTTTTACTCTTGTTGGCTGGTTTTTTGTTAATAGGCTTTTTATCGTTTATATGTTTTGAAAACAAAGTTGAAACTATAAAATCTAACATAATCTCAAATGTAACTTCAGATTTAAAAGATAGGCAGATAAACTGGGTTAATCTAAAAATAGTAGGAAATGGCATAAAAGCCACTGAAATAGTAGCTCTTAGTGGAGAAGCTCCAAATCTTGAAAAGAAAAATGAAGCTATACAAATAGCAAAAAAAAGCTTAGGTGTATGGGGAGTTAAGGATTTTATAACCATAAAAAAAATTGTTCCTAAAAAAAAGGTAAAAATTGTAAAGCCAAAAGTTATAACTTGTCAAGAAAAGTTTGAAAAACTACTTTCTAACAATAAAATCAACTTTGAATCAGCAAAAGCAGTGATAAAAAAAGATAGTTTTGTGCTTTTATCAAACTTGGCAACTGTTATCAGAGATTGTCCGGGATATAAGATAGAGATAGCAGGATATACTGACAGTGATGGAAAAGAAGATTATAATTTGATGCTTAGTGCAAAAAGAGCTGATGCAGTTAAGTCTTATCTAGTTGAGCACGAAAATATTGATTCAGATACTTTAGAAGCAAGAGGTTATGGAGAAGCAAATCCTATTGCTGATAACTCTACTGAGGATGGGAAAAGTAAAAACAGAAGAATAACATTTAAAATAATAGGAGATAAATGATGAGTTATATAGTATTTCAAATAATAGCTTGTTTGTTAATAGCTAGTTTAATAGGTCTTGTAATAGGGTGGCTTTTAAAATCGATAGGTTTTGCTAACAAAATAAAAGATATAGAAAAAGCTTGGAATCTAAAAGTTATAGATTTAAAAGATGAAAACAATTCTTTAAATAATAAGTTAAAATCTTTAAAAGATGAATCTGATAGTAAAGTAAATGAACTATCACTTTTAAGTTCAAAACACAATAGTTTGCTAGAGCAAAACAGAGAGTTAAATAGTAAAATCGAAAAAGATATCTCTTCTAAAGAGTATGAGCTAACATCATTAAACAAAACTATAGAGAGTTTAAAAGATGAAAATAAAACTTTAAAAGAAAAGTTACAAAACAGAGATGAAGAGCTTTTGGGGTTGAAGAAAAAAGATGCAGAGTTAACAACAAGATTAGGAGATTGGGAGAAGAGATTATCAACTTTCAATGATGATTATGAAAAAAATTTAAGTGAGTTAAACCAAAAACTTATACAAAAAGAGGAAGCTTTAGCCTCTTATGAGAAGAAGATGAGTGAAAAAGGTGATTTGGAGTTGTCGCATGAAAAGGAAGTTAAAAAGATAAACCAAGAGTGGGAACAAAAGTTTAAAAATCTTAACAAAGATTTAGAAATAAGAAAAAGTACAATAGGAAGTAAAGTAAATATTTTACAAACAAAATTAGATGAGTATGAAACTAAGATAAAAGAGTTAGAAAGTAAACTAGAGCAAAAAGATAAAGAGCTTTCTGGAAAGAGTGAGCTAGATGTTTCTAAACAACTAGAAAAAGAGTGCGATACAAAAGAGAAAAGTTATGAGATAAAACTAAGCTCTCTAGATAGAAAACAAGCTCTTCTAAAAATGCAACTTGAAAAAGAGGAAAGTATAAATAAAAAGTTAGAAAATGAGATAAAAAGTTATCGCCAAAAAGTTAATGACTTTACAAAACAGATGAATGACAGAGATAAGTTATGGAGAGAAAAAATAGAAAATCTTTTAAAGGGTAATTAGTTATAATCAAATCAAAAAGGTTATATCATTGCTTATAATAGATACTCAAGATAAAAACTTCTCTAAAGAGTTTGAAATACTTCTAAATCGTGGAAAGATGGATATAGACTCCGTCTCTTCTATCGTTCAAAATATAATAAATGAGATAAAAGAGCAAAAAAATCAAGCTCTTTTCGCTCATGTTTCTAAGTTTGATGGATGGACTCCATCTCAAGATAAAGATATCATGATAGATACAGCCGATATGAAAAAAGCTTATGATTCACTTGACTCTAAGTTAAAAGATGCACTTCACTTAGCTTATGATAGGATTTATTCATACCACCAAAAACAACTACCAAAATCATGGTTAGATTTTGAAGACAATGGAAGTGTTTTAGGACAAAAAGTAACTCCTGTTGACAAGGCAGGGCTATATATACCTGGAGGGAAAGCTGCATATCCAAGTAGTCTTCTGATGAATGCTATTCCTGCCATAGTAGCTGGTGTAAAAGAGATAGTTGTATGTACTCCAACTCCAAATGATGAGATAAATCACCTTCTTCTTGCTGCTCTTCATCTCTGTGGTATCAAAAAAGCTTTTAAAGTTGGAGGAGCTACTGCAATAGCATCTTTAGCTTATGGAACTGAAAATATTCCAAAAGTTGATGTCATTACAGGTCCTGGAAATATATTTGTAGCGACTGCCAAAAAGTTGGTTTTTGGAGAAGTAAATATTGACATGATTGCAGGTCCTAGTGAGATAGGTGTTATAGCTGACAAGAGTGCAAATATCAATCACCTAGCAATCGACCTGCTAAGTCAAGCAGAACATGACCAAATGGCAAGTTCTATCTTGATAACTGATAGTGTAGAAGTTGCCAAAGAGGTAGCAGAGGAGATAGAAAAAGTTTTAAAAACTTTGAGTAGAGAAGAGATAGCAAGAGAATCAATAGAAAAAAGAGGAGCTATAATAGTAGCTCAAGATATAACTCAAGCAGTAGATATTATGAATGAGTTAGCAGTAGAGCATTTAGAACTTATGGTTGAAAATCCTTTTGAACTGCTTCCTTTGATAAAACATGCAGGAGCTATCTTTATGGGTAGATATACTCCAGAAGCGATAGGAGATTATATAGCAGGACCAAACCATACTTTGCCAACGGGAGGAACAGCTAAGTTTTACTCACCTTTAAATGTAGAAAATTTTCTCAAAAAAAGTTCTATTATAAGCATGAGTAAAAAGGGGATTAATGAGCTGGCTTCAGCTTGTGCCCTCTTAGCTGATACAGAAGGATTAGAAGCTCATAAACTATCAGTTACATCCAGAGTAGATTAGTTTGAAAAATATCTTAGTTATAGTAGATGGAAGAGTGGGAAAAGCTTTTTTACAAAGGCTCTCCATCTCTAAAACTGGGGACAGATACTATATAGTTTATTTTGATGAAAATATTTTACCAGAAGCTAGAAGTGATAGTTGCCTGTTATATAAGTTTGATCCCACGAGTTTTAGTAAACTTTCAAAACTTTTAAACCAAATCGATTTCTTTGAAGCCTTTTTAATTTTACCAAATAAAAATGATTTAGTTGAAACTTATAAAAACATAAGATATCTACATAAAGATTTAAAGATAGTTTTGTTAGATAAGTGGCAACTAGAATTAGAAGATGAGTATATCAACAAGATTGATGCTACAGATATAGTAGTAAATCGTATGATAAACTTTTTACCAAATATCCCAATCTATGCAAAAGAGATAGGCTTAGGTAAAGGAGAAATTGCTCAAATTCAAATTCCTCCTACTAGTAACTTCGCATATAAACATATAGGAGCTCTTACTCAAAACAGATGGAAAATATCTGCTATTTATAGACAAGAAGTTCTTCACATACCAAATGATAACTTCATGGTACTTCCAAATGATACGATAGTTATAGTAGGAAATCCAGCAGTAGTACAAAGTGTATATAGAAGCATAAATCAAAACTATGGTCAATTTCCAAAGCCTTATGGCGAAAATATCTACACATTTATAGATATGCAAAGATTAAATGACAAAGAAGTAGATTCTCTTATCAATGATGCACTTTTACTATTTTCAAAACTTAATACAACTAAACTCTATATAAGGGTAGTAAATCCAAGGCTTTCAAAAGCTTATGAAAAGTTAAAAAGCTATAAAAATTCAAATATCATAATCTTTATCAAATATGAAGAGGTAAAACAAGATGAAATACTTAGTCTTGATGTAAAAAGGTTTGATATAGGACTCATTATAAGTGACCCAAAAACTTTTACAAAAAATATAAAAGAGTTTTATGAGTTAAAATTACCTATCTTTAAAACTTCACAAGATGGTTTTTGTAACTTAAAAGAATCAGTTGTCTTAAGTAGTGATAGTAAAGATGTTGAGAGTATATCTTCAGTTATTTTTGATGTATCAACTCAGTTAGAGTTAAATATATCTTTATACGAGTTTGAGGGTATAGACAAAGAAGAAAATGACAAGATAACAGAGCATTTTAAATCTTTAGCAAAACTTTTTGAAAGAGAAATAAATATAGTAAAACTAGAAAAAAATCCTATTTTGAAACTAGAGAATAAAAAAGATTTTTTACAGTTTATAAGCTTTACTCAAAAGTTAGTTAATATAAATTTTTTCGATAAAATTTTTTCAACAGAGTTAGAAGACCATTTTTATAAGCTTTCTAACTCTTATCAACTTTACATTCCCAAACTATGAGCTACAACCAAAGCTAAAATAGTCAAAAACACTATACCAGTAGAACGATTATAAAGCTTATCAACTGCTACAAATACAAGCATAACTGTTAGTATAAGTGCTGCGAGTATATCAAACATAGAATTTTTTAAAACTAAAGTCAGAGGATTTACAACTGCACTTGCTCCCAAAACTACTGTAAAGTTAGCTATGTTACTTCCTATAACATTTCCTATCGCCATATCAGCATCTTTTCTTCTAGCTGCTTGAACACTTACAACCAGCTCAGGCAGACTTGTACCAAAAGATACTAGTAAAAGCCCTATTATCCACTCACTAACACCAAAAGTTCTTGCTATATTTGATGCACTCTCTACTGTAAACTCTGCACCAACTACAACAAAAACAAAACCTATGGTTAAAAAAAGCAGGGTTCTTAGAGTCTGAAATTTCTCTTTTTCTTCCTCTTCATCACTCACCATTTTATCCATAGCATTGTTTTTTAAAAAGACTAGATAAGCCCCCATCATGAACAAAAACAATACTCCCTCAAATCGACTAATAACCCCATCATAAGCCATCAATAAAAATGCTAGAACAGGAAACAAAGCCCAAGCACTATCCTCTTTAAATATATCTCGTTTAGGAGTTAACTTTTTACCTATAATAAATACAACACCTAAAACAAGTGCTAAGTTTATGATATTACTTCCTATGACATTTGACACAGCCAAGTCAGCATGACCTTTATAACTAGCGATAACACTCGCTACCATCTCAGGAAGACTCGTCCCCAAAGCTACAACAGTTGCCCCTATAACAAAGCTAGGTATCCCAAAATGTTTAGCTATCTTTTCAGCCTCATCTATAACAAAGTCAGCCCCTTTAACAAGTGCTCCCATCGCAACTATAAATATAACTATATCAACTATCATTCTCATTCCTTACTATTAAACTTTTTGGTAAATCATACTTTTTTATAAGTTCTTCCTCTTTTTTCCTCATTTGACCCTCATCTTCTTCATGATCATATCCAAGCAGATGCAAAAGTCCATGTATAAAAAGAAGAGTTATCTCCTCATCCAAACTATGTCCTAACTTTTCAGCTATACTTTTAGCAAAATCAATATTTATAACTACTGAACCAAGAGGAACTCCAGGCATAAAATCAAGTGGAAAGCTAAGTACATCAGTAGGTTTATCAATCGCTCTAAAGTTTTTATTTATCTCTTGTATATCAGAGGAGTTAGTAAATATAAGTTCTATATTTTTATCACTCAAATCATTTTTTATCTCTTCTAAATTAAGTATATTAAATTTTATTCCATATCTATCATCAAATTCTATCATTTCTTAACCTTCCTTTAAAATATTTACTCTTGATTTACTTTAAACCTCTATACTTAACTTCGTAAACAAAGTTCATTCAAACACTCCTTTTGAAATTGTTTTAAGACTAAAGCCCGAGTGGCTTTGTCTTAATGTAAAAGTTTTTAACATTTTCACTAACTTTTATTGCCTTCTTTAAATAATCCTCAAAACCTTTTCTACCATACTCTATCATAAGCTTTTTAGGATTTGTACTTCTTGAAAGAGCTACATAAAACTGACTAGTTGCAAAGATATTGTCAACATTGCAAACAAGTTCATCTATACCCATTCCTTGTGATTTATGTATTGTTATGGCATAACAAAGACGAAGTGGAAACTGTTTTAGTGAGTATAAAACCTCCTGCTCAACCTTGTCTGTCTTTACAACACTTTTACTCATCTCAAACTCAAATCTATCAACTTTGATAAGCTTTCCATTTCTAAGCAAACTTACTACTATATGGTCTTCTTCTATATGCTCAACCAAAGCTCTCTCACCATTGTGATAACTTCCCCACTTGTTTGTTGTAAATAAAACCTTAGCTCCCTCTTTTAAAACTAACTTATCTTCAATAGGAAGTGAGTTTATCCAACTTTGTATCTTCTTATCACTAAGCTTTGAATCTTTTTTCTTTTTTATGCTTTCTATCACTACCTCTTTTTGAGGAAGTGAGTTTAGTTTAAGGTAGTTTAACTTTGTAGCCTCTCTATTTGTCCCAAACAAAACTGAAGGCTCATCTAGCACCTTGTACTCTCTAAGCTTTTCAAGATACTCCACAACTTCTCTATCTACTTCTCCAACTCTTATTTTATTTAGGATTCCCATAAACTCTTTATCATCTGTCCTTTTAACCTCTGTTAACTCCACAACTTTAAAGTCAAAATACTCCCAAGAACTCCCTTCAAAAGCATATATACTCTCTTCAAATATAGAAGCAGATGAACTCTTTTTTAAAATAGGAGGAAGTTGAAAAAAATCCCCAACTACAAGTATCTTACCACTAAAGCCACCATTTCTAAGCCGATAAAGTATCATATCCATCATGGATGCACTAACCATGCTAATCTCATCTATAACTAGTAAATCAAGCTTAGATAGTATCTTGTAAAGCTCTTTGATTCGTGAGCGATTATATCTATCATTTATCTCCAACTCATCAAAATCACTGCTAATACCAAATATAAAAAAACTATGAATCGTTTGTCCATTGATATTTATAGCACTTATACCTGTACTTCCTAAAGTGATAACACTCTTTTTTGTTAAGATATACTCTTTTACTATCTCACGAGTTGTATAACTCTTACCAACACCAGCCCCACCTGTTAAAAAGACATTATTTGTTTTTAGTAAATCTATAATCTTTTGAGTAGTCATGAAAGTACCTTTATAGTTTGTAAAAGTTGATTTGAGTATCCATACTCATTATCTTGCCAAGCTGATATTTTAACCATTTTCCCATAACTTTTGCAAAAACTTAAGTCATAAGTCAAAAAGTTACAATCATTTATAAAATCACTACTTACTTTAGGTTCAAATGTATAATTTATAAAATCTTTACATGAAGAGATAATCTTGTCATGAAGATTATCTACCTCATTATCCAAATATAAAGTTATATCATAATATGTACAGTAAGCTATCGGCACTCTAATACTCTTCGCTTCAATCTTTAAATCAGGAAAAAAATCCATAACAGCCTTTGGAGCAGTGGAGTAGAGAGGTAAGATATTTAAAGTAGCACTCCTAGTTCGTCTTATATCCATATATGGTTTTGCCCTATCTAACAAAGCTTGGTCATTTGTATATGAGTGAATCATAGATGAGTAACAAGACTTTATCCCAAACTCACTAAAAAGTTTTATAACAGGAGCGATAGCAGTAGCACTACAACTACTTGTAGAGAAGATTTTCTCATGATTATAATTATCTTCATTTATCCCTATCATGAAGTGAGGAGCATCAGGGGAGGGTGCAGAGATAACAACTCTCTTAGCACCTTGTTTTAAAAAGACTTCATTTTGTTCAAGGGTAAGGTATTTTCCATTTGCTTGGATACAAACATCAACTCCACTTAAATCCAACTCACTAGGATTTTTAATACAGTATGTTTTAACTCCTTCAAGCTCAAACTCTTCTATATCATTTATCCCAATAATATTAAAATCTTTGTCATTTTTTACTAAGTTGTAGAGACTTTGACCTATACGACCAAAGCCATTTATGAAGATATGTATCACTTTTTTATTACCCTAAACTTTCTAGGCTCAACATTAACCTCAGTAACAACTCCATTCATCTCTAAAACATAAGATACAAGCTTAGCTATCTCGCTAGGATACAAAACATACTCTTTATCATCAAAGTAACTAAAGCTTTTATCATCAAACCAAGGAGTTTTGGTTAAGTCTGGTTGGATATTTACTACCTTTACTTCAGCTTTCCTACTCTCTGCAAAAAGCGAACTTCCAAAGTGTCTAAGCCCAGCTTTTGTTGCTCCGTAAATTGCCCCAAATATAGCAGGTTTTGTGGCAGAGATAGAGTTTATATTTATGATAAAGCCTTTAGTGTTTTTTAAGTGAGGATAAAAGAGCCTTGATAAAAAAAGTGGAGCTTTAAGGTTTAAATCCACCATCTCCTCTATCTCATCTAATCCCATAGAGTCAAAGTTTCCAAAGTAACCAACTCCTGCACAGTTTACCAAAACATCAACTCGTCTCTTTTTCATCTGCTCCCAAAAGAGGGTTATCTCTTTTCTGTTAGTCAAGTTACACTCTCTTTTTATAAAGTTTTTATTCTCTACCTCGCATTTAGAAAAATCCCTAGCCAATCCATAAACAAAATAACCTTTTTCTAAAAGAGATTTTACTATCTCTTTGCCGATACCACTACTTGCCCCTGTAACTATTGCACTTTTCATGACAACCTTTTTAATCACTTTTTATTTTATCAATTATATGAGTGAGCATAAAATTATTTAAGTCTATTTCTTCTATAAATTCTATTTTTTCAAGCCATAAAATAGGAAAAGTTTCTAACCTATAAAGTAGTTCATCTTTGTTAAATACAACCTTTTCCTTAGCACATTTTAAAGCTTCAGTGTAATCTGGAGAAAAGTATTTATCTATCAAAAAAATATCAAATATGTCTTTAGGATTATCTCTACCAAGTATAGCTGTTAATTTGTTTGAGAAGATATTTTCTATATTGTCTATTAAAAGTTCATTTTTTTGTATGATATTGCCACACCTCTTTACTCTATCATTTACAAAATCAACTTGTAGTTTGTCATCTATCATAAGCCTCACAAAATCCTTACTTTCGACTTCTGTTATAACTTTAAATTCTTTTGAAAGGATATATTTTATACTTTTTACTTCTAAGTTAAAACTATTTGAAAAGTTAGCAAAGAAGTCCAAATCATCACTATATCTAAGAGCTTTATAAAATCTACTAAGACAAGTACCTCCCGTAAGATAAAACTCACCAGAAGTTTCAAAAACTTTTTTTAAAACTCTATCTTGAAGCTTGTATAAATCTTTATAGTAATCTACTCTATCCACTCTAACTCTCTTATAAAACAAGACTCTTGAAAGAAAATTCTTTTGGCGATTTTTACTCTTTTTTCTATGTAGTCTTTGTTGAAATTTGGAATTTTGTATTCATACAAAAGAGCTTTTAAATCATCTTTATCAAAATAAGATAAATCTTTTATCATATCACTACTATTAGATATGATTTTTTGAAACAAAACTTTTTTGTCATAATCGCTACCATTTTGAATCATCTCTTTCATTTCATCTTTACCGATAGCATAATCACCCCAAAAAATCTCTTTCAACTTAAATTCCTTATATATTATTGGGCTATTATATCAAATTTGGTTTATTTTACTACTTTAAACTTTCTATGTTCAACATTTCTTATTTTTTGATATTTAAAGTTCCTCTAAAGGGGTGATGATTTTCATCATTTTATATTTATTTTGTTGTAAAAGTTCTTTATCATTTGTTATCAAAAAACTACAACCAAGTTGAGTTGCACTACTTAGTACTATAAGGTCTTCTAAGTCGTTTAAAAGATTATCAAGAAGATTGTTTTTTGCACAAATATAATCAGTGTGTTTGATATAGTAAGGTGATATTTCATCAGACATTAAATCTATCGCTTTTAAAGCCTCTTTATGAGAAATCTTTTTTCTTTGAGTCAGTACATAAAAAATCGTTGTGATAAAATCCCCTGAAAAGAAAAACTCTTTGTTTTTATCATCTTTATGTTTTAGATACCAGTTCACAGAATCTTTTGAAGTAGCTCTTGTAGTATCTAACAAATCAAGGCAGATATTTGCATCAAGAAATATTGTCATGATACTCTTTTCTCATCTCTTTATAATCCATACCACCTATCTTACCATCTAATATACCTATAAAAGAAGCATTTCGTTTTTTGGCTTTTTCTTCTATATCTTCGATAAGTTCGGGATTTTTAGTGATAGCTTTAAAGTAGTTTGTAAGAAGTTTTGTAAAATTTTTATTTTTTTCTTTAAGAATAACTCCAACACTATCAACAAGTTCTTTATCAAAGACAAAGTTTTTTCTAACTGTTAATACACTCATGATATAAACTCCTTTTTTTATGTATTATTACTTTATGTATAAAATCATACCATAAGTTTATTTAAATATTTTTTAGTATTATTTACAGTTATTATAATAATAAGGGATTTTATATGAAGAAAGTATTAGCTTTTACTCTACTTACAGCCATTCTTTATTGTGGTGAGTTTCAGATAGGAAAAGGAACTATGAGCTTTACTGGTGGTATGATGGGGCTTACACAGACTATTAGTGAAGATATCAAAAGTTATACATTTACTCAAAATCATGCAAATATAGCAAGTTCTGATATCTTTTATGGATATAACCTTACTTGGTATGATTCAAATCACATGAAACAAATGCAAAATACATATAACACAGGTATTACACAAGCTACAAAGTTCTTTTCTCCTTTACCTATCGCTAGTGAGAAAATTTATATGCCTACAATGGATTATAGACTTCAAGGTTTAGATGCTAGTATCTCCTTTGGATATGATGTAATCAACAAAGATGAAGATAACTATCTTGGAATAGCTGGATACTTGGGAATCTCTACACCTTGGATAAGCTCCACAAAAGGAAATGACCCACTTCCTATATCACTACCTGGAAATACAAAAACAAATATTTACAACTATTATAAAGATAGTAAAACAAAAATAAAAACATATAAGTTAGGTGTTGCACTTTATTTAAAAGCAAAACTTATCCCTTCTCTTAATGGGTACTTAAATGCTATATATGCTCATCAGACAGGTTCAATCTCAAATGATTATGCACAAAGTGATTTTCATGTAAATGGTAATTTTACTTCACTTGATATGGGATTAAGGTTTCAACCATATGAAGGAAACTTTGATTTGGGACTATTTACACTAAGCCCTAGATTGTATATAACAGCTGGATATAGACATAACTCATGGGATTATGGTGATGCAGCTATAAATATAAGTGGCTTACCAACTGTAAAATTTCCTAAAACAACTATGAAAATAGACACAAACATAGGTTATCTTGGTGTGGGGTACTCTTTTTAGAACCTTATGTTTATGATAACCTCTCCAACACTTTTTTCATCAACCTCTCAACCTCATCTTTACTCAAAATCCTATCCTCACAAAAATCACTAACAACCTTTAAAATCTCTACATTTTTAGTAAACTTCTGTGAAGCCTTAACAAACCCATATCCCTCCATATCAACCAAAGAGTTTTGAACAACTTTACTATTTTGAGGGGAGTTAAAAGTAGTGAGTTTTTTCTCTCCACTAAGTTTCAAGATAGATTTACTATCATAGTCTATCACTTTAGATATGGTAAAAACATCACCTTTTCCACACTCAAAACTACTCCCTGCTAATCCTATGTTTAAAACTTTATCATCTTTACAAGCCTTGAACTTACTCAAAAGATAAGTTGTAGCTATAACTGAGTTTAAACTACCCATACCACTAACAATAAGATAGCTATCATGATTTCTAAATACCTTAAATCTATCATCAATAACTTTTTCCATACCTAGATGTTCTATGATAGCAGTTGCTTCACTATATAATGCAGTTGTGATAAATCTCATGATAAAACTCTCATCTTTAAAATATATCTATTATAGTATAATACTCTCATGAATACATTTAACAACCTTAACTTACCAGAAAAACTCATAAAAAATCTTAACGATTTAGGATATACAACACCAACTCCTATACAAGAAAAGACTCTGCCTCTACTTTTAAAAAAGCAAGATGTGATAGCTCAAGCAAAAACTGGAAGTGGTAA
>JALVVR010000015.1 GCA_027023305.1 Campylobacterales bacterium | reverse complement strand
TTACCAGATAAGTAGGTAGCAAATAGTAAGGTAGTTATTAATATTAGAGCTAGTTTTATGAGCTTATTCTCCCCCATTTAGTGGTTGTGGTTTGTTTCATGACAGAGCCCTTTTTGGGTGATTTTTTTGAAATGTTAGCATTTATGGTTTTAATGGGGTGTTAATTTTTTTTAGTTGTTTTTTTATTAAGGTTGGGTTAAGGGTTATATTCTTTTAAAAACTTCTCCACAACCACAAAAGAACCAAAGACTAAGTACTCTTTACTAGTTTCAAGTATAGAGTTTTTATAAGCTCTATGCTTTATATTTATACTAGTTAAAAAATCCTCTAAAACTTCTCTTTTTAAAATCCTGTCATTTTCAACATCTATTATCAAAACTTCTTCGATATTTTCTTTTAAGAAATTCAAAATCTTTTTATAATCTTTATCTTTGTAAGTGTTGTAAATAAGAGTTATTTTTTTACCTTTTAGTTCACTTTTGATAGCAGTTGCTGCTAGTAAGTTATGTCCTACATCTATCGTGATATTTTTTGCTATCTTTTCAAATCTACCTCTAAGTTTAACATCTTTTAAAAACTTTAAATCATACTCCAACTCTAACTTTTTTACTCCACTTAAAGCTAGCATGAGGTTCTCTTCCAAGTAAGATGCAAAATGGTTATTTTTTATAAACTCTCTTATATCTTCTCTCTCTTTAGGAGTAAAAAGTTCATCACTTTTTTGCCATTTTATCCCAAGATGATTTGCTACTTTGTAAATCTCTTCTTTTTGATTTGCTAAAATTGCATATGTTGAAACTGATTTTAGTTTTGTAGTAGCTATCTCTTTTAAGCTACTTCCCAAAAAACTTTCATGATCTTTTGAAATAGGAGTTATCAAAGAGAAAAGTTTTTTAAAGACATTTGTAGCATCAAACTCTCCACCAAGACCAGCTTCAAGTACTACATACTCTACATCTTGATAAACTTCTATAGCTAAAAGTGTAGTATATTCAAAATAAGAGAGTCTTTCTATATCCTCTTTGTCTAACTTTTTATATAAATTTTGATGAGCACTTTCAAGTATAGCTTTACTAGCATCACTTCCATCTATCCATATCCTCTCACTAAAATCCAATATATGAGGGGAACTATAGTGCCCTACTCTGTATCCTGCTTGGTATAAATACCAAGCTAAAAACCTTCCTGTACTGCCTTTACCATTTGTTCCTACTATATGAACTATCTTTGGTAGCTGAAACTCACTCTCAATCTTTTTCCAAAGAGTTGGAAAGTAGTCATAATCTATATCTTTATAAAAAAGCTCTTTTGTTAATAAAAATTCACTAAGCAATATCAGGTGCTATCCTATTTCTTCCAAGATTTTTTGCATTATAAAGCATTGAGTCTGCATTTGTTACTGTTTCTTCTTTAGAAGAAGTATCATCTCTTGAAGCAACTCCACCACTTATAGTGACAAAAATTCTCTCACCTTTATAGATAAATTCATGATTTTGAACTGTCTCTCTTATATTTTGTGCAAAAATCATAGCACCTTTTAAATCAGTCTTTGGCAAAACTGCTAAAAACTCTTCACCACCATATCTTCCTACGATATCGACCTCTCTTCTGTTTTGATTTAAAATTTTTCCTAACTCTTTTAAAATCACATCTCCAGCTTCATGACCGAAAGTATCATTTATCATTTTAAAGTTATCAAGATCAAAAAATACTACACTATACCCTATGTTATACCTTAAAAATCCACTCTCAGTGATACTAAGCTCACTATCAAGCTCTTTTCTAGTCAAAAGCTTTGTCAAAAAATCTATCTTAGACTCTTTTTTTGCCTTTCCAAGTGCAACTTCTAACTTATGCATCCTTTTTTGAAGATTTGTGATAAGATGAGACTCTTTTTGAAGTTTTGAACTTAAACTTACACTCTCTATCTCTAATGATGCAGTAATATTTTCTAATTTATGTTTTAACTCTTCAAAGTTTATATTTCTGCTATCTTGCTTTAACTCCTCTTTTATCCTAGCTATTTTTTCCTCTCTTACACTACTTTTTTCCATCATAGGTATAAGTTTTGAAGAGAGATTGTCTAAGATATCATTTAGAGATTTTACTCTGCTATTTACTTCATCTTTATCAAGTTTTACTCTCTTTTTAATCAAGGTTTTTACTTTTTGCAAAATTTCTGTAGATTGAATCATAGCTGGGTTTGTTTTTAAATCATAACTAAGAGCAGCCAACTCATCATCTACTCCATTAGCAATAGAAGGTGTCAAAGCACCTACAATAAGTGTTGATATGTTTTTTAAAAACTCTACATCATCACTTTTTTTCATGCATTCAAGTATTTCATTTACTATATCTTCTAGATTAGTCGAACTGATATTACAGTTGGCTTTTAACTTCTCTAGATAACTATCATCATAGCTAGTCATAAAATCAAACCATTTATCTTTTACAATCTCAAAACTGTTTAAATCAGCTAAATACTCTATCCTATCTAGCGAGATATTAGCTAACTTTGAAGCTTCCTTGTCATGAAGAAAGGTTATAGTTTGTAAAAGCCTTTTTACTAAAGTAATCATGATGAGATTTTGTTTATTTGTGTCACCTGCACTAAGTCGATTTAAGTTGCTAGTTATAAATAGTATAAAATCATTTATACTTTTGACATTTCTCTTTTTAAGTTCATCTTGTAAGTAGGGAGATAGTTTAGTGCTATACTTTTTAAGCTCTTCACAATCTTCACTATAAACATTATATTCTTTAGCAATCTGGCAATATCTTTTTTTATAGTTTTCAGGAGTAATCTCTATATTTTCACGAGTTAATTCACTTATAACTTTTTTTACAATCTCACTTTTTGTCACCCATCACTCCTCTTACTGATATTTTTGAAATCAACTCATCTATCGATTTTAAAGCAGCAAACTTTATAGCATCAAATCTTTTATTATCAGATATAACACTGTTTGCTTC
This sequence comes from Campylobacterales bacterium, assembly GCA_027023305.1. Classification (GTDB taxonomy): domain Bacteria; phylum Campylobacterota; class Campylobacteria; order Campylobacterales; family QNZT01; genus SZUA-1377. The sequence continues at coordinate 53,494 of JALVVR010000015.1, read as the reverse complement.
TATAGAAAAATCATAATCTCCATATGAGTTTATAACTCTTTGTTTACCACTCTTGTCTATATACTTAGTATTTAAACTAACTAAGGTTTTATAGGCTATTACATAACCATTGTTATCGTACTGTATAGGCTTAAAGTTTACACTCTTTAAACTCACATACATCTTTGTAGTAGCACTTTCTTTGCTAACTAACTTTGAGCGAAACTTTGTGATAACAGCTTGATTTATCGCATCAGTTATCAAGACACTATTTTGTGGGTCAACTCTAGAGATAGAAACATCTACATAAATGCTATCACCTAAAACTTTTTTTGTATAAATATTTGTTGGTTTATAGCCACAAGAGGCAAAAAAAATCGCAACTAAAACTAAAAACCAAACTCTTTTCATACTATTTCACCACTATATTTATAAGTTTATTTGGAACATATATCTCTTTTATGATATTTTTTCCTTCCAACCATTTTTCTAACTTCTCTTTGGAAAGCTCGATTATCTCATCTTTTGATAAACTTTTAGCCACTTCCAACTCTGCTCTTTTTTTACCATTAACAGTCAAAGCTAAAGTCATACTATCCTCTACAAAAACTTCCTCTTTGATCTCTAATGTTTTAAAGTTCTCTCTATCAAACTTTATATCGGCAATTTCCCAACAAATATGAGGAATGATAGGTTCTAGTATATTTGTAAGTATATAGTAAGCTTCACTCCAAACCTCACTATTTTTTTGTGTATTTAAAGCATTCATAGCTTCCATAGCTGCAGCAATAAGGGTATTAAAAGCATAAGTACTCTCAAAAACTTCATTTGATTTGCTCAAAGCTTCATAAACTTTTCTTCTTGCGAACTTTTCCTCTTTAGATAAACTTTCATGATTTATTTCTGGTAGTTTACTAAAAGTAACATTTTCACTTCTTTGGGCAAATCTTTTTATAAATCTAAACGCTCCCTCAACTGCACTATCATTCCACTCTAACTCTTTTGTAGGAGGTGCAGCAAAAAGTATAAACAATCTTGCAGTATCAGCTCCATACTCTTTTATAATCTCATCAGGATCAACTGTATTACCTTTTGATTTACTCATCTTTGAACCATCTTTAAGCACCATACCTTGAGTCAAAAGTTTATCAAATGGTTCATCAATACTTATATATCCCAAATCTCTCAAAGCTTTTGTAAAAAATCTTGAATACAAAAGATGAAGTATCGCATGTTCAATTCCACCTATATAGTGATCAACCCCTAACCAATACTCTACATCCTCTTTTTTAAAAGCCACATCTTCTAAGTTCCCACTAGCATATCTTAAAAAGTACCAACTACTTTGAACAAAAGTATCCATAGTGTCTGTTTCTCTTATTGCATCACCACCACATTTTGGGCATTTTGTATATTTCCAAGTAGGATGATTTTCTAGTGGATTTCCTTCACCTGTTATCTCTACATCCTCAGGCAGTGTAACAGGAAGATTTTCTTTTGCTTCAGGAACTAAACCACAATTATCACACTTTATAAACGGTATAGGAGCTCCCCAATATCTCTGCCTACTTATACCCCAATCTCTTAGTTTATAGTTTATCTCTTTTTTTCCAAGTCCATTTTTCTCAAAATACTCTATGATCTGTTTTCTTGCCTCATCACTTTTAAGCCCACTAAATTCACCACTATCAAACAAAACATCATCTTCATCTATCACAGCTTTTATATCTAAGTCATATTTGATCGCAAACTCTTTATCTCTTTCATCATGAGCCGGCACTGCCATGACAGCCCCACTTCCATAACTAGCTAATACAAAGTTAGCCACCCAAACTGGAACTTCTTTTTTTGTAAGTGGATGTACAACTTTTATCCCTAACGGTACACCCTCTTTTTCACTCTGGTTTCTATCTTTTTCACTTTGATTTTGGATAGCTTCTATTTTTTCTTTTGTTTTAGCATCTAGTAAATCTTTTTCTATCATGTACTTCACTATTTCATGCTCAGCAGCAAGTGAAGCAAAACTTACCCCATAAATAGTATCCCCACGAGTTGTAAAAACTTCAAATCCATCAAACTTACCATCTAGTAGTTTTTTACTCTCATCACTCAAAGCAAATTTAAAACTAAGCCCTTGGCTTCTACCTATCCAATTTTCTTGCATAGTTAAAACTTGTTTTGGCCAACCACCTTCAAGTTTTTTCAAATCATCCAATAGTTCTTTTGAGTACTTTGTAATAGCGATATTATATGAAGGCATATCTTTTTGAGCTACTTCATTATCACATCTCCAACAACAACCCTCTACAACTTGCTCATTTGCCAAAACTGTATGACAACTTTCACACCAGTTTACAGATGTCTCTTTTTGATATAAAAGACCCTTTTCATACATCTTTATCAAAAACTCTTGCTCAAATTTAGTATATAACTCATCACTTGTTGCAAACTCTCTTTTTTTAGAAAAGCTAAGTCCCAGTGACTCTAACTCACCTCTCATGTAGTCTATATTTTCATAAGTCCACTTTTTAGGATGAAGTTTATGCTTTATAGCTGCATTTTCAGCAGGCATACCAAAACTATCCCAACCTATTGGATGAAGAACATTAAAACCTTTTTTTCTAGCCTCTCTAGCAAAGGCATCACCTATGGAGTAGTTTCTAACATGCCCCATATGAATTCTTCCACTTGGATATGGAAACATACTAAGTATATATTTTTTCTTTTTTTCCTTACTCTCTTCTGGCTCAAAAGAGTTGTTCTCTTTCCAAAACTCTTGCCACTTTTTTTCTATCTCTTTTGGTCTATAATCCATCAAAAATCCTCTTTTGTTTTACTAGCTTCTATCAACACTAAACTAATTGAAAAAATATTTGCTATAACTCCACCTATCGCCATAGCAATAGCAGCTTCTGCATCATGAGCCAAAACTTCATATAAAAAAGCAGGTATCAAGTGTAAATCAGCAACCAAAGATGATGCAAAAAGCTCAGCTGAAAGTATATTTTTAACACCGATTTTTAAAAGTGTAGAAACAAGGTTTATACTAGCAGCTATAAAAAGTGCTATCGAGTTGTGATCATACAAATACCCAGCAGTCGTCGTAAGACTCATCAAAGCAAAAAAGACATAGGTAACTTTACCCCAATTCATGAAAATCCTTTTATAAATTTGGGATATTTTATCGAAAGTTGGTTAAATTGTTATATGCTAACTAAATGTGTGCTTTATAATTACTCATCTTTAAACAAAACTTTGGTTCTAAAAAATAAATTTATTGAAAATACTATAAACCCAATACCCATAATAAATGCTAAGTTTAAGATTTTATCACTAGTACTATATCCAAACCAGATAAATACAATCCCTAAAAAGAGATAAAAGAGATTTGTAAAACTAGTATTTTTTGGCATATTTGAATGGATTTTTATATTTTTTGAAACTAGTTTGTTTAACTCTTTAACCTCATTTTCATGCTCTTTACAAGCTAGACCATCACCTAAATCAACTAAACAATCTCTACATAAAGCTTTATAGCAGTGTTTACAAAAACCTACCGCTTCTTTATCATGATTAAAACAATTCACAAGTACTCCTTTACATTACTTCTCATTTTCTCTTTGAGCCTCTAACTTTATCTTCTTTATAGAGTTTTGAATAGAAAGTGGCACAAAAAACAGTGATACTAAATAAGCAAACAAAGTACCACCAATAAGGGCAACTCCAAGTCCACCAAATACTGCATCACTAGCTAAAAGTGAACTAGCAAATACTATCGCTAAAACTGTTAAAAGTATAGGTTTCGCTCTAGTCGCAGTTGCTTTTGCTATAGCTCTATTTGGTGTAAGATTATTTTCAAACATAAGTTGTTTTGCAAAATCAACTATCAAAAGGGAGTTTCTAGAGTTTATACCTATAAGAGCTATAAATCCAATCAATGAAGTTGCAGTTAGATAAAACTTAAACTCTGTTATCTGATCCATCACATAGTGTCCTATCATGACACCTATAAAGGAAAGAAAACTAGACATAACGATAGCTCCAGCAAGTGCAAATCTTTGATAATAAATAACCATTAGCAAATATATAAGAACTAAAGCTCCAATAAAAGCAACTCCTAAATCGATAAATGTATCGATAGTAACTTTTAACTCACCATCCCAAACAAGGTTAAACACTTCACCTGTTTTTTTATCTTTAAATCTTAGGTTTAAAAACTTAGTAGGAGTTACTTCATAATCTTTACTCATATTTTTAAGCATCTCACTTCTTGCATCAAGCAGTGGATAGATTTGACTATCTTGATCTGTTGTTGCTATAACATTTATCATTTTTTTAAGATTTTTTGAAGTTAATGTTGGAACTTGCTTAGATTTTACAACTTTTATAAACTTTGAAGCTGGTATCATAAGCCCATTTGGATTCATAAGCTTTATAGTTGATAATTTTTGCTCTATCTCCTCTTTAGTTCCTCTCTTTAAAAGTCTTCCCTCTCCAAGTCTTACAAAAATAGGAATCTGATTTTCAGCTTTTGGGTCATTTATAACTCCAAGAGACATACCCTCTCCACCAACATATAAAACTTTTTTTATCTGTTCAAGTCCTATACCACTCTCAAGAGCTTTGTTTGTGTTTAAAATCATAGTATATCTATCATTATCTTCGTCTGCTAATACATCTATATCAACTAAAGTTTTTTGATGTTTAAAAATCTCTGCTATTTTTTTTGCAAATGCTCTTCTACTATAAAAGTTTTTCCCTCCATAAATCTCTGCAACTACATCTGCTAAAGTAGGAGGTCCAGCTGGAAGCTCTATAAATTTTATATTTGCACCATTTATAGAACACTTTTTTTGTATTTCGGGTCGAAGTCTTTGAACTAAATCATAACTTTTCTCTTTTCGCTCTTCCTCTTTTTCAATATTTACCATGATATCAGCTTGATTTTGTCCATTTCTTAAAGCATCACCTTTTACCATACCTGCAAAATCAAGTGGCATTCCCTCACCAAAGAAGATAGAACTACTTAGTACTTCCTCCTCCTTTTGTAAAAGTGGAACTATACAATCAGTAACTTCCCTAGTTTGAGAGTAAGAAGATCCTTTTGGCAAATCTATATACATAGAAAATGAGTTACTATCTTTTCCAGGAAGCATCTTTGCATCAACCATTCTTGTAGGAAACATATAAACACTTCCAACAAACATCACTAAAACTAAAAGATAAATAAAATACTTTAAAAATTTTCTCTCCAAAATACCATGAATAATTTTTTCTAACATCTAATGATCCTTTTTCTTTAATAGTTTTGTAACAAAATATGGTGTAAACAAATATGCTATAACCAAAGAAAACATAAGTGCTATTGGAACAAAAACTGGAAGTGGATGCATAAACTGCCCCATCATACCACCAACAAAAAACATAGGTATAAAAGTCATGATGATAGCAATAGTTGCTACATTTGTAGGATTTCCTATCTCATTTGTAGCAGTTATTGCTATTCTTTTTAGTGAGTGTTTGTTTAGTTTTGGATCATGCATATGCCTATGAATATTTTCAATAACAATAATAGCTGCATCAACTAAAAGTCCAAGACTCAAAAGCAGTGCAAAAAGTGTTATACGATTTATGGTCTCACCCAACATCCAACCAGTAAAAAGAGTAAGAGCTAAAATCATAGGAACAGTAAGTGAAACTATAACAGCTTCTCTGAAACCTAGTGAAAAAATCAAAAGAATTGCTATTATAACTATTGAAATCTCTAAGTGAAAAACAAGTTCATTTACAGCATGATTTGCAGTATATCCATCATTTCTAGTCAAAACATACCCTATCCCATCTTTTTTTAACTCCTCTTTTTTACTATCCAAAAAGTCAACTAGTTTTTTACTTATAGTTACAGTATTTGCACCCTTTAATTTTGATATAGTCATCGTAACTTGAGGTATAATTTTATTGTCAAGTTTGTTTAGCTTTGAGCTTAGAAGTGCTATCTTTTTACTCTGTATATCAGCTCCTTGATAAACTTTTCCCAAATCTTTAAGATAAACTGGTTTTCCATTGTATGAATCGATAACAATATTTCCAGCATCTTTTGCATTTTTTACTGCACTTTTAAATCCAGTTATTATATATCTTCCATCACTCATATCTGCTTTTATATCAGGTAAAGAAAATGTGATATTACTTAAAGCATGAGCTACTTGCCCTAAAGTTATCTTATATTTATGTAGTTTTTTTTGTGAGATTAAAACATTTACCTGCTCAATCCTCTTCCCTTTTAACTGTACCTCTGCAACATTTTCTATATTATTTACTTGGTGAGCTAATTTATTTAACTTTTTAAAAAGTTCAACCTCACTTAAGCTCTTATCTTTTGCATAAAAAGCAAGACTAACAACAGGAACATCAACATCTATATCCATCGTTTTTATGATAGGTTGCATAGCATCTTTTGGCATATCATCCATGTTTTTCATGATTTGGTCATATAGCTTGATATCCGAAGTCTCTTTATCCTCTCCAACATAAAACTGTACCTGTATGATTCCAACAGAGTCTTTTGCAATAGAAAAGATATTTTCAACACCCTTTATCTCTCTAACCTTTTTTTCTAATGGTTCGATGATAACCTTTTGAATCTGATCAGCCTTTGCTCCTGGCATTGGAACTATAATAGCTCCACCAGCTACTTTTATCTGAGGATTTTCCTCTCTTGGCATGTAGTTTAGTGTCAAATACCCTAAAACTAAAATAAATATAGAGAGTATAAAAGTCAAAGGATGCTCTATAAATCCTTTGGCTAACTTTCCTGCTATATTAAATTCTACTTTTTCTTTACTCATTCTTTTTCCTTATAGTGAGTTTCCGATAGATAGTTTTAAACTAGCTGCCGAGATAGATTTGTTATATGTACTTGTTATTACATCTGCTTTAGCTTCCATGTACTTTCCAAGACTTAAGAGTAGATACATCATGTTTGTTCTGTATTGAAAATTATTTTTAAATATATCCTCAGTTTCATCTAAAATACTCTTAGCCATTTTAACAGTTTTTCTCTTCTCGATCAAAGTCTTTTTTTGAGTCATATAATCTAAATAATTTTTTTCAACTTCAAGTTTTATCCCATCTCTCATGTACTCTTCATATTGTAGAGTTTTAAGATGCTCAATCTTTGCTTTTTGTTTAGCAATCTTTGTAAGCTCTCCATTATAAAGAGTCTTTTTTAACCCAACTGCTACTAAATAATAATCTTTGTTTGTATTGACTGTAAATCTATCATCATTTGTTCCATACTCAATATGAGCTCCAACAGTTGGATACTCATCAGCACTATCATATGCAATCTTTGTTTTCATAGTCTCAACATTTTTCTTCATCCATTTTAAATCATCCCTATTTACCATAGCATTTGCTTGTAAAGTTTTAAGATTTTTTGAAGGGATTTTTGGATTTCTAAATCCTCTTACATCTGTAATACTTTTATCATTTGTCAAAAATTTTAGATATGCGATAGCTAATCTAAACTGTGTATTAGCTTCTTTTGTTTTTGTTTTGATACTATACTCAGCCATACTAGCTTGATTTACATCTACCATTCTAGTTATGCCTTTGTTATACATATCAATCGCAGTATTTTTAAATCTTTTTGCAATCTTTGCAGCCTCTTTCGTTAGAGCTATAAACTTTTTAGCAGTAGCTGCACCATTGTATGCTTTTATAACTTCTAAGCCTAAAGCCTTTCTATCATGAGAGAGTTTTGCTTGTTTTGCTTTTAGTTGAAGAAGTGCCATAGTTTTAGCATTTTCAAGTTTGTATCCAGTAAAGAGTGGAACTTCATAAGTTAGTTTTGTTTCAAAGTTATTTCTTGCATCTGGGTAGTTAAGGTCATTTGGTTGAGTTGCTAACATTTGTTTTTGTGTTTGAGGATTTGTCATCATATTTTTAAACTTACCATAATCTCCTTGAGTGTAATTCATGGCACCTGCAATTCCACCTAAAAAATCACTAAAACCAAAATCTCCAAAATTAGCCTCTCTTGAAGCCAACTTCATACCAAAAACATATCCTGCATGATTTGTTCTACTTATATTTTCAGCAAATTTTAACTTTCCTTTTTTATAAGCATCTGGCTCTTTTACTATAAGCTGAGCTATCTCTATATCTCTTTGTTTTGCTAACAACTCTTTGTTGTTTGTTGTTGCTAAGTTTATAGCTTCACTAAAACTAACAGTCCTAGCCATAACAATCAGTGGCAATACTGATAAAACTACTACTTTTTTCATATCCTCTCCTCTTTTATTAGTTTAAATAACACATCTATATGATGAGTTAAAATAGATGGTTCATAGTTTGGAAGTAGTAAAACTCCCTCTGCCATAGCAAAAAGTCCATCTGACAGGTCAATAGAACTTTTTTTTATCTCACCTTTTTTAACACCATCACTTAAAATCTCTCTTAGCCACAAGATATATCTTTTTTTAATATCATCTTGAAAACCAAGCATCTTTTCAACACTTTTAGACAGACATATAGAGCTAAACTCTTTATATATCTTTCTTCTGTTTTGGTTTATCTCATCATCTTTTATGCAAAGAGTAAAAAGTGCTAAAACTCTCTCCTTTATACTCTCAGATTTCTCTATTTCAGCCTTTACTTCACTATCATACTCATCTTGTATAGTTTTAATCAAAGAAAAAAGTATATCCTCCTTTGACTCGAAGTATTTGTAAATACTACCTTTTGCTATATTTGCTTTTTTAGCAATCTGCGAAACTGTAATATTACAAAATCCTTCACTAAGTATCAAAGAGTAGCAAAGTTTTGTGATTTCTAATCTTTTTTTATTTTTGTTTTGCATACAGAAATCCTTACATGACTGGCGGTCATTATAAGGATTTTTTCTTAAGTTTAGTTATATTGTAGCGTAAGCAACCCACTTACACTCTTTAATATCTTGAAGTTTTTCTATTATCTCTTTTTTAAGTTCATTTTCTACTAAAACCACAGCAAGAGCACTTCCCTTATGGTCACTACCTAGTCTAAAATCTACTATATTGACACCATTTTCATATAGCTCTTGAGATAGCTTAGCGATAACTCCTGGTTTATCTTCATTTTTAAAGAAAATCATCTTACCTTTTGGTTTAAAATCAAGTGCTATATCATTTATATTTGTTATCTTTTGAATATTTCCATCAAAAACAGTTCCACCAAGTTTTATACTATCATTTTCAGTAGTTAAACTTATCTCTACTCTATTTTTGAAAGATTGTGATTTTTCACTCTTTGTAACTATCTCTATACCTTTTTCTTCAGCTATAAATTTTGCATTTACATAGTTTACATTTTCGCCTATAGACTCTTTCAAAGCTCCTACAATCGCGAAAGTAACTAGTGAATCAACATACTCACCAACCTCTCCCTCAGTTGTAACTTTGATAGACTTTATAAAACCTTTGTTTATCTGAGCTGCAAGGTAAGCTAACTTTTGGATTAAGTCTAGATACTCTTGATACTCTTTAGGAGTTTTTGTAGTATCTATTGGCATATTAAGTGCATTTGCAAAGCTAGCTCCTCTTGCCGCATTTATAGCATTTTGAGCAGCTTGTGTTGCTATGTTTTCTTGAGATTCTAAAGTATTTGCTCCCAAGTGTGGGGTAGCAGTTAAATTTTCAAGTTCAAGTAAAGGATGGTTATTTGCTGGTTCTTTGTTAAAAACATCTATACCACAATAAGCAACTTTGCCACTTTTTAATCCCTCATATAAATCATCTTCATTAAAAAGTCCACCACGAGCAACATTTATAAGTCTAACTCCATCTTTCATCTTTGCTATCTCTTTTGAAGTTATCATGTCTATCGTCTCACTAGTTTTTGGAGTATGAATAGTGATAAAATCGCAAGCTAATATATCATCAAAGTTTTTAGTAAACTCTACTCCCATATCTATCGCTTTTGAAGAATCAATATATGGATCATAAGTAACAACTTCCATATCAAAGGCTAAGGCTCTTTTAGCTACACGACTTCCAATATTACCAAAACCTATAATACCTAATCTTTTATCTTTTAACTCTGTACCATACCAAAGCTCTCTTTTCCAAATTCTATCAACTTTTAAGTTATTTGATGAGTTTACATATTTTCTAGCAGAGTTTAAAAGATGGCACATTGTCATCTCTACCGCTGCTATAGTATTTGCAGTTGGTACATTCATGACGATTATACCTTTTTTGCTACATCCATCTATATCAACATTGTCAACTCCAACACCAGCTCTAACAACAGCTTTTAAGTTTTTAACTGCGCCTAAAAACTTATCATCCACATCAGTAGAACTTCTTGTTATCGCTACATCTGCATCAGCTATGATATCAAGCAGTTTAGTTTTATCCTCACCACTAGCATCTATATACTCAATATCATCATTTTCAGCCAATATTTCAAAAGCTCTTTTATGTAGAGCATCACATACTACTATCTTTTTTTTCATGCCTTTTCCCCTTAATCTAACTTATATATAACAACTGGATACGAAAATGTTTTATTTTGTTTTGTAATTCTGCTTAACCAAGTGTTATTTATTTTTTTATCTTTTAAAATAACTTCACTCTCTTCACTCTCTAGTTGTGAGATATGATATGACGGTTTTATAAAGTAAAAAAGTGCTGTGATCATTATCACAACACTTATCATAATCGTTATAAAGAGCAGTATCAACTCACTCTTTTTCATAACTATCTTTTTAGCTGGCTCTCTATAAGATCACCGAGAGTATTTTTATCATCATTGTTAAACTCATTCATAGCTTGTTGCTCTTTTATTCTACCAACTCTTTTAACTGACAATCTGATTCTATGTTTTTCACTATCTATAAAAACTATAGCAGCTTCTAACTCATCACCTATATTTACTTCTTCAGGACTTTTACCTAAATCCTCAAGTCTTATAAGTGCATCTACACCATCTTCAATCTCAACAAAAACACCAAACTCTTTTTTATCTCTTACTTTTACTGTTAAAAGATCACCATTGCTGTGGTTTGTTGCAAATCTTTGTATAGGAGACTCTTCAAGCTCTTTTTTACTTAAAGATATATTTTCTTTTTCACTATCTATTTTTATGATTTTTACTTCAACTTCATCTCCAACATTTAGAAGATCTTTACACTTAACACCTCTTTCCCAAGAGATATCTTCATTGTGTAAAAGTCCCTCAACAGAGTCTATCTTGATAAATGCTCCAAAAGCAGTAGTTGTAGTAACAATACCTTTAACTACCTCACCTACTCTATGTTTTGATTTAAACTCATCAAAAGGTTTTGGAAGTAAGTTTTTCATGCTAACTCTAAGTTTTCTTTTTTCAAAATCTAGCTCAACTATATCAACATCAACATCTTGTCCAACTTCAAGATAGTCTTTTGGATGTTTTATATTTTTATCCCAAGAGATTTCACTTACATGCAAAAATCCCTCTATGTCATTTCCAAGATCTACAAAAACTCCATAAGGCTCTATGTTACTAACTTCAACTTTTACAGCATCTCCAACTTCTAACTGATCTTTAAGTTCATCCCAAGGATCACTCTGTGCCGCTTTTATAGATAGAGAAAGATGTCTTTTTGTCTCATCATAACTGATAGGTTTTACAAGTACTTCTTCACCTTCGCTATAATGCTTAGCAGGATTAACTGGTCCTTTGTAGCTTATCTCACTATAGTGAACAAGTCCATCCATACCACCAACATCAACAAACATACCATAACTAGTTATCTTTTTAACAACACCATTTATAGCCTCATCTTTCTTTAAAAGTTCATCTACTATCTCTTTTCTCTTCTCTTTTTCTGCTTCTATTAAAACTTTTCTTGAAATAACTATTGATTTACTATCTTTATCTACTTTGATTATCTTAGCTTTTACTTTTTTACCGATTAGGGTATTTGAATCTTTTAGATAAGCTTGGCTTCTTGGCATGAAGTACTCTAAGTTGTCTTCATCTTCAACGATATATCCACCCTTGTTTTTACCTATAATAACACCATTAACGATAATATCTTCTTCACTATTTTCATCATATGATGCTAAAAACTCTTCTTGTTTTTTAGCTTTAAGAGCTTTTTTGTATGAGAGATAAGGTCTTTCGTTTTTATAACCATTTATAGCAACTTCTAAACTATCACCTACATTGAAAATCAAGTTGCCTTCACTATCAGTTATCTCACTTTTGTATAGTAATCCCTCTTGTTTTTTGCCCACATCAACTAAGATACTATCTTCGTCATCAGCGATTTTAACAATCGTTCCTTTTACTATACTACCACCTTTATCAGACTTTAAAGACTCCTCAAACATTGCTGCAAAATTATCTTCATCACCTAAATCCATACTCTCTATCTCACTCTTATTTAGAACTTTAGAGTTCACCTTATTTGACATTCTTTTCCTTTACCTTGTTAATTTTATCCATATTATACACAAATTTCTTTTATTTTACTTATGACACTCTCTATTATCCAATCAGGAGTTGAGGCTCCAGCACTTATACCACAAAACTTTTTATTCTTAAACCAATCTTTACATACTTCACTCTCATTTTCAATATGATAACTATCATAACAACTTTCTTTTGATATATTAAAAAGTTCTTTTGTATTTGATGAGTTTTTTCCACCTATAATTATCATAACATCTGCTTCACAAGAGAGTTTTCTAACTGCATCTTGATTTTCAAATGTTGCATTGCAAATAGTATTAAAAACTCTAACCTCTCTAGAAATAGAAGTCAAATAATCCACAACTTTTTGAAACTCGCTTATTTTTTTTGTAGTTTGAGCAACAACAGCTACCTTTTTCTTTATATTTTTATCTTTTAACTCTTCAAAACTTGCCACAACGATAGGAGGAGTAACACTATAACTTCGAACTCCTTTCACCTCAGGATGTTCTCTATCTCCAAATACTACTATTTGATAACCCTCTTTGCTCATCTTTTCCACTATCTTTTGAGGATTTGTTACATAAGGGCAAGTTGCATCTACAATCTCTACATCACTCTTTTTCAACTTCTCTAAGTTTTGTTTTTCTATACCATGAGTTCTTATAATAGCCTTTTTAACATCTCCCAACTCTTCAAAACCATCAACAGTTTTAACATTAAAATCTTTTTTTAACCTGTTTATCTCTTCATTATTATGTATAAGTGGTCCTATAGTTGTAGCATCTTTTAACTCTTCTGCTATCTTTATAGCTCTTTTTACACCAAAACAAAAGCCATAACTTTCTGCTTTTCTAATCTCCATTTTTTACTCCACAAAATCTATTTAAAATTTTAGTAAAATTAGGAAATGAAGTATTTATACACTCTGTATCCTCTACCCTCATACCACATCTACTTCCTGCGACCAAAAAACTCATAGCAATCCTATGATCTCCGTGGGAGTCTATAACTGCATAATTTAACTCTCCACCAACTATTTCGTATCCATCCTCTTTTTCTTCAACTTGAACTTCACACTTTTTCAAAGATTCTACAACAGAGCTTATCCTATCACTCTCTTTGACTCTAAGTTCTTCTGCATTTTTTACTACACTTTTACCTTTTGCTAAAGCCATAGCAATTGATAGAGCAGGAAGTTCATCTATAAGCCAAGAGATATTTTCACTAACAGTAACTCCATTTAACTCACAATGTTTTATAACTATGTCACCTATCGGTTCATATACATTCTCTTTCTCAACAAACTCTACATAAACACCCATATTTTTTAAAACTTTATATGCTTCTACTCTTGTAGGATTTAGTGTTGTATCTTTTATAATTACTTTTGAGTCTGGTGTTATAGCAGCTAGCACTGCAAAGAAAAACCCACTTGATGGATCACTTGGAACTGTTATCTCTAGTGGCTTTAAAGGTTTTGTTAAAGGATTGATTTTTATATATCCATCTTCATTTGATATATCTGCTCCCATGCCCTTAAGCATTCTCTCACTATGATCACGACTAAGCTCAAATTCTTTGTAAAAAGAAGTTGTTTTTGCATTTAACCCTGCTAGTATCAAAGCACTTTTTACTTGAGCTGATGAGATAGCACTCTCATACTTAAATCCATCAAGCTTTGCTCCTCTGATACTTATAGGTGCTAACTCACCATCCTCTCTTCCATCTATCTTAGCTCCTATACTTCTAAGAGGATTTGCCACTCTTTTCATAGGTCTTCTTGCTAAGTACTCATCTCCATGTAAAACAAAAAAGCCCTCTTGTGAAGCTAAAAAGCCCATAAAAAGTCTTATAGCAGTCCCACTATTTCCACAGTCAAGTATGTGAGGTGGCTCTTTTAACTCTTTTGGAGGAATGATAGTTACATTTTTACCATCATTTTCTATTCTGCATCCCAAAAGTTTTGAAATATTTAGTGAGTTTAAAGTGTCCTCAGCTTGAAGATAGTTTTTTATAAAAGAGGGGTTATCACTCAAAAGTGAAAATATAGCACATCTATGAGAGATAGACTTATCACTAGCTATCTCACCTATCACCTCATCAAAACTTCCCTTAACTGGTTCTACCTCTATATAACTCATCTAAGCTCTAACTCCAACTTCTCTTTTAGTAAACTTTGAACACTCTCCATAGCCTCTTTTATCTCCTCTTCACTCAGAGTTGAATCCATCTTTTGAAGAGTAAATCTGATAGTCAAACTATACATATTATTTAAACTATCATCATGATATGTATCTACTGCTATGTAAGAGATTATATTTTTTATATTAGCCTCTTTTAACACTTCATCAATAACTTCAAACTTCATCTCTTTTGGAGTTAAAAATGACAAATCTTTTGTAGAAGATTGAAACTTAGAGTAGTCTTTTACCGTTACTATCCCCCATTTCAAAGAATCAAAATCTAATTCACAAATATAACTGTTTTTCAAGTCATACTTTTTTTCTATCTCTATATGAACCCTACCTACAAATCCAACCTCTTTACCATCTATCATGATAGAGGCATACTCATAAGGATTAAAAAGCTTATTATTTGGTGTTTTACTTCTAAGCTCACACTCTCCAACTATCGCAAACAAATCACTTGCCACATCACTAAAACTAACTTCTCCACTTCTTATAAAAGCAAATCTTTCTACCTCATTTAAGTTTTTTTCAAAAGTAATTCCTAGCTCACAAAGTTTTGGCTCTTTTTTGCCACTTTTGACATTTAAACTAACGGTTCTTAAAAGATTTAAGCTAAGAGTAGTTCTTAAAGTATTTAACTCTGCAGTTATTGGATTTGCTATCTCATCATCTACTACATAAAATCTTAACTCTTCTAACTCCTCTTTGTTATCAAAGATATAAGAGATTTGTTCAAAGTAACCTCTTCCTACTGCTTTAGTTTTATAAAATCTTCTCTTTTTTATCTTTTCATAGGAGCTGTTTAGTATCACTCTCTCACTTAAGGCTAAAGGTTTTTCTTCTATGTTATCAATCCCTACTATTCTAACTATCTCTTCTACTATATCTTGTGCATTTTTCACATCACTTCTAAAAAGAGGTACTTTTACTACAAAAAACTCACCTCTAAAGTCAACCTCAAATCCTAATTTTTGAAGAGTCGATATAACTTCACTTTCATCTATGTTTTGCCCTATAAACTCATTTATAAAACTACTGCTAACTTGTATTATATCTTCTTCAAAATCATCTATAGTTTCATCATACCCTGCATACACAATAGCTTTTGAAGAGATTTTATCACTTAAAAGATCAAGTCCAAGTTTTAGCTCACTCTCACTGCCTCTACTTGAGTTATAGTAAAGTTCATCACTCTTTAAGTTATGTTTAAATCTAATCATAGCAACAACTTCAGGCTTTATAAAACTAGCCCCTACCAAAATATGCTTACTATTTTCATCAATATCAAACTTTTTGTTTTGATTTAATCCAACTTCACTGATGACTTCACCCCCATTGTAAACTCTATCTACTCCATCCTCATCTTTTTGTAAAATCAAAGTAGCTCTTTTATTTTCATCGCTATCAAGCTTTTCAAAGTCATAAACTCGTAAAATTACTCCGCTTTCATGATGAATGTAGTTAATACTATTTTGAACATCATTATTAGCTAAATTATCTATCATATAAAGTCTAAAAGTAGTCAAAAAATCACTAGTTAAGTTATCTTTCTCAAAGAACATATATTTTAGTGAACAATCAACCTTAGTCTTTGTATCAGGCTCTAGTACTCTTCCAATCCCTCTTCTATCCTCTGCCATCAAAAGCTCTTTAGTTTTGAGTTCTTTTTCATAAACAGCACACAAATCTCTAGCAACTCCTCTAATACTCAGACAATCACCTCTATTTGCAGTAAGTTCAATCTCTATAATATCATCATTTAAAAGTGGATATTCACTAAGCTCTTTTCCTAGCTCCAAAGCTCCTATACTATCATCAAGCTCCATTATTCCATCATTTGTTTTTACTAAGCCTATCTCACTAGATGAACAAATCATTCCATTTGACTCTACACCTCTAAGCTTTGCCTTTTTTATCTTAAAGCCTTCACCTAAAACTGCTCCGATAGTTGCAACTGCTACAAATTGACCCTTCGCAACATTTTTAGCTCCACAAACTATCTGTAGTTTTTCGCTTCCAATATCAACTTGAGTAATATTTAATTTATCAGCATCTTGGTGTTTTTCACACTCAACTACTTTTCCTACAACAACTCCACTTGGAACTCTCTGACAAGTTAAACTATCAACTTCTAACCCAATAGAGTTTAACTTCTCACAAATATCTTCACTACTAACTTCTTTTAAATCAATCCACTCACTTAACCACTCTCTTGTAACTATCATCTAAACTGCTCCAATAATCTTATATCACCCTCAAACAAACTTCTCAAATCCCCTATCTTATGTATAAGCATCGCAAATCTCTCAACACCTATACCAAAAGCATATCCACTTACTCCCTCATACTCAACTGCTTTAAAGACATTTGGATCTACCATACCACTTCCTAGCACTTCTAACCATCCAGTATGTGAACAAACCCTACACCCCTCACCTTTACAAAATATACAACTTATATCAACCTCTGCACTAGGCTCTGTAAAAGGGAAAAAACTTGGTCTAAATCTAACATCAACATCACCAAACATATGCTTTAAAAAATCAACCAAGATAGACTTTAGATTTGCAAAACTAACCTCTCCCTCATCTGCTACCACTAAAGCTTCAACTTGATGAAACATAGGAGTATGAGTCAAATCCATATCTTTTCTAAAAACTGTGCCTGGACTTATCATCTTAAAAGGAGGCTTGTTTTTTTGCATGTATCTTATCTGTACTGGTGATGTATGAGTTCTTAAAACTAATCCACTCTTTAGATAAAATGTATCTTGCATATCTCTTGCTGGGTGGTACTCAGGAAGATTTAAAGCTTGAAAGTTGTGAAAATCATCCTCTACCAAAGGTCCTTCACTAACTTCAAAATTCAAACTTACAAAGTAGTCTATTATCCTATCCATAGTAGCATAAACTGGATGTAAAGCTCCAGCCTCATCTTTATACTTAAAACTACTTACATCAACAGCTTCAGCTTTTAAACTCTCTTCTAAGTGCTTTAGATAAAGCTCCTCTTTTTTTACTTCGTAAGCTTTTTGAAGATTTGCTTTTTGGATATTTAAGTTTTTTGCAAACTCTTTCTTCTCTTCGTTTGGTATATCTTTCATCTTAGCAAACTCTACAGCCAAAACTCCTTTTTTGCCAAATACCTCTATCCTAACTTCTTCTATTTCTTTTAAATCTTTACACGATAAGATTTTCTTTTCTAAACTATCCATTTATTTCCTTTATACACTCAATACTCTATATTATTATATATTTCCTAAAGCCTCTTTGATAAGCTTATTAACTACTTTTGGATTTGCCTTTCCACCACTACTTTTTAACACTTGTCCAACAAAAAATCCAAATAGCTTTTCATTCCCATCTTTATACTTTTTAACATTGTGAGGATTGTTTTTTATCACTTCATCTATAAAGCTATTTATCACACTCTCATCACTTATTTGAACAAGTCCTTTATCTTCTACTATTTTTTCAGGTTCATCTCCACTTTTACTCATCTGTTCAAAAACAACTTTTGCTATCTTTGTAGATATTATCTCTTTGTCTATCATGACAGATAAATTTGCTATCTTTTTTGGAGAGTATTTTAACTCCTCTATTTTCAAAGTTTTTAACTCTCTTGCTACTTCATTTGTCACAAGATTTGCTATCGTTATAGGAGTATTTTTTTGTATTAAAGCATCTTCAAAAAACTTAGATAGTTTTTCATCTCTAACTAAAGTATTTGCCACTTCACTGTTTAGTTTATACTCAGCTACATACTTGTCAAACTTCTCTTGCTCCTCTTTAGTTAAAGGTACAACTTCGCCCGCCACTTGAGGTTTTTTCTCCTCTTGTTTTTTGGGTTGTTTTGTCATTTCTTTCTTTTTACCCCAAGAGTCTTTAAGTGCAACTATCTTGTTAAACACAGGGGTTTCTTCACTATAATCAATTGGCTCTTTATAAAAATATCCAACCCTCTCAAATTGAAATCTATCACTAATACTATCCTCTATCACAGATGGTTCAACCAAGGCATCTTTTATGATAGTCAAAGAGTTTGGATTCAGATCATCCATACTCTCAGGTGCTTCACATCTATATAATCTATCATATACTCTTAACTCTACTTTTCTGCCACTACTCGCTTCCACCCACTGGATAGCACTCTTTACTTTTATGCCACTCTTATCCTCTCCACTTTTTGAGTTAGGAAAGTACTCAGCCCTTATCTCTACTATCTCTCCACTCTCATCTTTGATAATCTCTTTACAAGATATAATATATGCATGTTTTAATCTTACAGGTTGCTCAGGAGTCAATCTAAAATACCCCTTCTCAGGATTTTGCATAAAGTCATCTCTATCTATAAAAATCTCTTTTGAAAAAGGCAGTTTTCTACTTCCCTCTTTTGGCACATCTATAGGATAATAACTAGCATCAATCTCTTCAAATCCCTCATAGTTTTCTATAACAACTTTCAAAGGATTTTGCACACACATAACTCGTGGTACTTTTTTATTTAAATCATCTCTTATCGCATACTCTAACTGTGATATATCAACAACAGAGTTTGCTTTAGCAACCCCTATCATCTCACAAAAGTTTAAAATCGACTCTGGGGTATAACCTCTTCTTCTAAATCCAGCAATAGTAGGAAGTCTAGGGTCATCCCATCCATTTACTGCTCCACTCTCCACAAGCTCCAAAAGCTTTCTTTTACTCATGACTGCATAGTTGATATTTAACCTCGCAAACTCATACTGATAAGGTCTTGGTGGTTCTAAGTTTAGATTATCTATAAACCAATCATAAAGTTCACGATTGTTTTCAAACTCCAAAGTACAAAATGAGTGAGTAACCCCCTCTATATAATCAGAAAGCCCATGAGCAAAGTCATACATAGGATAAATAGCCCACTCACTTCCAGCTCTAAAATGCTCTTCATGTCTTATCCTATACATCAAAGGATCTCTTAATTTCATGTTAGATGAACTCATATCTATCTTAGCTCTTAAAACATGCTCTCCATCTCTAAACTCACCCTTTTTCATCTTCTCTAAAAGTTGTAAGTTCTCTTCAACACTTCTGTTAGAAAACTCACTTCTTTTTCCAGCTTTAGTAACAGTACCTCTATACTCTCTGATCATCTCTTCATCTAAACTATCAACATAAGCCTTACCCATTTTGATAAGCTCTTTTGCATACTCATAAAGTTTAAAAAAGTAATCAGATGTATATCTAACTTCTCCATCCCACTTAAATCCAAGCCACTCTACTGCATCTTTTAAAGCTTCTACATACTTTGTATCCTCAGTTGTAGGATTTGTATCATCCATCCTTAAGTTACACTTTCCACCAAACTCTTTTGCTATACCAAAGTTTAAGCTTATTGATTTTGCATGACCTATATGTGGAAAACCATTTGGCTCAGGAGGAAATCTAGTAACTATTGTCTTATACTTTCCACTTTTTAAATCATCTTCTACTTTCTTTCGTAAAAAATCTTTAGCTTTGTTCATCATCTGCCTTATAAGTAAAATAGTAATATAATAACAAAAATTCTATAAAAGGACTAATATGTGTATATTTTGTAAAATAGTAAATAAAGAGATTCCTGCAAACATAGAGTTAGAAAACGACGATTTTTTAGCTTTTCATGACATAAATCCAATAGCCCCAATCCACCTACTTATAATCCCAAAAGTTCATGTCCAAAACTTTCAAGAAATCTCCCCAGAACTTATGTCAAAAATGACTACTTTCATCCAAGAAGTAGCTAAAAAAATGAGACTAGATAAAGATGGATACAGACTTCTAACAAACATAGGAGAAAACGGAGGACAAGAAGTTATGCACCTACATTTTCACTTAGTTGGAGGAGCAAAACTAAAGTGGGTTCATTTGAGTGATTTAAATCCTAAAGAGGCTATTTAATATAGACTCTTTAGGATATGAAAAAGTCTGCCCCATTATTTATTTTAAATCATCCTTCTGAAAGTTTTATTGCACTATAAAAAGTAAGTAAAACTGCACTTAAAACTACTAACAACAGTGCAAGAATTGGCATATCCATCATAAATCCTTTATTTCTTTTGTTTTTTTAGAAATATTATATATAACTATAGCTTCTGCAAAGATAACTAATATCGTTACAATAATAGTAATCCAAAATATAAAATCAAACTGGTTATTTTCAAACTTAGTAAATATCTTACCTACTAAAACAACAATAATACCAGCAATAATACTCATAGTAATTCGCAATGTATTTAATATCTCTTTTATCTCATCTATTTTTGCCATGAGTGATTATACTACAAAAAGTATAAAATAGTCTAACTTCCATAAAAGTTAAAGTATTTTCATGAAAGGGCAAGCCCCTCATTTCTTTAAGAGCTATATTTCTTAATTATTTCTTTAATTTCTTCTATAATATCACTGTTAATATTTTTCCCATCATAAGAAACAACATCTATACATATTTTTTCATAATTATCTATCTCATCACACCAATATAATTTAATTTTTAAATTCTTATATTCTATCGTAATATAGACATAATCAATATAATGTGTACTATCATGTTCTTTAACAATATCAAAATGATTTCTTAAATATTTTCCTAATTTAGATAAAAACTCATATCTATCATCAACTCTTTTATTAAGTACCATTTCATCAAATATCATTTCTTCCCTTTAGTTAGGTCGATTTTATTTAAGTCTATTAAAAATATCTATAGGACTACTTTCAACCTGCAATGGGTCTTGAACTTTTGAGTAAAATATCATGAAGGGGCTAGACCCCTCATTTTTTGTCTTTATTTTGATTCTAAGTCCTCATTTTCTTTAAAATCTTTACTTTTTTTAAGCAAAAAGTAAATTTGTTTAAAAAGCTTATCATTATTTTTTATCTGAATAAAAACTTCACCATACATATCAAGTATAATTTTAAAATTTCCCAAATCACTATTTATTTCAAAAATCCTATCATACTCATCAACTTTCCATAAATTAGTGAGTTTAATCATAGGAACACCTATTTTTTCCAATTGAGCATATAGCCTAGCAAAGAATATCTCATATTGACTATTAGTATCAAACGAAATTAATGATGAATTAAAAACTTTATATTTATACATTTATTTAATGCCTAATAGTAAATTCATCTCATCATCACTTTTTTCTTGTTTTTTTAAATATTATGAAGAGCTAAGATACCCTCATATTAAAATGCTATTTAGCTTCTAGTTTCTTAATCTCCCACTCATTATCCACAGCTTGACAGATAATATGCCCTATCAGGATATGCATCTCTTGGATTCTTGGAGTATTATTTGAAGGAACTACTATATTTATATCACATACCTCATTCATCTCTCCACCATCTTTTCCACTAAATCCTATAGTTTTACAACCTCGTTTTTTTGCTTTTTTTAGTGCTTTTATGACATTTTTACTATTTCCACTTGTACTTATGCCGATAACTACATCACCCCTGTTAGCTAGTGCTTCTACTTGCCTTTTAAAAACTTCTTTATAACCATAATCATTTCCGATAGCAGTTAAAGCAGAAGTATCAGTAGTAAGAGCTATTGCAGGAAGCCCTCCTCTCTCACTCTTGTATCTTCCTGTAAGCTCAGCAGCGATATGTTGTGCATCTGCTGCACTTCCTCCATTTCCAAATATCAGTAACTTTTTACCATCAACAATAGATTCACTTACTATCACACAAGCAGTGTATATAAAGTTTTGAAGCTCTTCTATCGTTTTTTCTATTGTCTCTTTATGTGAATTTAACTCACTATTTATCATACCCATCATGATGCACACCTTTTTATTATGTTACTTGTACTTTTTCCATCAACAAACTGTACTAATCTAGTCTCTTTTGCTATATCACTACCAACAACCTCTTTGCCCTCATAGTCTCCACCTTTTACTAAAATATCAGGCTTAATAGCTTTGATAAGCTCATAAGGAGTATCATCTCCAAACTCTACTACAAAATCAACTGCTTTTAATGCAGATAAAACAGCAGCTCTATCATCTGAAGTATTTATAGGACGACTATCCCCTTTTAATCTTTTTATACTCTCATCTGAATTTAATCCAACTATAAGCAAGTCTCCAAAACTTTTTGCTTCTTTTAAATACTTAACATGTCCTGCATGAAGTATGTCAAAACAACCATTTGTAAAGACTATTTTTTTGTCTTTTGGTAAAAGTTCTATTAGTTCATCTAAGCTTACAACACCACTATCTTTATCTAAGCTATCTATATCCTCTTTTTTAACTGCATAACAACCCACATGACTAACTGCCACTGCAGCTGCTTTGTTTGCAAACTCTACTGACTCTTTTATACTTTTTCCCTCTACCAAAGATATAGTTATAGCAGATATAACAGTATCTCCAGCACCAGTTACATCAAAAACATCTTTAGCAACCGTAGGAAGTTTTTCAAACTCATCATCTAAGATAGCAATACCCTCTTCAGAGAGTGTAATAACTGAGTAATCTAAACTTATCTCATCTTTTAACTTTTTTAAAGCCTTTTTTAAACTATCTTCATCTTTTATATCTATACCCGTTGCTTCAATAGCTTCTTTTTTGTTTGGAGTAAGAAGTGTTGCACCCTTGTATTTACTATAATCACTACCTTTTGGATCAGCTAAAACAATCTTACCTTGTGACTTTGCAAGAGAGATTATATCCTGAGTTAGAGCATCACTCAAAACTCCCTTTTTATAGTCACTCAAAACTACTGCATCATAAAAAGGCATAACTATCTTCGCTCTTAAAAGTATAGTTTCGCTACTCTCTTGTGATATATCCTCTTTGTCCTCTTTATCTATACGAACTATCTGCTGATGTGAAGCCATAACTCTACTCTTATGAGAAGTTTTTCTACCCTTTTGAGTAACTAACCCCTCTTTTACAACTCCCTTTTGTCCAAGTCTTTCATGTAAAAACTCTCCACCTTCATCATCTCCGATAACAGAGCAAACACCAACTTTTGCACCAAGTGAGAGAAGGTTGTTAATAACATTTCCAGCTCCACCCATCAAAATCTCTTCTTTTTTTACATCAACAATCTGCACAGGAGCTTCAGGGGAAATCCTATCTACGATTCCATAAAGATAGTGATCAACCATCAAATCACCTATTACTAAAATATTTGGTTTTTTATTCACTTTTTAACCTTATCCTTACACTATCAATATACTCAAAATTTTGAGAGTCTTCTCTTTGCTTTAAAATTTCATGATGCCAATCAGGGATTATTTCATTTTCATGCTCTCTACTTAAATCCTCCCACAACTGCTCCATCAAAGCAATCTTCTCTTCAAATCCTAAATCACAGATTTCCATCACTTTTTAACCTCATTTTCAAAAAGTCTCTTTATCTCTGGTATATATTCTCTTATTCCATCTTCAAGCTCAAAATTTGGCTCATATCCTAAAAACTTTTTTGTATCACTTACATTTGCCTGGGTAAAAAACTGATACTGCCCTATATAAGGATTTTTGATATATTCATACTCTTCTTTTATACCAAGCTCACTTGATACAATATCAGCTATATCTTGGAAACTTCTAGCTTTTCCTGTTCCTACATTATAAATACCACTTTTTTTAGGCTTCATAGCTTTTATATTTGCTTGTACAACATCTTCTATGTAGATAAAATCTCTTAGTATCTTGTCACTTCCCTCAAATAGTTTAATCTTATCGCCCTTTAAAAGCTGATGACCAAACTGCACTACTGTTGAAGCAGTTTTATTTTTAAAAAATTCTCGCCCACCATAAACATTAAAATACCTAAGCCCTACTATATCTATATCCACACCACTTTTTAGGTACTCATCTGTTATATTGTCCATCATTACTTTAGAAAATCCATAGACATTGTTTGGACTCTCAAATCCAACTTTGAAAACATCACTATCTCCATAAGTAGCTGCACTTGAAGCATAAATCATGTTTGCCTTATGAAGCACTGCGATATCTAATAAATCTTTATAAGCATTTACATTTGTCTTTATCATGAGGTCTTGTTCGGGTACTGTAGTGTCACTTATAGCAGCTTCATGGAAGATATAGTCAAACTTATAGTTTTCCATTAGATTTTGTATCAAATCTTCATCATTTATATCACCACTGATAACTTCACCATTAAAACCGATAAGATTTTTAAAGTGTCCAAAACTTTTTAAGTTGCCATTAGTAAAAGTTTCTCCACTTCTAAACTTATCAACTACAACAACTTTTGCATCTGGATGATTTTCTTGAAAATAAAAAGCTAGATTACTACCTATAAATCCAGCTCCACCAGTTATAAGTATAAATTTGTCTTTTAAGTCATCATCTATATATCTCATGAACTTCCTTGTTTGTTTTGTCATGATTATACAGTTTTAAACCCAAATTATACTTTGATACACTCCCTTACACCAGCTCTTCTGCCAGCTTCCATATCACTATCTTTATCCCCTATCATGATAGAGTTTTTCATATCTATATCAAACTCTTCTTTTGCCCTTATTAGCATACCAGGGCTTGGTTTTCTACACTCACAACCCTCTTCTGGAGAGTGATTACAGTGATATACCTTTGCTATCTCTATACCCTCTTTTTTAAACTCTTCTAACATATATGCAGTTAGTTTTTGAAAATCTTCTTCCGTGTAGTATCCTCGCCCTATTCCAGACTGATTTGTTACCACAATTAAAAGATATCCTTTCTCTTGATACGATCTAAGAGAATCAAATATCCCATCTATAAACTCAAAATCTTCTATTTTATAAACATAACTTTTGTCTATATTTATAACACCATCTCTATCTAAAAAAACAGCTTTAGTTTTCGAGTTCATTTACTATATCCTCTTTTAAGTACTCTCTTTGCCCATCACTTGCAAGCTTCGCACTATCTACCAATTTCCAAGCTTTTTGCATATATATTTTCCATCTTTTGTCATTTAATTCATTTTTTAGAAGCTTTGCATAGTAATAATTTGCATAAAAGCTATCTGGATTTTCTTGTAATACCTCTACTAAAATATCTTTTGCACTTTTTAAATCACTCTCATTTCCATAACAGATAGATAAAAGTATCTTTTTACTCTCTTGATTTTTATTTAATTCAATACTATTTTCATAAGCAAACTTTGCCTCTTTAAAAATCCCCATATCAAAGTATATATCTCCTAGCTCATTCCATAGTTTAAAATCTTTTGATTTGTTTGCTCTTTGTCTAAGGTCACTAAGCCTAAGTGCTAAATCTAAAATCTTAGAAATTTTTGCTTTTTTTACAAATTTTGGATCAAGTTTATATGCAGCTGTTATGAGGTCAAACCCCTCAGAAACTTTGCCTGTTCTAAAGTAAACAGAGGCTAGTTTTAACATACACTCTACATTTTGAGGTTCACTTTTTAAAACTTTTTGCAAAAACTTCTCTTTTTGCTCTTTTTCACCCTCTTTGATAGAGTAATAATCTTTACAAATAGGAAATTCCCTTGCATTCAAGCTAACAGTAACAAACAGCAAAATGCAAATAGTTATAATTTTTTTAATCATTCGTTAAATATTTCCTAGTTGAGGTTAAAAATTGTTGTATTATAATGAAGATTTATATAAATTAAATTATTGATTTTTTTAAGAGATTTTTTTAAGATTACTTGAAGAAATAAACTATCTCCCTCTTCAAAGTAGCCTCTTTTCTTCTTTTAAAATGCCCTTCCATATCAAAATCACTTTTTTCAAAGTTATCTTTATACTCTTGTATAAAAGAAGCATAATCACTCTCCTTCATAGCACTTACTTCATAACTAACTTTTTCTAACTCTCCAACCACTTCTCTTTTAAGCTCACTTACATTTATCCCACCAAATCTACTCTCTTGGTTGAGTTATATTCATCTCTAAGTTAACTCTCATACTAGCTAACATATACTCAAGCTGATTTTTAGGAGTTTGATTATCTTTTCCTATGATAGTAGGAAAGTTTTCATCATATCCCCAACCACCACTAACATCAAGCTCCATATCATAGGCAGCTTTTAAAACCTCTTTTATATCATCTCCATTTTTGAGCTTAAAATCCATAACAATTCCTTTATATAGCTAGATTTTTTAAAGAGAGTTTTTTTAGAATTATATTTTTTAAATAATTTATTTTGTGTTCGCCAAGGCGAAAAATTTCAACTGTCTGAGCGAAGCGAGTTTTGAAATTTTAACAAAAAATATTATGTTGCGAAGCATAAAAGTGTGCTTTTCTAAAAAATATCTCCTTTAGAAAACCTAATCAGGTGGCATATAATTTTTTTCTCTTTTTTTCTTCATAAGTGCCTTTTTCTTTTGTTCACTCATGACTGCATCTTTTAAATCCTCTTCACTATCAAACTTTGTTCCTTCAAGAAACTTATTTGGATCATCGAAAAGTCCATTTTTTAACCCCCAAAGCAAAGCACCAAGCCCTAAAGCTCCTAAAAATATCGAAACTATAAGCATCATACTTAAAACACTACTACTCATCTTTTTATCCTTAAAGAATTTCCTACTACTAAAAGTGAACTAACACTCATGCTTAGAGCTGCAACTAAAGGTATAACATACCCCATTATTGCTAGAGGAATTGTTATGAGATTATACACCAAAGAGATTAACAAGTTTTGTTTTATGTTTGTATATGTCTGCTTTGAAAGCTTGTACGAATCATAAAGGCTTTTCATCTCATCATCTAAAAGTATCACATCACTAACTTCCAAAGCTATCCCTGCTCCACTTCCCATCGCCACTGAAATCTCAGCTAAGCTTAGAGCAACTGAGTCATTTATTCCATCTCCAGCCATTATGACTTTTTTACCACTTTGTTGATACTCTTTAACTATCTCAGCCTTTTGCAGAGGAAGAAGTGAGTGATAAAACTTATCTATCCCAACTTTTGAAGATACTTTAGAAGCCACTTTTTCGTTATCTCCTGTTAGCATTATAACTTCCAAACCATCTTTTTTAAACTTATCTATTACCTTTTTTGCATCATCTTTTATCTCATCTTCAAGTTCATATATACAAACTAACTCTCCATCAATAGCAAAATAAAAGACAGTTGAATCCACTTGCACATTTATATCTATTTCGTGCAACTTCATCAAACTACTATTTCCACCTACTATCTTTTGACCTTTATACTCTGCCTCTATACCCTTAGCAGGAATACTTTTTATCTCATATAAGTCCAACTCTTTAACATCATGAAGATACTCTTTTATCCCTATACTTATAGGATGAGTTTGTGAACTAACTAGAGAGTATAAAAGGTTTTTATCAAACTTTTTTATTATAGTCTCTTTTACAACTTTTGGTTTTCCTTTCGTGATAGTTCCAGTTTTATCCAAAAGTAAAACATCAACCTTTGCCATACTTTCTAAAAGCAAAGCTTCTTTAAAGATGATACCTCTTTTTATCCCTCTGTTTATTCCAACTAAAGTCGCTATCGGAGTTGCTAAGCCCAAAGCACAAGGACAAGCGATGACTATAACTGATATAGCAACTATCAAACTTTTCTCAAATCCACTCCCAAGATAAAAATCCCAAACCAAAAATGTCAAAACAGCAAGAGAGAGTATAGTAACACTAAAATAACCAGAGATTTGATTTGCCAACCTCTCTATATAAGGCTTTTTATTTATCGATTCTTCTATAATATTTGCCATCTTTTTAATCATAGAGTTTTCAAAACTTTTTTTAACTTCAAGCCTAACTATACTCTCTACTACGATAGCCCCACTTAAAACCTCATCTCCTTTTTTCTTTAGTACACTCTCACTCTCTCCACTAATAGCTGAATAATCAAACAAAGCTTCATCATTTAAAAGCCCTCCATCTACAACTATCTTCTCTCCAGCTTTTATCTCTACTATATCTCCTACTTCAATCTCTTCAATAGCCTTTAAAATCTTCTCCCCATCCTTTATAACCATAACTTCAGTTGGAAGTGAAGAAGTAAGAGAATCCATAGTATCAACAGCTTTCTTCTTTGATAACACTTCCAAATACTTCCCTATAAATACAAAAGCGATAATCATAGTTGCTGAATCAAAGTAAACTTCACCATTTCCTGTTATCATGACATATATCGAATAGACATAAGCTAAACTAGCCCCACTAATAACCAAAAAATCCATATTTATAAAGTGGTTTTTAAGACCATAATATGCACCTTTAAAATAGACCCATCCAGTATAAAAAAGTGCAGGAGTAGCTAAAACCCACTCAGCAATATCTAGTATATGTTTGTACTCACTTTTTATCCCACTAAAATACCCTGCATACTCAGCCACTGCTATCCACATAACATTCATAGCACTAAAAACAGCCACTAAAAGCCGTGAGTAGTAATCTTTTCTTTGCTTATAAGCTCTTTGTTCAGCTAATTTTCCATCATAAGGATATGCCTTATACCCAATACTTGCAATAGTCTCAAAAATCGCAGATAAACAAACTTCATCACTATCATATACTACTCTTGCCTTGTTGGTAGTAAAATTTATATCAGCCTCTATCACTCCATCTAATCTATGTAAAACCTTTTCATTTAACCATACACAAGCACTACAATGAATCCCCTCTATTATCAAGTTTATCTCACTAAATCCATCACTATTAACTTTCACATACTGTTTAACAAAACTCTCTTTATCAAACTTTTTATACTCATCCCCTATCTCTCTTGGACGATCAAGCTTAACATCTCCTTTTTTTGCATAAAAACTATCAAGCCCCTCGTGATTTAGAAGATGAAATACACCCTGACACCCTTTACAACAAAAAAGATGTTCTCCATCTTCTATCATCAGTGACTTATCATACTCTAAATTGCAGTGAGTACATCTAACTTTCATGATAATCTCTCTTTTTTAAGCCTTTGCAAAATCTCATCTGCCCTATTAAAAAGCTCATACTCCTCAACCTCTTCATCTAAAAGTGGCAAATACTTCTCATAAACTCCCCAAAGCCGTCTAGCTCCATCAAGATTTCCTCTCTTTACAAGCTCATAAGCTGTAGCTCCATTTATAAAACCTTTTAAAAGTTTTGTTTTAGGATGAGAACTCTTTTTATACGATTTCCACTTTTTTTCCATCACTTCATGAGCCGATGCAAAGTTTTCACTTTTCAAATCATCTATAAACTTTTTTATAACTTCTTTCAAATCTATCCCTTAATAAAAAAAGATATAATACCCAAAAATATATGAGGAACCAAAATGGACATTAAAGAGTTACAAGAAGAAAACCAAGAACTTTCCCTACACTTAGCAGATATGCTAGAAGTTGCACTTATATATGCAGGTGCTAAAAAAGACAAAATAGAAAAAGTTGCAAATCTTTATGTAGAAAGTATAGATGAAGCACTAAAAGATGATGATAGTGAAGAAATGGATAGAGAAGATATTATCACTGTTATTGAGTATGTAAGAAGTAAGAATCCTAGTTTATTTAACTAGAACTCTTTACTTTTTGCTCTAAGATGATATGTCTTGTAGGCTCGTTTTTATCATAAGCCTCTACGATAACTTCATCTCCATTTTGTAGATAATTTGTCTCACCAAAAGGGGCATAAGCAGTCGCCCCTATACTAACAAAGGCTTGTTTTGGGTAGCTACTATCTTTTAAATGAGCTGATATATCCTCCAAAGGTCCAAAATCATTTTGATTGTTCATCTTTTCTATAAGCCAATTTTTTAGTTTACCATAAAAGTAACTATATCCTAAAAGAGGAGCATCAACTCCATACTCATGTTTTTGCCCCTCTCTTATCACAAAACTTCTAAGATGAAAGCTATCCATAACTCCACCTTTTTCAAACTTGTCTATATCTATCCAGATACTTCCTATCCCTTTTGAGTTTTGATTCCAACTCTTTTTTTCACTTATCTTTTTAGCTCCCTCTTTTCTGATAGTAGTATCATTAAAAACTGTAAATTTTATAGCTTTTAAGTCTTTAACCTTTTTCTCTTCATCATACTCTATATCAAAAAGCACTCCAATCTCAGGTTCAACTTGTGCATTTGCTTCATACTCTGGTAAAACTAAAATATCTTTTGAGATAGGATAAACCCCTAAAAAACTTTTACTACCAGGCAGATAAAATGGGAAAATACCTTTAGGTGCATTCTCCTCATCTATTTCAACATTTAAAAAGTCTTTAACCTCTCCAGCTTGTTCTAAATGATTTGCAAAGTTTCCTGCAACTCCTAAACATATCGCATCTCTTAACATTATCTCTCCTACTTAGTTTTATAAAACTGTCTCTAACTATATCAAATTGGAATAAAATTTGCTATTAAATTTAAAATACTTAATTTTAGGAGAAACCATGGTAGCTGAACTACTAGATATAAAAGAGATTGTAGAGATACAAAAGAGTGGAGATATAGCAAAAGCTAAAGAGTTATATCAAGAGCTTTTAACAGAAGATAAAAACAATATAGAAGCAACTTATAACTTAGCAAGCATATACAAAAATGAAAAAGATTTTCAAAGTGCACTAGAGCTATATAAACAAGTTATAGCCCTAAATCCTAATCATGTACTATCTTATATCCAGATAGGTAAGATACTTCAACAAAAAAAGAGTTTCGAACAAGCTCATAAAATCTTTGAGATGGCACTCTCTATAGATGAAAACAACACAGATACACTTTTTGAAATTCACTCAAATTATCTTCATCAAAATGAATTTGAAAAATCTCATAAAATTTTACAAAAACTTGTTGTAGTAGATAAAGATAATCCAAATGTTTACAGAGCTTTTGGAAACTTATATACTTTGGAGAAAAACTATTATGATGCAATAGCTTCTTACTTAAAAGTCTCAGAGCTTCAAAGTGATGATGCTATAAACTACATAAAACTCTCCCTTGCATATAAAGCACTTGGACATAAAAATGAAGCAGTAGCTTACTATAAACAAGCAGTAGAACTAGATAGTAACCTTTTAAATGTAGATAGTGAGTTAAAAGAAAAAATTTAATATACTTCCTACAAAAAAGTAGGATAAGAGATGGAAGTTATAAGTTCGGTAGAAGAATTAAAATCGTATCTAAAAGATAAAGGAGTGGGATTTGTTCCCACTATGGGTGCTCTTCATGAAGGGCATCTCTCTCTCATAAAACAAAGTGTAAGCCAAAACTCCACAACCGTAGTTTCGATATTTGTAAACCCTACCCAGTTTTTAGAAGGTGAAGATTTAGATAAGTATCCTAAAAAAACTGAAGCTGATTTAAAGATATGTGAGTTAGCAGGTGTTGATGCTGTCTTTTTACCAACTATAAGTGATATATATAGAGATAATGAACTTATCATAAAAGCTCCAACTATCAAAGGATATATTTTAGAAGGTGCAAGTCGTCCTGGACATTTTGATGGTGTTTTACAAGTAGTTTTAAAACTTTTTAACATAGTAAATCCCAAATATGCATACTTTGGAAAAAAAGATGCTCAACAACTATACCTTATAAAACAGATGGCAGGAGATTTGTTTTTAGATGTAGAGATAATTCCTTGTGATATAGTAAGAGATGGAGATGGTTTAGCTCTAAGTAGTAGAAATGTTTACTTAAACCCACAAGAGAGAACAAAAGCACTCGCCCTTTCAAAATCACTAAAAAGAGCAGGAAAACTCATAAGTGCTGGAAACAGAGATGTAGAAAAAATAAAAAGCTTATGTTTAGAAGTTTTAAAAGATGTAGATGTTGAGTACTTTGAGATAGTAGATTATGAATTTAATACAATAGATTCAATAGAGTTAAATAACACAATAGTTCTAGTAGCAGGAAGAGTTGGAACAACAAGACTGATAGATAATATATGGATATAAGGGGCTATTTAAAAAGCTCCTTTAAAATCCACCTCTATATCACACAGTTCAAACTTAAACTTCCCATCTCCCTCATATACTTTTTGATACTTCTCATTTTTTAATTTAAAAATCCTAACCTTTTTAAAATCAGGATATACGATAACATAATACTCCACCCCTTCATCCTCATATACTAGATACTTCACCTCTTCATCTCTCTGTATTGAAGATTCTGAGATAATCTCAATAGCAATCTTAGGGGTAGTTTTAGGATAAGTCTCTATATCCTCACAATAGAGAGCTAAATCAGGTCTTACAACATTTTTCTCATCAATAATCCAATCAAGTTCAGGGTATATATCACATTCACAATCTTCAAGCTCTCTATCAATAATCGTTATCAACTTTCTC
The DNA here is from genome assembly GCA_027023305.1 of Campylobacterales bacterium. Classification (GTDB taxonomy): domain Bacteria; phylum Campylobacterota; class Campylobacteria; order Campylobacterales; family QNZT01; genus SZUA-1377. The sequence continues at coordinate 20,622 of JALVVR010000015.1, read as the reverse complement.
ATCAACTTCTGATGCTTACCCATAGGAGATGGAGCCATAGCAAAAGGATAACCGTTTATAAGCTCCCAATCTCCCTTCCACATTTTATAATCACTATAACTATATACAGGTATCGCTACACTCATGATTTTCTCCTAAAATTTACATCTTTTAGGTATTATACCAAAAAATGACAATTTTAGGAAAAAGATGAAAAAACTACACTTAGTAAGCCTTGGATGTACAAAAAACTTAGTTGACTCAGAAGTTATGCTTGGAAAACTGAACGATTATAAGATAACGGATGATGAGAGTGAAGCTGATGTTATTATCGTAAATACTTGTGGATTTATCGAAAGTGCAAAACAAGAGAGCCTTCAAACTGTATTAAACCTTCATGACAGACGAAAAGAGGATTCTCTGCTTGTCATGAGTGGATGCCTTAGTGAGAGATATAAAGAGGAGCTTCAAAAGGAGCTTAGTGAAGTTGATATATTTACTGGTGTTGGGGATTATGATAAGATTGATGAGCTTATCGAGAAAAAGCAAAGTAAGTTTACTCCTAAAAGCTACTTGATAGAAGATGAAAACAGAGTCATTACTGGAAGTAACTATCATACATATATCAAACTTAGCGAAGGATGCAATCAACAATGCTCATTTTGTGCGATCCCCTCTTTTAAAGGAAAGCTAAACTCAAGAGATTTAAATCTTGTAGCACATGAAGTTAAAAACCTAGTTAAAAAAGGCTTTTATGATTTTAGTTTTATATCTCAAGACAGCAGTTCATACTTAAGAGACAAAGGTATAAAAGATGGCTTAGTAAAACTTATAGAAGAGATTGAAAAGATTGATGGAGTTAAAAGTGCTAGGATTTTATATCTATACCCTTCAACTCTAAGCGATGAAGTGATAGAAAAAATCATCTCTTCAAAAACTTTTCATAACTACTTTGAAATGCCAATTCAACATATCTCTGACAACATGTTAAAAGTGATGAGAAGAGGAAGTGGCAGTGAGACTATAAAACATCAGTTAAATCTCATGAAAACTGCTCCCAATGCTTTTTTTAGAACTTCTGTTATAGTGGGACACCCTAAAGAGACAAAACAAGATTTTGAAGAGATAAAAAACTTTATAAATGAGTTTGGATTTGATAGAGTAAGTATTTTTGAATACTCTGACGAAGAGGGAACTCATAGTTTTAACATAGAAGATAAAGTTGACAAAGAGACGATAAAACAAAGAGTAAAAGAGCTAGAAGTTATAGTAGAAAAAAACCTTCAAACCTCACTAAAAAAAGATTTAGGAAAGGTTATAGATATAGTTATAGATGGTGAAAGTAGTGAAGGAGAGTTCTTTTTAGGAGCTAAAAAACTTATTTGGGCTGAGGATATAGATGGAGAGATTTTGATAAATGAAAAAGAGATAGAGGATGAACTAGAAGTTGGAAAAATCTACAAAGCAAAGGTAACGGATGTTGTTGGATCAAACCTACTTGCAACTGTTGTTGGGTAAAAAAAATCTACTTGCCTTTAGTGGGGGAGTAGATTCTACTGCTCTTTTTTTTCTACTTTTAGAAAAAGAGATAGATTTTGACATAGCTATCGTTGATTATAACTTAAGAGAGCAGTCAAAAGAGGAAGTATCGTATGCTAAAGAGTTAGCTAAAAAGTACAACAAACAACTCTTTTTAAAAGAAACTACCCTGCCCGATTCAAACTTTGAAGCAAATGCTAGAAAAGAGAGATACGGTTTTTTTGATACTATCATCAAAGAACACTCATATCAAAACCTCCTAACAGCTCATCAACTAGATGACAAACTAGAGTGGTTTTTTATGCAACTCTCAAAAGGAGCTGGAGTTGTTGAACTGCTTGGACTTCAACCAAAAGAGGAGAAAAATGGCTATAAAATCATAAGGCCACTTCTACAAATAACAAAAGATGAGCTACTAAACTATCTTCATGACAATAATATTATGTACTTCATTGACCACACAAACAAAGATACAAAATACAAAAGAAACCATATAAGGCAAAACTACACAAAAGAGTTTTTAAAATCGTACAAAAGTGGAGTAAAAAAGAGCTTTGATTATCTTCAAAATGACTATAATGAGCTTTTAAAAGTAGAGATTTTATCAAACCAAAAAGATTTATATATACTAAAAAACCAAGACAATGACCTTTTAAACATAAGAGCAATAGATAAGATAGTAAAAAAGCTAGGACTACTTCTAAGTAAATCCACAAAAGATGAAATCCTAAAACAAAAAGAGATAATCCTTTCTAACAAAGTTGTAGTTGCTATCACAAATGAAAAGATATATATCTGCCCATTTGTCAAAAGTTCTATGCCAAAAGAGTTTAAAGAAAAGTGCAGAGTTTTAAAAATCCCACCAAAGATAAGACCTTATATATTTTCTCAATCACTACTTATTGAGTAGATTTTTTCGAACTCATTTTCATAACTTTTAGCCATATTTTTATCATGAAACTCCAAAATATTTTCAGCATTTTTATTGTTTGCACTTTTAGTATAGTTATATGAACCAGTTACTACTATTCTTTCATCAATAATCATAACTTTATCATGAAGTGTATATGGATTTGTATCTCTTAATACATCAACCCCAGCATTTTTCAAATAGTTGTATTTTGAATAAGTTTGATTACCACTATCCCAAACTTTATCAAATACTCCCTTTACCAAAACTCCTCTATTTTCAGCATTTATCATAGCATCTGCCATATTTTTACTTGTATAAGCAAATATCAAAAACTCTATACTACTATTTGCATCATCTATCAAAGTTATTAGCTTACTCTCTATCCCTCCTCTTGGTGAAAAATACAACTTCATGTTAGGACTTTCAAAAGAGTGATTTTGTTGATTTTTTGCAACTATCATATCAAACTCATCACTATAAATCCTAGCTAAATCTTTATCAACAATCCTTACATCATTTTCATTATTTTTATAAAATCCCTCATTTGTATAATTACTAGAACCACTCCAAACCACTTTTTTATCTATCACTAAAAACTTATCATGCATCAAAGCACTACTTTTATTATCATCATAGACTAAAATCCCATCATTTCTCAAAGTTATAGAAGCATTATTATCTTTATGCCTATCATCAGTAACTACTTTTACATCCACATTATGATGATTTGCATACATCAAAGCATCAACTATCTCACTATCTGATAAATTATAAATAGCAAGTTTTATACTCTCTTTTGCACCTTTTATATCATCTACTATCAAATCATCAATCCTAACTCCACTTTTGGAAAAATAATAACTTATATTTCCTACAGGAGTTTTCTTTACAACAGTTCTATCAACTCCACCTTTACATGAAGTAAACAGTAAAAGAGTAACTAAAAATAAAATACTCTTAATCATGAAGCATCCTTAAAACTAACTTCTCATAACTTTTTAAATCATCTTCACTATCCTTTTGTAAGCGAAACTTTTCATGAAGTTTTGAAATCTCTTTTAACTCTTTTAAAGAAAATTCATCACTATTAAAATCAATCATAACACTATTTTTGTTTGCATGAGTAGTATTTAAAAGAGTTTTTGCAAACAAAATCGCCCTACTCAAAAAAACAAATCCAAAGTTAGGATTTTTAATAGGACCAATCTCTATCTTTTCACTAGATATAAGCTTTATCTTTGAAATCTCATCATACCCTTGCATTGCACTTGCAAACCCGATAGCACCACCTATAAGACTACCTAAAAAAAAGCTATGTCCACCAGCGAGAAGGTCTATAACTCCACCAGCAGTTGCCGTGCTTATAGTTGAGATTAAAACTAACTTCTCTTTTTTTAAACCAAAAATTTCTTGTGATTTTTTACTTAGCAAATCATACTCTAAATCTTTATCAACTATATCAACTTTCAGATTTTTAAAGTTTAAACTCTTTAAAATATCTCTTTGCATCTTTTTTTCTATATCTCTAAGCGAGTTTGCAAAACCACTTTTTAAATCATTTTGAACTCTTATACTACTACCACTTTTACTCTTTTTTAAGCTAACTGCATCTTTTAGGGCTTTAGTTATTACTGATGCTAACTTCTCATCTCTTTTTTTGTAAAACTTCTCTATCAAAGTTTTTACCTCTTTTAAATCCTTACTCCACAAAGGATTGAGATGTGAAAGAGCATCTATCAAATCCAAATGCTCCTCCTCACTTGCCTTCAAAGGATTAAACTTTTTGACAAGTCGAAAGTATTGCCCTAACACACTATCCCACTCTGGGGTATAATCCTCTCCACCTATATAGTTTAGTATCGCGATAGAAGCACTTCCAGCATATCTTAAAATCTCCATCTGAGCTTCATACTCATCACTATATGGTTTACTAGCATCAACCACATAGATAATCCCTGCTCCATCTACTATCGGCTTTAAAAGTTCACACTCATCCTTAAAACTTTTGCCATCACAATGAGTTTTTATAAACTCTTTTAATCTATTTGGTCTTTCCCTAGCTCCAACTTCTTTTTTTTTCAAAAACTCTAAAACTCTTCTCGCTCTTTGAAAACCAGGAGTATCTATAAGCTCATAGTAAATCTTGCCATCCACCTTTAAAACAAACTCTCTAACCTCTTTAGTAGTTCCAGGAGTATCACTGATAGCTACAGTGTCATTTAGGCAAAGAGTCGAAACAAGTGAGCTTTTTCCCTTATTTGGATGTCCTACTACTACAAACTTTGGATGGTTCATGAAAGTACCTCTATATCTTTATATTCATACTCTTGTAACTTTCTTTTCCACATATTTAACTCACTCTTTTTTGCACTCTCTTTTAACCCTAAAAGATAAATATAAAAATTCTTTTCTTCAAAACACTCTAACAAATCTATAAAATCCAAAACGGGAGGTTCCCATGATTTCACCACCAGCAAACTATCACCTTTTAAGCTACCCAAGGTTTTACAATCATCCTCAAATCTATTTTTTCCACCAAGTTTTATGATATTTTTACAATCTATTTTTATATTTTTTAAACTTATTTCATCTATATCATAACCTATCAGATTTTTAACTTTTATATTTTGTTTATTTAAAAGCTTTATATCCTCATCTTTTAACTCTAACTCTTTAAACTCTTCTTCATCCCTCAAACTCTCAAACTCTATATTTTTATCTCTATTAAAAGTAAATATCAAATATAAAAACCCACGAAAAATAACTCCATAAAAGAGTATGCTAAAAGCTAAAAACTTCCACCACTGCCCCAGCAGTACTGCACTATCTATCTGCTCTTTTGTTAAACCACTTCCAAGCCTAGCAAAGTGGCTTATCTCAACCAAAGAAAGAGTTGGAACGGCAGATGGAAAAAAGACTTTCCAAAAAGAGATAGCAGATATAAAGTTATAAACTGTGGAGGAGCTAACATCTATGGTAGTAGCCCAACCAAAAGCTATATCTCTAGTAGTAACCATAAAAACTAGTGATACCAATGCCCCAAAGGAAAAGAATACTCCAAATAAAAAACTATCATGATAAAAGTATCGATTTGTCTTTTTTTTTAGGTAAGTTAGAAAAGAAAAAAGTGTGAGTACAAAAGGAAAGAGTACAACTAAAGAGAAGTAAACAAAAACATTTACTAACTCTTTCCCACTATATATCAAAAGTCCACTACTTAAACTACTTCCTACAAAAAAACCAAAAAGCAGTAAAAGTAGGCTTTTATATTTTTTAAAAAACTTCATTACAAGTCTTGTTCAACAACCTCTTTAAAAGTTTTAAGATAAACATCTTTTATATCGCTAACAGATTTTTTGATATCATTTACAACAAACTCATTGTCATCTTTTACGATACCTACTCTATCAACTTTGACACCAACTATCTCACAAAGTTCAACAAATTCATTTATATTTTCTTCTTTTACCTCTACGATAGCACGACTGAAACTCTCACTAAATATCTCTCTACCCTCATCAAGTGCTACTCCAACTTTTACACCAAATCCACTTCTTGAACTCATCTTAGCCAATGCGATAGCGATACCACCTACATTAACATCTTTTGCACTTAGAAGTAGTCCTTTTTTATTTGCTTTTTCAACTAATTCCCAAAGTTTTAACTCTTTTTTATAATCAATCTCAGGTAATTTTCCAACTATCTTGTCAAACAACTCTTTAAAGTAGAGACTTCCACCAAACTCATTTTTTGTCTCACCTAGTAAAAAGATGATGCTATTTTCTTCTTGGAAACTTGAAGGTAAAACTCTTGTTTCATCCTCATTAACTCCAACCATACCGATAGTAGGAGTTGGAAGTACACTAACTCCATCAGTTTCATTATACAAAGATACATTTCCACTTACAACTGGGGTATTTAGCTCCAAACAAGCCTCTTTTATACCCTCACAACCCTTTGCAAACTGCCACATTACTTCTGGATTTTCAGGATTTCCATAATTTAGACAATCAGTTATCGCTAAAGGTCTAGCCCCACTCATGGCAACATTTCTTCCACTCTCCATAACTGCAGCTGCTGCTCCATTTTGTGGATCTACATAACAGTATCTAGGATTACAAGCACTACTCATAGAGATAGCTTTTTGATTCTCTTTTACTCTAACTACACTAGCATCTAAACTTCCTGGGTGTTTTACAGTATTTGTCTGTACCATAGAATCATACTGCTCATATATCCAAGCTTTGTCAACTACTTCTAAAGATGAGATAAGCTTATCAAAAGCATCACTATTCTCTACTTTCTCAAAACTATCTAAGTCATATTTAGCTATCTCTTTTAGATACTCAGGCTCAATTATAGGTCTATCAAGGATTGGTGCTTCCTCACTAACTGGATCAACTGGTATTTCCCCAACTTTTTCTCCATGCCAAAGTAGCTCCATAACTCCTGTATCAGTAACTTCACCTATAACAGCAGCATCTAAATCCCACTTTTGGAAAATCTCTATGATTTTATCCTCAGTCCCTTTATTTGCACAGATAAGCATCCTCTCTTGAGACTCACTTAACATAAACTCATAAGGAGTCATTCCCTCTTCACGAGCTGGAACTAGTCCTAAATCCATCTTCATACCACTTCCACTTCTTCCAGCCATCTCAAAACTACTTGAAGTAAGTCCAGCAGCACCCATATCTTGAATACCTACAACATAATCAGTTTTAAAAAGCTCAAGACAAGCCTCTAAAAGTAGTTTTTCAGTAAAAGGATCTCCAACTTGAACAGTAGGTCTAAGAGATTTACTCTCTTCTGTAAAACTATCACTACTCATAACAGCCCCACCAAGTCCATCTCGTCCAGTTTTACTTCCTACATAAATAACAGGATTTCCAACTCCCTCAGCAATTCCTAAAAAAATCTCATCACTTTTACAAGTTCCTAAAGTAAAAGCATTTACCAAGATATTTCCATTATATGCATCATCAAAAAAAGTCTCACCACCAACTGTTGGAACCCCCATACAGTTTCCATAGCTTCCTATACCTTCAACAACACCTCTTACCAAATATCTTTGATATTTTCCAATCTCATCATCTCTTTTGATATTTCCAAATCTTAAAGCATTTAGATTTGCGATAGGACGAGCACCCATAGTAAAAATATCTCTTAAAATCCCACCAACACCAGTAGCAGCACCTTGAAATGGCTCTATAAAACTTGGGTGATTATGGCTCTCCATCTTAAACACAGCTGCCATACCATCACCTATATCTATAACTCCAGCATTCTCTCCTGGTCCCTGAATTACCCAAGGAGCCTTTGTAGGGAATCCATTTAAATACTTCTTACTTGATTTGTATGAGCAGTGCTCACTCCACATAGCGGAAAAAACACCTATCTCTAAAAAGTTAGGCTCTCTACCTAAAATCTCTTTTATATGGTCATAATCAGCTAAACTAAGCTTGTGATTTTTTAAAACTTCTTCTATATTTTCAAGTGGTTTGTTTTGCATCATTTATCCTAAATGTAATTTATATCATTTTACAAAAATTAGATAAATTTTGCCATACTGTGATTTTCATTTTCTTCATTTATATCTTTATTAATCTAATTGTAATCTATAAAACAATTCATACTTTTAAAAGTTAAATCGCTGATTTGCTATACTGGTTCAGCGATATAAATCTCGATAGATTCATCTAAAAACTTAGAAGAATTCAATGGTGCGACCGGGGGGATTTGAACCCCCACACCCGAAGGCACTACCCCCTCAAGGTAGCGTGTCTACCAGTTCCACCACGGTCGCAAAGTTTGGTTTGTTTGAAGTATTTTAGAAAGTATTCACAAAGCTTAAAAGCTTTGTGAAATAGTTATTACATAAATGGATTAGCGTAAAGTGCGATTAGTGCAATAACAAGTGCATAGATAACTTGTGCTTCTATCATCGCTAGTGCGATAAACATAGTAGTCATTAGTTTTCCACCAAGACCTGGGTTTCTAGCAGTACCTGCGATTGTAGCAGCAGCAGTATGACCCATACCAATAGCTCCACCAAGAGCTGCAAGTCCAAGACCTACACCAGCAGCAACAACACTATATGCTTTTAGCATCTCACCAGCATTTTCATTTGCAAATGCTGCAGTTGCGATAGCAACCATTAAAAATAAAACTTTTTTCATGAAAAGTCTCCTTATAAAAATTTTGTTTACAAAGTCCGTTCGGCTTGCGTATCCCTACTTATCACTTTGTTTGTGGATTTTAGCAAAAAAACTTTAAGGCAACCCTTAAAGTTTTTCTATCAAACCAAGTTCTACTTTATCACCCTTTTGAGATAATACTTTTACTTTTACTTTATCATCAACATCTACAACATCAGTAACATTTTCTACTCTCTCATCACTTAGTTTAGAAATATGTAAAAGTCCATCTATTCCACCAGGAAGTTCAACAAATGCACCAAATGGAGCAATTCTTACTACTTTACCATCAAAGACTTGACCTTCATTAAACTGAGGAACTTCTCTATTTCTTCTATTTGAGTGAGAGTTTTCTCTCTTTTTCTTAGAAAGCTCTATGATATGATTTTTTGCAGCTTCACAACTCTCTTTTGAAGTTCCCTCTACTTTTACTTTTCCACTATCACGATCTAAATCAATCATAACTTCAAACTTCTCTATAATCTCTTTTATAGTTTTTCCAGCTTGACCGATAATAGCTCCAAAAGTTGACGGATCTAAGTTAAAATGAACTGAACTAGGAAGTGCATTTTCATTTAATACTATCTTACTCTCAGCCTCTTCCATAAGTCCTAAGATATGCTCTCTAGCCTCTTTTGCTTGTTCAAGTGCATCACTTAAAGTTTTGTTGTCAATCCCTCCAAGCTTTATATCCATCTGCATAGCAGTAATCCCATCACGACTTCCAGCAACTTTAAAATCCATATCTCCATCATGATCTTCTAATCCCATGATATCTGTAAGTATAGCTTTTTTATCACCTTCTATAACAAGCCCCATAGCAACACCAGCTACAAGTTTAGTAACAGGTAAATCTGCAGCTTTCAAAGCCAAAGATGCTCCACATACTGTAGCCATAGAAGAAGAACCATTTGACTCTAGTATCTCTGAAACAACTCTTACAGTAGTAGAACTATCTATTTCTAAAGATGGTTCTATCGCTCTTTTTCCAAGATTTCCATGTCCAAGTTCTCTTCTTCCTGGTGGTCTTAGTGGACTTGCCTCTCCAACTGAAAATCCAGGGAAGTTATAGTGAAGCATAAAGTTTTCATGTAAAGACTCTTTTGTAGTTAATCTATCAAACATTTGAGCATCTTTATTTCCACCCAAAGTTACTGTTACAAGTGCTTGAGTTTGTCCTCTTGTAAAAAGACAAGAACTGTGAACTGAAGGAAGTAGATTTGTCTCTATTTCAATAGGTCTTACATCTCTAAGCCCTCTTCCATCTGCTCTAATATTTTCATCTAAAATCATATCTCTAACGATTTTTCTTTTATATTTATCTAGAGTTTTACTAATTAAATCTTTATCTATTTCCTCTTTTTCGGCTATCTCTTTAGCGATTTTTTTAAGGTGAACTGCTCTCTCACTCTTTGCCATCTCATTTATAGCTGATATAACTTTTTGTTTGTAGTTTTTATCTATAAAATCATATAGCTCACTCGATTCAACTTCAACTTTATACTCTAGTTCTGCCAACTCTTTTTTGTTAGGCAAAAACTCATCCTCATACTTTTTAGCACTCTTGTAAATAAAATCACTAGCAACTTTTATAGCTTCAATCATCTCTTCGTTAGTAAGTTCATTCATTTTATGTATATCTATTACATTCTCACTACCTATACCAGTAAGTGGTTCATCTATCATAGAAGGTAAAACCTCTACATCTTCACTCCCAATAGCTCTCATCTCTATCATGAGAAGCTCTTCTTTACTTCCTGCTACATAAAGGTCTAAAGTAGAGTTTAAAAGCTCACTATTTTTTGGATTTACTACAAACTCTCCATCTATTTTTCCAACTCTAACACCACTTATACTTTTATCTATCGGCAGATCACTTACCACTAGTGCTGCACTAGCTGCATTTAAAGCCAAAACTTGTAGGTCAACTTCACTATCACTACTAAGTACAAAAACAACTATTTGTGTAGGATAAGCATAACCTTTTGGGAAAAGTGGTCTTAAACTTCTATCTATTATCCTAGAAGTTAGAGTTTCAAAATCACTAGGTTTCGTCTCTCTTTTTATAAATCCTCCAGGTATCTTAGCTGCTGCATAACTTTTTTCTATATACTGCACTGTCAAAGGTAAAAAATCCTCTTCTACAACACTATCATCTCTTGCTACCGTAGCAAGTAGTATAGCATCTCCCTCTTTTACCCAAACTGCACCAGCAGCTTGTTTTGCATATTTGTTTAACTCATAAATCTCTTTTTTTTCGCCAAGATCAATAGTAAGCGATTTTGCATTACTGTTCAATATTTCTCCTTTGTTCTAATATATATCTTATTTCATCTACACTCAAATCATCAAAATTTTCAAAATAGTAAGAAGTTCTGATAAAATCAGCTATTTTTCTATTTACAAAAATCTCATCAACAATCATATCTAAACTTTGATATAAATCTTGACTAATTATTGGCATATATAAAAATATCTTTCTAGCTTTTCGGTTTAAAAGTGATTTGACTGCACACATAATATTTAATCCAATATCACAACCATCACTAAATATCATAATATTTTTTCCCTCAATATTTTCTATTGATTTTCCATTTTTAAAGGCATATAGTTTTGTTAAAATATTTTTATTATATCTCTCTTCTGCCTCTTTGTAGATAAAATCTTCTTCTATCTCAAAACTTTTCACTAAGTTTTTTTCTATAACTATATCTTTAAGCTCACTAACAGTAGCTATAACACACTCATTATTGTTTGGAGCTGTTATTTCATCTAAGAAAAACAACTCGTAGTCTATATTTAACTTTCTACTCAATTCATCAATAAGTTTTATATTATTTGCACTTGTAGTTATTATTTTCCAGTTACTGTTTAAACTATCAGTTTTAACTAAGCTAAAAAGCTCATTATATGCCTCTTCTCTATCCCTATAAAGATACTCAAAATCTAAATTGTTTGACATATTCACTTCCGTTATACTGCTTTAAAATCTCTTCTTCACTAAAATAATACCTATAGTTTTCAATATAATCTTTTAAAAGGTTATAACTGTTATTTAACTCATCCATTATCTCACTATTTCCACCAAAATCAGGATGATACTTTTTACTAAGTTCGATATATCTTTTCTTTATCTCTTTATAAGTTATAAACGGTGTAAGCCCCATAAATTCCAGTGCTTTGTGAAACTTATTTATCACTTCGCCATACTTCCTACACTTTGGCTCATGATAAGCCTTTTCAAATCATCATCATAAAAGTGAAAACCAACTCCAACAAAAGCATTATCAGCCTTTTTGTTTAAGAAGTTATCATATCCACCATAAAAATCTATATGCTTTAGAATTGTAAATCTTCCACTAACTTTAGCATGAGCCTTATCACCCCTAACATCATTTTTAGCATTAAAATCAAACACTTCACTACTTAGTTTTAATCTGTCATTAAACATATAATAATCAGCCCCTGCACCAACACTACTCTCTATAAGTCCAGTTCTTAGAGCTACATTTCCATATCTTTTTGCAATCTGAGCTGATAGTAAAAGTTTAGAATCTTGATGTTTTGCTGGTTTTATAACATTTCCACTACTATCAAGTTTTGAATAATCATCCATAGAAGCCACTGAGAATTTATACATCTTAGAATCACTTGGTATATAATCTAAATCCAAATACCCTTTTTGATAACTATCACTTGCTTGATACTCACTTCTCATACCCATTTGAAGTTTTACTTTATCAACGGTAGCTAAAAGTTTATCTATCTTTTTAACTGCATCAGTACCTTTTCCAAAAAATCCATCTATATTTCCTAAAGCAGTCTTTATAGTAGGTCTATTCTCTTCTAAAATTCCATTTATTTGATCTTCTATATTTTCAAACTTAGCCATCAAAACTGGGGCTTTGTTTTTTAAATCCCTTATAAGTACATCTAAATTTTTAGCAATAGCAGGTAGTCGATTGTTTATAATATCAGCAGTCTTAGCAAACTTATCACTAGTTGTTTTTATACTAACAGCCATATCATCAAAATTTTTAAGAGTTGATTCTAAATTCACTAAAGTATTTCTCAAACTATTTTTAGCCTTATCATCTAAAACTTCCCTAAAATCAGCGATAAATGCCTTAAATTCATCTGCAGCCCTTTTGATACTATCACTAGCTTCATCAAAACCTGCAAGCTTTTCTTTGGCTTTTATAACATTTCCACTCTTTATGAGTTCACTTGATTTTCCTAAAGTTATATTTAAATACTTCCCACCTAACATACTTCCTTGTTCACTTCTTATAAGTGAATCACTAGGTATTTTAACTCCATCATATATAAAAAGCTTAGCAACTATTTCTCCACCATCTATACTCAAATTTTTTATATACCCAACATCCAAACCATTGGCTTTTACTTTAGCATTTTTTTCTAATCCAGATGCATCTTTTAAATAAGTTTTTACACTATAACCATTTTTTGAAAGATTTTTAAAACTACCCACTTGAGTAGAGAGTAAAAAAAGTATTATTAACCCCACAAAAACAAAAAAACCAACTTTTGCCTCTTTATTCATCACCAACTCCACTATCTACTATATCATCTTTTGCATACTCATAAGATATTCCTCCTATATTAGCAAAATTTACCAAAAAGTAAACACCTTGACTTTTATATGATTTTGCTCCTGCACTTGTTAATATAGGGATTAAACTCTCTTTATATTTGATTTTATAATTCCAACACTTTTTATCTCTATAAAGCCACAAACTCCAATCTCTTGTAAATTTGTTTTTAATATCCCTATTTATAGTGCCTCCGACCTTGTAGCCACCATTTAAATCAACATTAAAATCACTTGTAAAATAGTTTACTTTTTTATCTGTTGGAAGATTTTGGTGTGTATGAAAAAGTGAAAAATGATAAAAATCATCATCATAAATCACACCTGTTTGTAATCTTTTTATCTTAGAATATTTTTTAGAATAAATACTATTTTCACTAAAGCTTAGTTTTTTAGAATACTTATATAATACATCATTTAATATATCTCCATACTCCTTTTTCTTTCCATCAAGATAGATAATCTGAGAACTTCGTATAGTTAAATAATCAAGTCCATCATGATCATAAAAGTATTGATTAGCAGAAAGAGTTAAGTTTTTTTTCTCTTTATTTATGTTTACAAAATCAGCAAAATACCCACTTTTATCTTCAAAACTAGGAACTTGAAGACTAGCTTGAAGTTGTAAGTTATGCAAAAAACTTTTATAAGGTTTTGTGAGGTCACTACTCAGCACAAACTTATGATAGTTACTAAAATATCTAGCATTTTCTATCGAACTATCATTTTTATTTCCATATTTTATCTGTGAGTAGTATAGATTTTCACTAGCTGAAAAGTTTAAAAAATCTCCAAACAAAGGTATATCAAACTTTATAGGTAGATTAATCTCATGCCAAGCAGCATTTAAACCTTTTATTCTATAGTTGTTTTTTAGTTTATAATCAAATGAATAAGTTAAATTTTTAGTTAAAATATTTTTTGTAAATATATGATACTGCATAGTTGGAAGTTCCTGCATAGTATCACTATTATTTACTTTATCTGTATCAACAAAATATTTTGCATAAATACCAGTAAAATCACTATCTCTTTTTATAAAATAGTTAACCCTTGAAGTAACAAGTTTGTTATATGATTTTATATTTATATCTTTCAAGTTTTCATAATCTATGTCATTTAAGTTTTTTAAATCAACATACAATCCACTCTCTTTTACTCTCTTTATAGATATAGGTAAAAACTTACTACTTTCATAGTGAAAATCATATCCATAGTGCTCTTTGTTTTTTAGGTTATTTTCATTATAAAAGGAATCTTTCTCTTTAAAGTAACCACTTGTAAAACTTCCTTTTGAGTAGATACTATCAGCAAAGTTAAGCTCAGCATATATACCCTCACCTCTCTTTGTTCTTATCTGAGGAGTAAATGTTATATCCCAGTTTTTACTAGGAGCCCAAAAGTATGGTTGCATATATATAAATCCACTCTCAGCCTTAACACCAAACTTAGGTCTCAAAAGTCCACTTTTTCTTCTCTTTATAGTAGAAAAACCAAACCAAGGAAGAGCAAAAATAGGCTTTTGTTTAAAGTAAAAAGTAGGACGAGTAAGAGTTAAAAACTCACTTTTTTTATTATATTTTCCCTTTGCAAAAAGTATCTTCCAATCAGGATTATTGGCTTGACAACTTGAAACTTCACTATCTTTTACTTCATAAATACTATCATTTGAGTCATACTTAGCTCCTCTAAGCCATAACCCATCACTTCCACTATATATAAAAAACTTCTCAGTTGTACTTTTTGAGTTTTTAGTATCTACTTTTAAATACTCCATAGTAGAGCTACTTTTACCACTCATAACCTGTACATCTTCAAACAATTCTAAAACTTTTTTCTTCTTATTATACACTGCTCTTGTAGCTCTATATACTTTATCACCATTGTATATAACAACTCCCCCCTTTGCAGTTACTATATCACCCTGACTCTCTACATTTTTTGCATACATAGTATATGGAAGAGATGTTGAATATAGTGAAGTAGCTAAAGTTACTGCAAGAGAAAGTTTTTTATGCATCTATCACTATCGACCCACAAGCCTTATCATGCCAAGTCTGCCTAGTTGGATTTAGCACTCCCCATAAAAATCCAAGATAAAAAACTGCTTCACTAAAAACTCTAACAACTGCTCTTATAAGTGATTTTGAAAAGTTTAAATTATAAAAATTATTTTCATCAACAACTTTCATGCCAAACAACATTTTGCCCATTGTAGCACCATATTGCCAAACAAAAAAAGTATGGTATATAATTTTTAGTAAAACGATATATACAAAAAGATTATTGGTGATAACTACAACTTCTTCCACTGTTTTCGCATTTGCAAAACTACTATAAAATGCTATAAACATCAAAAAAGAAACTATTAAATCATCTATAAAAAAAGCGAAAGCCCTTCTAGGAATAGAAGTTAAAACTAATCCTTGTGTATTTAATCTATCAAATAACTCTTCCAAAAAACTACCTCAAAGCTTGATAAGCTATATCATTTCTATACTGCTTACCTTCAAAGTGAATTTGCCCCATCATAAGATATGCCCTATCTCTTGCCTCTTTTATACTATTTCCCAAACCAACTGCCAAAAGTACTCTTCCACCAGTTGCAAAAAGTTTATCATCCTCTTTATCTACTCCGGCATAAACTATATGAGCATTGTCTTCTAAATCTTTATGCACAACTTTATCCATTACAATCTCAGCTGGAACTGAACTCTTATATGGATAATGCCTGCTTGCTGCTACCACACAAACTCCATATCTATCATCTATCTCTATATCTAAACTATCTAAATCTTTAGTTGCTCCCTTATAAAAAAGATCATAAACACTACTTTTTATCAAAGGCATCAAAATCTCACACTCAGGATCTCCAAATCTTACATTATATTCAAGTACTTTAGCTTCACCATTTACTACCATAAGACCTATAAAAAGAACTCCCTCAAACGGACACCCTTCTTCTCTCATTCCTTTAAGAGTTGGTTTTATAACATTTTGCCTTACTTGCTCATATATATCTTCATTAACAAGTGGAGTTGGAGCATAAGCACCCATTCCACCAGTATTTGGTCCTTCATCACCATCTTTTAATCTTTTATGGTCTTGTGCAGCAGGCAAAAGTTTAAAATCCTCTCCATCACAAATAGCAAATAAAGATAGCTCAAATCCATCTAAAAACTCTTCTACTATAACCTTCTTTCCAGCTTCACCAAAACTATCTCCACTAAGCATACCATCAACTGCCTCTTTTGCTTCATCGTGAGTTTTTGCTATGATAACACCTTTTCCACCACAAAGCCCATCAGCTTTTACAACTATCGGTGAAGGCAGGGTATCTATAAAACTATAAAGCTCATCTTTGTTATCACTCTCTACATATTTAGCAGTTGGTATTTTGTATTTTTTCAAAAAGTTTTTCATATAAACTTTTGATCCCTCCAATCTTGCAGCATTTGCACTTGGACCAAATATAGTAAGTCTGTGAGATTTAAAAACATCAACTATACCATTTACTAAAGGAGCTTCAGGACCAACGATAGTCAAATCAACACAATTTTGTTTTGCAAAAGAAGCTAATTTTTCAAAATCTTTTATATCTATATTCTCTATTTTTTGGCTTATATCTTCAGTTGCACCATTTCCAGGAGCAAAATAAATCTTTTTAACTTTTTCTTCACCACTCAATGCTCTTGCGATAGAATACTCCCTACCACCACTACCTACTATGATAACTTTCATGAAATACCTTGATTTGAAGTGTACCCAAGTGACCGTTCCATGTAAATACTTGGCCCTAAAAAGCCAACTATAGGGATATGACCTCCATTTTAGGGTCAGCTACTAACCAAAACGGTTCAAACATAACTGTCACACACCACAGAGAGTACGAATATCCCAAAAATATTTTTGTTGGACCCTCATTATATGGTCATCGAATCACTTAGATACTTTTAAATTATATTCTAATCTTGATTAAATCTGATTTAATCCATGCATTTAGTTATACAAGATGGGATATTTGGTTTATCACTTAAACTATATTCTATATCTTTTGGAAAAGCTTTTAAAGTAACCTCCCCTATCACTATTGCTTTATAACTACTATCCCAAGTAAAACATTTAAAAAAGCACTCTATTGTTGATGGTGAAGAAAAGATTATACATGAACCCTTTTGAGGTTTTTTCAAATTTTCACATTTATTACAAATAGTTTCATACACTATCTCTTCACTTAAAATCACTCCATTTTCTTTCAAAATTTTATTTAATTTTGAAGTAACCTTTTTAGCCCTTAGAAAAAGTACTCTTTTACCACTCAATTTTTTCTTTATCTCCATAGCAAAATCATCTCCATAAGAACTCTTTGCCTCATATACAACATTTCCAGCAAGCTCATTTATAGCTTTGCTAGTCCCAACTCCTATGGAATAAGATGGTAAACTTTTCCAACTTTTATTCAAGCTATCTATTGCTATAACTCCATTTTTAGAAGTAAATATCAAAGCATCATAAGGAGTTAAATCTATATCTTTTTTTATGTGGTTTATTATTATACAAGGCAGATTTTTGGCATTTTTGAATTTTTTTTCACTTAGAATGTAAATTTGTTTCATGATATTTCTAAAATTGTTTTTTTAAGTTTTGGTAAATACCCTCTCAAAACCTCTTCTACAATACTTAAATTTACTCCATCATAATCATGAGCTATAAAATTTCTAACTGATATAGCACCTCTAACATCATCTTTTTCAAACTTTGATAATGTTTCTAAATCCATATCATCTTGCATCTTAGAAAACTGCTCTGCTATGCTCACTAAATGCATCAAAATAGCAGGTTTATATATAGCATCATCACTTAAAGCTTTTGTAATAGAACCTGCCTCTTTTAAAACTTTTTCTATATTTTCTATCTTTTTTAAAATGCTATCTAACCTCTTATGCATATACAACCTCACTTATTACATCTTTATCTTTCAATCCACTCTCATCACATATATCAACTTTTCTGACAAACTCTCTTTCTAGCATTTTTTTTAGCCTATCAAAGTATAAAAAGCCCTCTATCCCTCTATGTTTTTTAACAAAATCATCACCAGTTTTTATCACTATATCAACATCACTAAACAAATCTGAACTATCTTTAACAAAAGAACCAAACAATCCTATCTTTTCTATACCATTTTTATTCAGGTCATTTTTTATAGTTTGAAGATATCTAAGAATTTGTTGTTTTGAAAGTTTATTTGGTTTTTGAACTGTCATGATACTCTCCAAAATTTTCATACTTTATTGTACCATGAAATGTTGAAGAGGATGGTAAAATCACCGAAAGGCAAAGCAGTTTGCCTTTCTTTTCGGTAACCACAAATTTACTTCGCTTTGCTCAGTTAAATTTGCTCCAAGGTACTCCATACTCTTTAGAGTTCGTCACTAAAACCTTGTTTTAGGACTCACTACAAAAGAGTATAGTAAAACCTAAAAAACGACAAACTATTGTCATTTTTCTTACGGTTTTACTCCCACTCTATCGTCGCAGGTGGCTTTGAACTAATATCATAAACTACTCTATTTATACCATCTATTTCATTTATGATTCTGCTACTTATTTTTTCTAGTAAATCATGAGGAAGTCTTGCAAAAGTTGCTGTCATACCATCTACACTCTCTACCATTCTTACACATACTGTGTTGTCATAAGTTCTATTATCACCCATAACTCCAACACTTTTTACATTTAAAAGTACTGTAAATGCTTGCCATACTTTATCATAGTAACCAAAGGCTTTTAACTCCTCTTGCATGATAGTATCACTTTTCCTTAGAAGATGAAGTGCTTCATCATTTACATCTCCCATCACTCTTATCGCAAGTCCAGGTCCAGGAAAAGGGTGTCTTCCTATCATGTCTTTTGGAAGACCAAGCTCAAGTCCAAGCTCTCTTACTTCATCTTTAAATATCTCTCTTAAAGGCTCAACCAACTCAAATGTCATCCAATCAGGAAGTCCACCTACATTGTGATGTGATTTGATAGTTTTACTAGGTCCTTTTACTGAAACTGACTCTATCACATCAGTGTAAAGTGTACCTTGAGCTAAAAACTCTATACCATTGTGTTTTTTTGCTTCTTTATCAAAAACCTCTATAAAAGTTTCTCCGATAATCTTTCTTTTCTCTTCAGGATCTATCACCCCTTTTAGTCTGTTTAAAAATATATCACTAGCATCTATACTTATAAGATCTATCCCTCTGCTTTTAAACATAGCTTCAACTTGTTCTGCTTCATTTTCTCTCATAAGCCCCTGATCTACAAACACGGCTACAAGATTATCTCCTATTGCTTCATGAAGAAGAGTTGCTACAACAGAGCTATCAACTCCACCACTCACTCCACAAAGAACTTTTTTATCGCCAACCCTTTTTCTTATCTCATCTATCTTCTCTTTCGCAAAGCTTCCTACATTCCAAGTACTTTCACATCCACAAATGTATTTTGCAAAGTTTTTAAGAAGTTTTGTTCCCTCCTGGGAGTGATAAACCTCTGGATGAAACTGAAATGCATATATATTTGCTTCTTTATTTGCAATAGCTGCATAAGGAGAGTTATCCGAGTAAGCTATCTTTTCAAAGTTATCTGGAAGCATATCAACTCTATCTCCATGACTCATCCAAACAACCTGCCCATCTTTCGTATCATCAAATATCTTGCACTCACCATCAAAGAAAAGTTCAGCTTTTCCATACTCGTGGTGATCAGATGGGATAACTACTCCACCAAATCGCTGAGTAATCAACTGCATACCATAACAAATACCTAAAACAGGAATCCCTAAATCAAAAACTTGTGAGGAAGGATGATAAGAATCTTTATCATAAACGGAAGCTGGTCCACCACTAAGGATGATACCTTTTGGATTTTTCTCTTTTATACTCTCTATACTTTCACTATATGGATATATCTCAGCATACACCCCACTCTCTCTTAGCTTTCTAGCTATTAGCTGTGTATATTGAGATCCAAAGTCAAGAACTACGATAGGAACTTGTTTCATGCATAACCTTTATTATTTATATAATTTTCTAAAGATTATACACAAAAACCCTAATATAACCCCATAACCTCAAACTGAACATACCAAATAATCATAGACACAACATATCCTACAAGAAGTGTTTTTATATGAGGTTGTGAACCCCTCAATTATCAAGCTCAGGAGTTTCTAGGACTTAAAAAGTTAAAAGTTACCCCCCCCGAACATTCCTCCTGAATTTTCCCTTAAAAAACCTTTAAATTATCTTATTTCATAACTTCTATCATTTTTAATCATACTCCAAATCACTCTTACTAGATGTCTGCCTATAGAACGAATAGCTTGTTGA
>JALVVR010000014.1 GCA_027023305.1 Campylobacterales bacterium | reverse complement strand
ACTGAGCTATCTTTTTTTCACTAAATATCTCACTTAAGACATTTGTTATCTCAGCAGTTCCTACACGATTTACACTTAAATCCTCACTTTTACAACTAGGGCAAACCCTGCTCACTCTTTCATGATAGTTGCAGTAGTGGCAAACTAGGGCATTTTTACTTTTGTGGATACTCATACCTATATCACAAAAAGGACACTTTACTCCACTTCCACAACTTTTACAGCTTAGGTATTTGAAGTTTCCACGAGTTGGTAAAAAGATTATCACTTGAGAGTTTTCATCTAAAGTTTTTTTGATTTTTTCTAAGACATACTCACTTATAAAGTCATTGTTTTGGATAAACTCATAACTTTTTGAAGACTTAAAAAAGCTCTGTTTTACTCTAAAAGAGGGAAACTTTTTATAAGAAGTTAGAGATGGAGTAGCACTTCCAAGTACTACTTTTGCCCCTAACTTTTGCCCCATATAAACAGCTATATCTCTAGCATGATACCTTGGGCGAGAGTTTGACTTATAACTATCATCATGCTCCTCATCTACAACTATAACTCCAAGATTTTTCATAGGTAAGAACAGAGCTGACCTAGCTCCCATCACTATCTTTACTTCATCTCTTTCAATCTTTTCTAAAATCTCCTCTTTTTTCTTTTTTGTTATTTTGGAGTGCCAAATAGCTATCAAATCCCCAAACTTTTCCTTTAGCCTTTTTGTCATCTGTGGAGTTAAGGATATCTCTGGAAGTAAAAATATGCAACTTTTTCCACTATTTATGGTCTTTTCAAAAAGTTTAAAATAAATCTCACTTTTACCACTTCCAGTATCTCCAAATAAAAGTGAAATTTTATTTTTATTTAAGAACACTAAAGCTTTTTCTTGAAGAGGTGATAGATTTATATTCACATCAACTTTCACATTGTGAATAACTTCGCCTTTTTTAGCTGGATAAAAGAGATTAGCACTCTCTCCAAAAGAACAAGTATAATATATTGCTAAAAATTTGATTATCTCAAAATATTTAAGATTAAAATAATACTCACTAACTTCAACTACTTTTTCACATTTAAACTGAGGTTTTTCACATTGTGAATAAGTAATCCCTCTAATTAATTTCCCTTTAAGTTTTATGGATACGATATTACCTATTTCTATCTTTTTTTCACTTTGATAAGTTAGAGGTTGTAGTGGTGAGTTTAGTATGGAGATTTGATAGTAGAAAATAGCCTTATCCTTTTTTTTGATAAGACTATTATACGGTTTATTCAGTTAAATCTTTGCAAGTTTGTTTTGCATGGTTACAGTCAAATGATCCATTACTAGGATTATAAGTAAACTGTATATTATTGCCTTTATAAACAAAGTTATACTTATTTAACCTAGCTTTAGTCCAGTAACCGCTTGCATTTTTAGCATAAATAGGATAATCAAGCAACTTTGTAGTGCCATCTGTATCAAAAAGCTTTCCACTTGTTGCACTAGCAGAAGCTAAATTATCAAGTTTAGTAGGGTACAAAGGACTAACACTTTTTAACATGTTCATACTCTTAGCCAAAGCGATAGCATTTCTGATACTTGCTACCTGACTTCGTCCCTTCGTTATGATAGCATCATCCCTAGTTACTGCCATCTTTGAGATAGCGATACTTGAGATAATCCCAAGTACCACTATAACAAAAACAAGCTCAATCATAGTGAAAGCTTTTTTCATATTTATTCCTTTTGTATTATCTTACGATACCTACTCCACCAAAGCTGTGTTTTTTGATCATACTTGCAACATCAGTTTGAACTTGTTTACAAACTGTTCCAGATGTATCAGTTCCTTTTGATATAGTCATATCACCTTTAGTTGTAGTAACAACTTTTAAGCAGTTATGACTTTTATCAGCATTTATATAAAATGTCTTTCCTGCCACTTGAGTATTGCTTGCATCTGTCATTGCAGTAGCAGATTTAGATAAAGGTACATTTGTAACCTTTGATACTGTTGTACTTGCTTTTTTCCATGTATCATTACCTTGTGAAGTATAAAAAGATCCTGCATCTTGAACCAGTGTTGCCACATTTTGGTCAATTTTAGAGATCTTTGCATCCTCTCTAGTTGCTGCTAACTTTGGAATAGCCACACTTGCTAATATACCTAAAATAACGATCACGAAGATCAACTCAATCATTGTAAAACCATTTCTTTTCATAAGAAACTCCTTTAAATTTTTTTGTTTACAATACTAGATCGGTTATAATCGTAATTACTTTAATAAAAAAAGGAAAAAATTTGAAAAAATTTGAGTTAGTTAGTAAATACTCCCCTGCAGGAGACCAACCAAAAGCTATAAAAAAACTCTCTACTTCCATCAAAAAGGGTAATCGTTACCAAACACTAGTAGGTGTAACAGGAAGTGGAAAGACTTACACTATGAGTCAAATCATAAAAGAAACACAGATGCCAACTCTTATCATGACTCATAACAAAACCTTAGCTGCTCAACTATACAGTGAGTTTAAACACTTTTTTCCAAACAATCATGTAGAATACTTTATCTCCTACTATGATTACTATCAACCTGAAGCTTATATCCCAAGAACGGATCTATTTATAGAAAAAGATAGCTCTATAAATGAAGAGATAGAAAGACTTAGACTCTCAGCTACTGCATCTATGCTTAGTTATGATGATGTTATCTGTATAGCTTCAGTCTCTGCAAACTATGGTTTAGGTAATCCTCATGAGTATAAAAAAATGGTACTTAGACTTGAAAAGGGTGAAGAGATAAATCAAAAAGACATACTTCTTAGACTAGTAGATATGGGTTATCGAAGAAATGATAACTATTTTGATAGAGGAGATTTTAGAGTAAATGGAGAAGTTATAGATATATATCCAGCTTATAGTGATGAAGAGGCTCTACGAATAGAGTTTTTTGGAGATGAGATAGAAGACATCTACTACTTTGACTCACTTACCAACAAAAAGATACAACCTCTTGATAAAGCTATCATATATGCTGCAAATCAGTTTATAGTAGGGCAAGAGAGATTAAAGATAGCAGTAAAAGAGATAGAGGAAGAGTTAGATAAAAGGTTAGCTTACTATCAAAAAGAGGGTAGGTTAGTTGAGTATCAAAGACTAAAACAAAGAGTTGAGTTTGACTTAGAGATGATAGAAGCCACTGGGAGTTGTAAAGGTATAGAAAACTATGCTAGACATTTGACAGGTAAAAAACCTGGGGAGACTCCTTACTCACTTTTTGATTATTTTGAAGCTATGGGGAAGGATTATCTTGTGATAGTTGATGAATCTCATGTAAGCTTACCTCAGTTTAGAGGGATGTATGCAGGAGATAGAAGTAGAAAAGAGGTTTTGGTTGATTATGGATTTAGACTTCCAACTGCACTCGATAATCGTCCTTTACAATTTGATGAGTATATAAACAAAGCTCCTCACTATCTTTTTGTATCAGCGACCCCAGCACAGCTTGAACTAGACCTTTCGGGAGAAAATAGAGCAGAACAAATCATAAGACCAACAGGACTACTTGATCCAAAAGTAGAAGTGCTTGATAGTGAGTATCAAGTAGAAAGTCTTCATGATGAGATAAAAAAGGTAGTAGAAAAGAAAGAAAGAGTTTTAGTTACAGTACTAACCAAAAAAATGGCAGAAGAACTTACAAAATACTACCTAAGTCTAGGCATAAAAGTAAAATACATGCACTCAGATATAGATACAATAGAAAGAAACCAGATAATCAGAGGATTGAGACTCGGTGAGTTTGATGTGTTAGTTGGGATAAATCTTCTTAGAGAGGGATTGGATTTACCTGAAGTGAGTTTAGTAGCTATACTCGATGCAGATAAAGAAGGCTTTTTGAGAAGTGAAACTTCACTTATCCAAACTATGGGAAGAGCAGCAAGACATGTAAATGGAAGAGTTTTGATGTTTGCCAAAAAGATAACAAACTCTATGCAAAAAGCGATAGATATAACAACTTACAGAAGAAAAAAGCAAGAAGAGTTTAACAAAAAACATAACATCACTCCAACTAGCACAAAAAGAGACTTGGATGAAAACTTACGACTTGAAGAGTATGCAGAAGTAGGAAATAAAAAACTAAAAGATAAAATCCCACCAAAAGAAAAACAAAAGATAATACAAGGTTTAAAAGCAAAAATGCTAGAAGCTGCCAAAAAATTAGAGTTTGAAGTAGCAGCTAAAATAAGGGATGAGATAGAAAAGATTAAAAAATTATAAAACTTATGATATAATATTATTTACTTAATTAAACAAAAGGAAAGACTATTTATGAGTGCAGTAGATTTAAGCGATCCTAGCCTATATACAAACAGAGAACTTAGTTGGCTTAGGTTTAACTCTCGTGTACTTTTCCAATCTCAAATAAAACAAAGACCACTTTTAGAGAGGTTAAAGTTTATAGCTATTTACTATACAAATCTTGATGAATTTTATATGATAAGAGTTGCAGGTCTTAGACAACTTTATAGTGCTAGGATAACTTCGTCTGGAAGTGATGAAATGCTACCTGTTGACCAACTTGAATCTATATCAAATCATCTGCATTCTGAGCAAAAACTTTTAGAAAAAAATTATTTTGAAATCATAGAAGAGTTAAAAAAAGAGAATCTTTTTATCACAAGATATAGATACTTAGGAGAGGAACAAAAACAAAAAGCAGACAGGTTTTTTCATGAACAAATCTTTCCTGTAATAATACCAATAGCAGTAGATGCAACACACCCTTTTCCTCCTCTAAACAACCTTAGTTTATCACTTGCTATCAAACTTTGTGATGAGGAAAATGAAGATGATGTAAAGTTTGCTATGATTAGGATTCCAAGAATTTTACCTAGATTTATAGAAATAGATGAAAATACATATATAAATATAGAGTCTCTTGTAAGAGTTCATGCCCAAAATATTTTCCCAGGATATAGAGTTGTTTCAACTACTTATTTTAGAGTAACTAGAAATGCTGATATAGAGATAGAAGAAGATGAAGCTGATGACTTTATGGAAATCTTGGAACAAGGTTTAAAGCTTAGAAAAAAAGGGGCTTTTGTAAGGCTAGAGGTTGAAAAAGATGCTGACAGTGAACTTTTAGAATTTTTAAATAAGTATCTAAAGATAAACAAAAGAGATATATATGAGTATGCAACACCTCTAAACCTAGGAGCTTTGTGGGATATAGTTGGTAACAAAAACTTTTCACATCTTCTTTTGCCTGTTCATCGTCCAAAAAGTTTACCACCTTTTGATAGTGGGGAGAGTATCTTTGAAGTTTTAGATAGACAAGATGTTTTAACTATGCAACCTTATGAGAGTTTTGAACCAGTTATAAAACTCATCCAAGATGGTGCAAATGACCCACAAGTTTTATCTATCAGAATAACACTCTATCGTGTAGGTAAAAATTCACCAATAGTAAAAGCTCTCATGGAAGCAGCAAATAACGGAAAACAAGTAACAGCAGTAGTAGAGTTAAAAGCTAGATTTGATGAAGAAAACAACCTTATATGGGCTAGAGCTTTAGAAGATGTTGGAGCTCATGTTATATATGGAATTCCTGGATTTAAAGTTCATGCAAAAGTAGCACAAATCATAAGAAGAGATAACAATAAACTAAAAACATATTTACACTTTTCAACTGGAAACTACAATGAACAAACAGCCAAACTATACACAGATATAAGTTACTTTACTTCAAGAGAAGAGTTTACTGATGACTCCATAGCTTTTTTCCATATTCTGACAGGATTTTCAAAAAAGCAAAAGCTAAAAAATCTTGTCATGAGTCCAACACAGATGAAAAGTACTCTTTTAAATCTCATAAAACAAGAGAGACAAAAAGGTGAAGATGGAAAAATAATAGCCAAAATGAACTCTCTAGTTGATAGTGATGTGATAAAAGCACTCTATAAAGCTTCAACTGCAGGAGTCAAAATAGAATTGGTTGTAAGAGGAATATGTTGTCTAAAACCAGGAATTGAAGGAGTGAGTGAAAATATAAGAGTAACTTCTATTATAGGAAAGTATCTTGAACATGCTCGTATTTTTTACTTTAAAAACTCAAATCCAAAAGTTTTTATATCTAGTGCAGATTGGATGCCAAGAAACTTAGAAAAAAGATATGAACTTATGGTACCTATCTATGAAAAAGCACTCTCTTACAAGCTTTATGATTTGTTAAATTTACAAATAAATGATAATGTTTTGTCTTGGCAACTTGATAGCAGTGGAGAGTATGAAAAAATAACTCCTAAAGATGACCAAAAACCTATAAATTCTCAAGAATTTTTAGAAAACTATGTAAATAAAATCTACAAACAAAGCAAAAAAAATCGCTCATCAGGAAAAAAGAAAATATTTAAATAAGGAAGTTTCATGATAGAAAATTATAAAGAATATAAACCAACCATAGGGAAAAACACTTGGATAGCAAATAGTGCAGATGTTATCGGAGATGTAGAGATTGGAGAGGATTGCTCGATCTGGTTTGGAGCAGTGATAAGAGGCGATGTCCACTTTATCAAAATAGGAGATCGTGTAAGTGTGCAAGATCTTTCTATGATACATGTAACTCACTATAAAAAAGAGAGAAAGATTGGAGATGGAACTCCTACAATAGTAGGAAATGATGTAACAATAGGTCATAGAGTGATGCTTCACGGATGTATTATAGAAGATGCTTGTCTTATTGGCATGAGTGCCACTATACTAGATGGTGCAGTGATAGGGAAAGAGAGTATCGTAGGAGCTGGAAGCTTAGTAACTAAAAACAAAAAGTTCCCACCAAGAAGCCTTATCATGGGAAGCCCTGCAAAAGTTGTTAGAGAGCTTACAGATGATGAGGTAAAAGAGCTTTATGCCTCTGCTAGTAGATATGTGGAGTTTAAAAACGGATATATGTAGTGAAGTTTTTATTACTACTTAGTTTTTCTGTCTCACTTTTTGCCACTAAACCTAATCTATTGTTACTAAAAGTATATAAAGACCAAAACATAACGGGTTGGGTTATGAGTGAAAAACTCGATGGTATAAGAGCTTTTTGGGATGGAAAGCATCTTTTGAGTCGTCAAGGAAAAATCATCTATGCACCAAAGTGGTTTTTAAAAGATTATCCACCATTTGCCATAGATGGAGAACTCTGGACAAAGAGAAAAGATTTTGAAAATATCTCTTCTATCGTTAGAGATAAAGTTCCAAGTAAAAAATGGAAAGAGATAAAACACTATATCTTTGAAGTACCAAATGCGAAAGGAAATCTTTTCCAAAGACTCAAAATTGTAAAACCCTATGAGGGAAAATATATACAAATCATCCCTCAAATAAAAGTCAAAAACAAAAAACTGCTCCTAAACTTTTTACATCAAGTTGAAAAAAAAGGTGGAGAAGGAGTAGTTGTAAGAGATCCAAATACTCCCTATATAGCAAAAAGAACATCCAAAGCTCTAAAAGTAAAGAGTTTTTTAGACACAGAGTGTGTAATAGTAGGATATACCAAGGGAAAAGGCAAATATAAAAACATAATAGGAGCTTTGCTCTGCCAACTTCCAAACAAAGTAAAGTTTAAAATAGGTAGTGGCTTAAGTGATAGTTTAAGGAAAAACCCACCCAAAATAGGTACAATAATAACCTTTAAGTATAAAGAGATTACAAAATATGGAAAGCCTAGATTTCCAGTGTTTATGAGAGTAAGAAAGTGAGGTAATCAACAATGACTCTAAGTGAAAATCAAAAAACCTTTTTTTATATAATTGTAGCATTTATCTTTAGTATAGCAGTAAGGTTTATTTGGGTAGAGCAGTTTAGTAGTGTAGAACAGTTTAAGTTTAATAATCAATTTATGATAAATACAAATGATGGGTATTATTGGGCTGAGGGTGCTAGAGACTTAGTAAATGGTTTTCATCAAGAAGGTGATCTTAGTCCTATTGATACTGCTGCATCACAGTTAACAGCATTTTTTGTAAAGATACTTCCTTTTTCTTTTGAAACTATCATACTTTATATGCCTGTATTTTTATCTTCACTTTTAGTTATACCTATCATTCTAGTAGGAAAAAGTTTAGGAAAGTTAGAAGTTGGTTTTATCGCAGCACTTTTGGGAAGTATTGCTTGGAGTTACTATAATCGTACTATGGTTGGATATTATGATACTGATATGTTAAACATAGTATTTCCTAGCTTTTTACTTTGGTCTTTGATTTGGGCGATAAGAACAAGGGAGGATAAATATCTTATATTTACTTCCTTGGATATCATACTCTATAGATGGTGGTATCCTCAAAGTTACTCTTTAGAAATAGCATTTTTTACTCTTATATCTTTATATGTGATATATCAATATATAAATAAAGAAGATTTTAAATTTAACTTAACACTTTTGACATTTATGATGTTTGCTATGATATATGTAAATGGCTTGATTAAGTTAGCTATAGTAGTAAGTTTATTTATATTTTTAAAATTAAAAAAAGAAAAATTTTATAAAGTAATTTTTTATCTATTTGGATTAGCACTAATCTTATTTTTATTCAGTGGTGGATTTAATCCCATTTGGGGTAAATTAAAAGCTTATGTTTTTAAAGATAGTATTATAGTTACTGATTTAGATGAGTTAAAACTTCACTTTTTTACAGTAATGCAAACTGTTAGAGAAGCGGATCAAATCCCTTTTAATACCTTTGCAAACCGAATCTCTGGAAATGTCATAGTCTTTATTTTATCAATCATAGGATATATATGGCTTATGATAAAAAGACCAATAATGCTTCTAGGGCTTCCTTTGTTAGGACTTGGGTTTTTGGCTACTAGTGGAGGACTAAGGTTTACTATCTATGCAGTTCCAGTTTTAGCTTTAGGGATAGCTTTTCTTATACATGAAGTTGCTGAACTATTTAAAAATAAATTTTTAAAATATACAGTTTTGGTAGTTTTAACTATTGCTGTATTATCCCCAAATATAAAACATATCATAGGTTATAGAGTTCCAACAGTTTTTACAAAAAATGAAGTTTTAGTTTTAGATAAGTTAAAACATATAGCAAAAAGAGAAGACTATGTAGTATCTTGGTGGGATTATGGTTATCCTATAAGATACTATGCTGATGTTAAAACTTTAGTTGATGGTGGTAAACATAGTGGTAGAGTAAACTTTCCAGTAAGTTTTTCACTTTTAAGTGATCAAAAAAGCTCAGCAAATATGATGAGATTAGATGTAGAGTACACAGAAAAAAGATTTTGGATAGATAAAAAAGAGGAAAATCTTTCAACTGATAAAAAAACAAAATTAGAATCATCAAATATTGGTTGGATGGCTCTTGACTATGGTTATAAAAATGTAAATAGCTTTTTAGATACTTTAAAAACAGATATAAAACTGCCTAAAAAAACAAGAGATATATATCTTTATCTACCTAACAGAATGATGGGTATACTGCCTACAGTAGATCTTTTTAGTAATCTTGATCTTCAAACTGGAAATAAAAAATATAATACTTTCTTTTATATAAGTAGAAATTTTAGAGAAAATTTACAAATTTTAGATCTTGGGCAGGGGTTAAGGTTTAACAAACAAAAAGCTACTTTAAATATAGGAAATAATAAAGTACCAATAAATTCACTAATAATCACTAAATATGATAAAAATGGTAAACTACAAGTAGAAAAAAAAGACTTAAATCCTTTAGCTAATCTTTACATGATATTTATGAAAAATTATCATCAGATTTTAGTTATGGATGCTAGAGTCTTTAACTCAACATATATACAGCTTTTTGTATTGGAAAACTATGATAAAAAGTTATTTGAGCCTGTTATAATGACACCTTTAGCTAAAGTGTACAAATTAAAGATTTGATAAACTTATCTAAATATCATATAATAATAAAAATCGAACAAGGATTAAAATATGACAGCTAAAGTTGGTATAAGAGATATAGTAATAAACTTTAGTATGCTTGATGATTATGATTTTGTTGAGATAGAAGATAAGAAGATTCATAAAAGAAAAGGAATGTTTATATCTGATAAGTATGTTGATGAAGTGAAGAGTATATTGGATAAAAAAATCTCATTGCAAAAGCAAGAAAGATTAAATGAAATAATGCAGTATGCAGGAAAGTTTGAGATAGAAGAAAGATTTAACAATCTCTCAGCAGAAAACTCAGATTTTTCTATCAAAAACAAAACCGACTTAGAAGATACACTTCAATGCTTCTGTGCAAAAGAAAACAACTGTAATATCTTTTTAACAAGTGATAAAAAGTTTATAGATTGTGGTATCAAAATACAAAATTATAAAGAGTTTTTATCATGACGGGAAATCAACTACACAACACAAACATAGAAAGAGCAATCCTTAGCAGTATCATCTTTGAACCATCTATCTTTGAAGATGTTTTAGGAGCTTTAAACCCTGAGGATTTTTATCTTCCTGACCACAAAGTTATCTTTGAGACTATGATAGAGCTTGAAAAATCTGATAAGCCTATCGATGAAGAGTTTTTGAAAAAAGAGCTTGAGAAAAAGAAGAGATTTAACGAAGAGAGTTTTTTAGATATCCTCTCAACAGCTCCACTTTCAAATCTAAGTGCTTATGTCGAAGAGATAAAAGAAAAGGCTATAAAAAGAGAGCTTATCAAGCTAACAACAGATATAAAAGATGTAGCGATAGAACAGGATTTACCAAGTGAGGATGTTCTTGATATAGTTCAAAAAAAGCTTTATGAGATAAGTTTAGATGCTACAACAAAAGAGTTTCGGGATGCTCCAGAGATGGCAGAAGCTACTATAGCTCATATCTTAGAGATGAAGAAAAAAGGCAATACAGGAGTTATCGGAGTTGATACTGGATTTAGGGAGTTAAACTTTTTAACAAGTGGATTTACTCCTGGGCAACTTATCATCATAGCAGCTCGTCCAGCTATGGGTAAGACTGCTTTTACCCTAAACTTAGCTCAAAAGGCAATAGATGATGGAGATGGAGTAGCTGTATTTTCTCTCGAGATGCCAGCTGAGGAGCTCATGATACGGATGCTTAGTGCAAAGACTTCTATACCTCTACAAAACCTAAAAGTAGGTAACATGAGTGATGAGCAGTGGACAAACCTAACTTCTGCTACTGATGAGATGTCAAAAACTAAACTTTTCGTAGATGATGATGGACTTATAAATATCAACCAACTAAGAAGCAAACTAAGAAAATTAAAGTCCCAACATCCAGAAATCTCTATGGCAGTTATCGACTACCTTCAACTTATGAGTGGAACAGGTGGAAAAGATAGACACTTAGAAGTTAGTGAGATAAGTAGGGGTTTAAAACTACTTGCTAGAGAGTTAAATATCCCTATCATTGCTCTTTCACAGCTTAACAGAGGGCTAGAGAGTAGAAATGATAAACGACCGATGCTAAGTGATATTAGGGAGTCTGGATCTATCGAGCAGGATGCTGATATCATAATGTTTGTATATCGTGATGATGTTTATAGGATAAGAGAGGAAAAAGAGAAAGAGAAAAGGGCAAAAGCAGAGGGTAAAGAGTATAAAAGTGATTTTTTTGAAAAACCTGAAGAGGATGCTGAGATAATCGTTGGTAAAAATAGAAATGGACCAACAGGAGTAGCAAACTTAGTCTTTCAAAAAGCATATACAAGATTTGTTGACAAAGGACAGATTCCAGTTGAGATAGTATATGAAAGTGCTGAAGCAGATGCGAGAAACTCCAAGATAGAACTTTCTCCGATATAAATGCTCTTAGAAGTAAAACTATTTGAAAGCAAAAGGGATTATCTTATCTTTTTCGCTTTTTTGAGCATAATATTTTTTACAAATATCACTTTAAAATATAACACTTACAAAGACTTAACAAGTAAACCAGTAAACACTATAAATGCTACTGTAATAAATCAATACCAAAAAACAAAACACGACAAAATCTATATCGTCATGAAACTTAGAAGTGAAGATGGATACACCTTCTACACTACGAGCAGAGAGGATTTGAAAAATTTACTATATGATAAACTGAGGTTAAAAATAGTAACAAAAAATATCCACTTCATAGACTTCTTCAAAGGCTTTTATGCACCTACTTTTAACTTAGAATTGATGCAAAAAAATAATTTTAAAGAGAATATTTTAAACTTTATTTCTACTCAGCATGAAAACAACTTAACAAAAGAACTTTTTGGAGCACTCTTTTTAGCAAAACCCATCTTAAAAGAGCTTAGAAATAAAGTATCAAACTTGGGTATCTCTCATCTTATAGCCATAAGTGGCTTTCATCTAGGAGTACTCTTTTTTATCCTCTATACTTTGTTAAAATACCCCTATCGATTTTTCCAAGATAGATTTTTCCCATATAGAAACAGGCGATTTGACTTAACAATTTTTATCATAGGGATTTTGTTTTTTTACTTGTATCTTTTGGGCTTTATTCCTTCACTTGTTAGAAGTTATGTGATGTTGATAGTTGGATTTGTCCTTTATGATAGATTTGTAAAGATTATCTCTTTTGAAGTTTTAGCAGTTGCAGTACTTTTGATTTTATCTTTTATACCGAGCTTTTTCTTTAGCTTAGGATTTTGGTTATCAGTAAGTGGAGTGTTTTTCATATACCTTTTTTTAAACTACTTTTCAAAACTCAAAGAGTGGCAAATCGTACTACTCTTAAATATATGGGTTTATGTCATGATGCTACCTATTGTCCACTACATATTCCCAAAATTTACCTTTTTACAGCTACTTTCCCCTCTATTATCAATAGCTTTTATTATATTTTATCCGTTAGAGTTGTTTTTGCATTTGATAGGGCAGGGGAGTTTGCTAGATGGATTGATACTTAAACTATTTGAACTAAAAAGCACAGTGTATCATATACATACACCACTTTGGTTTTTAGTATTGTTTGTTGGATTATCTTTTTTTATTCTTTTTCTTTGAAGCCTTTGCCATCTTTGCTCTCTTTTTTGCTTTCGCTTTTTTCTTGGCTAGTGACACTGCTTTTCTAGCATTTACCACTTGTTCTTCTACTACATCTTTGTTCTCAGTACTAAAACTTGATTTTATCTCTGCTTTTTGCTGAGTTGAAAAGTGAGCTAATCTCTCTGCTTTTGTTGTATCTACACTTGAAGTGTTCATTCTTGCCATTTGTTTACCTTTTCTTTATATGCATGAACTTTAATTAAGTTAACTTAAAACTAAATTAATATATCATAGTACCCATTGGTTCCGTAGCTCAGCTGGTAGAGCACCACCTTGACATGGTGGTGGTCGTTGGTTCAAGTCCAATCGGAGCCACCATTTTATAAAAGAGGATAATTTTGGAAGAGAAAATAATTATTGGTTATAAAGTAGATGATCAAGTTTATGATATTCAGAGTGCTAAAGAGCTTGAAGTTAGTGGTGAAGAGATTTATTTAGATGATAGTGAAGACTCACTAGAGATTATCAGGCACTCAACAGCTCACCTTATGGCACAGGCTATCAAGCAACTTTACCCTGAAGCAAAGTTTTATGTAGGACCTACGGTTGAAGATGGATTTTATTATGATTTTAAAGTAGATACTCCTATAAGTGATAAAGAGGTTAAAGATATAGAAAAAGCTATGAAAAAGCTTTTAAACAAAAAGTTTGATATAGAAAAATCATCTATGCCAAGAAGTGAGGCAGAAGATAAGTTCAAAGATGATGAGCTAAAACAAGCTGTTATGAAAAATATTCCTGATGATACACTCTCTGTTTATAAGCAAGGAGATTTTGAAGACCTTTGTCGTGGTCCTCATGTACCAAACATTAAACTACTTAGAAACTTTAAGCTTTTAAAAGTAGCTGGAGCATATTTAGGTGGAGACCAAAGTAATGAGATGTTAACTCGTATTTATGGTACTGCATTTGCAACTAAAGAAGCACTTAAAGATTATCTTTTTATGCTAGAAGAAGCGAAAAAAAGAGACCATAGAAAACTAGGAAATGAGCTAAAACTCTTTACTTTTGATGAAAGCATAGGAGCTGGACTCCCGTTATGGCTTCCAAATGGAGCGAGGCTCAGAGCAAAACTAGAAAATCTTCTATATAAAGCTCACAGAAAAAGAGGTTACGAGCCAGTAAGAGGACCAGAACTACTAAAAAGTGAAGCTTGGAAGATAAGTGGACACTATGATAACTATGGTGAAAATATGTACTTCACTCAGATAAACGAGGGAGATGATGACAACCCAAAAGTTGTAGAGTACGGTATAAAACCTATGAACTGTGTTGGGCATATCAAGATTTATCAAAGTGAACTTAGAAGTTATAGAGATTTACCACTAAAGTTTTTTGAGTATGGAGTAGTTCATCGTCATGAGATGAGTGGGGCTTTGCATGGGCTTTTTAGAGTAAGAGAGTTTACTCAAGATGATGCACATATCTACTGTACACCAGAGCAGATAAAAGAAAATGTACTTGAGGTTTTAAGTTTTGTAGATGAGATTATGCAAACTTTTGGATTTGAGTATGAGCTTGAGGTTTCAACTCGTCCTGAGAAAGCTATCGGTGAGCAAGAGATTTGGGATACAGCAACTCAGGGGCTTAAAGATGCACTTGATGAAAGTGGTATCGCTTATGGAGTAGATGAGGGTGGAGGAGCATTTTATGGTCCAAAAATCGACATCAAGATTAGAGATAGTTTGAAAAGAAAGTGGCAATGTGGAACTATCCAAGTTGATTTCAACCTACCGGAACGATTTGTGCTAGAATACAATGATGCAAACAACGAAAAAGCAAGACCAGTTATGCTTCATCGTGCAATTTTGGGTTCATTTGAGAGATTTATAGGTATTTTAACAGAGCACTGTGCTGGAGAGTTTCCTTTCTTTATCGCTCCAACTCAAGTAGTTATCATCCCTATCGCAGACTCTCACTTAGAGTATGCAAAAACTATCCAAAAAGAGCTAAGAGTACTAGCGGTTGATAGTGAAATCTCATCTAAAAATGAGAGCTTAAACAAAAAGATAAGAATAGCAGAGAAGCAAAGAGTACCGATGATAATAGTACTTGGAGATGAAGAGGTGGCTAACAACAAAATAGCCCTTAGAGATAGACGAGAAAGGACTCAAGAAAATCTCACAAAAGAAGAATTTTACAACAAAATAAAGGAGAAATTAAATGGGGTACACTTTTGAATAAAAGAGGAAAAAAAGACGAAACATTATTAAACGAGGATATAAAAATCCGTGAAGTAAGATGTATGGATGATAGTGGTGAGCAGTATGGAATCATTTCTAGTGATGAAGCTTTAGATATAGCTACAAGAAAGGGACTAGACTTAGTTTTGATAGCACCAAGTGCTAAACCACCAGTTGTTAAGATAATGGACTATGGTAAGTTCAAATACCAACAAGAGAAAAAGAAAAAAGAAGAGAAGAAGAAACAAAAAAAGATAGAAGTAAAAGAGATAAAACTATCTGTAAAAATAGCTGACAATGACATAAACTACAAAGTAAAACATGCAAGAGAGTTTTTACAAGCTGGAAAACATGTAAAATTTAGAGTGTTCTTAAGAGGTAGAGAGATGGCAAATCCTGATGCTGGGAAAGAAGTTCTAAACAGAGTTTGGCCTATGGTTGAAGATATAGCTGTTAAAGAGCATGAACCAAAGTTTGAAGGTAGATATGTAAATATGTATGTAGTACCAAACAAGGATAACAAGTAAGCACAAGGAAAAATGTATGAAAGATGTTTTACTTATCGGTGCAGGTGGAGTCGGTAGAGTAGTTTTACACAAGCTTGTTCAAAACAGTGATGTGTTTTCAAAAATAACACTTGCTAGTAGAACTCTTTCTTCGTGCAAACAGTATCAAAACGAGATAAAACAAAGATATAACAAAGATATTGATATAGCCCAGATTGATGCTGATAATGTATCTGAATTAGTAGAACTCATAAATAAAACCAATCCAGATATAGTCCTAAACATAGCACTGCCATATCAAGACTTGACTATCATGGAAGCTTGTCTAAAAACAAAAACTCACTATCTTGACACTGCAAACTATGAACACCCAGACACTGCAAAGTTTGAGTACAAAGAGCAGTGGGCTTATCATGAAAGATACAAAGAAGCTGGGATTATGGCATTACTTGGAAGTGGATTTGACCCTGGAGTTACAAATGTTTTCTGTGCATACTTACAAAAGCGATACTTTGATGAAATACATACCATAGATATATTAGACTGCAATGGTGGCGACCACGGATATCCTTTTGCAACAAACTTTAACCCAGAGATAAATCTAAGAGAAGTTAGTGCAAATGGCAGGTATTGGAAAAATGGGGAGTGGATTGAGACTCAGCCAATGGAGATAAAAATGGTTTGGGATTATCCACAAATCGGAGAAAAAGATAGTTACCTGCTTTATCATGAAGAGATGGAAAGCTTAATAAAACATATCAAAGGCTTAAAAAGGATAAGGTTTTTCATGACATTTGGAGAGAGTTACTTAACTCATATGAAATGCCTTGAAAATGTAGGAATGTTAGGAATCGAACCAGTAGAACATGATGGATGCAAGATAGTCCCTATCCAGTTTTTAAAAACTCTTCTACCTGATCCAAAAACACTAGGAGAGAGAACAAAAGGAAAAACTAACATAGGTGTAGTAGCAAAAGGCTTAAAAAGTGGCAAAGAGGTAAGCTACTATCTTTACAATGTATGTGATCACCAAGAGGCTTACAAAGAAACTTCTTCACAAGCTGTTAGCTATACAACAGGAGTTCCAGCGATGATTGGAGCTAAGATGATAGCTGAGGGCAAATGGCTACAAAATGGAGTTTTCAACATAGAACAGTTTGATCCAGATCCATTTATGGATGAGTTAAATAAACAAGGTTTGCCTTGGCATTTAGAAGAGTTATAAAATCAAAATAAGGAAAAAATTATGCAACAATTAGATATGAATTCACCAGAATTTTTAGAAGAAGTAGAAAAAACAGAAAAGTTTACAAAAGGTGTAGTAGAAAAATTTGGTTGGGCATTTAATCCAAATGAAGAAGTAAATGAAGCTATAAACATGGGACTTGCTAGACATAAACTTTTATATGGAAAAAGATTTTGTCCATGTTTTATGGTTATAGAAGAAAATGGAAAACATAAAAGTGCTGATAATAGAATCTGCCCATGTAAACCAGCTATAAAAGAGGAAATACCTGAAAAAGGTGTATGTCACTGTGGGATTTTTTGTACTCCAGAGTATGCAAAAGAGAACTCATAATACTTGACTAAAAAACCGATTTTGATAACTGGTACCTCTTCTGGTATCGGTTATCACTGTTTAAAACAGCTCTCACTTAACAAAAACTACCTAGTATATGGAACTTGCAGAAAAGAAGAGGATTTAAAAAGGCTTCAAAGTGAAGGGTTAAATGTTCTAAAACTAGACTTAACTAACTCAGACTCTATAAAAGAGTGTATAGATGAGTTTTTACAAAAAAGTGATGGAAAAATCTTTGCACTTTTTAACAACTCAGGCTATGGACAACCAGGAGCTGTTGAAGATTTAAGTAGAGAGGTTTTAAGAGAGCAGTTTGAAACAAACCTTTTTGGACTTCATGAACTAACCACTTTAGTTTTACCAATCATGAGAAAACAAGGATATGGCAAGATTATCAATCACAGTTCAGTTTTAGGCATCATTAGCTTAAGATTTCGTGGTGCTTACAATGCTAGTAAATATGCACTAGAGGGCTTAAGTGATACTCTAAGATTAGAGCTTATTGGTACAAATATATCAGTATCACTGATAGAAAGTGGACCAATAAGAAGTGATTTTAGAAAAAATGCTCTTGATAAGTTTTTAGAAAATATAGATAAAGAAAATTCATTTTTTAAAGATGAGTACAAACAAAAACTAAAATCTTTACAGAGTAGTGATGATGTGCCTTTCACCTTGGGTGAAGATGCTGTTTTGAAAGTCCTGCAAAAGATAATAGAGTCAAAAAATCCAAAAGCAAGATATAGAGTTACAAAGGTAACAACTATCTTTTGGTTTTTAAAGAGAGTTTTATCAACTAGATTACTTGATAAAGTTTTGAGATGGGTGGAGTAGATTAAGAAAAATTGTATATAATAATCATATACAAAAAAGGATTTGTATGGATTATGAATGTTTAGATATAGAAAATATAGTTGGTTTTGATTGGGATGATGGGAATTTACTAAAAAATGAAATCAAACATGGAATAAAGTGGCAAGAGATAGAGGAAGTTTTTTTTAATGAGCCTTTAGTATTGGTAAAAGATTGTAAGCATTCTTCAAGTAAAGAAAAAAGATGCTTAGCATTAGGAACTATTGATAACAGAGAGTTATTAAGTGTAATTTTTACAATAAGATATGACAAAATCAGAGTAGTATCAGCAAGGGCGATGAGTAAAAAAGAGAGGAAGTTTTATGAAGAAAATACCAAGTTTTAAAAGCCAAAAAGATGAGATAGAGTTTTGGAACTCTCATGAGAGTTTAGATTATTTTGATAAAAATAGTGCAAAAGTTGTAAAGTTTCCAAATCTAAAAAAAAGTACAAAAACAATATCTATAAGACTTCCAGAAGACATGCTTGAAAAGATAAAAACAAAAGCAAACTCGATAGATGTTCCATATCAATCATATATAAAGATGTTGCTAAAAAAAGAGTTAGATGAAGTAGTATAGGAGAAAACCATGACAAAAGTACACGGCATAAAAACATGTGGAAGTGTTAGAAAAGCACTAAAGTTTTTTAAAGACAAAGGTGAAGAAGTAGAATTTATAGATATTAGAAAAACTCCACTTCCTTGTGAAAAGATTAAAGAGTGGGTAGGTAAAGAAGATATAAATATCCTTTTTAATAGCAAAGGTACAAAGTATAGACAACTTGGACTCAAAGAGTTGAACTTAAATGAGAGTGGAAAAGTAGAGTGGCTTTGTCGTGAAAATATGCTGTTAAAAAGACCAGTTATAGAGTTTGGGGATAAGTTAGTAGTAGGGTTTGATGAGGAGAAGTATGAGGAAGTTTTTAAATAAACTCCACCAACTCATCAAAATCTCTCCTCTCTAAAGTTTTAGGATGGTTTAGCCTATATCCTAAAGCAACCATATAGGAAATATCATAATTTTGTTTATCAAAATCAAGCAGATTTTTGATATTTTCATGCTCAAATCCCTCAATAGGACAGCTATCTATACCAAGACTTGCAGAGCTAAGCATAAGATATGCACTTGCGATATATGTTTGAGCTTTGCTCCAGCATTTAATCTCACTTAGACTTCTTGAGTCTATAAACTCAGCATATTTTTGTAAAGATTTTTCAAAATACTTTCTTCTTTTGAGTGATTTTATAACATACTCATCTTTGGAAGTCATGTTTTTTCTATACAAAAGCACTATCAAATCACTGCATGTAGTTATCTGAGGTTGATTCCAGCAGTAGGGTTTTAGCTTTTCTTTTAAATCTTGGTTTTGGATAACTAAAAACTTCCAACCTTCTATCCCAAAAGAGCTAGGGGATTTTATAGTGGTTTTTAAAATATAGTTTAAATCACTCTTAGA
The DNA here is from genome assembly GCA_027023305.1 of Campylobacterales bacterium. Taxonomy (GTDB): domain Bacteria; phylum Campylobacterota; class Campylobacteria; order Campylobacterales; family QNZT01; genus SZUA-1377. Next base: position 37,232 of record JALVVR010000014.1, on the reverse strand, counting down.
AATTTTTTTATTTTCATCAAAAATTTTACAAGCATGACGAAAATCAACTACTTTTTCAAAGTCCATTTTTTATCTCATTTAATCTATCTCTATATGTTATAAGTTCACCTACAAAATTATCAAGTTCCATCACTTTTTGATAGTTTTTATTATTTTTTATATTTTGCTCTTCAAGATATATTTTAGTTGTAAGTTCATTTTTTTTACTATCTTTTTCTGAAAGTAGTCTATCCACCTCTTTAATTTGTTTCAAAAGATTTGATTCAGTTTCCTTTTCTTGTGATACAAGTTCCTTATTTTTAGTTAAATTATCTTCTAAATTTTCAATATTTTTTTTCAATTCTTCTATCTGCGAAGAGATAGCAGGCTCTTTGCTAATAGCATCATGATAGTAGTTATACTCATTTTTTAAGCTTTTCAATACTCTTCTATTTTCATTTATATCTTTTTTTAATTGTTCATTGTTCATTTGATATTTTGAAAAGAGATGTGCCGTATCAAGCAGATTATTTTTAACAGAAGAAGTCATATTTTTGTATAGCTTAATATTCTCTCTCATCTTTGAAATTTCACTGTTTAATTCTTCTATTTCCTTATCTTTACTGTTATACTCAGAAGTATTGTTATTTATCATAGTGGTAAATTTTGTCATTATTGGTTGGTATTCTTCATAGGTAACTCTACTTATATATACTAAACCGGTAAAAAGTCCTATTAAAAAAACTGCTAATAAACAAAATTTGATTGCATCAAATGCTTCCATTACACTGTTCCTCTTTTATCGTTACTATTAAAAACTTTCAGAAATAATTTATCAATAAATCTTTCTGATTCATTTTTTGAGATAAAATGATTAATTTCTTCTTTATCAATTTTTAAAACACTGTTTAGTTGCTCCTCTATCTCTTTGACTTTATATTTGTAGTTAAGCATTTTTGTTTTTATTTGTTCATACTCTTCATTTATAGATGAGTGACTTTTGTTTTTTACTATATCTTTTTGTCGTTTTATCTCTACAGCTTTATTGGTTAAATCTTCTATTTCATCATCTAGTGAAGACAATGTTTTTTTAGATGTAAATAGTTTATTAGTTAAAGATATCTTATTATGAGTAAACTTTTTTATTTTATTTTCATATTCTTCTATCTCTAATATAAGGTTTTTTTCTTTTAATTTTATATCTTCATAATCTTTAATAACACTGTGAATATTGTTATAATCACCTTTGATGGAGTTTATTTTGTTTTCATACTCTTTTATATCTTTTTGTATATAACTTAGGTCATTTTCTATATTTTTATTTGCTTCTTGTAGTGAAGATATCTTTTTTTGATAGTCATTGATACTATTTTTAGCTCTCTCTTTTAAAGAGTTTTGTGAATAAACTAAGTCTTTGTTTATTTGAAACTTATTTTTTGTGTCAAAGTATTGCTCAGATTTTACTTCTAGCTTATCACGACTTGTGTAAAACTCTTTTTCTAAATCTTCTAATCTAGTTTTTATATTTTTATCTGCGGTTGATTTTTTAAGTAAAAAACCAATAACAAATCCTAAAATCAAAGCTAAAATAAAGTAAATTAGTTGAGTATTAAATATTTCCATTATTATGTCCTTTTTGTACTATTATTTCAACTCTTCTATTTTTTGGATTTTTCTTATTGTGATATTTTGGTTTTGAAGAACCATAGCCTATGGATTCTACATTATTTAAGTTGTAACAGTTTTGTTGCAAATAGTTTTTTACACTATTTGCTCTTTTTTGACTAAGAATCTTGTTCTTTTTTTCACTACCTGTTGAGTCAGTATGTCCCTCAACTACCAAATCAAATCTGACATTTTTATGTTGCAAGAAGGTGTTTATAATCTTTTCTAAGTTTTTGATCCCATCTTTAGTAATCTTAGATGATGATTTAGCAAATCTTATAGGGTGTAGTTTTAGGGTTTCATTAATATTGCTTTGTATTTTAGATAAATCTATAGGATTTTTCAATTTTACAAGATTAGTTAAGTTTAAGTTTTTATCTTTATTTTGTTCTATAAGTGTATTAAACTTATCAAAAAGAGCTTTATTTTTAAAGTCAGATTTTATTGTGATATTATTTCCAGAAGCTTCTATAAATAGATTTTTTAAATTATTTTTATCAAAAAAGTTTACACTTTTAGAAGCAAGTTTATTCCATCTTGCAGGTTTGAAATCTTCTGAGTATGTGATATCAGCTACTTGTCCATTATTTTGAGATACTTTTTGTAAAGTATCCCCTAAACTTTTATCTATAAAATTAATTTTAGCAGAAGTTGTATTTCCACTTACATAGTACAGAGAAGGATTTTCTTGTACAACTTTTTTTTCTACAGGTACTGTCTTTGTGAGCTTGACAGGGGTAGTGATTTTTGTAGGTTCTTTGTTGTTTATGCATATATAAACAACAAGCGAAGATAACAAACCACCTAATAAAAGTATAACTTTACTATTCAAAACAACTCCAATATAAAAATTATTTATTATTCTACATAAAGATTAAGGTTTTTTACTTATATTTTACTTATATAAAAAGTAAAATATATTTTAAGCTAGATTTTTAAGTTAAGTTAAAAAATCATACCGAAGTTGATATATAGATATTTATCAAAATTATTTTTATCATGATAGTTTTTGACTAAAGATGGTATTACATCAACAAATAACCATTTTTTTAAAGCTCTATGATACTTAAAGTTATAACTTAAAGAGTGAAGTTTAAAATCACTATCTTTAACAGAATAAAAAGTTATCCAATAGGAGTAGTTCACCTTTTTAGAGACATATTGTTCAAGTATAAAACTATTATCTAAAGTAGTTTTTTGTTTATCCTCAATCGTTAAGTTATTGTTTTGTAAAAAAGAAAATCTGTTATCAAGTTTTTGCTTATAATCAAGTCCTATATTTGATACGGATATTTTATTTTTAAAGTAGTAATCATGATGGAGATATGTAAAAAAGTAGTGTTTTTTGTATTGATATAGCTTTTCTACTCCACCTTCAATATATATTTTATCCCAAGATGCAGTTGGTCTTCCTCCAAGTTTTGTAAAAAGTGAAAAATTATTTTCCCTTTTAAAAAAGTATTTCAAACCAACTCTAGAGTTTTTTGCCTCTTTCGTTGTTGGTGTTTCTATCTCATTTGGATTATCTGTTACTTTTGATTCTTTTTCAACTGTTAAGTATAGGTTTTTACTTATTTTTGGTAGTTTTATACTAGCTCGCAGAGATGGTGATAAACTGATTTTGTGATTTTTATCTATAGAAGTGTTTAGATAAAATCTAAGATGATTGTGTTTTTTGATGTAATCAAGGTTGCTTTTATCATACAAAAAACTTGTACTTGTATCTAAAAACTCATAGTAAAAGTTAGCTATATCTTTTCTATAGCTAAAAAAATCACTATCATTAGCTTCCAAAATCTGAAAAAGTAGTATAAGGTTAAATAGTATTTTTCTCATGCAAGAAGTATAACATGTTTTTTAAAAAACTATGTATAGTTTAAAGTTTTTCTTAAGCTTTTTACTGTATAATCTCGAACTCAAAGATAGGTGGGCGGGAATAGCTCAGCGGTAGAGCACAACCTTGCCAAGGTTGGGGTCGCGAGTTCGATCCTCGTTTCCCGCTCCATTTTATGAGAAACTTATTTTAATTTGTTAAAATTTGGTGACCAATATGCCCGGGTGGTGGAATTGGTAGACACAGGGGACTTAAAATCCCCCGGCTATTGCAGCTGTGCCGGTTCAAGTCCGGCCTCGGGCACCACTTTAACAAAAACAAAAGGTGAGGCGACTCATCAGACTTTATGGCGACATAGCCAAGTGGCTAAGGCAGGAGCCTGCAAAGCTCTGATCCCCGGTTCGAATCCGGGTGTCGCCTCCATAAACTTTTATATTGTCGGGAGATGGCAGAGCGGTTGAATGCACTGGTCTTGAAAACCAGCGAGGGTCATACCTCCGGGAGTTCGAATCTCCCTCTCCCGGCCATTTACTCAAAAATCAAACAAATTTTATACTTTTTTGGATACAATCTCTCACTACAATATTAACTAATAGGACTACATTAAAATGAATAAAGCAAAATATATATGGATGGATGGAAAACTCACTCCTTGGGATGAGGCAAATGTTCACATTTTAACTCATACACTTCACTATGGAAATGGAGTTTTTGAAGGAACTAGAGCATATCAAACTGAGGATGGATTGGCTATCTTTAAACTAGAAGAACATACAAAAAGACTACTAAACTCTGCAAAGATAACAGCGATAAAACCAAACTTCAATCAAGAAGAGTTAGAAAAAGCTCATGTAGAACTTTTAAAAGAGAACAACTTTAGTGGAAATGTTTATATAAGACCTCTTATTTATCTCGGATATGGAGTTATGGGACTTCATCATGTAAAAGCACCAGTTCATACAGCAATCGCTGCTTGGGAGTGGGGAGCATATCTTGGAGAAGAGGGACTTGAAAATGGTATAAAAGTAACTGTTTCTTCGATAGTTAGAAACTCGGTAAAATCAAACTTTGGAAAAGCAAAAGCAGTTGCAAACTATCTGAACTCTCAAATGGCAAAATATGAAGCGATAGAAGCAGGTTATGAAGAAGCTCTTATGTTAGATGACAATGGTTTTGTTGCTGAGGGAAGTGGAGAGTGTATATTTATCGTAAGAGATGGAAAACTTGTTTCACCACCAAATGATAATTCTTTGGAGTCTATAACTCAAGCAACTGTTTTAGAGTTAGCTAAAGATTTTGGTATAGAAGTTGAAAGACGACATATAACAAGGGATGAGATATATATAGCTGATGAAGCATTTTTTACAGGAACTGCAGCTGAAGTTACACCGATAAACTCTCTTGACAACCGAGTGATTGGAAATGGTAAAAGAGGTGAGATGACTAAAAAACTGCAATCTGCTTACTTTGATGTTGTATTTGGGAGAAATGACAAGTACAAAAAATATTTAACATACATAGGATAAAAAATGCCAGCAGATTTAAACGACTACTTCAACAAAAAAAATGGAGGAGGTAACTCACCAAAGATGCCACCAAAACCAGATTTTATAAAAAACTTAGATAAGAAAACACCTCTTTTGTATGTAATTCTCGCGATTATTGTACTTTTAGTGGTAGCAAAACCGTATGCTATCATAAACTCTGGACAAGTAGGGATAAAAGTTACAACAGGTAAGTTTGAAAACACACCTTTATATCCAGGACTTCATCTACTCATCCCCGGGATTCAAAAGATTATAGTAGTTGATACAAAAGTAAGGATTATAAACTATAAAGCTGAAAAAGATGGAGCTGATTTTGCATCAAATGATGGGGTTATGGTAAAACCAGCTATATCAGTTCTTGATGCTAGAGGACTTCCTGTTTCTATCGACTTAACTGTTCAGTATAGATTAAAAGCCCAATCAGCACCTAAAACGATAGCAACCTGGGGACTAAGTTGGGAAGAAAAAATCATAAATGCAGTAGTTAGAGAAGTTGCTAGAAATATTGTTGGAAGTTATAAAGCTGAAGAGTTACCTCCAAAAAGAAATGAGATAGCAAAAAAGATAGAAGATAAGATAAGGCAAAAAGTTGACAGTTTACCTTCTAAGCCAGTCGTTCTTGAAGCAGTTCAATTAAGAGAAATTTCTTTGCCACAAAAGATAAAAGATCAGATAGAAAAAGTACAAGTTGCAAAACAAGAGGCTCAAAGAGTTCAGTATGAAGTAGAGAGAGCAAAAAAAGAGGCTGAGAAAAAAGCAGCACTTGCACAAGGTGATGCAGATGCTAAAAAGATAAAAGCACAAGGTGAAGCACAAAAGATAACTATAGAAGCAGATGCCCAAGCAAAAGCAAATGAACTAATAGCAAAAAGTTTAACTCCAGAACTTATAAATCTAAAACAGATACAGGTGCAAGGAAAGTTTAATGAAGCACTAAGAGTAAACAAAGATGCAAAAATCTTTTTAACTCCAGGTGGTTCTACACCAAATATTTGGGTTGATTCTCAAAGTAAACAAAGAAGTACAGTGGCTAGATAATGCAAAAGATTTTAGATAAAGTAGATTGGCAAAAAGTTGATGGGCTTTTGCCAGTCATAGTACAAGAGGAGAGTTCAAACGAAGTTCTCATGATGGCTTTTATGAATCATGAAGCACTTTCTCTTAGCTTAAAAACAAAAAAAGCCCACTATTTTTCAAGAACTAAGCAAAGAATTTGGGAAAAAGGGGAGAGTAGTGGAAACTACCAGATTATAAAAGATTTTTTTATTGATTGTGATAATGATACTATTTTGATAAAAGTAGAGCAGGTTGGTGGTGTAGCTTGTCATACTGGCAGAAAGAGTTGTTTTTTTACTAAATTAGATACTGATAAAGTAGTAAGTCAACCAAATGAAGATGCTACTAAAAACTACTCGGTGATTGACAAACTCTATCATGAGCTATTAGAGAGAAAAAATACAGATCCTAAAACATCATATACGGCTTCATTGTTACAAAAGGGTGAAAACAGTTATCTAAAAAAGATAGTAGAAGAGGCTGGAGAGTTTTGTTTTGCTATAAAAGACAATGATAAAAAAGAGATTGTTTATGAAGCTGCAGACTTAGTTTATCACTGTTTGATACCACTTATAGATAAAAATATCCATCCAGATCAAATCAAAGAAGAGTTAAAAAGAAGATTTGGTATGAGTGGCATAGAGGAAAAAAACTCGAGAAATAAATAACTTGGCACATAATGTGCTTTAGTTATTGAATGAATGAATTAAAACAAAGAATAATAGATTACATCCATCACCTTACTATATATGATTACTTTGCTATCTCTTGGGTAGGAGTATTTTTCTTTTTTGTCATCATGATGGTATTTTTAAATATCAAAAAAAGAACAAAATTTGCCATCTCTTTATTTTTAATTTCATTAATATTGGTGGCTTTTTCTCCTATATTTATTAAACTATATTTTGATAAAACAGTTAGAAAAGTTGAAATACTAAATCAAAAGATTACAAAACTAAAATTTGCAAATATGCTTATAATAAAAGGGAAGCTACAAAATCAAGGCAAAATAGATTACCAAAAATGCCGTATTTTTACAAAAGTGGTTAAAAAAGATAAAAATAAGTATAAAAATATTTTAAATAATTTAAAACCTTTACGAAAAATGTCGATACTATTAGATAAAGAATTAAAAAAAGAAAACAAAGAGAGTTTTAAGATAGTCATGAAAGATTTTGATTTACAAGATATATATGATGTTAAAATAAGTGGGGAGTGTTACTGATAATGCACTTTACTGTTATACACTATATCTTTATAGTAATATTTTTTCTAATCTTTGGACTTTTAGGCTTGCTTTGCCAAAATGAAAAAAATAAAAAGACAAGAGTATCTTTAATAGTAGTGTCTTTTGTGATAGCCTTTATAGGACTTTTAGTCTCACTTCTTATCTTAGATAAGTACACAAAAAAAGGAAAGCTTGTAAGTTATAATACAAGCCGAGATTATAACAGAGAAGCTGTGATAATAACTGGAAATATCAAAAATCAAGGAAAATTTAAAATCTCATACTGTACTTTGGATATAAAGATAGTAAATAAAGTGACTAGAAAAAAAGGAAGTGTTTTTAAGTATAAAACATCATCTGTAAATGATTTGTTTAAATCTCGTGGATATACAAAAAATTTTTTAAAAGATAGTGTAAGAGCTATAGAAAATTTAAAACCAAGACTCACAAAAAGTTTTAGAGTAAGTGTGAAAATCCCATCTAGCTTTCAAAATCCTAGATATTTTTTCCATCTTGTATGTCATTGATTAGTGCATTTACACCCTTTTGAATCATATCAAAGACTATTTCAAATCCTTTGAACCCTATAAAATAGTAGGGGTCGGGGACATCTTTCCCCCTAAGTCCACCAAAATCTCCAAGTTTATAAACTTTTTTAAATCCATAGTGAAGTAAATCTCTTTTATTTTGTTCATCCATAGCTACTACTATCTCAAACTCTTCTAAATCTTTTGGAACAATAGGGCGAGATTTTAACCCATATATATTTATACCATACTTTTTAGCTACCTTTTGGGAGTTTTCACAAGGTGGCTCTCCTTTGTGAAAAGAACTAGTTCCGGCACTATCTATATATAGATCTAAGTTTTTTTCTCTAGCAATTTTATTTGTTATCCCATCAGCTAAGGGGGATCGACAAATATTTCCTAAGCAGACAAATAATATACTTCTCATGAGGATAAGATATCAAAATAAGGATTAAATATTGCAGACTCCATACTACCTGTTAGAAGAAGAAAAACTTGAATATAACTTACAACTTTTAGACTATATACAAAAACAAAGTGGGGCAAGGATACTTTTGGCTCTAAAAGGATTTGCATTTTCTGGTTCTGCTGATTTGGTTTCAAAGTATCTTCAAGGATGCTGTGCTAGTGGATTATATGAGGCTAAGTATGCAAAGGAGCTTTTTAAAAAGGAGGTTCATACTTACTCTCCAGCATTTAAAGAGGAGGAGATTGATGAAATCTTATCACTTTCAAATCATATAGTTTTCAACTCATTTTCTCAACTAAAAAAGTATAAAAAGAAGGCAAAAGAGGTTAAAGTTAGTATAGGACTTAGGATAAATCCGGAGGTTTCAGCATCTCCAAAAGAGATTTATAACCCTTGTGGAGTATATAGTAGATTAGGAATTACTAAGAAAAATTTTAAAGATGATGAGTTAGCAGATGTAGAGGGATTTCATTTTCATGCACTTTGTGAGCAAGGAGCAGATGAACTTGAAGAGGTAATTAAGGCCTTTGAAGAGAAGTTTGGAGAGTACTTTAAAAATCTTAAATGGATAAACTTTGGAGGAGGTCACCATATTACTAAAGAGGGATATAATGTAGAGAAGCTTATGAGGCTTATAAAAGAGTTTAAACAAAAGTATGATGTAGAAGTCTATTTGGAGCCTGGTGAAGCAGTAGGGTGGCAGAGCGGAGTTTTAGTAGCTACTGTTTTAGATATAGTTGAAAATGGTATGAAAATAGCTATCCTTGATATATCTGCAGAAGCTCATATGCCCGATACCATTATCATGCCTTATCGCTCAGAGGTTAGAGGAGCAAAAGAAGCTGGAGTTTTATCTCATACTTATAGATTAGCTGGAAATACTTGTTTAGCTGGAGATATCATTGGAGATTATTCATTTGAAGAGCCTTTGAAGATTGGAGATAAAGTTCTTTTTGAAGACCAGATACACTACACGATAGTAAAAAATACAACTTTTAATGGCATAAAACTTCCAAATCTTTTACTAAAAAGAAAAAATGGCGATATAGAGGTAGTAAAAGAGTTTGGATATGAAGAGTATAAAAGGAGAAATTAAGCTTTTTTTGATAAAATCCCAAAGTCTTAACCAAATACATTGAATTTATTTTTTTAGTGGCCCGTTCGTCTAATGGTTAGGACTCCGGCCTCTCACGCCGGCAATAGGGGTTCGAATCCCCTACGGGTCACCATTTATAATCATATACATACATTGGCTTGATATTATTGTATATCTTTGCTAGTCTCCTTGGGAGATACTTCCATTTTATACTTTTATTAAATATTGGGATTTTTATATATTGTAGGTTTAAAGTTAAGTAAGAGGAAAGTTCCTCTTACTTTTTTAGTTTTAGTGTAGTTCTTTCCACACTGATTTTTTCCATAGCACTGCTAGGATTGTAAAGATTATAAAGAAGATTATAACTTTTGGTCCAAGCTCAGCTCTTGCTTTTGCACTTGGATCTCCAGTTTCTCCTAAATACTCAGTAACTTTCTCAAATCCCTCTTTAGTTAAACCAGTTCTTGGCATTGCAGTTCCTGGTAGATCTGATTGAGGATTTTCAACAAAAGTACTTAAGAAGTGTTCGCTTCTAGCTCTGATGATGATAGAAAGATCAGGTGGTAGTTTACCCATGTAGTTAGAAACAGCTTCTTGCTCAGTTGCAACTTTTTGTTTAAACTTCAAAAGATCTATGTCTTGACCAGTTTTTATGTTTGATTTTGTTTTTGGAACAAAACCAGCTTGAGTCCATTTAGCATATCTGTTAGCATGACATCTTCCACAAGCATCAACAAAAGCTTCTTTTGGAGTTATCTCTCCAGCTTTATTTTTTAGTAGATATGCAACAACATCAGCTATTTGTTGAGGTGTTGTTACCATAGTTTTGATAGCTCCCATTGGATGACTCATAGTATCAGCATATTTGTGATCAACATTTGATCCCATTGCAGGATCTTTTATAAGTGCTATAAGATAGTTTTTATCATATAGTGCACCAGCATGATCTAAACTAGGAGGTACAACACCACCCATGTTTACTCCACTTCCATTGTGACATCCAAGGCATATACCAAAAACAGCTTCACCAGCTTTAGGATCACCTTTGATAGCAGCTATTTTTTTAACATCTGCCCAAAAAGCTTTTTTTTCTGTTAATTTTTTCTCAAGTGCTGCTGTTGGATGTTTTTCTTCTTTTGCAGCTTCTATTTTTGCTTTAACTTCCTCTATATCTGCAGTTCCATCATAAACAAAATTATGACCCTCTACATGTTTATGCATTTTTGAGTGAGCAAAAGGTTCTACTCCCCAGTAAGTTACAAGTGTAAAAAATACAACTATTGCTAATATTTTTAATTCTTTCATTATTTACCTCCTACTGGTTTTTCCATTTTTGTTACAAATGGGAGAGAGAACCAAAGTGCTATAAATGACCATGCAAAGACTGTACCTACTTTTGTCCAGACACCAACTGGAGGTAGTTTACCAAGTACAGAAAGACCTATCATAACTACAAGAAGTGCCCAGAACCAGTATTTGAAAACTCCTCTTCTATTTGCTGCCACTGCATTTGGACTTCTATCTAAAAATGGAAGTGTAAAGAATATAACTTGTGCAAATGCAAACCAGATAAGACCTATATTTTTACTAAAAGGTCTAAGTATCTCATAACTCCATAAAAAGTACCACTCAGGATAAATATGAGTTGGAGTTTTAAGTCCATCTGCTGGATCAAAGTTAACTGGATCCATGGCAAACTCAAAATGATAAAATACTAGATAAAAGAAGAATATAAAGAAAAATCCTAATACCATAATATCTTTACTTAAAAAGTCCCATTGAAATCTAATAATTTTTGATTCTTTTGTATTACCTGATAAGTATTTTTGAGCTTCTGCATCAAAATCTATCTCTTCACCATCTTGATTATTAACATGAGGAATTCTTAAAGTTCCAAAATGGAAAACTATAAGACCTATTATAATTAGTGGCATCAAAAGAACATGAAGCATAAAAAATCTAGTTAAAAATGCATCACCAGGTACATAATCACCTCTAATCCATTCAACTAATCCATTAAAGTTTAAGCTCCCCATACTAAATAAGTTTGTGATAACCATACCAGCCCAATAACTCATTTGTCCCCAAGGAAGCATATATCCACTAAAAGCTTCTGCTGAAAAAGATACAAAAAGAAGCATACCAGAAAGCCAGATAAGCTCTCTACCTTTTTTATAACTTCCATAGTAGATACCTGTAAACATATGTATATATATGATTAAAAATACTACTGATGCTGCTACACCGTGAATATGTCTCCAAAGCCATCCATAACCAACTTGACTCATAATAGTGTAGTTTACACTGTCAAATGCAAGTTTTGTATCTGGTTTGTAATACATAAGTAAAAATATACCTGATATTAGAAGCATACCAAATGTTACTGCTAAAATCATACCCATAGCCCATAAAAAGTTTATATTTTTAGGGATCCAATACTCAGTTGCCAAAACTCTTCTAAGAGTATCAACAGCTAATCTTTGATTTAACCAGTCATGAACACTAGTCGCTTTTGTAAAATGTGCCATTATTCCTCCTTTATACTGTTAAGCCAGCAGCTTTCATTTTTTTGTAAGTTTCACCCTCTTCACCTAAAACAACTTTAGTTCCTTTTACTTTAAAAGGTGGTATGTAAAGTGGTATTGGAGGAGGTGATTTTAAAACTCTTCCAGCTGTATCAAACTGCCCACCATGACACGCACACTTAAATTTTAGCTCATCTGGAAAATATGATGGAATACATCCAAGATGTGTACATAAACCAATAGCTATAAAAAATCTATCTTTACCGATGATAATATCTCTAGCATCTTTTTTCATGTCTTTTGTTTTTTTCAAAACGAAGATAGGTTTACCTCTCCATTTTTCTGTAACTAACTGATTTTCAGGGATATTTGCAACATCAATCTCTGAAAAACCTGCAGCTTTCACACTTGGAAGTGGATCCCAAGTTCTTTTAGCTGCACCAAGAGCAGCTACACCACCTAAAGCGGTAAAACCACCTAGAGCTAAGCCTAGAAAGTCTCTTCTTTCTTTTCCTACTGCCATAAGGACTCCTTATTAAAATTTTTAACTACCTATTTTAGCACTTTGTATTTTAATAAGTCTTGATTTATAGCAATAAATTAATAATATATTAAGAAAACATTAATTTTTCTTATTTTTTTGCTCTAATTTTATATAAATATGAAGTATATCTATCGCTGCTGGGGTTACTCCACTAATCTGTGAAGCTGATTGAAGATTTGGTGGATTAAATTTTGTTAATTTCTCTATTATCTCAGCACTTAAGCCCGAAACTTTACTAAAATCAAAGTCTTTTGGAATCTTTTTAGTTATAAGATTTTTCATTCTATCTATTTGATTTTGTTGCTTTTTGATGTAGGCATCATATTTACTCTCTATGAGGATTTGCTCTTTTGTTTCATTTTGTAACATAGCAAACTTTGGAAGTAGTTTATCAAACTTTGAAATCGTAAAACTCTTTCTTCCTACCACTCTTTTTAAGATAACTTTATCACTTACATTTGCTTCATCTATAGCTGTTAGTAGTTTTTCATTTTCTTTGGATGGAGTTATAAAAGTTTCCTCTAAGTGCTTTAAAACTATTTTTATATCTTCTCTCTTTTTTTCTACTTTTGATACTCTTTCATCGTCTAGTAGTCCTATCTTAAGCCCATAATGACTAAGCCTAAGGTCAGCATTATCTTCTCTTAAAAGTAGTCTATACTCAGCACGACTTGTAAACATACGATATGGCTCTTTTGTTCCTTTTGTAACTAAATCATCTATCAAAACACCAATATATGCTTCATCTCTTCTAAACACTAAAGGCTCTTTTTCATCTATTGCTAAAACAGCATTTATACTTGCCATCAAACCTTGAGCTGCTGCTTCTTCATAACCCGTAGTTCCATTTATTTGACCTGCACAGTAAAGACCTTTTATTCTTTTAGTCTCTAAGGTGTGAGTTAGTTCAGTAGGATTTACATAATCATACTCTATCGCATATCCATATCTAACTATTTTAGCATTTTCAAGACCTTTTATAGAGTGAATCATCTCCTCTTGTACTTTTGGAGGAAGTGAAGTTGTAAGTCCATTTATATAGTATTCTGTTGCTTCCAAAGTTTGTGGTTCTATAAAAAGGTGATGTCTATCTTTTTCACGAAATCTGTTTACCTTATCCTCTATACTTGGACAATACCTAGGACCTACTCCCTCTATTTGACCAGTAAAAAGTGGTGCTTGAAAAAAGTTACTTTCTATTATATTGTGTGTATTTTGGTTTGTATAAGTGATAAAGCATGGTAGTTGGGTTGGGTTAAAGTTATCTTTATCCGTTTTAAAAGAGAAAGGCTCAGGATTTTCATCTCCCCCTTGCTCTTCCATGACAGAAAAATCTATACTATTTGCATCTATCCTAGCACAAGTTCCAGTTTTTAGTCTTCCTGTATCTAGTCCCAATGATTTTAAGTTATCACTAAGAGCATTTGAAGCAAACTCTCCAACTCTTCCTGCTTCTTGTTTGAAAGAGCCTACATGAATAAGTCCCCTTAAAAAAGTTCCAGTAGTAATTATCGCTTTTTTACACTCATAAATATTTCCAAGGTGAGTTTTTACAGCTTTTACCTCTCCATCTTCTACGATTACTTCATCAGCCATCTCTTGTTTTATATCAAGGTTTGGAGTATTGATACAGAGATTTCTCATGTAAATCCTATATCTATCCATATCTATTTGAGCTCTACTACCTCTTACAGCAGGTCCTTTTGACGAGTTTAATACTCTAAATTGTATTCCAACTTTATCTGTACAAACTCCCATCTCTCCACCAAGAGCATCAATTTCTTTTACAAGATGTCCCTTTGCAAGTCCTCCGATGGCAGGATTACAACTAGTAGCTCCAATCTGTTCAGCAAGTATTGTTATAAGAAGAGTTTTTTTGCCCATCCTTGCACTTGCAAGACTAGCTTCTATACCAGCATGACCTCCTCCAACAACTATAACATCATATCTCATGAGCAATACGAACCATCTCTTTAAAATCTTCTATATCCCAACTAGCAGTACCAACCAAGATACCATCACAGTTTTTAATCTCTAAAATCTCTTTTGTATTTGCAACTTTTACACTTCCACCATAAAGTAGGGGAGCTTTTATACTTTTTCTTAAAGCTGATAAAGTCTCTTCTATATCTTTAGTAGTTGCACTAACTCCAGTACCTATCGCCCAAACTGGCTCATAAGCAACTATCAAATTTTCATAATCCAAATCTATTCCATCAAGTTGAGAAAAGTTATACTCCAAAACTTTCTCTAATCCATCATCTCTAACCTCTTTAGGTTCTCCGATACAGTAAACTATCTTGTAGTTTTTGTCTTTGTAAAAGTTGTATTTTGAAACTATAAGTTCATCACTCTCTTTAAGTATATGCCTTCTCTCACTATGTCCTATAAGTATAGTTTTTATATCAAACTCATCTATTTGGGTAAATCCAAGTTCCCCCGTAAATGACCCTTTATCAGTGGGATAAGCATTTTGTACACCTATTTTGATACTATCATGAAGGTTATAGTTATCAAGAGCAGTTGATGGAGGAAAAACTAAAATCTCCTCTTTTATACTGTTTTCTTTTACAAAGTGATTTAGTTTTACAAGATACTCTTTTGTACTCTCTCTTGTATGGTTAGTTTTGAAGTTACTAGCTATTATCATGAAAGTCTACCATCAAAACTAGCACTTACTGCTTCAACACCAGGAAGAGTTTTTCCCTCTAAAAGCTCCAAACTAGCTCCACCACCAGTTGAGATAAATGTCATCTCTTCTATATCTCCAGCACGACTTACAACATCCCCAGTATCTCCACCACCTATAATAGTAGTTGCATGACTATCAGCTACATAGTGGCTCATCATGAAACTTCCTTTGCTAAATTTATCCATCTCATAAACTCCCATAGGACCATTCCAAAGTATAGTTTGGGCATCATTTATCGCCTCACGAAATAGTCTGTTTGTAGCTGGTCCAACATCAAGTCCCATCCAGTTTTCTGGTATCTCTTGGATTGGCAAGTATTTGCTTACTGCATTTTCAGCAAACTTATCAGCGACAACTACATCAACAGGAAGATAAAACTTTACACCTCTTGTCTTTGCTTTTTCCATAATAACTTTTGCATCTTCTAGTAAATCATCTTCAACCAAAGAGTTTCCTATCTCATATCCTAAAGCTTTTAAAAATGTAAATGCCATACCACCACCGATAATAATCTTGTCAACTTTATCTATCAAGTTAAGCATGGCTTCTAGTTTTCCACTCACTTTACTACCACCTATAATAGCAACAAATGGACGAGTAGGGGTTTTTACCATTTTGTCAAAAAATGTAACCTCTTTTTTTAGTAAAAATCCAGCTGCTTTATGTTCATTATCAAAAAAAGTAGTCATAGCATGTATAGAAGCATGTTTTCTATGACTTGCTCCAAAAGCATCATTTATATAAAACTCTGCAAGCTCGGATAATTTTTTGGCAAATTCTAAACCGTTTTTAGTTTCACCCTCATTAAATCTAAGATTTTCCAAAAGCATAACTTGGTCATACTCTAAGTTTTTGGAAAGCTCTATCGCTTCATCATCAAGCAAGAAATTTTTAGGCATCACTACCTCTTTTTTCAAAAGTCCACTTAGTCTGTTGATTATAACTTTTAAAGAATACTTTTCATCAAACTCACCTGCAGTTGGTCTTTCAAAGTGACTAGCTAGGATAACTTTTGCATTTTTACCAAGACAATACCTAATACTAGCAAGAGCTGCCCTTATCCTTCTGTCATCAGTGATAACACCATCTTCATCTATAGGTACATTAAAATCACATCTTATAAAAACTCTATCACCTTTTTGTATATCAAGATCTTTTACTGAAAGAAGTCCCATGTCTATCCTTTGAAGTTTACTGTATATTTGGCTAAGTCTATAAGCCTTTTTGAGTATCCCCACTCATTGTCATACCAAGCCATAACTTTTACTAACTTTCCATCTAGCACTTGAGTTAAATCACTAGCTACGATAGCACTTATATCACATCCTACAAAATCACTAGAAACTCTTTTGTCTTCATCAACTAAGATTATATTTGGCATAGCGATTTGAGCTTTTTTGAAAGCTTCATTTATAGCTTCTTTAGTTGTCTCTTTTTTTACTATAACATTTAAATCAATCATAGAAACATTTGGAGTAGGTACTCTTACTGATTGTCCATTTAGTTTTCCTTGCAAGTGAGGCATAACAAGTCCGATAGCTTTTGCAGCTCCTGTTGTTGTAGGTATCATGTTAACTGCTGCTGCTCTAGCCCTTCTTGGATCTTTAGAGTGTTTTACATCCAAGATATTTTGATCATTTGTATATGAGTGTATAGTTGTTATAAGTCCTTGTTCTACACCAAAAGCATCATCTAAAACTTTTACAACTGGAGCTAAACAGTTTGTAGTACAACTTGCATTTGAGATTATATCTTCACCTTTGTAACTATTTTCATTTACACCCATTACAAAAGTTGCAGTCTCTTTATCTTTTGCAGGTGCTGAAAATATAACTTTTTTGATTCCCTTATCAAGATAAACTTGAGATTTTTCTTGAGTATAAAACACACCCGTACACTCTAGTAAAACATTAGCTCCGTATTTTGCAAAGTCTAAGTTTTTTGGATCTCTATCATTTAAAAACTTGACTTTCATATCTCCTATTTTCATGAAGTCATCTTCAAGTATCTCTACCTCTTTGTCAAAAGTTCCATGAACACTGTCGTACTTCAAAAGATACTTTGTCATCTCTCTATTTGTTGTATCATTTACAGCTACTAACTCAACATCATCCATATCAGCTATCAATCTTGCAGCACATCTACCTATCCTACCAAATCCTGTTATCGCAACTTTTACTTTAGACATCTTTACCCTCACTTTATAAAAATTTAAGTATTATATCCAAAATAGCTAAAAGTGAGAAAAATGAATATAGCAGTATTTGGTGGTAGTTTTGACCCCTTTCATGAAGGTCATTTTCAAGTGATAAAAGAAGCTATAAAAACTTTAGATATAGATAAATTATTTGTAATCCCAACCTATCTAAATCCTTTTAAAAATAGTTTTCTTCTAAGTGAAAAAGTAAGATTTAGAAAAGTAAAAGAAGCTCTGAAAGATTTAAAAAAAGTAGAGGTTTTGGACTTTGAGATAAATCAAAAAAGAAAAGTTACCACCTTTGAGAGTATAAAGTACCTAAAAATCAAGTATGATTTAGATAAGATATACCTTATAATAGGTGCTGATAATCTAAAATCTCTACATAAGTGGCATAGCTACAAAGAGTTAGAAAACTTAGTAGAGTTTGTAGTAGCTAATAGAGATGACATAAAAGTGCCAAAAAACTATAAAGTACTAGATATAAAAGTCGATATAAGTTCGACAAAACTAAGGAAAAAAATGAGAGTAGAAAAAATAGTAGAACTGTTAGATGAAAAAAAAGCTGAAAATATACAAGTTTTTGATATGAGAGGAAGTGATTATTTTGTAGATGATGTGATTATTGCTACAACATTGAGTGATAAACATGGATTTGCTTTGGCTGATTATTTAAAACCCCTTTTAAAAGAACTTGGTGAGAAAAATATCAACTTAGAACAAAGTGAAGATTGGACTGTGGTTGATCTTGGAGATATGCTTATACATCTCATGAATAGTGATTATAGATCTAAGTATAATCTTGAAGAATTTTTATCACATAGAGAAAACTAAATTATAAGATAAAATTATAAAATAAGAAACTTATATAAAATAAGTTTTTCTAATAAAACTTTAAACTTAAATATTGTAGTATCATAACTTGAAGTTATATGATTGGTAAAAAAATTTTAATTAAAGGAGAGCCGATGGCAAGAGTAGTTGTTTTAGGTGGTGGTGTTTCAGGACATACTGCCGCTTCATTTTTAGGTAAATGGCTAAAAGGAAGTGAACATGAGGTAGTAGTTGTAACACCAAATAGTAAATGGAACTGGATTCCGTCAAATATCTGGGTTGGTGTTGGAGAGATGAGTAAAGAAGAAGTTACTTTTGATTTAGCTCCAGTATATGAGAAAGGAAATGTTGATTATAGACAAGCAAAAGCTATATCTATTCATCCAGAAGGAAAAGAGGGTGAAGATAAACCTTTCGTTACTGTAGAATACACAGGTCAAGGTAAAGAGGGAGATAGTGAAGAGATATCTTATGATTATCTTATAAATGCTACTGGACCAAAACTAAACTTTGATGCAACTCCAGGACTTGGAAATGGCTCTGGTCAATTAGGTGATCATACTGTTTCAGTGTGTACAGCTGACCATGCTATCCATGCAAGTCATGAGTTAAATGCTTGTATAGAAAGAATGAAAAAAGGTGAAAATCTTAAGTTTTTAGTTGGAACAGGTCATGGTATGTGTACTTGTCAAGGTGCTGCATTTGAGTATATTTTCAACATTGAACATGTATTAAAAGATGCAGGTGTTAGAGATAAAGCCGAGCTTACTTGGATATCAAATGAGTCATTCTTAGGTGATTTTGGTATGGGTGGTATTCATGTTGGTATGGGTGGATATGCAAGTTCTAGTAAAATCTTTGCTGAAAGTTTATATGCAGAAAGAGGATTAGAGTGGATAATCGGAGCTCATGTAAATAAAGTAGAAGAAGGTAAAGCTAGTTATGAACTATTAGATGGAACAAAGGGTGAAGCAGAGTTTGACTTTGCTATGCTTATTCCTCCATTTGCAGGTGTTGGACTAAAGGCTACGGCAAAAGATGGTAGTGATATCACTGATACTGTATTTGCACCAAATGGATTTATGAAAGTTGATGCAAATTATGGAGCAGGAGCTTATGAAAACTGGAAAGCAAGTGACTGGCCAAGAACTCTACAAAACCCAACATACAAAAATATGTTTGCAGTAGGTATTGCTTTTGCACCACCACATCCGATAAGTAAACCTATGAGTTCACCAAATGGAACTCCTATAACACCAACTCCTCCAAGAACTGGTATGCCAAGTGCTATGATGGGTAAAGCAGTAGCAGCAAGTGTTAGAGATATGATGCTTGATGGAGCAGCTGAACCAACTCATACAGCTTGTATGTCAGAAATGGGTGCAGCTTGTGTTGCTAGTGCTGGTAAAGGTGTATTTAGTGGAACTGCAGCAGCTATGACTGTTTATCCAATAGTTCCAGATTTTGAAAAATATCCAGGTGTTGGTAGAGATATGAATGGTACAACTGGAGAGATAGGGCTTGCAGCTCACTGGGTTAAACATTTACTTCACTTCGTATTTATGTGGAAAGCTCAGCTTAAACCAGGTTGGACTCTAATCCCAGAATAAAATATCAATAAAAATAAACTAAAGGAGAAAAAATGGCAAGTGAACATGTAAAACATATAGATCCATATAGTCCACAATCAGGAACAATGGTTCCACTAGGATTTAGAAAATTTTTAAGAACTTGTGTTATATGGCAATTAGTTAGATTTGTTGCTATAAATATAAGAATGACTGTTCTTATATTAAAATCACACCACTAAAAATTAAATAATAAGAGGATTTTCCTCTTATTATAATTCCTAATTATTTAAAACATAAACAATACTTATAAAACTTAAATTTTCTTTAAAATTTTTACTTAATTGTTGATTTATATCATTTTTTATTTATTATTTTTTTGATAAACTAGGTAAGTTTGACTTATAATAAGATAAACCCTATCTTGTTTCTTATTATAAAGTTAACTTAAACTTATAAAGGAGTAATGCTTATGAAGATTGAAATATCAAGAAGAAAGTTTCTTCAAGGTAGTGTAGCTTTAAGTATAGCTGGTGGAACTGCTGTTAGTGCTACCAACTTATTTTCAAGCGAACACGAGGAAGGTCACGGACTTCCTGAAAATATCACTACAAAAACAAGCACTAAAAAAGCAGAAAATATACCATTTTTATGTGGTATATGTGTAAATAAATGTGCAGGTTTTGCAAGGGTAGAAGATGGAGTGGTTACAAAACTAAATCCAAATCCATACTTTCCAAAATCAAGAAACATGTTGTGTCCAAGGGGAAATGCAGGTATCCAAACACTATATGATCCAGATCGTCTAAAATATCCACTTGTGAGAATTGGTGAAAGAGGTGATGGAAAATATAAAAGAGTTAGTTGGGAAGAAGCTTATGAAGCTATTCTAAATGGAACTGACAAGTTTAAGGGTATCAAACAAATCTTAGATGAAGAGAAAGATAATCGTGCAACTATCGGTTACTGTAATGGTGAAGGTCTTTCAAAAGAAGAGTTTGAAGTGTTAGTAGGTGGAAAGATAGGTTCTCCTAACTATGTTGATGAGATAAGTATATGTCTTGAAACAACACTTGGAGGTTATGTAAATACCATAGGTGCTTATGGAGAAGCTGATTTGAACAATGCAGATTATCTTATTATCGCAGGGGCAAATAGAGCTGAAGCTATCATAACACCAGATACAATGGATATGTTTAAAAGAACTCAGAGAAGAGGTTTAAAAACCATAGTCTTAGATCCTAGATTTACAAATACAGCTGCAAAAGCAGATAGATGGTATGCAGTAAACCCAGGAACTGACTTAGCTTTTGTTTTAGCTCTAACTTATGTTGTTATGAGTGAAGATTTATATGACAAAGAGTTTGTTACAAAACACGGAGTAGGATTTGAAGATTATAAAAATCACATACTTTCAAAAAAATATACTCCAGAGTGGGCAGAGAAGATAACAAATATACCAGCAAAAGAGATATATAAAACTGCAAGAGAATTTATGGCAGCAGAGCATCCTATCTATTACCAAGGAAGAAGAAGTGTATTTTCTAAAAATGATTTCCAACTTCGTCGAGCAATGGCAATCTTTCAAGCACTAAGTGGAAACTTAGATAAAAAAGGTGGTATCATTTATGGTAAAAAACTAGCTCTTCCTAAAGAAGAGATAAATGAACCTATGTATGCTCAAGTAAAAGAGAGATTTGATACTGAAGGTATTGCAATACCAGCTCAAAAAACAGGTTCTTGGATAGCATTTAGAAATATGGTTTTAGAGGGGAAAGCTCCTTATCCAGTAAGATCAATGTTTATGAGAAAACACAACCCTATGAGTGGTGTTCCAAATACTAAAAAAACTGAAGAGTTTTTAAGAAAAATGGATTTAAATGTCATGATTGATATACTTCCAAGCGATACGGCTATGTTTGCAGATGTAATCTTGCCAGAAGCATCATATCTTGAGAGAACTTCACCAGTTGCGAGTTATGGAGCATTAGAGCCTGCTATAGTTCAAAGAAAAGCAACTATAAAACCTCTATTTGAAACAAAAGTACCAGAAGAAATCTTTAGAGAATTAGCAGAAAAACTAAGTAAACCACTCTGGGAAATAACAAAAAAATATGATGAAGATGTACAAGATGATTTAAAAGGTAAATCAAAAGAGGAAGAAGAAAAATACTATAAAGAAAATGGATTTGACTTAGCTGATGCTTGGGAAAAACCTTTTGAAGAATCAAACAAAGAAAAAGTAGTAAAAGCATTTGGTGAAGAAGCATGGAAAACTTTAGAAGAAAAAGGTGTTTATTATCCAAATATGGACAAATATCACAAACAATTAAATCCAAATGAGTATCAATACTACCCAGAAAGTAAAAAGAATTATACAACTAAAAAAGATGATTTAAAAGTTGTATTTAACTTTAAAAACTTAACAAAAAAGGGTGTTGATTCTATGCCAACTTGGAAAGATGAATGGAACTTTAGTGTACCAGAAGGTAAGTTTAGACTTGTAACTGGAAGACATGCTCAGTTCACTCAAAGTGGAACTACTAACAATGTAATGTTAAGAGATTTGATCCCTACAAACTATATCTGGATAAATAGTAGAGTTGCTAAAAAAAGAGGTATTAAGTTTGGAGATATGTTAGAAGTAAAAAGTAGTATAGGAAAGATAAATATAAAAGCTTATCCTACTGAAAAAATAGCTCCAAATCAAATCTTTATGCTTCATGGTTTTGGTGGTTCAAGTGAAGCAATGGAATTTGCTTATGGAAATGGTGGAAATGATGCAGTAATTATCGAAGATAAGATAGAACCAGTATATGGTGCTGCTGTTATGCACGAAACAAATGTAGAAATAAGGAAGGTGTAATCATGGCAAGATATGGAATGGCATTAGATTATAAAAATTGTATAAATTGTAGAGCTTGTGAAGTAGCTTGCAAAGAGGAAAATGGTGTACTTCTAGGAGCAGATAAGCATAGAATCTGGGTTGGAAGCAATAACCCTGAAGGTGAGTGGCCAAATATCAGCCTTGCATCGGCAGCATTTATGCCTAGCCAATGTCAACACTGTGACAATGCTCCTTGTCAAGAGGTTTGTCCAACTCATGCTACCTACTATGATGAAAATGGTGTTGTAAGGGTAAATAGTGACAAATGTATCTTATGTAGTTACTGTATGAATGCTTGTCCTTATGATGCAAGATATGTTGATGATAGAACTATGACAGTTGATAAATGTACTTTTTGTTCAGATACAAGACTTGCTCGTGGAGAGACAACCACTGCTTGTCAGGCAACTTGTCCAACAAAGGTTAGAACATTTGGTGATCTTGATGATCCAAATAGTGAGATTAGTACGATTTTAAGAGATAGAGAACATTTTAGTCTAAAATCTCATTTAGGTACTAAACCAAAACTTTTCTATCTAATATAAGGAGTAAAATATGAGTATAAAAGAATTTATTACGACAATTCCTTATAATAAAATAAGTATAAAAGATTTATTGTCATTTGAAAAATCGCCTAGAAATATGCTTATGGCTGTTTTGACAGTTGCATTTTTAGCTATGTTTGTTATAGGTGTTGGTATATATTTGGTTCATGGTCATCATGCTTATGGTGTTACAAGACAACACCCTTGGGGACTTTTGATAGCAGTTTACATCTTCTTTGTTGTTAGCTCAACTGGACTTTGTATAGTTGGTTCACTTGGTGATGTTTTTGGTTTTAAAGACTATATGATGGTAAGTAAAAGAGCTATTTTTGGCTCAATTGTAACTATCTTAGCTGGATTTGCAGTTATCGCATTTGAAATAGGACATCCTGTAAGAATGTTGATTTACAATGTTTTAAGTCCAGGTCTTACATCTGCTATTTGGTGGATGGGAACATTATATGGAATTTATCTAACTTTCATGATTATAGAATTTGTATTTTTACTTAAAAATGATATGAAAATGGCTAGATATTTTGGATTGACAGGACTTTTAGTTGGTCTTGCAGCTCACTCAAATCTTGGTGGTGTTTTTGGATTTTTAAACTCAAGAACTATATCAAATGGTGTTTTTTATCCAACATATTTTATCCTTACAGCTTTTATAACAGGTATTTATATCACATTTATCATGATGGGATTTAGATATAAGTTAAAATTTCCAGAAAATGCAAGAGTTATGCTTGTAAATCTAGCAAAAATTCAAGCACTTTTGATTTCAATTCTTATTTTCTTTGAAACATGGAAAATGTTAACAGGAGTTTATGGTGGTATGCCAAATCGTGCAGAAGTAGTAGAACATATTTTAACTACTCCACCATTTTGGGTAGAATTTTTCTGTGGTATGCTTATACCTCTTGTTATTATTCTTACTAGTAGTGGAAAAAATGTAGTAGGTATGTTTTGGGGATCACTAATCGGTATGGTTGGTATTTTCTTCATGAGATATGATTTAGTTCATGATACTCAACTAAAACCACTTCAAATGATGAAAATAACAGAGTATCAACTTCCACCAGAATGGGTACACTATTTCCCAAGTGCAACTGAGATTATGATAAGCCTTGGTGGACTAGGAATTTGTTTACTTCTTTATTATGTAGGAACAAAAGTATTCAGTTTAGATGCTGATGAACATTAAAAAAATAAAAGCAATCCTATTTTGAGGATTGCTTTATCAAATAATTTCAAATTAAGGGAAAGAAAATGAAAAAAACAATTGTAGCGATTTCAGTTATAAGTGCATTTGCACTTTCAGCAAATGCCTCATCAAATACTGAATTAATACAACAAATCAATGATTTAAAAACACAACTTTCAAAGCTAGAAAAAAAAGTTAGCAGTGTGGATAAAAAAGCAAATACAGCAAGAATGCTTGCAAATGGAAATCACTTAAAATGGGATGTTGATTTTAGAACAACACTTGATAGTATAAAATACACAATGGGTGATGGTAGTGAAAAGAAGAATAGTGGGCTTTTAGCAAACAGATTACTTTTGAATCTAAAATATGATGCAGGGGATAATGTTAGATTTTATGGAACGCTTGCTTTTGATAAAGCTTTTGGACATACATTAACGACAGATACAGGAACTAGCTCTTATTTTGATTGGGTTGTAAATGAAAATCTTCATGATACTAATCTAAGAGTAAAAGAAGTTTACTGGCTATATTCAAATGATACATTTTTTGATAAACCTATTTCATGGACAGCTAGTATTGGTAGAAGACCAAGTACTGATGGACTAGGTATAAACTTTAGAGAGGGAGATAAGAGAAAATCTGCTATAGCATCAATTGTAAACTTAGAGTTTGATGGAGCTAGTTTTAGATGGAATCTTGATAAAGTTATTCCGTTAGAGGGAAGTTGGATAAAATTTTGTTTAGGAAGAGGATTGACAAGTGCAAAACCTAGGTTCTCTAAAGTTGGCGATGATTATGCAAAAGAAGAAAATTATGCTAATTCAAATATGGCTGGAGTTATTTTTATTCCTTATGATAATGGTCAATACTCTCTTCATACATACTATTCTAAAGCTAATGGGATGATAGGATATGATACAAATGCATCAGAAGGGTTTAAGGATTTTGGAAAGTTGGAGCTTGCAACTGTCTTTTTTAAAGCAGAGGGAATAGGTGATGGAATAAATGATTTTCTTGATGATACAATTTTCTTTGCTTCATACTCACAAAGTAAAACATCTCCAAATAATGGTATGAAGATGTTAGGAACTACTGAAAGTAAAACTGGACACTCTTATTGGATAGGGCTTCAAATGCCAGGACTTATTGCTGATGATGCTAGATGGGGAGTTGAGTACAATCATGGTAGTAAATATTGGAGAAGTATGACTTATGGAGAGGATACTATGATAGGTTCTAAAATAGCTGCTCGTGGAGATGCTAAAGAGATTTATTGGATTAAGCCTCTTACAAAATCACTTAGTATGAACCTAAGATATACAAAAATAGATTATGATTATACTGGAAGTAATGGTTTCTTTGGTGTATATGGAGCACCAAATGCTATAACTGCATCAAATGCAGCAAAAAAAGCAACAGACTTTAGAGTATCATTTAGATATAAATTCTAAAATCTTATAACTTTTTTGATATAATTTTATCATGAAAGTTATACATACATCAAGAAGAAGATTTTTAAAAGGTAGTGTGGCACTTTGTGTTTATGCTACCTCTTCTTTTGCTAATATATCAAATACAACAAAAACCTCAACAAAAGTTGCAAAAACAGTTCCATATCTATGCAATATGTGCAGAAACAAATGTGCAGGATTTGCAAGAGTTGAAAAAGATATTATCACTAAACTAAATCCAAACCAATACTTTCCAAAAAGTAGAAATATGCTTTGCCCAAAGGGTAACTCAGCCATTCAAGCCATATACGATGAAGATAGATTAAAATATCCGCTTATCAGAATAGGAAAAAGAGGAGATGGAAGATATAAAAAAGTTACTTGGGATGAAGCTTATGAGTACATAAAAGACAAATTAGTCAAAATCATAGATGAACAAAAAGACAATCGCTCCACAGTTGCTTATTGTAATGGAGAGGGATTTAACAAAGATGAGTACATAAAATTTTTCGGTTCAAAATTTGGAAGTTCTAACTTTTTAGATGAAGGAAGTATTTGTTTAAATACAAAACTTGGAGCAACTTCACTAACCATAGGTGATGTTGGTGAGATGGATGTAGCAGGAAGCAATTATATGATTATCAGTGGTGCTAACAGATATGAATCTCTTATTACACCTGATAGTGTTGATATGATTCACTCAAAACAAAAACTTGTAGTGCTTGATCCAAGATGTACCATTACAGCTACAAAAGCAGATGAGTATTTACCACTTTTGCCAGGGACTGATTTAGCATTTTGTTTAAGTATGATATATGTTGCAATAAAAGATGAGTTATATGATAAAAGTTATGTAAAAGAGTATTTTAAAGATTTTGATAAACTAAAAAAACATATTTTGAGTGAAAAATACACTCCTTCATGGGCAGAATCAAAAACAAATATCCCAGCAAAAAAAATAAAACAGATAACAAAAGAGTTTTTTAGCTCCTCAAATCCACTTTATTACCTAGGAAGAAGAAGTGTTTGGAGTAAAAATGACTTTCAACTTCGCCGAGCAATGGTACTTATAAATGCCCTTGCTGGAAGTATAAACAAAAAAGGTGGGATTATCTTTGGAAAGCCATTTGTGCTAAAAAATGAAGAGGTAAATGAACCACTTTATGCAAATGCTAAAGAGAGATTTGACTTGGATGAAATAGTCTATGGCTCCCAAAAGGGTGGAAGTTGGTTAAACTTTAGAGATAAAGTGATAAACAAAACTTCACCATATCCTATAAAAGCTATGTTTATAAGAAAACATAACCTCATGCAAAATATGCCAAATATTTCTAAAACAAAAAAAATGCTAGAGATGATGGATTTAGTTGTTGTACTTGATACTATGCCAAGTGATACAGCTATGATGGCAGATGTTATTTTGCCTGAGTGTACATTTTTGGAAAGAGAAGATATGGTGGTAAGTTTTAACAGACTTGAGCCATCTTTAGCTCTTCGAAATCAAGTGATAAAGCCTCTGTATGAAAGCAGAAGTATGCAAGATATTTTAGCTGGTCTTGGCAAGAAACTTTCAAAACCTATGTTTGAAGTTAGTGCAAAATATGATGAAGATTTACAAGATAGCATCAAAGAGTTAGGGAAGAAAAAGGCTTTTATTGAAGGTGGTTATGATTTAAGTGAATTATATAAAGATGATATATCCACGAGAAATAAAAAGTTGATTGTATCCCAGTTTGGAAAAAAAGTTTATGACAGTTTAAAAACAAAAGGAATATGGTATCCTTACATATATCAACAAAAAGAGGTTTTTAACAACTTCTATCAATACTATCCAGAAGATAAAAAGTTTTATACAGTAAAAAGAAAATATAAAGTTAAATGCTATCTTAAAAAGTTAGAAAAACATGGGTTTGATCCCTTACCAACTTGGAGAGATAGTTATGATTTTAAAGTTCCAAAAGATGAATTTCGTCTTATAACAGGTAGGTATGTTACAACTACACAGACTGCAACGGCAAATAATATAATGTTAAAAGATTTTGAAGAAGAAAATCATATATGGATAAATAGTCATGATGCTAAAAAATTAGGTATCCAAAAAGGTGATAGAGTTGTTGTCATGAGTAGTATTTCTAGTATAGTTATAAAAGCTAAACCAACAAATAAAATAGCTCCAAATGTTGTATGGTTTTCCCACGGTTTTGGTATAAATTCACCACAGATGACAACAGCTTTTGCAAAAGGTGCAAGTGATAATGAAATCATAGAAGATAAGTTTGAAAAGATATATGGATGTGCTACGATGCATGAAACAAATGTAAGTATAAGGAAGTTGTAAATGGCAAGATATGGTATGGCATTTGATTATAAACTTTGCATAAACTGTCATGCTTGTGAAGTGGCTTGTAAAGAAGAAAATGGTATA
Organism: Campylobacterales bacterium; assembly: GCA_027023305.1. Classification (GTDB taxonomy): domain Bacteria; phylum Campylobacterota; class Campylobacteria; order Campylobacterales; family QNZT01; genus SZUA-1377. Next base: position 8,959 of record JALVVR010000014.1, on the reverse strand, counting down.
GATTTGGGAGCAAAAAATCATAGACTTTGGATAAAAGAAGAGTTTAGTGTTGAGGGTGATTTTTGGAATCTGAAAAGAAAAAAAGCAGAGTTCATACAAATGCAGTGCCAAGAATGCGAAGATGCACCTTGTTTAAAAGCTTGCCCAAATGGTGCTATATATAAAGATGTAAATGGCATAGTAAGATTATATAAAGAAAAATGCGATTTAACAAGAGCTTGTTTAAAGGCTTGTCCTTATGATGCAAGATATGTTGACCAAAGACACAAAGTTACAGATAAGTGTATATTTTGTGCTGATACTAGACTCGCTCGTGGAGAGACAACTACAGCTTGTCAAATAACTTGTCCAGCAAAACTAAGATATTTTGGAGATTTGGATGATCCAAAAAGTGAGATAAGTCAAGTTTTGAAACAAAGAGAGCATTTTATTCTAAAACCTGAAGCAAAAACTAAACCAAAACTCTTTTATTTAAAGTAAACTTATGTATATTATAATCAAATAAAGTACAAAGGATAGTTCATGAAAAAAAATATTATTTTGTCAATAATAGTAGCAGTGTTGATAGCAGGATGCAATGATACCAAAAGTAAAAGTGATAAAAAAGTATCAAAACAAGAGAGTACACCAGTAGTAAAACAAGAGGTTAAAAAAGTAGAACCAGTAGCTAAAACAGTTATTAAAGAGGAAAAACAAAAGGTAGAAAAACCTCAACAAAAAGAGCTTAGAAGAGCAAATCCAGCAAAAGGACAGAAACTATTTGCAAGAAAATTAAAAGAAGCTTGTGGTATAAATGGTGGTCAAGTAGCAAAAAAACATACTCAAGATGAGTGGAGTGCCATAGAAAAATCAGGTAAAATAAAAGAGGAAATAAAAAAGATTTGTCCAAAAGCTAGTGATGATGAACTAAAAGATAAATATCTTGAAAATTATTTTGATTTTTTCTATAACTTTGCAAGTGATAGTGGAAATATACCATCTTGTTAAAATAATCACAATTATTTCACAAACATATCTTATAATTTAATTAAGAATTTAAAATATAAGTTCTTATATGATAGAATTCATATTCAAATAAACACAAAGGAGAAGAAATGAAAGATTTTCTAAAATTGGTTTTAACAGGTGCAGTGGCTTTAACTTTAGTGACAACAGTAGCGAGTGCTAGTGCAGCTAAAGGGCAAAAAATATATGCTAAAAAACTTAAAAAAGCATGTGGTATAAATGGTGCAAAATTTGCTGCTAAACATACTCAAGATGAGTGGAAAGCTATCGGTGAAAAAGGTATGCAAGCAGAAATCAAAAAAATCTGTCCAGCTGCTAAAGATTTAAAAGATAAATATCTTAAAGATGTTTATGATTTTGCAGAGAAATTTGCTAGCGATTCAGGAAATGTTCCATCTTGCTAATTTCATAAAAAGTTAGGCTTTTTGCCTAGCTTTTTCTTAACAACTTCATTTCCTCAAATACTTCCAAAACTCTTTTATCAGTTATAAAGCTTACATTATAAGGATGAGGTACCAAAACCTTTTCAAAACTTTTTGAAGAGTCTAGTTTATCTATCTCTTTAGAAATATTTCCAAACAAAAGTAGTTTTATATCGTGGTTTTTAAGCTCTTTTAACAAAGAATCTACAAAACTTTTCCACATCTTTGCATGATATTTACTATCCTCTTTTTTAGTAAAAATCAAAGCACTATTTAAAAGCAAAACTCCATTTTTTTCAAAGTTGTTTTTTAACTCTATAATAGAGTTTATATATTTTGTGTGATCTACTTTTTTTATAGCATCTTTTGAAAAGTCATTGCTTAATTCTGCTTCACAAAGAAGAAACATTTTCATCATGTTTCTTAAACTTGTAGCCTTATTTACCTCTTTGCTAAGTCCTCCATCAATATTAAATAAACTTTTCACTTTAGCATCTATAAAAGCATATCCTATGGCACTTTTCTTTCTTGGATATGGGTCTTGTCCAAAAAGTATGTATTTTGTATCATCTAAAGAAAGAGTTTTAAAGGCATTAAAAAGATTATTTTTATCTGGAAAGTAAGTGGTGTTTTTATTTAGGAAGTTTAAATAATCCCTATCCAGATTTTTAAGAGAGTTCTCTAAAATCCTTCTCCAGCTAGGATGGATATTATTCAGCATGTAAGTTTGATAATTTTACTATTAGTTCTACCTCTCCAACTGGTATTCTCTCTTGGCTTGCTATCTCTTCTATACTTTTTCCATCTTTAAAAAGAGATAGTATTTTATTTTCATTTGTATTTGAAGAAGATGATAGAGCATAGGGTTTTAGTTGTTCTTCTATTTTTTTTATTTTCTCTTCATGAATATTTTGTTTCGCATCTATATTTTTAAGGTTTCTTACTATTTTTATCAAAGATTCACCTATCTCATAAATCTTATCATCAAGTTTTTTGTAACTTTGAGATTTATCATCTCCATTATCTTTGTAGTTTTTCTTAAGATTAAAAATCTCGTTTTTTAAACTCAAAATCAACTTTGTCATCTCTTTATCTCTGATATATAAAAAGACTATTACTAATCCTAAAACTATTGTTATAGTAAGTAAAGTTATATACTCCATCATCATTAATTGATCCTTTTTAACTCTCTTATAAGTTCTCTCTCTTTTGTCATGATAAATGAGTTCCAATCTTCAAGATTTTTTTGACTTATAAGGTTGATTTTTGCTATATTTGAACTAATTCCAACTAAAAACAGGGGTATTTCTCTCTTTGGAAAAGTAGGCATAACAACTCTTGCATAGTAGTTTTTATCTTTCAAAAAATCTAATCCATCTGTCTTGATATAATCAAAGTTTATACCTACTATTTTGGAGTCATGCTGTAAAGGGATATTTTTCTCTTCATTATTCTTTAAAACACTTTCTAATCTATCAACTTTTTTGTGAAGTTCAACCAAAAGGTTGATAACAACTTTATCACTATCTTCAGTCAATCCTTTAGCTTTAGCCTTTTTTAACCAATCTTCTATATCACTGTTCCCATATTCACTTAAGTTATTATACTCATCATGAAACATCTTTTTGTTTGAGTCAAATATCTCTTCGTAAAACAATTCTAATGAAACAGATACAAACCTGATATTATCCATAAACAATCCTATCAATTACTATAAAAATAAAAAATATTATACCTAAATAACCGTTTAATGTAAAGAAAGCCTTATCTATCTTGGAAAAATCTTTGTTTACGATTTTGTGTTCATTATAAAGTATCACTGCACTTATCAAAACTGCTAAATATGCAAAAAATCCAAGATTTGCCTCTACAACAAAAAGTAACCAAAAAAGAATAGTTAATCCATGAAAAATCTTAGATATAAAAAGAGTAGCTTTGCTTCCATAAATAGATGGTATAGAGTGAAGTCCTTTATCTTTATCATAATCTATATCTTGCAAAGAGTACAAGAGATCAAACCCAGCAACCCAAAACATAACACCAAGTGAAAGAAGAGACGACCACATAGTTATCTTTGCTTCAACTGCTACAACCCCAGCTATCGGAGCAAGTCCCAAAGAAAGTCCTAAAATAAGATGAGCAACAGAAGAAAATCTCTTAAAAAGTGAGTAGCCACCAAGTATTAAAAGTATAGGAAAACTAAGCCAAAAAGCTAAGTTGTTTATAAATCCAGCCACTATCACAAATCCTAAAGCATTTAAAATACCAAACCAAAATATCTGCTTTTTATCAAGCCTACCATCTACACTAGGACGATTTGCAGTTCTTGGATTTTCTTTGTCTATATCTATATCCACATATCTGTTAAATCCCATAGCAAAGTTTCGAGCAGTAACAGCAGCTAAAATACCTAAAAGCAATAGTTTCCAGCCAAAAAAACCATTTGCAGAAACTACCATAGCGATAAATATAAAAGGAAGAGAAAAAATAGAGTGTTTAAACATAACAAGTTCGTTAAAATCTGATAAGACTTTTTTGATATTCAACTAAATTTCCTTGGATAAAAGTTAAATTATTTTATCTAAAGTAGCTTAAATTCAATATTTAAGCAAATGTTAACTTTAGAGTTAGGGTTTGGAAACTCTACCTTAGCTTCTAAGATAGTTTGATAAGCTCCCTTTTGTAAAATCTTAGAAGCTCCACTTGTTGTGATGTTTTGCACACTTTTATCAGGAAAAAGCTCAAAACAAGTCCTCACTACTCCCTCTTTTCTAAGTCTTTTAGCCATAGGAGGGTATCTTTTTGCTCGCTGAATTGCTTCGTAGATTTTGGAGCGATTTAGATTTATGTATGTTGTTTTGTATGAAGGTATAGGTTGAGGTTTTGAAACTGGAGTATGAGGTTTGGTTTTTTTTGTGATTTTTTTGTGATGAAGTTTTCTTTTTACTATCTTTTTAGCTTTATGTTTTTTTATCTTCTTTAACTCTTTTTTCTTCTTCTTGATTTTTGGTTTAACCTTTGTTTTTAACTTTTCACTTTTAACTTTTCGTTTTTTTTCAAGTTTTACAAACGAGAGTGAAATCACTTTGCTTTTAGTTTTAGTAGCAAGTAGTTTAGGTTTGGAAAAACTAAAAACAATCGCATAAATAGCCACTATATGAATAAATAGTGATAATAAAACTCCTCTAGTCATCGGTTTTTGTTATGATAGAAATATTTTTAAACTCTCTTTGCTTTAGTATATCAAGTACACTTACAAAGTTTTCAAACTTTGAGTCTTTGTCGCAGTTTATATTTATATTGGTATTTAGTGGTAAAGTAGAGATTTTATCTTTTAGAGCTTGTAGAGTTATAGGAGTTTGTTTATAAAAAATCTCTCCATTTTTTTTAACTGTTATAACAATACTTTCATGATGTATCTTACTTTCTGAACCACTTTTAGGCAAAGATACAGGGATGAGGTTTTTTTCTACTAAAGTAGAAGTAGTCAAAACGATAGCTAACAAAACTAGCATTATATCCACAAAAGGGATGACATTTATCCCATCAAACTTTTTAATCGCCATAGTTTGCTAACTTTGTCTCTATATTTCTAGCTAAGTAGTTATAAAGCATAACAGCAACTATCGCTACTACAAGTCCTATCGCAGTAGTTTTTAGGGCAAGTGCAAGGGAGGCCATTATCTTGTTTGCTGCTAAGTTTTGTTTACTCATATCAACAAATGTTTGCATGATAGCTAAAACTGTCCCTAAAAGTCCTAAATATGGGGCATTTGAAGCTATAGTTGCTATGGTGGTCGTATTTTTAGTTAAGTTGTTTTCTAAAAGTTCTTTTGTTTTGAAACTTTTTATATCTACCTTTTTTAGATAAAAAACCCTCTCAAAAAAGAGTGCAACAGACAAAAAACTCATAAAAACTAAAATCCCAATAACACCATAATCAACTATATCTTTTAAATACTCCATAAAGCATCTTCTCCTTCCAATTCAAAACTAATAACTCAAAATTTATAACTAATATTTATGTATCCATATCGTCCAGGATTGTTAAGCCCAACTTTTGCTCCACCTGCTTGAACTAAAGTTAAATCATTATATGTATTTGAGCTTTGATATGTTTTATCAAAGAGATTATCTACTCCAAGAGTTATAGTCCACTTATGATTTATCATAGTTTGATACTTTAGATTTGCAGTTGCAAAACCACTAAGTTTGTGCTCTCCATTATCTGCATCATAAGCAGTCCAACTCTTTTGTGCTACCATTTCAAAACTAGCTTTTGTTTTCATGTCTGGTTCATAATTTAAAGCAAAAGTTCCTCTAAGAGGTATGATGTCTGCTAAATCTTTATCATTCCCGGCATTGTTTGAGTCTTTTTTACCTCTTAAGTAACTCACTCCATAGTCAAAGTTAAACTCATCATCTATCATAAACAACCCACTCAATTTAGCACCATAGATTTTTGCATCTATATTTACAAATTTTTTGTTATAAAAGTAGATATAATCTTTTAACTTGCTATAAAAAACTTTTAGTTTAAGTTCACTATTTTCAAAACTCTTTTTAACTCCTAAGTCAACCTCACTGTTTCTAGTTTGATTTAGAGTTGGAGTTCCTGCTAAACTTCCATTTTTGTTTTGAGAGTATAGTTCTCTACCATCAGGAACTCTATGAGCTATACCAACTCCACCAAAAAAAGTTGTTTTATTGTTATAAGCAAAGCTATCATAGATATATCCACTAAGAGAGTTAAAATCAGGATTTTTATATCCACCATCATTAGTTAGATCACTTTTATCATATCTAAGTCCATATCTAAGTTCTTTTGAAGATATATCCAAAAAAACTGCCTTGTTCTTTGTGATAGCATTAGGAATAGATTTATTCCAAAAGGTAGATGTGTTTTTATAGTAACTCCCATCCCAAGTTCTTTTACTATAATCCAAACCATAAGTAACTAAAGAGTTATTTATCAAGAGACTATTTTTAACCTTTGCACCACTTATTTTACTAAGCATATCATTTATGATTTCACCTTTTGCTCCTAAAGCACCTTTTCTATACTTGTTACTCATAGGATGAAGAACTTTTGAGTAGTAGTATAAAAAGCTTAACTCTTTAGAGTATAAGTTTAAGTTTTTGATGCTGTATTGGATGTTATATAAATCACTATCATCTTTTAGGGCATCCATTGGGGTATTTGGATAGAGTACATTATCACTCCTATTTGCTGTATAAGAGAGTTTTAACTCTTGATTATCTCTCAGATTAAAATATAACTTTCCAAGAAATGATTTTTTAGTAAAAGAATCCATATCTATGTATTGAGGTTGAAATCTATACTTATTATCTGCTCCTGCTTTTTCTAACTGTTTATCAAATTTATCTCCATTTCCATCTTTATACTGCCCACTTTTCTCTTTTGAAACAGTTATAAGAGCTTTTACTTTTTCATCTCCTCCCTGCATAGTTAGTGAACCTTTTTGATAACCAAAACTACCAGCATTTATGCTAGCCTCACCACTAAAACCACTCTTTGGTGCTTTTGTATCTACTTTTACAACTCCTCCTAAAGTTCCAAAGTTTTCTACATCATAAGGACCTTCATTTACAACTACTTTTTCAATGTTGGAAGTTACTACATGAGAGATAGGAGGATCCATCCTATTTGGACAACCACCATAAATCTTTCCTCCATCTATGATTACATTTATGTTATCTCTTTTTAAACCTCTAAGGATTATATCATTTGCTATACCACTTCTTCTGCTTATCACAATATCAGGGTCTTTTTTACTAAGAGCTTCTCCTAAATCAGCTGATTTTAACTCTTGACCACTGACATCTTTTAAGTTTATGCTATCTATTTTCTCTATGACATTTACACTCTCTAAGTTGATAGTTTGAGAGTATAGAGCAGTTGATAGGACTGCACTTAGTAAGATTATATTTTTTTTCATGAAAACTCCTTTAAAATTTGGAGTAACTTTAACAAGTGTGTGTTAATTTTTTGTTAATTATTATTTAGATAAAATTTTTTAAAAAAGAAAGAACAAAATGCTCCTAAAACAATACAAAGAAGCCATAGAGAGTAGCAACATAGTCTCTAAAACCGACATAAATGGCATCATTACCTTTGTAAATGATGAGTTTTGCAAGATAAGTGGTTATTCAAGAGAAGAACTTTTAGGGGTAAATCACAACATAGTTAGGCATCCAGATGTTCCCTCATCAAAGTTTGAAGAGCTTTGGGATACTATCCTTTCAAAAAAAACTTTTAAATCTACCGTGCAAAATTTGGCAAAAGACGGTTCTACTTTTTATGTAAACACAACGGTTGTTCCAATCTTAGATGAAAATGGAGATATAGTTGAGTTTATAGCCATAAGGTATGATGTTACAAAAGAGGTAGAGCTAAGACTTGAAAACGAACAAAAGCAAAAACTTCTCTTTTTACAATCTCGTCAAGCAAGTTTAGGTCAAATGATAGCAAATATAGCTCACCAGTGGAAACAACCCTTAACAGAGTTAAACCTCACTCTTTATAATCTAAAAAAATCTCATACTAATGAAGATGAGTTTGAAAAGTACTATCATGAAAGTAAAGAGATAGTTAAAAATATGTCAAAAATCATAGAAGATTTTATGAACTTTTTTAAACCAGCTAGAGAAAAAGAGGACTTTTTTCTTCATAAAAGTGTAGAAGATGCCTTAAAGATTTTAAAAAAGCCACTTATTGAAGAGGATATAAAAGTAAACTTTGAGTATGAAAGTATAAACTACAATGGAATCTCAAATGAACTTTCACAAGTGATAATAAACCTTATCCAAAATGCAAAAGATGCCTTTAAACAAAACAACATAAAAAATAGACAAATAAACATATCCATAAACCAAAATCAAAATCAAAATAATACTTTGCTGAAAATACAAGACAATGCAGGGGGTATAGATAAAAAGATAATTGAGCATATTTTTGAGCCATATTTTACTACTAAACACTCTAGTGTAGGAACGGGGCTTGGACTTTTTGTTGCCTCTTTGATAGTAGAGCAGAGTTTAGGAGGAAAGCTTTTGGTTAGTAGTGAGAGAAAAACTACAACTTTTTCCATAGAACTGCCAATCCATCATCATAACAAAGGATGCAAATGTTGTCACTAAAAAAGCTATCTCTTTTGATAGTAGAAGATGAAAAAAATTTAGCAAAACTTTTAAAAGATGCACTCTTGGAGTTTTTTCAAAAAACAAATGTCGCTTATGATGGAGAAGAGGGCTTGATGTTTTATGAAGCCTTAGAACCAGATATAGTTATAACCGACATCATGATACCAAAACTTAGTGGTTTAGAGATGGCAAAAAAGATAAAAGAGATAAATCCTAACCAACATATCATCATCCTAAGTGCATACAGTGACACCCAAAAACTTTTAAATGCCATAGATGTAGGAGTAGTAAAATACTTTATAAAACCCTTTGACCCTGATGAGCTTTTGGAGTATATTAGCTCTATCTCTCAAAAAATCTTAAAATCC
>JALVVR010000013.1 GCA_027023305.1 Campylobacterales bacterium | reverse complement strand
TCCAACCAGATTTGACTAAGACTCCTTGGTTTGATGATAAAAGTTTTAGCTACTTTGATGATAAAGAGTATGTGATAGCACCAGACGAGATAGCCAAACTCATCTCTTTTATCTTAGAGATGGATGGGGTTGTAACTGAGGTAAATATAGAGCCTAAAAAGTTTAGAGTTATAAAAAAGTAACTATTTTACACAAATATATAAAAATGTTACTTTTTTATATATTTTTTACTAAAGTTTTTATATTTGTAAAATTTACTTGACTTTTCTTTAAAAAAATTGTTAATATCCTTGATAAATAAAACTTTAAGGATTTAACATGAAACAAAGTATTTCTAAGATAGCAATTTCTGTTGCACTTTCTGCTTTTCTTTTTAACGGCTGTGGAGGTGGTTCTAGTGTTGATAGAACTACTTCTCAAAACAATATTCCCAATAACCCAAATACTACTTTACATGTTGCTAAAGATAAAATATCTTCTCGAGCAGTCTCAAGAGACTACTATAGCGATTTGTTAAATACTTTTTTGTTAAAAAATATCCCTTGGGAATATGATAATCATGAAGGATTGAAAGTCCACTTAGATAAATACTATCTATATATTAATTTTACACATAACTCAAAAGCACCAAACTTTCAGTTTTTTATAGATAGTGATAATAATCCAAAAACTGGAAACTTATCAGAAGCTGGAAGTGATTATGTTGTAGAAAATGGATATCTGTATAAAGCGGGAAATCCAAAAAAATGGGATTGGCAAAGATTGGCTAAAGTAGATGTAGCTATAGATCCAAATAAAAGTCAAACTGTTAAAATTCCTCTTAGATACTTAAAAGACTTAAATGTAGTTTTTAGAGTAAATGCTGAAGCACTAAATAATAATTGGATCCCTATAGTTTCATCTCCGGTAGATGGTTCAAAATCAATATATACTCAAAAAAATAGTATAGATTGGGATAAAGTACCTACTTATACTTCAAAAGATAACACTATAGTCAAGATATATAATAGTTTTGATAAACTTTATTTTTATGTTGAAGAGCCTACATTCAAAGCTCATACTCAAATCTTTATAGATAGTGATAATAATAAATACACAGGTTATAAAAGTGATAGTTTTGTAAATCTAGGTAGAGATTATCTTATAGAAGATAGTACTATTTACAGATATACAGGAGCTAGTGGCTGGGGATGGGAGAAAGCTGGAGATGTAGAGAGAGTTAGAAAGTATGAAAATGGAAAGTTTAAACTTATATTTACTCTTTCAAAAGATATTTTAAAAAACTTATCTAACAGTATAAAAGTAGCAGTTGAAACAAGTGATCAAGGATGGAAAAATACTCTTTTTATAAACCAAAACTATATTCCTAACTTTAACTTAGGTCAAACACCTCCACCACCACCTCCAGTTACAGAAGGTAAGTTAGAGATTTCTGAAGTGTTAGCAGCAAATACTCATACTATTTTAGATCCTGATTATTATAATTTTTCTGATTATATAGAGATACATAATGGAACAAATCATTCTATTGATTTGAGTGGATATAAGTTAAGTGATAAGTTAAATGAAGCAAAATGGACTATTCCAAATGGTACGACAATAGGAGCAAATAGTTATCTAATCTTTTGGGCAGATGAAAAAGATAGTGGTCTTCATACAAACTTTAAACTAAAAATGGGTGGAGAAGCAGTTGCACTTTTTGACAAAAATGGAAAAGTAGTTTCTGCCTTTGAGTTTAAAAAGCAGTTACCAGATATATCTATAACTAAAAAAGGGGATAAAATAGTATATATGCACCCTACTCCAAATAAACCAAATTCTACTGCCTATGATAATGCAATACTATCAAAAACACCAACTTTTTCTCAAGATTCTGGATTTGTTTCAAATACAAATGTTACTTTAAGTGGAACAGGTACAATATACTATACAACTGATGGTTCTATACCTACAATTCACTCAAAAAGATATACCTATCCTATACATGTAGATAAAACAATGTCAATAAGAGCTATAAATGTTGAAAATGGAAAATTTGAAAGTCCAGTAGTAACTAAAACTTATGTAGTTGGAGAGGATGATATAGATATACCAGTTATAACAATAACAACTGATGATAAATACTTCTTTGATGATAAAATAGGTATATATACTGTAGGAACAAATGGTGAGTTAGTAGAGGGATGTAGTGATGATGTAGATGGTATAGTGGCAAACTACATGAGAAAATGGAAAAGACCAGCTCATATGACCTTTTTTGAAACAGATAAAAAAGTTGTTTTATCTCAAGATGTAGATGTTAAAATAAGTGGTACATGCTCAAGAACAAATGGACAAAAATCACTAATCTTAGAGGCTGATGATAAGTATGGCGATGATAAATTTAGATATCAAATCTTCCCAGATAAACCTATAGATGAGTTTGAAAAAATAAAACTTAGAAGTTCAGGTCAAGATGCAACAAATACCCACTTAAGAGATGCTTTGACAAATATGATGACTAAGGGACAGATGCACTTAAATTATGAGGCATATAGACCATCTATAGTATTTTTAAATGGAAAGTTTTGGGGAATATATAATATAAGAGAAAAAATGGGTGCTAGATATATAAAAAATAACTATGGACTTAGTAAAAAGAAGATAGATATGGTTGAAGATTTTTACGAGGTTGATGCTGGAAGTTCTGAAGATTTTGACAATCTTTTAGATTATCTAAAAGATCACTCACTAGCAAATGATAGTAATTATAACTATGTATTATCTAAAATAGATATTGATAACTATATAGACTATATGATAACAAATATCTTCATAGCAAATAGTGACTGGCCTGGAGGAAATATAGTTTACTGGAAAGCTAAAAAAGATGGTGCAAAATGGCAATGGCTTCTTCATGATACAGATCATGCCTATGCAAACTATCCTGATGAATCAGATGTAAACTATAATGCTATAAAACAAGCTAGTACAAAAGATGGAAAAGAGTGGCCAAATCCTGAGATTTCTACTAGACTCTTTAGAAGACTTTTGGAAAATCCAAAATTTAAAGCTAAATTTAAGGCTAGAATGTTGGAAGAGTTAGATACAACATTTAATCCAAACAGAACAACAAAAATCCTTCAAGATTTGGCAGATAAAATAGATCCATATATGGATAGACAAATCTCTAAATGGAGTGATTGGAATATGCATAACAAAGATGACTGGAAATATGAATTAAACAGAGTAAAAGAGTTCTTAAAACAAAGACCTGCAGTAGTAAAAGAGCACTTAAATCAAATATAAAACATTTACTCCTTACCTTTAAAGGTAGGGAGTATTTTTAGTACTTATGACTTTGTGAGTCATCAACTGGATCTAAATGAATCATGATATGCCAATTTGCTTCATGATCTATCGTTTTTATAGCACTCTCTATGCGATCTGCTATAGTATGAGCATCGTGGAGTGAAATATTTTCATCTTCTAGTACTATATGAACCTCTACAAACTTAAACTTTCCAGCATGTCTAGTTTTTAAAAAATGAAAATCACTTATGCCTTTAGTAGTTCTTATGATATGTTTTATCTTTTCAACTTCCTCTTTTTCTAAAGAGACATCTAGTAGTACCTCTACACCCTCTTTTATCAGCTCTATGGACTCTTTTATAATATAAGCTCCGATAACAAATCCAAAAACTATATCTACCCAAAACCATTTTGTAAAGTAAATAATAACAAGTGAGAGCAAAACTGCTGAGTTACTATAAAGATCTGTTTTATAGTGAAGTAAATCACCTTTTATCACTAAGTTATTACTTTTTTTGACTACATATGATAAAAATGATACTATTCCAAAAACAACTATCAAAGAAAATACCATAACATAGATAGATAGGTCTATAT
>JALVVR010000012.1 GCA_027023305.1 Campylobacterales bacterium | reverse complement strand
GGCTAAATCATAGACCTAGGAAAGTACTTGGATATAAAACTCCTTATGAAGTGTTTTTTAATGAAGTGCGTAGAAAATTAACTAGTTAGTTTAGGTGAAAATTGCACTTGTTGTTAGAATTGGCGTAGTAAGTTTTTTCATTGCTTCCATTACCAGATAAGTAGGTAGCAAATAGTAAGGTAGTTATTAATATTAGAGCTAGTTTTATGAGCTTATTCTCCCCCATTTAGTGGTTGTGGTTTGTTTCATGACAGAGCCCTTTTTGGGTGATTTTTTAAATGTTAGCATTTATGTTTTAATGGGGTATTAATTTTTTTTAGTTGTTTTTTTATTAAGGTTGGGTTAAGGGTTTGGAGAGTTAAATCATGGAAATAAATCTATTTTTTATTATATATATCATCGCTACACCACTTTGCTAAATCTTTGTCATGAGTTATCAAAAGTATTCCTACTCTATCTAAAAACTTTATTAGTAGTTTCATGACAGAGAGTGCTGTTATGTTATCTAATGCACTTGTTGGTTCATCTGCTAAGATAATATCAGGTTTTTGAAGTAGGCTTCTTAGGATTGAACATCTTTGAAGTTGACCTCCACTGAGTTGGTGTGGTTTTTTAAAAAGTAGTGATTTTTCTAAGTTTAATTTTTCCAAATAATTATCAAGATCTGTTAAATTTGCTACATCTTGGATTTGGTTTATGATTGAATATGTTGGATGAAAAGATGTATAAGGGTCTTGAAAGATTTGAACTACTTTTTTTACTTTTATATATCCATTTAAAGGTTTTAACTCGCCTGTAATAAGCTCAAAAAGAGTGCTTTTCCCACTTCCACTCTCTCCAACGATAGCTTTTACCTCTCCTTTTTTTAAAGTAAATGAAAAGTCTTTGTAGAGTAGTTTATCTTTATCATATCCAAAGCTTAAGTTATCTATGGACAAGACAAGATTATTTTCTTGTGTTGCCATTGCCATAGATTTTATATTTGTAAGTTGTTAAGTCATTTATGCCCATAGGACCTCTGGAGTGAAGTTTGTTTGTACTAATCCCAACTTCTGCACCAAATCCAAACTCTCCACCATCAGTAAACTGAGTAGAGGCATTTAGATATACACAAGCTGCATCAACTTTGTTTAAAAACTCTTCACTATCTTTAACAGAGTTTGTGATGATAGCTTCTGAGTGTCCTGAGCCATATTTTGTTATATGTTCTATCGCTTCATCTACTCCATCAACTATCTTTATACTTAGGATATTTGCTAAGTATTCAGTATCATAGTCCTCATCGGTTGCATTTTCAACTTCTATGATAGAGGATGTAGTATCACAACCTTTTAGAGTTGTTTCAAACTTTTCAAACTCAGTTTTTAAAAGTGGCAAAACTTCCTTAGCTATATCTTTATCAACTAAAAGAGTTTCCATAGCATTGCAGATACCAACTCTTCTACATTTTGCATTTATAGCTACTTTTATTGCCATATCTATGTTGGCATCTTTATGGATATATGTATGGCACAATCCTTTATCATGCTTAACTACTGGAACTGTTGAGTTTTCATTTACATATTTGATAAGTGCTTCTCCACCTCTAGGAATGATAAGGTCAACATATTTGTCCATTTTTATCATCTTATCAACACCAGCTCTACTAGAATCTGGTAGCAAAGATATAATCTCTTTTGGAAGAGAGTTTTTTTCTAGTGCAGTTTGTAAAAGTGTAGCTATGATTTTGTTTGAATTATATGCTTCTTTACCACCTTTTAAGATAGCTACATTCCCACTTTTAAAACAAAGTGCTGCAGTATCACTGGTAACATTTGGACGAGATTCATAGATTATACCTATCACTCCTATTGGAACTGAGACTTTTTGTATGGAGATTCCACTTTTTTCACTCCATCCTTCTAACACTCTACCGACTGGTTCTTTTAGTAATGCTATATCTCTTATTGAACTTGCCATAGATTTTATACGATTTTCATCTAAAAGGAGTCTATCAACCATAGCCGAAGAGAGGTTATGTTCTTTTGCATAATCTAAATCTTTTTTATTTTCCTCTTTTATAGAGTCAATATTATCCTCTAAAATATCTGCAAATTGATTTAAAACTTTTATCTTAGTTGCAGAGGGTAGGGTAGAGATGATTAAGCTAACCTCTTTTGCTTTTTGAAAAAAACTATCCATAAGGTTATCCTTTTAGTTTATTTAGTGCTTCTTTTCTTAAGTTATCAAAAACTTTTTTTGCACCCTTTAACTCTTCTGTTCCTTTTACCATATAAAGGTCATTTGCTTTTTGAGTTAATTTTTCTACTCTCTCTTCGAACTTTTGTTTTAGTTTAGTAGTATCTTTTTTATGAGTTTGTAGTTCATGTTGGAGGGTTGTATAATCATTTTGAATATCTAAAATCAAAGCTTCTAACTCTTTTATTTCAGATTTTTTATCTTTTAGTTTATCTTTATATAAAGATATTGCAACTTTCAGATTATTGTATTGGGTTACTTTTTTTTCTGACCTCTTATCTTTTAAAAGCACTTCATCTTTTAAAGATTGATTTAACTTGTTTACTTCTCTAACAGATTTTTTCACTTCAATAATCTCAATATCTTTTGAGTTTATACTATCTCTTAAATTTTTATTTTCTTTTAGAAATTTTTGGATAATTTTGGATTTTGAGTAAAAGTACCCTATCAAATATCCTATAACTAAAGCTCCTATCATGTCAAATACTAAATTTGTTGTATTCATTGTACTTCCTTTATTTTTATACTATTTTTATCACTCATTGTTATGTTTATATCTTTTATCCAATCATAATTTTTTAAAATGTATGCTTTTAGATTATCAATCGGTTTATCTGTATTTATCATAAAATCTACCTTTACAGTTCCTAAAGCTTTTATCTTTCTAAATATTTGGTTTAAAATTTTTTTAGTTTTCAAATCCAAATTTAAAATTTTTAAAAGCTGTTTGTTTTCTTCTAAAACCTTGTTTATATCACTCTCAATATTACTAATATCAAAAATCTTTACCACAGAAGATTTATCTTTGATAAAAAGTTTATCTTCATATTGTTTATAAATCTCTTTTAAGCTTTCAAGATCCTTTTGATTTTCTAGTAAAAAGTTTATTTCTATTTCTTTATCCACAGCAATCAATGACGCATGAGAGAGTTTTTTTGATAATGAAAACTCTTGCAAAGCTTTAAAAAACTCAATTTCATCTTTTTGTGTAAGACTTTTACTAAAAGAGGTATCTATGCTACACTTCAAATTTTTACATTCTGATTTCAAAGAGTCTATTAAAGTTTTAGAAGCTGGATTATCTGGTAGTTTTGCAACAACAACTGCTGAATTATTATCTAGTATAAACAGGTACTTTAAACTATCTCTATTGTCTATATTACTTTGAAATAAAACTACAATCCAAATATATAAAGCACTAACAACAGCACCCAACCACAAAATATACTTACTATTCACTACTATCTACCATATTGTTTCCTATAATTATACATAAAAACTAGGAAACTTTTTCTAAATAAAACTTAACTTATAAACTAAATAAAATACTTAAGGTTAAAATTATTTATTATTCTTATATTAAACTTAAGGTTAAAAATTTATTTTATTGTTAATTATAATTTACTACTTTTATGGTAGAATTTTGACAAATTTAAGGGTTTTCATGATGTTTAGAAGGTTTTTATTATACAAAAATAACGACTTAAATATGTTTACAGATGATAAAAAATCAACAAATAGAGAGGTATTTTTTACAAAGATAAACAGGTGCAAGAGTATTTACTATATTAAAGAAAAAAAAGTTTATAAAAAAGTAGTAAAGAGTTTTGAAACAACTATAGTTGACATATCTAAAAAAGAGTATAAAAAAGAGAAAAATAACTCTATTGGAAAGATTTTAAAGAAAAAAGTTTACGAGCTGGATAACAATAGTTCAGTTATAAAGTATGATGATGGTTTTGTTTTTTTAGAGAGCAAGTTTGATGATATTGAGCAGTTAAAAGAATTTTATCAGAGTGATTTTTTTAAAACTTATGTAGATGAGGATGTAACAAATAATACAAACTTCAACGATTACTCTTTAGCAAAGTTTAATCATAATGATTTAAATATTTATAAAGTTTTTAAAGATATAAAAAACAGTAGGAGATGTGATATGAAAAAGGTTATTTACAAAGATATGAATAGTGCTAATGCTATAAGAATAGAGCTTTTTTTACTATATACTAAGTTGATAAAAAACAAAAACGAGATTTTAGCAAAGAGTAGAAAGGGTGAAGATACTCTATCAAAGTATATAAAAAACCTTTTAAAAACTATAGTCATACTTAAAGAGTACAAAAAGATTTTTGAAAAAGATTTAGCAAAACATGTTATAAAAAACTTAGAGCTTATATACTCACATACAAATATACACCAAAATATAGTCTCAATTAGAGAAAATTTTGCTCTTATCGAGGGTTGTATCAAAAACAAATCTTTTAGAAAGTTTTTAAAAAGTAGAGATGATGAGATTAGTGAAAACATAGATGCTTTTTTATCTTTTTTAAAGAGTAAAGAGTATGCCATCATCCTAAAGCAGTTAGAGCTTTTGATAAAAGAGGGTAGTTTAGAAGAAAATATCGATTTAGAAGATAGTATAGAAAAAACTCTTTCTAAAAAAATCAAAAAAAGTTTAAAAAAGTTTAAAAAATTATTTATTAAAAATATTGATTGTGATTCAGTTGATGGTTTAAATAAAATAATATATAAATTTAAAAGAGTTGAAATACTTAGAAATGAGTTTAGTTATCTGTTTGAAGATGATGAATTTTATAGTAAAAAAAGAGCTTATGATAAGTTAAAAATAAACTTGGAAAGCTACTATAACTTACTTGTACTTGAAGAGATACTAATAGAAGATATAACTAAAGAAAATCACATAGAGTGCTTAAAAAAAGATATCATTGAAAGTAAAACTAAACTTTTAAAAACTATTAAAAAATCTTTTAAAAAGATATAAACTACTTTTAGCTATCATCTTAAAATCAAATTTTTAGGAGTTTTAGATGATAGTTAAAAATCTTTTTTTATCAGTTTTGCTTTTCATGCTCACAGCATGTTCACACTCTCCATACACTGGAAGAAAACAGTTGATTTTAGTTTCTCCAGGTCAAGAGATGCAGATGGGACTACAAGCTGAAAGGCAAATACTCACTCATGAGCCTATTAGTCATGATGCAAGACTAAATGCTATGGTTAGAAGAGTAGGAAGTAGAATAGCAAGAGCTGCAAATCAGCCAAATTATCAGTGGGAGTTTCATGTAATAAACTCAAAACAAGTAAATGCTTTTTGTCTTCCTGGTGGAAAGATTTTTGTTTATACAGGACTTTTCAAAGTTGTAAGCAATGAAAATGAACTTGCTATAGTCTTAGGTCATGAAGTGGCTCATGCTATAGCTAGACATGGTGCTGAGAGAGTTAGTATGATGGAACTAGGAGATTTAGCAAAAAAAATAGCAGTGAGAGCAGCAGGAGCAAAATATCAAAACATGATAAATCAAGCTTATGGTATCGGTGCAGGGTATGGAGTATTTTTACCATATAGTAGGAAGTTTGAGTATGAAGCTGATGAGATTGGACTTTATTTAGCTGCTAAAGCTGGATATGATCCAAGAGTTGCGATAGAGTTTTGGAATAAAATGAGAGCTATGTCTCAAAACATGAAAAAACCACCAGAGTTTGCTTCTACTCACCCTAGTGATTCTCATAGAATTCAAAGATTACAAGCTATCATGCCAAGAGCAGTAGCTATATATAATCAATCAAGAAGATAAGGGTGAAATTTGAATAAACAAGAAAAAATAGTCTCAATGTTTAACGACATCTCAAAGACTTATGATGTCGCAAACAGAGTTTTGAGTTTTGGAGTAGATAGAAAGTGGAGAGAGATAGCTTGTCAAAAATGTTTTGATATATATGGAAAAGAGAGTATAGAGAAGATTTTAGATGTTGCTTGTGGTACAGGTGATATGTGTGAAAACTGGGATAAGTTTGCAAGTAAAAACTCTATAACCATAGAGCAAATTATAGGAGCTGATCCATCAACGGGTATGTTAGAAGAAGCAAAGAAAAAGGGATTAAATGCAACTTTTGTTGAGGCTCAGGCTAAAGATTTGCCATTTAAAGATGAAAGTGTTGATATACTTAGTATCTCTTATGGACTTAGAAATGTAGTTGATAGAGTAGAGGGACTTACAGAGTTTCATAGAGTTTTGAAAAAAGATGGAATCTTAGTTATATTAGAGTTTACAAAGCTAAAAAAACAGACTCTTATCTCATATCTAAGGGATTTTTACATGAAAAAGATCCTTCCTGTTATAGGTGGGATTTTATCTAAAAATTTCTCTGCATACAACTATCTACCAAACTCTATCGATGGCTTTTTAACTAAAGAGGATTTAGTAGATGAGCTTAAAGAGGTTGGATTTGAAGTGTTAGAAGCAAAAGGATACTCTATGGATATATCAACTCTTTTTATAGCGAGAAAAAAGTAGATTAAAGTGAAAGTAGGGGATGATATAGTAGCAAAAAATGCAAACTGGAAATTTAATGGTGAGACTGTTAAAAACTTTGAAGAGCATATAAATCGTTCTATTCCTTACTATAAAGATGGACATAAACTTATAGAGGATTTAAGTGATTTTTTTATAAAAGATGACTCTACTGTTTATGAGCTAGGATCTTCTACTGGAAAACTATCATATAATTTAGCAAAAAAGCACTCATTTAGAGAAGCAAAATTTAAAGCCATAGAAGTTGAACAAGATATGGTTCGTGAGGCAAAAAAGAGATATAGTGAGAAAAACTTAGAGTTTATTTGTGATGATATAGTTACAAGTGAACTTGAAAAATCAGACTTTATTATTTCATACTATACAACCCAATTCATACATCCAAAATTTAGGCAAAACTTAATAGACAAAGTTTATAACTCCCTAAATTGGGGTGGGGCTTTTGTTATGTTTGAAAAAGTTAGGGCAAATGATGCAAGATTTCAAGATATAACCTCTACTTTATATATGGAATACAAGTTAAAAAATGGCTACAATCCTGAAGAGATTATCTCAAAACAAAGAAGCTTAAAAGGAGTACTAGAGCCTTTTTCAAGTGAGGCAAACAAAGATATGTTAAAAAGAGCAGGATTTGTTGATATCCTTACTGTTTTTAAATACCTTAATTTTGAGGGAATCTTAGCTATAAAGTAGCACCAATCTCTCTAACTTTTTTAACAATCTCATCTAAATCTTCCAAAGTTACCATATTTGGTCCATCACTTAGTGCAGAATCTGGAGAAATATGAGTCTCAAAGAAAAATCCATCTACTCCAACAGCTGCAGCCCCACGAGAGAGTGGTGCTACAAACTCTCTTTTCCCACCACTTTTTCCATCTCCACTTCCTGGCATCTGAACAGAGTGAGTTGCATCAAATATAACTGGTGCAAACTCTCTCATGATGATTAAACTTCTCATATCAACCACTAAGTTACCATATCCAAAAGTGCTTCCTCTCTCAGTTAGCCAAACTTTTGCCTTCTTTGATGTTTCATAACTATAGTTGTCATATCCTCTAGTTTTTAAAACTTTTAAAACAGAGTACTTCATGTCAGTTGGATTTATAAATTGCCCTTTTTTGATATTTACCACACAATCACTCTTTGCAGCTTCAACTAAAAGATCTGTTTGACGGCATAAAAAGGCAGGAATTTGTAAGACATCAGCGACTTTTGATACCTCTTTTATCTGAGCTGATTCATGAACATCAGTGAGGATTTTGTATCCAAACTTATCTTTTACCTTTTGTAAAATCCCTAATCCTTTGGTAAGTCCTGGACCTCTAAAACTATCCAAACTAGTTCTATTTGCCTTATCAAAACTAGCTTTAAAATAAAAATCTATTGCTTTGTCTTCATGATATTTTTTTAGTTTTCTAGCTATCTCAAAAACTGTCTCTTCATCCTCTATAACACAAGGTCCTGCTATCAAAATCATAGGCTTCCTTTATACATATTTTGATATATTATACTAGGGTATCACTAAAAACTATATATAGCCCATAGTTTTAAAAGTTTGTTTATAGACAAGGCATAACGATGAAAACCATGCTAAGCATAGTTAAAGAGTTATAACGTAGTATATGAACAAACTTTTAAAACCTGAAAGGAAGGTAAAAAAAGTACAATCTTTCAGAAAAAAAATTTTTGAATTACCTTATGGTAGTCCTTCTAATTTTTTTTCTAAAATCTTATACTTTTTTTGCCTTCTATGGACTATATATAGTTTTTAGTGATACCCTTATATTGCTAATAGCAAAGGATACAGATGCAAACAATAGCACTAATAGGAAAACCAAATGTTGGTAAAAGTTCACTTTTCAATCGTATAGCTAGAGAGAGAAATGCCATAACAAGTGATGTAAGTGGAACAACAAGAGATGTAAAAAAAGCTGAGGTTGAAATAAACAACAAAAAAGCTATGCTTGTTGACACAGGTGGACTAGATAAATCAAATGAGATGTTTATAGAGGTTCATAAAAAGTCGATAGAAGCTGCACAGAGGGCTGATATTATCCTTTTTATGGTGGATGGAAAACTTTTACCAGATGATGATGATAAAAGGATTTTTTATGAGCTTCAAAAGATGGGAAAAACTATAGCTTTAGTTGTAAACAAGATAGATAATGACTCTCATGAGGAGAGAATAGGGTGGGAGTTTAGTTCTTTTGGAGCTAAAAATCTTTTCTTTTTATCAGTCTCTCACAATAGAAATACAAGAAAACTTATAAATTGGATTGATGCTAACTTAGAAGGAGAACCTGAGATAGAGTTAGATATAAGTGAAGATGAAGATATAAGTTTTGAAGACTTTTTGTCTCTTGATGAAAAACTAGAAAATGAAAAAGAAAACAAAGAGATAAAGATAGCAATCATAGGTCGAGTAAATGTAGGAAAAAGCTCACTTTTAAATGCCCTTTTAGGAGAGGATAGAAGTGTTGTAAGTTCAATAGCTGGAACCACTATCGACCCGATAGATGAAATGATATTAAGAGATGATAAGCAGTACACTTTTGTTGACACTGCAGGTATAAGAAGAAGAGGAAGGATAGAAGGGATAGAGAAATTTGCCCTAAATAGAACTCAAAAACAACTAGAAAATGCAGATTTAGCCCTACTTGTACTTGACTCATCAGAAGATTTTAAAGAACTTGATGAGAGGATAGCAAGTTATAGTGAGAAAAACAATCTTGCAGTTATCATAGTTTTAAACAAATGGGACAATGCAAAGTACTCTTATGAAGAGAGTATAGAGAGAGTTAGAGATAGATTTAAGTTTTTAGCTTTTGCTCCTATCATCACTCTTTCAGCTCTTACAAACAAAAGAGTGCATAAGCTATATGATTTGATAGATAGAGTTTATGAAAACTACACTAGAAGAGTACCAACTGCAAAACTAAATGAGCTTATAAAGTATGCAAATCAAAGACATCACCTTCCAAGTGACATGGGAAAACTTGTAAAGATATACTTCTCAACTCAGTTTGACATAAAACCACCACGATTTGCCCTTATCATGAACAGACCAAAAGCTCTTCACTTTAGTTATAAAAGGTATCTGATGAATCAAATAAGAAAACAGTATGACTTTGAAGGAAGCCCTTTGATTTTGGAACCAAAAAAGAAAAAAGTAGAAGAGGATTTTGATGAATAGCTTTTTTTTGCTATAATGTCCCAAATAGACAAAAAGGATATTATATGCAAGTTGTAACTGCTAGTGATTTAAAGCAAAATAGTATGAAGCTTCAAGATGCTCTTAGAGAGGATTTACTGGTAACGAAAAGAGACAAGCCTTTTGTTGTTGTTATGGATTATCAAAAGTATAAAAATATAGAAAAATATATCTATAAAATAGCAAATGATGAAACTTATCAAGCTATATCAAATCTTGAAAATGAAAAAGATGTTGAAACTTATACTTCAAAAGATGAACTGTTTGAAGAGTTAGGACTATAGTAAAAGTGTTAGATATAAAGTTAGATAAAGCTTTTAAAAAAGATATCAAAAGAGATAAAAACTCAGGAAAATTCAACAATAGGGATTTTAAAAAGTTAAAACAAGTTATGGATGATTTGATAGAAGAGAGAAAATTGGATGATAAGTATCTAGAGCATAAGCTAATTGGAAATTGGAAAGGATATAGTGAGTGTCATATAAAACCAAACTGGCTTCTTGTTTATAAAATAGAGAATGATTTTATCAAATTTGCAAGACTAGGCACTCATCAGCAGTTGTTTAAAAATTTTTAAAAGAGGATTTTTGTGAATAAAATTAAAGGAGTTTCAAATGCCGATTTCTAAGCAAGTGTTATTTGTATGTGAAATGTGTAATTATAAAAAAGTTTATACTATAGGGGACAATCTAACACCAAATGATTTGATAAAAGTATGTCCAAAATGTGGAGAGAACATGAAAAGAAGAGATATTATAGAAAATACTCTAACTTCTTTCTTCAAAAGAATATTGGGGAAATAGCTAGGTAATAACAAATGTCAAATAAAAAAGATGAAACATTGGTAGAAATACTAAAGAAAAAAGATACAACAAGACAGAGTATAGATACTACTATTGGTTCAGTAAGATCTACTAAACAAATTATGTTAAAAGATTTTGAGTTTTATCATATTCAAGAGTTAACTTTTGAAGAAAAACTACCAAGAAAAGAAGCTTTAGAAAATGTTTTAGCTTCTTTGATGGTAGAGGGAATAAGATTTGTATATTTGTTAATTGGCGATAAAGATAAAGTATCTTTTTACTTTGGTATAGCTAAAGATAAAAACTTTAAAAAAGAGTTAGAGTTAGATATTGATGATATAGGTGAGCAAATTTTAAAAGCAAATATAGAAGCAAATTTTAGAGGAAGTAAGATTGTAAAGCACTCTAATAAAAAAGAGATATTAAATATTTTGCAAAATATGAAAAGAATAGCTTCTATAGATGGTGTTCCAAGTGTTAATGAAGATAATGAAGATTTTCAAGGAGTTGATAGATTAGCTGATGTTATGCTAGGAGATGAATTTTGTTTGATGGTAATAGCTGATCCTTTTGAGATGGAAGAAGTTCAAGAGTTAGAAGACAATCTTTACAATATTCATGACAAATTAGCTCCACTTGCTAATATATCTATTCAAGAAAATGAGGGCATCAGTAAAACAGAAGGAGAAAGTAAGGGGAAAAGTAGCTCCTCAACTACAGGAGAAAATAAAGGGCATTCTCTTACTGATACGAAAGGGACAAACAAAGGAATTTCTGAATCTAAAGGAAGTTCTGATTCAAGTAGTAATTATTCAAATACAGCTTCTGATGGCAGTAGTGAAAGTATATCAAGAGGTATAAATGAAGGAACAAATAACTCTAAAACAGAAGGAAGTTCTGAAAACTATACAAAATCTATTGCAAAAAATAGTGCAACAACAAAAAGTAGAGAATTTACTATAAAAGTTATAAATGAATGGATTGAATATATAGATGAATTTTTACTGACAAGAGTAGAATATGGTAGAAATAAAGGACTTTTTCATACAGGTATGTATCTTTTGTCAAATGAAAAAGGAACCCTTATAAAGTTAGGTAATACTATTCGTTCACTTTTTTCTGGGGAAAACAACAATAAAGCACCTTTGAAAATCAGATATCTTACAAATCCTCAAGAGATAAAAGCAGTGCAAAATATACAAATTCCTTATAGTAGGTTTGATATAACAGAAAATTTAAAACAAGCAAGATTACTTTTTTCAAAATCAGATAGTAAATTGTCTAATTGGTTTTCAACAAATGAATTAACTGTTATAGCAGGGTTACCTAAAAAAGATATTGTAGGGTTGGCTTTGAAAGAAGAAGTAGAGTTTGGTTTAAATATTGATAACAACAAAACAAAAGATTCAAATAAACTACTTTTAGGACACTTGATAAAAAGTGGACGAAAATTAAATATAGAGATAAGTATAGATAGAAATAGTTTAAATAAACATACTTTTATAACAGGGGTTACAGGAAGTGGTAAAACAACTACTTGTCAAAGAGTTTTAGATTCTGCAAATATGCCATTTATGGTAATAGAACCAGCAAAAACAGAGTATAGAGTTTTAACAAAAAAGTATAAAGATATTTTGATATTTACTTTAGGAAATGAAAGAATAGCCCCTTTTAGAATAAATCCATTTGAGTTTTTTGAAGGAGAGAGTATCACTTCAAGAGTTGATATGATAAAAGCCACTATTGAAGCTGCTTTTGATATGGAAGCAGCTATTCCTCAAATAATTGAGAGTGCATTGTATGAATGCTACAAAGAGTATGGATGGGATATTGCTACTTCAACAAATAGTAGATATGAAAACCCTTTTGCTGATGGTATCTATGCATTTCCTACTTTGAGTGATTTGATAAGAAAAACTACAGAAGTTGTTAAAACTCAAGGTTTTGATGATAGATTGAAAAATGATTATATTGGTTCAATTAGAGCTAGACTACAAGGGTTAATGGTAGGTGCCAAAGGTTTTATGTTAAATACTCCTCGCTCGATAAATTTTAAAGATTTGGTTGAAAAAAATATAATAATAGAACTAGAAGAAATAAAAAATGGTGCTGAAAAATCACTAATAATGGGATTTATTTTAATTAACCTCAATGAGGCAATAAAGCAAAAATACAAAGAGTATAAAGTACAAAACAAAGAGTTTAAACATATAACTTTAATAGAAGAAGCCCATAGATTACTCTCTAAATATATGCCAGGAGATAATCCATCCAAAAAGTTAGGGGTTGAAACCTTTACTGATATGTTAGCAGAAGTTAGAAAATATGGTGAATCTCTGATAATAGTAGATCAAATACCAGATAAACTTACTCCAGAAGTGTTAAAAAATACAAATACAAAAATCGTTCACAGACTATTTGCAACAGATGATAAAAATGCCATAGGAAATACTATGGCACTAAAAGATGAACAAAAAGAGTTTTTATCAAGTTTAGAAGTTGGTAGAGCGATACTATTTAACCAAAATCTATCAAAACCTATACAAGTTCAAATAAAAGAGTTAGATGGTATAAGCACCACTAAAGCAAAACCAATTGATGAGAAAGAGATACGAGATATAGCTTTGAGCTATTATCAAGTAAACTATAAAAGAGGTATAATCCAAGGGATAGAATGCTATAAAAATACTCCATCTATAAAAGAGATAGAAGAGTTTTTATCTTTAAAATTTAATGGCTTAGTGCAAGGTTGGGAAAGTTTTTGTAAAGGTGGTTATGCTGATACAAATTGTTTTGATATATGTAAATATTTAGAAGATAATCAACTTATGAATAAAAAAGATATAATTGTTTTTTACCTAACTAATAGATGTTATCCTTTAAAAAGTAGCAAAGAAAAAGTTATAATACAAGATTTAATATATGGATTGATAAATGGAAATGAATATTCTCGAAAAGAAAAAGCTTATTTGAGGATTAAATGATGTATTGGAATGAAATATTAGGAAAAGAAAAACCCGAAAAGTTTGCTAAGTATAAGAAAGAGATTAAAAAAAAGCAAGAATGTATGCAAAATATGAGAAAAAAGTTTTATAAAGAGAATCCAGATTTAAAAAATATAAAGGAGTTACCATGGGATTGTTCAGTTTTATAGGGGATGTTTTAAGTAGTGCAGTAGATATAGTTACTTCAGTAGTTGGAGCGATAGGTTCTGCTATCAGTACTATGGCACCCAAGCTTTTAGAAGTGGCAGGTAAATGGTTAGGACCTGTAGCACAGATAGTTCAAGCAGTTGCCGTAATACTTGGGATACTAAAACCTGAAGAAAATGTAGAGGAGTTGGGTGCTAAAGCTATGCAAGCAGAGCAAAAGCCAGAAGATTTTGATAGTTATGCAAAGTATATAGAGTATTTGAGAAATGAAGTAGAACTTGATAAAGAGAAGTTTGAGAAAGCAAGTGATAGTGAAAAATTAGCAAGAACAGCTATAGGTTCATCTATAGCGATAAAAGGGATAGAAGAGAAAAAAGGATTTGAAATACCTCTTGATACTTGGATATCTTTGGCAAAATTAAATTTTGAAAACAAAGAAAAAGAGGTTGATGCTATTTTAGATACTTTTAAAGGTGAAGGATTAGAGGATTTTAACAAATATACAAAAGGTGAGTTATCTTCCGAAAAAGAGTTAGAAGTTGGAGATACTTTAGTAGAGATGTATCAAAACTTAGAGCCAAATGCCTCACCTGAAGATATAGAGAAAAAAGTTATGCAAATGGAGATAAAAGAGTAATGCAAAATAGTTATTTGATTGTTTTAAAAGATAACATTATCACTATTGCAGAATGCGAAGAGGGTAATCCTATCTACATAAAGAAAAATGGTGAACAGGAACTATCCTATAACGAAAGTGAATTTTGGGAGTGGTTTAAAGAAAAGGTAAATTATGATGCTGAAGAGTTGAGTTTTATTATCTTTAGTGATAAGAGCAGTTTTACTATACCTTGTGAAGCAAATGTAATTTTAGCAGAAGATAATGAGTTTTCTAAAAATAAATTGTGCCTGAATAAACTTTTAGGACTTTCAAATTTTTTTAATATCTTTTCATATCCACAAGATAGTTCTATAGCTTTAGAAATCGATAAAATAAAAAGAGAAACAAAACAAAAACAAGAGAAAAAAGAGTTAAAAGATAAACTTTTAGAGAAAGAGAAAAATGAAATAGTAGTAAAAACTATTTCTAATTTTAAAAAAGAGATATATAAAAATTTAGCAATTTCTGAAAAAAAAGATATAGAGATTTTAGAAGATGAAAAACTTCAAAATGAGAATTTACTTAGAAAAAATACTAACATAATAAATGAAATTTATTTGAAGTCTATAAATGATTTAGTATTGCAAGTAGTAAATGAATTGGGTGAAAAAATTGGAGATTATTTTGAAAAGGAAAAAAAGTTTATTAGAAATGCTGGTGCTATTTCTTTTAAAAAAAATGCTATGGTAGAAAATTTAGTTTATATGGCTACTTCAATGTATAATGATGCTGTGTTGGCGAATTTAGAAGTAGATAATTCTGCTATAACCCAAAAAAGAGACAAAGAAGAATTACCAAAAAATATTTTAAAAATAATAAAGGATGTATTAGATAAATATAATTTTAAATTTAATATTTTAAATCGATTTATTGTTGAAATAGTGAAAAAAGAAGATGAAATTTCTGAGTTCTTTCAGATATTATTAATAGGAACATTTGAAAATAAAATTATAAATATTGATAAAATTAATATTAAAGAGATTGAAAATTTTCTTTTAGAATCATTTGAAGAAAATGCAAAAGAAGATTTATATACAAAACATGAGTTTATAACTGTTCTTGAAAAATATGCTGAAGATATTAATGATTATTTAAAAAAAGTATTAGATGACTATACTAATCTTTTTAAAGAGGTTGATATAACAAAATATATTCAAAACTATTATCAAAACGAGTTAGAATATATAGAAAAACAAATCAAAAAAACTTCTTCAATATATGAAAATACTAAAACAAATCTCATGCAAAAAGGTAACTTATTATGACAAAAAAAGAGATAATAAACTATTTAAAAAAGAATAAGGAAGAGTTTGAAAAAAAATATAATATAGAAAAAATAGCTCTTTTTGGTTCATTTGCACGAAATGAAGCTAGTGAAGATAGTGATATAGATTTAATTTATAGTTTAAAAGATGGATGTAAAATGACATTTGATAAATATTTAACATTTGAAAATAATTTAAAGAAATCTTTGAACTCTAAAGTTGATCTAATAAACGAAAAAAAACTAAATCCTCTTATTAAAATGAATGCTTTAAAGGATTTTATCTATGTTTAGTTCTAAAAATATGCTTTATATTTTGACTATACTTGAAGCTATTGAAAAGATTAAGATATATTCACAAGAATTTAAAGATGAAGTGAGTTTTTTTTATGCAAACAAACAGTTAAATTTTAATGCAACTGTAAATCTTTTAATAGCTTGTGGAGAAGAGAGTAAAAAGATTGATAAAAGATTAAAATCATCTGATATTATAAACTGGAAAAATCTATCTGCTATGAGAGATAAGATTTCTCATGATTATAGAGGAGTAGATGAAAGTATAGTTTGGGATATTGTTCAAGAGTATCTACCTAAGTTAAAGTTGGCTTTGATAGAAATAATACCTGAAATTGAAGATTATAAACTTTATATCCAAGAGGCTTTGGAAAGTGAGTTTTATGAAGAATTGAGGTATTTAGAAAATATTTTTGATTTGAAGGATTTTGATGAGTAATATTATACTAATAGGATTTATGGGAGTAGGAAAAGGCACTATCGCTAGAGCTTATGCTAAAAAATATGATGAGTTTGCGATAGATACGGACGATATGATAGAGAGTTTAGAAAATAGAAAGATAAAAACAATATTTAGTGAAGATAGAGAACCTTACTTTAGAGAGCTAGAAAAAAAGTGTGCTTTATGGCTTGAAAAGAGTGTACAAAACTCTATTATTTCAACTGGTGGAGGATTTTATAGACAAAATAATCTTAATAAGATAGGTAAAGTTGTTTTGCTTGATAGTTCTTTTGATGGGATTTATAAGAGGCTTAAAAATCATCCAAATGCTGATAAAAAGTTTGCAAAAAGACCACTTTTCCAAAACTTAGAAGAGGCAAAAGAGTTATATAAGATAAGAAGTGGTGAGTATAAAAAGGTAGCTGATATAGTTTTAGATGTAGAAAATAAAAGTGTAGAAAAAATTATAAAAGAGTTAAGAAATGTTGTTAAAAGATAAAAATATTTTAGTAGGAGTTACTGGAAGTATTGCTATATACAAAGCACTTGAATTAATAAGAGAATTTATTAAAAACGGTGCAAATGTTAGAGTTGTCATGAGTGAGAGTGCTAAAAAGTTTATAACTTCACTAACTTTTGAAGCTTTAACTCGAAGCAGAGTTTTAGATGAAGATAGTGAGAGTTGGGCAAATGATAACAATCATATAGAGATAGGAAAGTGGGCGGATGTCTTTGTTATAGCTCCAGCTACTGCTAATACTATCAACAAACTAAATCATGGAATTGCAGATAATCTACTTTTACAAACAGTACTTGCTTACAAAAAGATGATTATCCTAGCCCCATCAGCAAATACAAACATGATAGAGCATAATTCAACAAAAGCTTCACTAAAAATGTTAAAACTTTTAAACTATAAGGTAGTAGAGCCAGTTGAAAAACTTTTAGCTTGTGGAGATGAGGGAGTAGGGGCCTTGGCAGAAGTTAAAGATATTTTCTTTGCAACAGCTAGAGAGCTTTTAAAAGAGGAGTTTTGGACAAATCGAAAAGTAGTTGTAAGTGGTGGAGGAACTATCGAGAAGATAGATGATGTAAGATATATCTCAAACTTTTCAAGTGGAAAGATGGCATCAAATCTAGCAACTGCTCTTTATCTAAAAGGTGCTGAAGTTTGTTTAGTTAGTTCAAGATTTCCTATTACTATTCCAAGTGAAGTTTATACACTTGACTATGAGGATAGTGAAGAGTTAAAAGATTATTTACAAGATTGTATAAGGATTGCTAAAAAAGGTGTCATGACAAAGGCTACTTTGATGGATGATACCGTGCCTGAGATTATACAAAAAAAACCATATCTTTTTATGGCTTCAGCTGTTAGTGATTATGTGGTTAAGTATCCTCAGAGTGGAAAGCTAAAAAAGGATAACTTAGGTGATGAGTGGGATTTGAAGCTTGTTAAAAATGAAGATATCTTAAGCTCTCTTAATAAAGATGGTATTATCTCTATAGGTTTTAAGGCTGAAATGGATGAAGATAGTGGACTTGACAATGCAAAAAAAGCCCTTAACACAAAGGGAGTTGATGCAATATGTTTAAACTTTGTAAACAAACATGAGTTTGGAAGCGATAAAAATGAGATAACCTTTATAACAAAAGATCAAGAAGTTAGTTTAGAAGAAGCAGATAAACAACAAATCTCTTTAGATATCCTAAATAAGGCAAAAGAGCTTGATAAATAGCATAAAATCTCTAGCAAAACTTGATGCAATAGCTAGCAGTGCTAAGATCACAAGATTTAACTCTCTACTTCCTATGAAGATAGATGTGCTTGATGAACTTATGGGTGGAAAGTATAAACTCTTAGTAGGGACAAAGCTGCTTGAAACTAAGTCAAACTTAAAACTTGATGTGGGAGAGAGTTATTGGGGTGTCATGAAAGAGGATGTAAAGACAAAAAACCTCTCTTTATCAAATCTTTTAAAACAGCCAAAACTTTTAAAACACTTAAAACATATACCAAAGTTTTCTACTGAAAAGCTAGCCCAGATTTTAACTAAAGAAAACCCAAAATTAGAGCTTAAAACAACACTTCTAGATCATCTCTCTAAATCAAATTCAAAACAAGAGTTCATGACAACAACATCTATGGTGAATGCTTTGGAGCAAAATGTATTTACTTTTGTCATGACTCAAAATGGAAAAGAAGCGATATTTCAGTTTAAAAAGAGAAATCCTAAGAAAAAGAGTTTGGAAAAACAAGAGAATACAAAGATAGATTTTTATGCAGCTTTTGAAAATCTAGGTCCAGTTGAGGGAGTTGTAGAGGTTAAAGATGATGTAAAAAGTTTAAGTTTATATCTATATTATGAAAATAGTGTTAAGTTTTTGCAAAGTGAATTAAATAATCTTGAATTTATTGCAAAGATTTATAAAAAAAACAAATCAATAGAGCCACTTTTTTATGTGAGCCCAAATTTACTGGATGTAAGAGGATGAATGAGTTAAAACATGTAGCCATAATCATGGATGGAAATGGTAGATGGGCTAAAAAACAGGGTTTTTTTAAGAGGATGAAAGGACATGAAGAGGGAGCTAAAAGAGTTAGAGAACTTACTATTCATGCTTCAAATATAGGTTTAAAATACTTAACACTATATGCTTTTAGCACTGAAAATTGGAAAAGAAGTAAGGAAGAAGTTGATTTTCTGTTTTCACTTATGGATAGATATCTTAAAAATGAACTTAGTCTATTTTTAGATAATGGTGTTAGATTTGAAACGGTTGGAGATTTATCTACAATTCCCAAAAAACTTCAAGATAGAATCGCATATACAAAAGAAAAAACAAAGAACTTTGATGGCTTGACTCAAGTTTTAGCAGTAAATTATGGAAGTAAAAATGAGATTATAAGAGCTGTAAACAGAGCAGTCGAGAGTGGAAAAAGTCAGGATGAAGATAGTTTTTCTCTACTTTTAGATACAGCAAATTTTGATAGTGTCGATATACTGATAAGAACAGGTGGAGATATCAGGATAAGCAACTTCTTACTTTGGCAGTGTGCTTATGCTGAGATGTTTTTTATCGATACTCTATGGCCAGATTTCACAACTGTAGAGTTTGATAAAATAGTAGAAAAATATAAAAAAGTAGAGAGAAGATTTGGTGGTGTTAAGTGAGCTTTTATGAATTAAGTGTGGTTAGTATTTTTGGGCTTTTGATTGGTTCATTTTTAAATGTTTTGATTATAAGGATTCCTAAAGAAGAGAGTGTTGTTTTTCCATCTTCTCACTGTGTTAAGTGTGGAAAAGATTTGAAATGGTATCACAATATACCTCTTTTTAGTTATCTGTTTTTAGGTGGAAAATGTGCATACTGTAAGAGTAAAATCTCTATTCAGTATCCTTTAGTTGAACTAGCTACTTCCTTACTATTTGCATTAAGCTACATAAAGCTTCATGATTTGATATTTTCCTTTATAGTTGGAGGTGTCTTTGCTACTTTGCTTGCTCTTTCACTTATAGATTTTAAGTTTAAAGAAGTGCCTGATAGTTTAAATCTTTTGGCTTTAACACTCTCATTTGCAAGTAGTATAACAGTTATAGAAAACTTTCAAAATGCCCTTTTATTTGCTGGTGGATTTACATTTTTGAGATTTTATGTTTCATATTTAGTAAAAAAAGAGGCTATGGGAGAGGCTGATATCATGATAGCTGGAACTATTGGGGCAATGGTTGGAGTAAAGCTGGGATTAGTAGTTGTCTTTTTATCGGCTATCTTAGCCTTACCCGTTTTTTTAGTAGCAAATAAAAAGGATTTAGAAGTTCCTTTTATTCCTTTTTTGGCATTAGCTCTTTTGATAGTTTACTTTTTTAGTGATTTTTTTCAAAATCTTTTAGTGGTACTTTATGGGTAGGATATATAGTTATCTTTTAAGAGATTTTTTTTCGACGGTTATTAGATACTTTTTGATACTTTTTTTGTTGGTATCTATTATGTATTTTGTAAGGATAGCAAACTATACATCTATCATGACACTATCTTTTTTGGATATTTTTCAAATCTATTTTTACTATGTTCCTCAAATCGTTATTTATACCTTTCCACTTACTTTTTTTATAGCTCTTACTTATTCACTTTATAACTTTTCAAAAGATGGAGAGATGTTAGTACTATTTTCACTAGGGAAATCTCCAAGAAAAGTTTTAAATCTTCATCTAATAGTTGCTTTTTTAACAAGCATAGTACTTATCATAAACTCTCTTATCTTGATGCCACTATCCGAACAGGCTAGCAAGAACTTCATGAAGATAAAAAAAATGGAATCAAAGATAAATGTAAAAGGCAATGAAGTAGGTCAAAGTGTTAGTGGTTGGAACATATTTACTAAAAAAGTTAGTGATAACAGATACAATGATTTAGTACTTTTTTCAAAAACTAAAGATAAAGAGCAGTTGATTTTAGCAAAAAATGCACAGTTTAACTCAACTAACTCTAAAATAAATTTAGTTTTAAATGCTGGAAATCATTATCTTATAAATCACAAAGAGACTATACAAACTGGATATCAAAAACTAACTTTAACAAACAACTTACATAAAGATGAATTATCTCACAAGAGTATTTTTGAGTATTGGAGTGATGCTAAAACAAACTCATATCGCTCACGATGGCTAAGTATTTATATACTTTTATCTATCTTCCCACTTTTAAGTGTATTTAATGCTTTTAGTATAGGAGTTATAAATAGCAGAGTTCAAAAAAGAGTTATATCTTTATGGGTTGGGGTTAGTGTTTTAGCTTATTATGGTACAGCATTTAAGATAGCTGCCAAATCTCCATTATATGGGAGTATTGGTTTTATAACTATTTTTACTCTAATCTCATTTTTAATCTTTAATAAGATGATAATCAAACAATACTAATGCAAAAGTTAAAAATCATTGTTAGCTATGATGGTAGTAGATATCAAGGTTTTGCTCCTCAAAAAGGTAGTGTAAATACTGTTTATGGAGATTTAAAAAAAGCTTTTAGAGCTGTTGGTATCAATAGTGATTTTAACGCAAGTGGAAGAACAGATAAAGGTGTTCATGCCTCTTTTCAAGTGATAGATATAGTTGCTCCTTTGTTTTGGAGTGATTTAAAAAAACTAAAAAATGAGTTAAACAAAAAGTTAAAAGCTCATATAAAGATAAAACATATTTCAAAAGTGGAGATGGATTTTCACTCAAGATTTAGTGCTAAAAGAAGAGTTTATAGATATGTAGTTAAGGTAGGGGAAAGTAATCCTTTTTCTAGTCAATATATAACTTACATCAACAAACTAAATATAGATGTTTTAAAAGATGCTATAAAAGAGTTTGAGGGAGTTCACAACTTTGAGAGTTTCAAAAAAGCTCATGGTGGAACTTCTAACTATGTTAGAGAGATATACAGAGCAAAAATTTATAAATACAAGGATTTTTATATTTTATACTTTGAAGCAAATGGTTATCTTAGAAGTCAAATAAGAATGATGGTTGATTTTTTATTTAAAATAAGTAATAAAAAACTAACTATCCAAAATCTAAAAGAACAACTAAAAAATAAAAAGATTTATAGTAGAACTTTAGCTGATGCCAGTGGATTGTACTTAGCAAAAGTAAAATATTAAATTTTGATTCCCTCCTCCTCAAAGAATCAAAAATTATAAGGAGTTGAAAATTGTTTTTAAGAAGCTATTTTCTTAAGCTCTATTTGTTTTAGTGTATGCATAGCCATTAAATCTTCACTGTCAAGATTTAACTTTTTACATAGTACACCTAGTTTTAGTATCAAAAACTCTTCAAAGTTATTTTTCTTTAGATAACTTATAGCTGATGGAGTTTTGTTGATACTCGCTGCGATTTCTTTGTTTGAAACTTTCATGTTTTACCTTCCTTTTGTTTTGTTGTACCCTAGAATCGCCCTGAAATTATTTTTCTTTAGCATTTTTTGAAAAAATTGATAAATTTAATTATTATAAAACAAAATAAGGATAATATGTTACTTATCAACCCAGTCAAAAAGTGAGCAAGAAAAATAGATGAG
This sequence comes from Campylobacterales bacterium, assembly GCA_027023305.1. Lineage (GTDB taxonomy): Bacteria > Campylobacterota > Campylobacteria > Campylobacterales > QNZT01 > SZUA-1377. The sequence continues at coordinate 35,987 of JALVVR010000012.1, read as the reverse complement.
ATTAGATAATTATATTTTAGAAAAAGGGCTTACAAGTAGTAGAAATAAAGCTAAAGAATTGATACAAAAAGGTATGGTTTTAGTAGATGGAAAACTTATCACTAAGCCAAGTAGCGATGTTGAAGATGTTGAAATAGAGATATTACAAGATATTGTATATGTTAGTCGTGCTGGGTATAAGCTTGAGGGTTTTTTAAAAGAAGTTGATATAAGTATCAAAGACAAAGAGTGCTTAGATATAGGAAGTAGTACAGGTGGATTTGTGCAAGTTTTACTACTAAACAAAGCTAAAGAGATAGTTGGGGTAGATGTAGGAAGCAATCAACTTCATGAGAGTCTTAGAAAAGAAGAGGTTATTAAAAGTTATGAGAACACAAATATAAAAGATTTTAGAAGTGAAAAAAGATTTGATTTAGTAACTTGTGATGTCTCTTTTGTTGGGGTGGAGAGTATATTAAAAGATATTGATAGACTAAGTAAAGAGGATATAATCATACTTTTTAAGCCCCAGTTTGAAGTTGGGAAAGATGTAAAACGGGATAAAAATGGAGTTGTAAAAGATAAAAAAGCTATTGAGTTTGCAAAAAAAAGATTTGTTAGTGAGTGCTTTAAGCTTGGCTGGAAAGTAGTAAGTAAGGCAGAGTCAGTTTTAAAAGGAAAAGAGGGAAATGTTGAGATTTTCTACTACTTTAAAAAGTCATGAGATAACCTCTATCGCTATAGGTGGATTTGATGGTATGCACAAAGCTCATGTGGAGCTTTTTAAAAGACTAGATGATAAAGGAGTTTTGCTAGTTATAGATAAAGGCTTCTCAAATCTAACTCCAGATGATACAAGAGTAGAGTTTTTTAAAAATGGATGTATATTTTTAAATCTTTGTGATATAAAAGAGTTTAGTGATAAAGAGTTTGTTAAGTTTTTAAAAATGAATTTTCCTGCTTTAAAAAGAGTTGTAGTTGGATATGATTTTGGATTTGGAAAAAATAGAGCTGGGGATTTAAATCTTTTTAAAAAAGAGTTTGAGCTAGTAGTAGTAAGTGAAGTAAAGATTGACGAGCTTAGTGTTCATTCACAAACTATAAGAGAACTTTTAACAAGTGGTGATATAAAAAAAGCAAATAAACTTCTTGGAAGAGAGTACGAGATAACTTCATTTACAAAAAAAGGTCAGGGTATAGGAGCAGAAAAACTAGTTGCGACAATTAACTTAGATAAAACTTATTTTTTACTACCAAAAAGTGGAGTTTATGCTACTAAAACAAAGGTTGGTAAAGATTGGATTAATAGTATAACATTTATAGGGGTAAGAGCCTCAACTGATGGAGAGTATGCAGTAGAAACACATTTATTAGATAAAAATATAGACTTTTTACCAAAAAAAGTTGAGATAAAATTTTTTGATTTTGTAAGGGATAATAAAAAATTTGATACAATGGAGTCTTTAAAAAATCAGATACAAAAAGATATTGACAAAGCAAAGGCAACTCTTGAAACAAAATAGCACTTTAGAGAAAAATGCTCCTCTAGTAGCAACCTCACTTTCACTACTCCTTGCAGTTGTAAAGCTTACCGTTGGCATCATGAGTGGTTCAGTTGCACTTCTTGCAAGTGCTATGGACTCTATCATGGATATGTTTGTTTCTATTTTTAACTTTTTAGCTCTAAAGATAAGTGATAAAAAACCAACTGATGAGTTTAGTTATGGATATGGTAAAGTTGAAGCAATAGTTGCAACACTTGAGGGATTGTTAGTACTTGGAAGTGGGCTTTATATCATATATGAGGCTATAAATAAGTACTTTAGTAAAGAGATAGTAACTCATGTTGACCTCTCTATCTATGTCATGATATTTTCTCTTTTAGTAGTTTTTATAATTGTTTCTTTTCTATCCTATGTAGTTAAAAAAAGTAACAACTTAGTTATAAAAGGAGACCTGCTTCACTATAAAACTGACCTTTTTAGTAACACAGCTGTTTTGGTATCTCTTGTTATAATCTACTTTACAAAATGGTACTGGATAGATGTAGTTTTTGGTTTAGCGATAGGGATTTATATAGCTAAAGAGTCATTTGAGCTTATAAAAGAAGGAATAGAAGTTTTACTAGATACTTCACTTGAAAAAGAAGAGGTAGAGAAGATAAAATTTATCATAACTACAACAAAAGGTATAAGTGATTTTCACTTTTTAAAAACTCGTCATGCTGGAAAGTTTAAGTTTGTAGAGGTACATATAGTACTTGAAAATCAAGATATATCTTTACATGATGCTCATGTGATAGCTGATAGAGTTGAAGATGCTATAAAGAGTATAGATGATGAAGCTAACTGGCATATCATGATACACTTAGATCCTGTTGATGATTCACAAAGCCATAAATACTAAGGAAAAAAATTGAAAACAATTAAAAATTATTTTTTACTATTTATACTTACCTATGTAGTTGTAGTATTTACTAAGTATCTTTTTTTATTTAATATTGAATCACATATTAACTATAAATTAATTATTGCAGTTTTAGAGGGATATAAGTTTGACTTTGCAGTAAGTGCTTTTATAGCACTAGTTACAACTCTGCTTGATTTTAATAAAAGAGTTTTTGTATATTTTAGCTCTTTATTAGTATCATTTGTATTTATATTTCAAATTTCAGATATTTTATATTTCATGGATTCTAGTAGGCATATTGGTTATGAGATTTTAGATGTTTTTGTAGATGCAAAAAGTCTTTTACAAACTGCATTTAGTAAATATACAACACTTTTTATTCCATCTTTAATTTTTACAATACTTTTGTTTTTATTACTTAAAAAAGTTTTAAACAGATTTACTCAAAGTGTTAATATTGGGGTATATTATTTTTTAAGTAAACTCTTTTTGATTATTGTTAGTATATTTTTTATTAGAGGAATGTTTCAACATATTCCACTTAATCCTTGGCAATCTAATCAAGTTGGAAATCCAGAATTAGCAAAATATCTTTTAAATGGTACATATAATGCAGTATACTCTTCTATAAATAGTAAGAAAAAATTAAAACCTTATAGTTTTAAACATCCTAAAAATGAAAATATACCAGATTTGTACCATGAAAATAACAATAGTTTAAGTTTGCCAATAATTAAGAGTAAGCCAAATATAGTATTTTTCTTTTTGGAGAGTTGGAGTGGTGCTTTACTAAAATCATATGGTGGAAAATTTGAGACAACTCCAAATTATGATAGATTGTTAAAAAAATCTCTTAGAACAAGATTTATGATTGCTAGTGGACATAGAACAACAGAGGGTATGTTTGCTACTTTAGTATCTTTCCCTAATCCACTAGGTAAGAGTGTTGCAAAAACTCAGCTACAAAACTATCACTATAAATCTATCATAGATATACTAGATTCTTTGGGATACAGTAGTGCATTTTTCCAAGGTACATCTAAAGAAACAAGTGGTACAGGAAGCTTAGCTCAAAATTTAGGATTTAGAAAAAGCTATGGAAAAAGAGATGTAAAGAAGAGAATTTATGAAAATAATTATTGGGGAGTTCATGATGTGGATTTGTATAACTTTGTATTTGAAAAACTACAAAATCCACTAAAAGAACCTTTTGTGATAGGTATAAATGGTGCTACTACTCATGATAATAAAATACCAAAAGCTATCAAACCTATACATTTTAGTGACAATAAAGCTCTTAATAAAGATTTAAATGCTCTTCATTTCTCTGATTATGCTTTAGGAAAATTCATACAAGAAATGATAAAAAAATATCCAAATACTATCTTTGTTATGTTTGCAGACCATTGTGGTGGAAATGTGAAAGGAAGTTTAAAAAACTATCTTATACCTTTTGCTATATATTCTCCTTTAATCAAACCAAAATATCATAATGTTATCATATCTCAAAGAGATATTGCTCCAACTGTTCTTGATTTAACTGTTGGTAATTATAAAAAAATAGCACCAAATTTTACAGGTAAATCTTTAGTAAGTGATGATGATTTTTTTGCAGATTATTTTTATAGTGGCATACTTGGTTGGATAGAAAAAAGTAACTTAATAGAGATTAATTTAGCCACAAATAAACATAATTGTTTTCATATAAATAACTTTGATAAGGAGAAAATAAGTTGTGATAGTGCTTACTTAAAGCTAAAAAACAAAGCATTATCTTTTACTTATATAACCCAAAAACTATTATTTGATGCCAATACAACAAGTTTTAAAGATTATAAAGGTAGATAATGAGAAGAAAATTTTCATTGCTTGAAAAGATAAGAAATAAGATAAAGATAAAAGGTGAAGTAAATCTCTTGATTGCAAAAAGTAGTAAAATTGTAGATTGTTTTATTGTTATTAAAGGAAATAATAACACTTTAAAAATAGCTCCTAATACTTTTATAAGAAATTCTAAAATAGAGATTATTGGTGATAATTGTTCAGAAATAGATGAAAATTGCATGATAGGTGAGAATTGCTACTTGTCTGCTAAAGAAGGTAAAACAGTAAAAATCAAAAGAGATAGTGTTTTATCAAGAAATATAAAATTAATGACTTCTGATGGTCATCCAATTTTCACAAATACAAAAAGAATAAATCTAGCAAAAGATATAACTATTGGCAAAAATGTTTGGATTGCTGATAATGTAACGATACTAAAAGGTGTAGAAATTGGTACAAATAGTGTGGTAGGTATAAACTCTACAGTAACAAAAAGTGTTAAAGAATCATCTATTGTAGTTGGAAATCCAGCAAAAGTTGTTAAAGATAATATATATTGGAAAGAGTAAAGATTATTTATGAAAAAAATTTTAGAGCTGTGTTTATCACCAGATTTAGGTGGACTAGAACTTTTTATGGTTCGTTGTTATAATCATTTTAGTAAAAAAAATAAATGCACAGTTGCTGTTGCACATAATAAAAAACTAGATGATTATATAAATGGTGAAAAATTTTATTTAAAAAGAAGTAAAATTTTCCCATTTATCCCAGCTTTAAAGTTAGCAAAATTCATAGATAAACATGAAATAGATATTGTTCATTTTCACTGGACTAGAGATATCATCACAGCTGTTTTAGCTAAAAAGTTTAGTAAAAGAAAGCCAAAAATTATACAGACAAGAAACATGATGATGACTCGTTTTAAAAGTGATTTTTATCATAAGTGGTTATATAAAAACATAGATATGATTCATGCTGTTACAAATCAAGTTAAAGAGCAATTATTGAGATTTATACCAGAAGATATACAACCAAAAGTCAAGGTTGTATATATGGGGACAAATATCCCAACTAAACAGTTAAATATAGATGATTTAAAACAAAAGTATAACTTAAAAAATGAATTTGTAGTAGGTATAGTTGGAAGGATAGAGGAAGCAAAAGGTCAGTGGTTAGTTATAGAAGCTTTAAATATTTTAAAAGATTTAAATATAAAGGCTTTAATTGTAGGCAATACTATGGATAAAACCTATTTGAATAGCTTAAAAGATAGAGTAAAAGAACTAGGTTTAGAGGGTAGGGTGATTTTCACAGGATTTACTAAAGAAGTAGATAAACACTTTGCACTTATGGATATAAATGTTTTAGCAACACCAAAAGAAACTTTTGGTTTAGTTGTGATAGAAGCTATGGCAAATAATGTAGCTATGATTGCAACAAATAGAGGTGGACCTTTAGAGATTATAGAAGATAAAGTAGATGGACTGCTATTTGATAGAAATGTTGATGATTTAGCAAAAAAAATAGAACTTTTATATAATAATAAAGAGCTTTTAGAAAATATTTCTAAAAATGGATTTAAGAAAGTAAATCAAAAATTTAATGAGATTAAACAATTAGAAAAACTATATGGAGTTATAAATGAAATGTAGTATTATTATACCAACCTATAATGATAGTGTAGCTTTAGAGCTAATATTGGATGCTTTAACAAAGCAAACATATAAAAATTTTGAAGTTGTTGTCGCTGAAGATGCTCAAAATAAAAAAACAAAAGATATTATCGCTAAATTTACTAATAAACTAGATATAAAACACTTATCTCAAGAAGATGATGGCAATAGAAAAGCTATTATTATAAATAAAGCCCTACCTGACACAATAGGTGAATATATTATCTTTATTGATGGAGATGTAGTACCATATTCAACTTTTATCGAATCTCATATTAAACTATCTAAACAAAAGCAGATATTGTGTGGAAGAAGAGTAAATCTAGGGGATAGGGTTAGTAAAGATTTAAGAGAAAAAAGTGTTAGTTGTATTGATTTAGAAAAAAATTACTTTAAAATGTATAAATATTTAAATAATGATAACATAAGGCACTATGAGCAAGGTATATATATCAAACCAAATAACTGGCTATATAAGATTATTCAAAACAAAGATAAAAATATACATATATTGGGTTCAAATTTCTCTTGTTATAGGGAAGATATATTTGCGATAAATGGTTTTGATGAAGATATAGTAGGTGTAAGTAAAGATGATGTTGATTTAGAGTGGCGATTTAAAGCAAGTGGTTGTACTTTAATATCATGTAAATTTAGTGCAAATCTATTTCATTTAAATCACTCAAGAAGTGACAGAGGTGATGAAATAGCTTTAGCAAATAAGCAAATGGAAAAAAATAGACTAGAAGGTAGATATATCTGTAAAAATGGTATTAAAAAATTAAACTAATTAACTTAGAGAGACTCTTTCTTCATTCTCTTCTAAATAAGATATTGTATTAAATAATCCAGCAAATAGTGTAAAATATATCATTCCATTCATGATATGAAATGCTATTCCAGTCATCCCCCACAGTATAAATGAAGTAGTAAAAACTATAGTTAGAATCTTAAAATATTTTGTTTTGAATTTTAGTGAATAAAGAGAATAGAGTATAAATAACATAACTAATATACCCAAAATTCCAATTTGTAATGCAATAGTTATAAAAGTGTTGTGATTATCTGAGAAATTTTTCAAAATATCATATGAGTAACCAAGATTATCACAATAATATTTTAAATTTTTCATATCATTATCAATACCATATCCTAAAATAGGATTATCTAAATATTTATGAGAGCCAATATCCCAAAGTGAAACTCGTATTGAAAAACTATGAGAATAGTCATTTGATTGTTTCATTTTTGAAATATCACTGATAGCATAATTTAATCTACTTTTAAAAACTGGACTAAAATTATATGCCAGTAAAAATATAGAAGTTAAAAGAGTCACTGCTATAATCATAGCTTTAAATTTATTTTTAAAACTCATAAAAAATACTATAAAAATAGAAACTACATATATAACTTGGCCTGTTCTACCACCATTAATAAATAGGTTTATTGTAACAGTAGTTAAAAAAAATGAATAAAATAGTTTTCTTTTTAAATTATTATCTATTTTCAGCACATATATCAATAGTATAATACTTGTGAAAGATAAATATATACTATATCCAATATGACTCATAAAAGGAGCAGGGTCTGTTGGTAAAATATCTTTATAGTGCCACCATTCAAAAAATATACCATATGACAATACTTCACTTATTAGCATACCTGTTAAAAATGCAGAAAATAGATATGTGATAAACTCTCTTTTCAAAGATGTTAACATCACAAATATAATAAAAAAGTGCCGATATTTAAAGATATAACTTAATCCAAAAGAAATGCTACTAGCATTTGGTAGAAATATTAAATTAACTAAAATTAAAGATATAATTGCTAATGATAATTTATTTTTTTTGATCAAGTCATATTTATATGACCATCTTCCCTCAAGTATCCAAAAGATAAATATAAGATTTTCAAATAAACTTATTCCAGCCTTTGATATAGGAACACTAAATACATATCCTATAAACAGATAATTAATAATTTTTGTATAGTCTATATTTTTAAACAACTATTAAACCTTTTATTTATCACTTCCAAATATATCTCTAGTATAAACCTTTTCTTTTACATCTAAAAGTTCATCATCTAGTCTATTTGATACTATAATATCTGAACTATTTTTAAACTCTTCTAGTTTTTTTGAAACCTTTATACCCTCAAAACTTTCACTATCTAAAACTGGCTCATATATAGATAAATCTATTTTATTTTGTTTTAATATTTCTATAATATCACTTATAGCAGAGCTTCTAAAGTTATCACTTCCACTTTTCATGATAAGTCTATGGATTCCAACTGTTGGTTTTGTCTTATTTTCTAATCTTTTTAAAATATTTTGTACTAAAAACTCTTTTCTAGTTTGATTTGATTTCACTATTGCCTTTATAAGTGGTGCAGGAGTACTACTGTTTTTAAAGTTAGCTAATATCTGTTTTGTATCTTTTGGCAAACAATATCCACCATATCCAAAACTAGGATTATTATAGTGAGTACCAATTCTAGGGTCTAATCCAACACCTTTTATAATATCTTCTGGATTTAATTCATTTTGCTCTGCAAAGCTATCTAACTCATTAAAATATGCTACCCTCATTGCAAGGTAAGTATTTGCAAAGAGTTTTATAGCCTCTGCTTCTTTAGAGTTAGTTAGTAAAACTGGAATTTCTTTTTTGATAGCACTATCTTTCAATAAACTTGCAAACTTTTTTGCAGTATCACTCTTTTGTCCAACTATTATCCTGCTAGGATGTAAGTTATCATATAGTGCACATCCTTCTCTTAAAAACTCAGGTGAAAACATGATGTTATCAACTCCATATTTTTTCTTTAAAGAGTCAGTATAGCCTATCGGTATAGTAGATTTTATCACTATTATTGTTTTTGGATTTATTTTTAGTACATCTTCTACAACAGCTTCTATACTTTTTGTGTTAAAATAGTTAGTAATAGGATCATAATCAGTAGGTGTAGCAATCACAACAAAATCGGCATCTTTATAAGCCTCATCTTTATCTAAAGTTGCTTTAAAATCTATATCATCTCTTTTTAAAAACTCTTCAATCTCACTATCTTTAATAGGAGATAAGTTTTTATTTAAAAGTTCTATTTTTTCAGGAATAATATCTACTGCTACGACACTATTTTTTTGAGCTAATAATAACCCTATACTTAAACCAACATAACCCGTTCCTGCTATAGCTATTTTCAATCTTTATTCCTTAAGTTTTTAATATATTTTTCTAGTTGCATCTTTGGTTCCCATCCTAAAGCTTTTGTCTTTTTAGTCATAACCTCAGCAGTCATTCTATTACCCCTTCTCTCTGGTAACATAATAACTTTTTTCCTCTCAATAGCTTTATCTAATGGCATATCTAAAAACATTTGGGCAACTTCTATTATGGTAAAAGCTTCACCACTTCCTATACCAAACTCATCTCCATAAGCATTCTCTCCAACTAAAATCAAGCCATTTATAATATCAGTTATATGAGTAAAATTTCTTTTTTGAGTTCCAGGCTTTACTATAGTTAAAGACTCTCCTCTTTTAATTTTTTCATTAAATAAAGCTATTAGTGTTGCATACCTTCCACTACTTATCTCTCTTTTGCCATAAACATTGTAAAAATAAGTTATCGCATAGTCTATACCATACCAATTGCCATAATTTACAACCAACTCAGTGTTTGTTGCCTTGGTCCAAGCATAAGGTGAAGTATTTCTAGTGACTCCATCATCTCCAAACTTTGTACTACTCCCAGCATATACAAGTTTTGCACCAACTTTTCTTACAAATTCTAAAACTTCATAAGTACCGATTTTGTTATATTCATAGACTTTTTGCATATCATCAAAACTCTGTTCAACTCTACTATACTCGCCTAAGTGATAGATTATATCAGGGGTGAAATCTATAAGTTTAGATATATTTGTAGTGTTGCCTTTTATATAGTTTACACCATCTATATGATTATCCTCACTACCTGTAAAATAGTTATCAAGACTATAAACTTCATTATCTTTTACCAAAGCTTCGCATAAATGGCTACCTACAAATCCTGCACCACCAGTTATCAATACCTTTTTATTTTTTAATTCCATAACAACCTCATTTATTTATGTAGTATTATACAATATAAGAATAATAAATCACTTTTTTATGATTTTATCAAGTAAATACCCCTCAACCGCTAAAGTTGAGTTATATAGCTTAGAACACATCTTTTGATCTTTTGTTTTAGGATGTTTTTTTTCAAATCCACCATCTTTGCTCATAATAATTCCAGCATCATTAAACCCACAATGCCACAAAGAGCTATTTGCTAAATCATGACCTATTGCACTATAAGAGCTATTTGATAAAACTAGATTATATATAGTTGGAAAAATATCCTTATGTGAACCTACAATTTTAGTGTTATATTTTTTTCTAATATCTTTTGGCATATATAGATAAAAAGGTATTTTTTTAGACTCATCATAAAAGTTATCATAGTGCATAAGTCCTTCTATTGTATTGTTATCTGCTGTAACTGCAACAACTGTATTATCTTTTAAAGATGATTGTTTTATACCATCTAAAAATACTCCTACTTGGTCTAGTGCATAAGCATAATCTTTAAATCTTTTTTTTATAAGATTTTTATCACCAACTAAATGTTTTTGTAGTTTATTTGATATATTTAGAGGTTTGCTCTTGTACCATTTTGGTATTGTATAAGGAGGATGATTGTTTGTTGTTAACAAAAATATAAACTGAGGTTTTTTTGCATTTTTTAACTTTTTTAAAACAAATTTATGTGCAAACTCATCAAAAATCCCCCAAGTATGAGAGCTTTTTTTTAAGTCAATATTTAATTCTTTAGCGATTGAAACTTTTCCATATACATGATCAAAGCCTTGATGAGAGAAAAACTTACCAACATTTCTCCATGATAAGTCTCCACCATAAACAAAAGATGTCTCATATCCCTTTTGTTTAAACACAAATGCAGCAGCTTCTTTAAAGCTTTTGTTAGAATACTTGCTTTGAGACAAAGGTGTACTAGATGGTCTAGCTGTTATGTTAAGTAGTAGAGGTTCAAGAGATACTATCGTACCATTTGATGCAGATATAAAGTTTGTAAAGAGTGTATCTGTTTTAAAATGCTTTTCCAATGCACCCATTATATTAAAATCTTTACTTTGATATTTTGTGATAGGTAGGCCAAAACTCTCCACCATCATGACAACTACATTTTTGGGATGTTTTTCTAAATACTCATTTTTAGGGGTTGTTTTTACTAAATTTTTAGTTAGATTAGAATCTATATCATCTTTTTGCAAAAACAACTTAAAAGCATCTTCTATATGCCCTTTATATCCACTTATTGCAACTAAATCATACTTATCCTCTTTTGATCTTTTATATTGTTTGAATGCATCAACAAATGCTAAAACTCCATTTTTAGGTAGTAAGTTTACTAACTTATCAGTAGATACATCTGGTATATTTTTAGTTATAGGAAAAGTTGAAAAAGTTCCTCTAATAGCTATAAAATTTATCAATACAGCTCCAAAAAGAACTACAAATCTAAAAACAACTGAGTAGCTTTCACTCGTAACTTTTGATTTTTTAAAAATAATTGCAATTAATCTATATAAAGCTGCAAAGTAAATAAATAATACAAATGATATAACTACTAAGTTATAATTTTCTTTTGCTATCTCTAATAGAGCTTTAGTATCATCATCTATAATGCCAAAAACTGTAATAGCAATATGATCAAAAAAGTAAGAAAAATAAGCTAAGTCTGAAAAAATCAATATAGAAGCTATAGTTAACATAACTATTAGGTAGTACTGAACAATAGAATAGCTTTTAATTATAAAATTTTCACCTCTAAAGAGATTAATAAAAATCACAAATAATAAAATAGGAGCAAATATAAGACTAACTACAGATAAATCAAGTCTAACACCTAAAAAAAATGCATCAAACAGCTCATTTAATGGAACATCTTTAATAGAGTGATGCAGATACAGATATAATCTTACAATTGACATAAAAACTAAAAATAAAGTCAATACTAAGATGCTCTTTTTTAAAAGATTCAGTGAGTAAGAAAAGGTTGATTTTTCCATTATTAATACCTTTATTGTATAATATTAGATAGATTGTATCTAAAATATTATTATGAGTTAACAATGAATTATAAACTAGAAGCTATCAACAGTGATGAAAAAAAAGAATTATTAAATATAAAAGATTATTTTAAAGCAAGTTCTAACTCTATACACAAAGCAAGAAATGAGTTAAAAATCATAGATAAAAAGGTAATAAAGTCGTTTAAAAAGCCATCATTTTTAAAGTCTATTTATTATACTTTTTTTTCTTCAAAAGCAAAAAGGTCATATCTATACTCACTGAGACTCAAAGAGTTTTCTCCCAAGCCTCTAGGATATATAGAGTTTTATGAAAACACTCTTTTGGGTGAGAGCTATTTTGTAAGTGAAGAGTTTGATTATGACTTTAGCATTAGAGAAGTTTTACTTGATAGTGATTTTAGTGATAGAGAGGATATTTTAAAAGAGTTTGCAAGATTTACTTTTAGACTTCATGAAGAAAATATTTTACATCTTGATTACTCTCCTGGAAATATTTTGATAAAAAAAGAGCAGGGTGGATATATCTTCAAAGTTGTTGATTTAAATAGGATGAAGTTTACTACCTTATCCTTGGTAGATAGGTTAAAAAACTTCAACAAGCTCTGGGCAAGTGATGAGGATATAGATATAATAGTAAGTGAATATTCTAAGTTAATAAATCATGATAGAAAAGAAGCAGTAAAATTAGCTCAAAAGTTTAACAACCAAAACAAAGCTATTAAAAATTTTAAAAAAAGATTAAAAGGAATCCCTGTTGTTGATTGAAAATATATCAGTAGTGATTATCGCAAAAGATTCACAAAGTACGATAGAAGATGTACTGAAAAGTTTAAAAGAGTTTAAAGAAGTTATTCTATATCTAAATAACTCAACTGACGATACAGAAAAAAAAGCAAAAGAGTTTTATAATGTCAAGATAATAGATGGAGAGTTTTTAGGTTTTGGAAAGACAAAAAACAAAGCATCATCATTTTCTACAAACAACTGGATACTCTCTTTAGATAGTGATGAAGTTTTAACCAAAGAGTTTGTTGATAGTTTAAAAAAGATAGAGTTAAACAAAAGCAACATCTATCAAATAAATAGAGTAAATTTTTATAAATCTAAGCAGATTAAACATTGTTGGGGAGATGAAAAGATTGTAAGGCTATACAACAAAGAGGTAACAACTTTTACAGATAGTGATGTTCATGAAAAGATAATCTCAAAGGGTTTAGAAGTAAAAACTATAGATGGAGTTGTGAAACATTACCCATATAGTACTATTGAGCAGTTTGTAACTAAAGCAAACACATACTCAACACTTTTTGCAAAAAACAATGTTGGTAAAAAATCCTCTTCACCCTCAAAAGCTTTGTTAAACTCTATATACTCATTTATAAAAACATATATTTTTAAAAAAGGATTTTTAGATGGATATATTGGATTAATTATTGCTTATTCTCATGGGGTTACTAACTTTTACAAGTATATTAAACTTTATGAGTTAAACTTAGAAAAAAAGAAGGAGAATTGATATGAAAGTACTATTGATAAAAGATGTAAAAAGTCTAGGAAAAACTGGAGAGATTAAAGAGGTAAAAGAGGGATATGGACAAAACTTTTTAGTTAAAAAAGGATTTGCAAAAGTAGCTACTGATGAAGTTATACAAGAGTGGAAAAAAGAGCAAGCAGATATGAAAGCTAAGCTTGAAGCTGAGATAAAAGAGTTGACTTTGATGGCAGAAAAGCTAAAAGATACAAAAGTTACTATCAAAAGAAAGCTAGGAGAAAATGGTCATCTTTATGGAGCTGTTACTAAAGATGATATAGCATCTGCTTTAAGCGAAGGTGGATTTAACATAGATAAAAAAACTATTGAGATTAAAAATGCTATAAAAACTGTGGGAGCTCATGATATATCTATAAAGTTAGGACATGGAATCCATGCAACTACAACTTTAGAAATAGCAGGAGAATAAATGTTTCATGCAACTACAATTTTAGCCATAAAAGGTGAGAAAAAAGCTGTTATTGGTGGAGATGGGCAGGTTACTTTTGGAAATGCTATCTTAAAAAGTAATGCTACAAAGATAAGAAGACTTTATCAAGGAAAAATCTTAGCTGGATTTGCTGGTAGCACTGCTGATGCTTTTAATCTTTTTGATATGTTTGAGGGTATTTTGGAAAACAAAAAGGGTGATTTGTTAAAGAGTGTTATAGAGTTTTCCAAACAGTGGAGAAAAGACAAGTACATGAGGCAGTTAGAAGCTATGATGATAGTGCTAAATACTGAAAATATCTATATCCTAAGTGGAAATGGAGATGTTGTTGAGCCTGAAGATGGAAAGATTGCAGCAATCGGAAGTGGAGGAAACTTTGCTATAAGTGCAGCTAGGGCTATGGATAGATTTGGAGACTTAGATGAAGAAAAACTTGTGAAAGAGTCTTTACAAATAGCAAGTGAGCTTTGTATATATACAAGCGATAAAATAAAAACTTTTACATTGGAGAAATGATTTGAGTATGACACCAAAAGAGATAGTAAGTTATCTTGATGATTATATTATAGGGCAATATGAAGCAAAAAAAGCGATAGCTATAGCTCTTAGAAACAGATATAGAAGGATGCAGTTACCTAAAGAGATACAAGAGGATATCATGCCAAAAAATATCCTCATGATAGGAAGTACTGGAGTTGGAAAGACTGAGATAGCAAGAAGATTAGCAAAGATGATGGCTCTACCTTTTGTAAAAGTTGAGGCTAGTAAATATACTGAAGTCGGTTTCGTTGGAAGAGATGTAGAGTCTATGGTTAGAGACTTGGTAAATATCTCTATAAACTTGGTAAAAAGTGAACATAAAGATAAAAATAAAGCTGATATTGAAGAGTATGTAGCAAAGATGATTATCGAAAAGCTACTTCCACCACTTCCCAAAGGGGCTAGTGAGGAAAAACAAGAGCAGTATAAAAAAAGTTTTGACAAGATGAAAAAAAGACTCGAAGATGGAGAACTCGATGAACTTGATATTGAGGTAGAGATAAGCAACTCTTTGGGTGAGTTTGGAGATGCTACTATGTCTCCTGAGGTTATCAAAGTGCAAGAGTCTATCATGAAGATTATCTCTTCAAAGAGTGAGAGTGTCAAAAAAGAGGTAAAAGTTAAAGATGCAAAAGAGATTCTTAAAAATGAAGCTAGTGATAAACTACTTGATTTTGATAAAATAAAAGCTGAAGCTTTAGAGAGAGTAGAAAATGGTGGGATAATCTTTATAGATGAGATAGACAAAATTGCAGTCTCTGCTAACTCAAACTCACGACAAGACCCTAGTAAAGAGGGAGTTCAAAGAGATTTACTACCACTTGTTGAGGGAAGTGATGTAAATACAAAGTATGGAGTTATAAAGACAAACCATATACTCTTCATTGCTGCTGGTGCTTTTCATGTTAGTAAGCCTAGTGATTTGATACCTGAGCTTCAAGGAAGATTTCCACTAAGAGTTGAGTTAAACTCTCTTGATGAAGATGCTCTTTATAAAATCTTAACAGTTCCAAAAAATTCACTTTTAAAGCAGTATAAAGCACTTTTAGGAGTTGAGGGAGTAGAGCTTGAATTTGATGATGATGCTATAAAGACTATATCAAAAATCTCTCAGTTGGCAAATGAAAAACTAGAAGATATTGGTGCTAGAAGACTCCATACTGTTGTAGAGAGGCTACTTGAAGAGATAAGTTTTGATGCTGATGAGAAAAAGGGAGAGAAGATAGTAGTCACAAAAGAGTTAGTTCATGATAGACTTGATGTTGTAGCTAGTGATGAAGATGTTTCAAGGTATATTTTGTGAGTAAAGTAACAACAAAATCTGGTTTCGTAGCAGTACTTGGAAGACCTAATGCAGGAAAAAGTTCACTCTTAAACTATCTAGTAGGTGAAGATTTAGCTATGGTAAGCTCAAAAGAGAATGCTACTAGAAAAAGAATGAATATAATAGTCATGCACAAAAACTCTCAGATAGTTTTTGTGGATACTCCTGGTATTCATGAAAGTGAAAAGCTTTTAAATCAATTTATGCTTGAAGAAGCTATAAAGGCTTTGGGAGATAGTGATATGGCTATATTTTTAGCTCCTATAACTGATAGCATAAAGCATTATGAAAAATTTTTAGCTCTGAATGAAAAAAATCTTCCTCATATTGTTCTTTTAACAAAAGTTGACATGGTTTCTAACCAAAAAGTTTTGCAAAAGATTGTTGAATATCAAAAATATCAAGACAAATTTTTAGAACTTGTACCTACCACTATCAAAAAAGGTGGTAGTGTTGAACAACTTTTATCAGTTATTTCTAAATATTTACCAACCTCTCCATATTACTATGATACCGACTTTTTAACAACATCTAAAATGAAAGATATTTATAAAGAGTACATAAGAGAAGCAATATTTGAAAAAACTGCTAAAGAAATTCCATATAATTCCGATGTAGTGATAGAGCGAGTTATAGAAGAGGATTTTATAGAGAAAATCTTTGCTCAGATTGTCGTAAACTCTAACTCCCAAAAGGGTATCATCATCGGAAAAAATGGTGAAGGGTTACAAAGAATCGGCAAAATGGCAAGGAAGAAGATTGAAGCTCTTAGCGGTAAAAAAGCTTTTTTGAAACTATTTGTAGTAGTTAAAAAAGGGTGGAGTAAAGATAAAGAGTCTTTATCACAGCTAGGTTACGACTTCTAAATCTATAAATCTTCTTAACCGCTAAATCTAAATATTTAGGGTTAAAAGATGTTAAAAAGTTTAAATAAAGAGATTAAACTACCAAAACTTGGTGGTTTAAAACTTCCAAAACTTGGTGGTTTAAAACTTCCAAAGCTAAAAGTATCTAAAGCAAAAGAGGTTAGTGGTGGAATAGTAGCTATAGTTCCATATAGTAAGCTAACCTATAACTATAATAATAATCTTATCAGTAAAGGAAATATAAATTTTTATGATAAGAAAAACTTTTATATTTCATACATATATCTAAAATATTTTATATCTGGTAGTGTTGAAGTTAGTAGAAATATATCTGAGGAGGATTTAAATGATGCTATTGAGATAGCAGCTTATGATGAATTTGGACTTGATAGTGATATTGATTATCTGATAAAGTATATAGAAGTTAGTATTAACTCTGGTGATAACAGACTTTTTAATATATTTGCTATTCCATACTATAAGATAGATGAAGTTTTTAATGAAATTGATAGTATAAAGCATATAGATTTTCTAACTCCTGCTCCCCTATTATATGATGCTTTATATAAAAAAGATTTATTTCAAAGAGATGGTGTTGATTGTTTTATACACTTTGATTATGATGATACATTTTTAACTATATATAATATGGGTGAGTTTGTATATGCAAAAAGTATTACTCACTCTCTAAAAAAACTTAGCGAAGAGTTTGCAAAGAGTATTACCCAGCATGTAGATGAAAAAGAGTTTTTTGGTATGTTAAAGCAACAGGGATTGAAAGTTCCTGATCAAGTTTTACAAAAACATTTGATGAAAATATTTGGTGAACTTTTTAACTATATAAATGATATATTAATTTTTGCAAAAAGATCAAGTAATATAGAAAGTATAAATCAAATTTATCTAAGTTCAAAGATTGGAAATATAAAAGGTCTTAGTGAGTTTTGTGAAAGCTATACATCAATCCCGAGTAGTGAATTTTATGTAAAAACCTCAAAAAATACTTCTGAAATTGATATAGATCCATTAATTCACTTAATGACAATAAATGCTAAATACTATTTAGAGACTAATGATGAAGAGTTTAATATCTCTATATATAAAAAAGAACCTCCATTTTTAACAACTCCTAGTGGAATTTTAACAAAATATATTGCTGCAGGGATAGCTATTTCACTTTTATACCCTGCTTATCTTCTTGTTGAAAAACAAGCATTTGATTTTAAATATAATAAATTAGGACAAGAAGATATTAATTTATCAAGTAGAGTTAAAAAGATGAAGAGTGAGTTTACAAAAGTTTTAGAAGAAAAAAAATCAGTTGAAGAAAAACTAAAAGTCAAAAACAAAGAGTTGGCCTTTAGAACAAAACTTTTAAAAGAGATATACAATAAAAAAGTAGCCTACAACATGAAGGTTAAAACTCTTAATGATTTGTTTAAAAAAGTAAATAGACACAATTCAAAAGTTGTGAGAGTTACAAATCATGAGGATGAATTTAAAATAACCGTTAGAAGTGATAAAGATAAAAAGATAACAGAGTTTATCAAGGATATATCACAAAATCAAAAATACAGTGTTGGAACAAATCTAATAAAAAAGGATGACAATAAGTCATTTTATCAAAGTTTAGTAAAGGTGGATATAAATGCAAACTTCAAATAAAGAGACTATTTTAAAAAAAATAGATAGCTTTTTTCAACAAAAAAAGCCTGGAGAGCAGAAGATTATGTATATAATGGGGTTTTCTTTAGTATTTTTTCTTGTATATCAATTTGTATATCCAGTTGTGCAAAGCTCTAGAGATAGTTCATACAACAAGATGACTTCTATGCAAAATGAGGTAAATCAGAAGCAAATCTATCTTACAGCAAACTCAAATGTAAGACTTGTTGCTCTAAAAAATAGTGTTAAAGAAAAAATTGGTGAGTATGATGACAACTTGTATAAGATAAGTTATGTTGACAATACTTTGAGTGAACTATCATATCTACTTTTTAACGATGAAAATTGGGCTAAATTTGTAGATAATATCTCTTGTTTAGCTAAAAAATATGGTTTAGAGATAAAAGAGATTACAAATAAGTTTTATAAACCAACATTTAAAAAAGTTTCACAAGTTGTAACTTTAGAGGTTAAAACAAAGTCTGATTATAAATCAATGATGAAGTTTTTAAACAAGATTGAAGAAAGCAAGTTAGTAGTAGATGTAAGTGATTTAAATATATCAAAACCAGGTTCTAAGCTAACTAGTTACTTTAAAATTTCAGTATGGGGGATGAAGTATTAATATGAAAAAATTAATCTTAATATCAACACTTTTAAATCTAAGTTTATTTGCAAATGTTGATCAAAACAGTTCTGAAAATATTTCAAACAAAGCAAATCTTATAAAAGAGTATCAAGAAATGTTTGAAAAAATTTCTCAAAAAAGAGTAGGGCTTGATGAGAAGGAGATAGCAAAAGTTGTAGAACCATTTTTAATCATCAAAAAGAAAAAAACAGATAAAAATAAAAGTGGCACTAAAATTGCTACTAAAAAAACAAATAGTTTAATCCTGGAAGCCATCTTTAACAAAAGAGCTATGATAAGTGGTAAATGGTACTCACTTTATCAAAGTATTGGAGATAAAAAGATAGTGAGTATAGCTGGTAATCATGTATGGTTAAAAACTGTTTCAGGAAGAGAAAAATTAACAATAAGGAAAAAAAATGCAAATATTTCAATCAAGTAGTATAAAAAAGGTACTTTTTGTACTCACTTTTTTATTTGGACTGGCTGTAAGTTTAGAGGCAAAAAGTTGTGATTATAGAACTTTTAATATCAAAGTAAATGCTAAAGTTTCAACTTATGAGATACTAAATCAACTAAGTGGAGAGTGTGCCTTTAGTATGATTTCACTTGATTCAGTTGCAAACAGTAAACTAAATGAGAAACTTTATGGTATAAATATAAAAAATATGAAGTTAAAAAATATATTTTCACTTCTTATCAGTTCAAAAGGTTTAAGATATAAGTATGAAAATCATGTTTTAAAAATAGGTGGACTAATAACAAGAACTTTTAAAATCGACTATGTAAATAGTGAGAGAAAAGGTTCATCAAATACTGATATTTCTATGAATGGTGACACTGGTGATAGTAATAATGCAACTTCAAATACAGAAGGTAAAGATTCTACTGCTAATTCAACATCAACATCTGGCAGTAAAACAACAGGTGCAACTATAACTTCTAGCGATAACTTTCAGTTTTGGAATACAATCCAAAAAGAGATCTCACAGATAACCAACTCTCCTCTAGATAAGTTTAAAGCTCCAAAACCTATCATAAACAAAGAAGCTGGACTTATCACAGTAAGTGGAACTACTTCACAAGTAAAAAGAGTAGGTTCATATCTTGATGAGATGATGAGAAGACTACATAGACAAGTTATGATAGATGTAAAGATTTTATCTGTTAGATTAAACAACTCAAAAAGTACTGGTATTGATTGGTCTCAGATTTATAAGTTGCAAAATGTTAGTTTAAATTATGAGGGTTTAAAATCCAATAATATTAAAACAATTGAAGAAAATCATATTAGTGAACTTGGTGGAACAAGTGGTAAAGGTAGTTTTTTTAGAGTTAGTGGATCTGTAAGTATTCAAAATATTTTAAACTTTTTACACTCTCAAGGAAATGTAAGTAGTATGTCAAATCCTAAAGTAACCACTTTAAACAACCAACCAGCAATATTTAGCTCAGGTGATCAACTATACTACAAGATACTTCAATCAGTTTCAAATGTAAGTTCAGGTGGAAGTAGCACAGGTCAAAATGAAGTTGTAAAAAGTGTTTTTGCAGGAGTTCTTCTTGATATAACTCCAGAGATTACAGATAACAATGAAATAATACTAAAGTTAAATCCATCTATAAGTTCAGTTAGTAGTAACATGACTTCAGGTACAAGTGGTGCAACAAGAAACATGCCACCTGATCTTAAAAAACAACAGATGTCGGCAGTTGTAAAAGTAAAAGATGGTCAGAGAGTAATCCTTGGTGGACTTATTACTAGTACTAAAAGTGATGGAGAGAGTAAAGTACCTGTTTTAGGAAATATTCCTCTTTTAGGAAAAGCTTTTAGACATGATGTAAAGACAGATGTAAAAGATGAGTTAGTTATCATAATAACTCCTCATATCATAAACTTTTCAAACCAAGTTTCTCTAAAAACTCTTGGTTACAAAGATAGTTTTGAAGAGTAGAAAATGAAAGATACTAAGTTTTATGTAGAGTTTTCAGCTATTTTGTCCTTGATAGCTATTGCTTTATATATTTTAAACTTTGTATCTTTTAAAAGTGAAGTTCAAAGTGAAATAAACTCAAATTTTCTACTAAAGTTAAGTAGTATTGAGTGTGATATAAGTAACTTTGATTTTAAAAAAGAGATAAGTAAGGCTAAGGTAGTTGTAGTAGAAAAAGAGATTAAGCTACCTATACCTGTTCCTAAAGTAAAAAAGATAAAAGTTTTTAAAAATAAGGTTTTGATAACTTCTAATAAGATAGAAAAACCAACAAAAAAAAAGAGAGACAAGTTATTTGTTTTTAAAAAGTTAAAAAATAGTTTTTTAAAAACAAATGACTATAAGATTGCTCTAAAGCTATCAAGACTTTTTTATACAAGTAAGAGATATAAAAAAGCTCTAAAATGGTCTATGATAGCAAATGAGTTAAACAAAAAAGATGATAGTAGTTGGATACTTTTTGCTAAAGCAAAACTAAAATTAGGTGATAAAAAGGTAGCAAAAATGGCACTAAAATCATACCAGAGAGTTTATAACTCTAAAAAAGTTACTAAATTATTAAGTAGGATATCTTCATGATAGAGAAAGAAAGTATATCACTAATTGATTTTTTACTGCAAAATAAAATTATCAATGAGGTAGTTTATAAAACTATAATAACTCAATTTAAAGAGAGTGATGATGATATAGGAACTATTTTAATAGATAATAAAATTGTAAATAGCAGTACACTTATACTTTTATTTATAGAGGCTATAAAAAATGGTATTTTAACTCTTAGT
This sequence comes from Campylobacterales bacterium, assembly GCA_027023305.1. Lineage (GTDB taxonomy): Bacteria > Campylobacterota > Campylobacteria > Campylobacterales > QNZT01 > SZUA-1377. The sequence continues at coordinate 14,171 of JALVVR010000012.1, read as the reverse complement.
GATGTATATAGTGAGTTTAAATCAATAGATTTACACAGTTTTTTAAACCAATACTCTGCATCAACTGGCACAGAGTATGTAGATCTTTACAATATAGATGTAAATTATCAAATAGCAGCTAAACTTGGATATGAAAAACTAGAAAAATTAGGGGCTCTTCCATATAAAGAGGATGATTTAAATATCTACTTTGCATTAAAAGATCCTAGTGATTTAGCAGTTAGAGATGCCCTAAATCGCTTTGCAAAAAATAAACTTATAAAGATATCGTTAGCAAACCCTGAACAGATTGAAAAACATTTTCACAATATAGAAAAAAATGAAAGTGTAAAAGATCTTATAAATGAGATTAGAGAAGAGTTTAAAAGTGGAGCAAATGAAAGTTTAGGAGAAAGTTCAGGAATACTAAAACTAATAGAGCTTATCTTAAAAAGTGCTATAGTTACTGGAAGTAGTGATATACATATAGAGCCTACTGAAAACAGTTGTATCATTCGAGCTAGAATAGATGGGATGCTTAAAGAGATATTTGTTTTTGATAAAGATATATATCCACCTCTAGGCTCTCGTATAAAACTTTTAGCAAATCTTGATATAGCAGAAAAGAGGAAGCCACAAGATGGTAGGTTTTCCTCAGTTATTATGGATAAAAACTATGATTTTAGGATCTCTACTCTTCCTATCATGACAGGAGAGAGTATAGTCATGAGGATTTTGGATAAGTCTAAAATCATGATTAAACTCGAAGAGCTTGGTATGCATCCTACAAATTATAAAAAGTTTAGAAGCTCTATGGATGCTCCATATGGAATTATATTTGTAACTGGACCTACTGGAAGTGGAAAGACAACAACTTTGTATGCAGGGTTAAATGCAATAAAAAATGTACAAACAAAAATCATAACAGTTGAAGATCCAGTTGAGTATCAAATGAATCTAATCCAACAAGTACAAGTAAATCAAAAAGCAAATCTAACCTTTGCTAGTGCTTTAAAAAGTATCTTAAGACAAGATCCAGATATCATCATGATAGGTGAGGTTAGAGATAGAGAGACTTTAAAGATAGCAGTTGAAGCATCTTTGACTGGACACTTAGTTTTATCTACTCTTCATACAAATGATGCAGTTAGTGCAGTTACAAGAATAGTAGATATGGGTATAGAAGCTTATTTAGTGAGTGGAGCACTTGTGGCTATCCAAGCTCAAAGATTAGTTAGAAAACTCTGCCCATTTTGTAAATCCAAGATAACACTTCCAGATGATGTCATGAAAGATGTAGAGCCTTATATACCAGAGAGTGGTTATCAATTTTATAAAGCAAAAGGATGTGAAAAATGTATGGATAGTGGATATATGGGAAGAGAGATGGTAAGTGAAGTTTTAGTGATAGATGAAAATATCCAAAGTATGATAGCACGAGGTGAGAGTAAAGAGAAAATTTTATCATATGCTCTGGAAAATGGATTTATAAATATGTTCGCAGATGCAGCAATAAGAGCAAGTAAAGGACGAACAACAATAGAAGAAGCATATAGGGTGGCAAAATCATGATAAATTATTATGAAGTAAATTATTTTAAAGATGGGAAAAGAGATAAATCCTTGATAAAAGCTATATCAAGAAGAGATGCTATAAATTTAGCAAAATCAAGATTTAGTGGGTCAACTATACTAAAGATAAAAGAGACTACCCCTCCAATAGATGTACAGATAAATGACTTAAAAGAGAAATATTTTGGAAAAATATCTCAAAAAAAAGTAAATGTAGAGTTTTTGGTATCTGCAATAAGGCAGTTAGCAGTTATGACAAATGCAGGAATTAGTATCCATGATAGTATCATTGAGGTAACAAAATCAACAGTTGATCCTCAACTTAAAGAGATTTTTAAATCAGTTGATGAGGATTTGAACTCTGGTAAAAGTTTAACAGAGGCACTTTCAAAGTTTCAGTATCAAGTAGGTGATGTTACAGTTGCTATGGTTGAGCTAGGAGAGAGTACAGGAAATATCAGTGAATCTTTTAGTAAACTAGGTGATATCCTTGAAGAGATGGTTGGAAACTCTAAAAAGTTAAAATCTGCTCTTAGATACCCTATAACCGTTATTGGAGCTATAGCAGTTGCATTTACTATTTTGATGGTTTATGTTGTACCTCAGTTTGAAGATATTTTTAAAAAACTAGGTGCAAATCTCCCAATTCCTACTGTTATTTTGATAGACTGCGAACATGCTATTAACAATTATGGACTCTTTATCTTAGGAGGGTTAATCGCTATAGTAATGTATCACAAACATATGTATAAAAATAGCGATGAATATAAAACCAAAGCAGATGAATACTTTCTAAAGATTTATCTGATCGGAAATCTTATTTTTTATGCATCCATGAGTAGATTTATGCTAATATTTACAGAACTTGTAAGAGCGGGTATTCCTATAGCTGATGCACTTGATACTGCAGTTTTAACAATAGATAATGAAAATATAAAAGAGAAACTTTCAATAGTAAAAACTCAAGTTGGTAGAGGTGCTAGTCTAACAGATGCTTTCAAGGAAACAAAACTGTTTGAGGGAATGTTAATCCAAATGATAAAAGCAGGAGAAGCAGGTGGTGCACTTGATGCTATGCTTGAAAAAGTAAGTGATTATTATAAAGAGAAGTTTAACAATATAATAGACAATCTATCTAGTTATATAGAACCAATCTTGATAGGTTTTATAGCAGGTATGGTTTTGATGTTAGCACTTGGTATTTTTATGCCTATGTGGGATTTGGCATCAGCAGTTAAGAACTAGGCTTTTTAAGTTTAACCAAAAAAGCGAATATCGCAGTTAAAACTAAAATAACTGCGATACTTTTAAGTATAAAATTTAACTCAACTGGTTGTGACAAATCATACATTTAAAACCTCTTGACATCTTTTACAAAGAGTTCCTTCATCACTGCTTCTTTGTTTCCAACATCTAGGGCATTTTGCTTTTGAGGCTTTTAAGATTTTAAAACTCTCACCATCTATATCAAAGCTATCAAGCTCATTTTCTTCATCATGATAAATCACTTTACTTACCATAAACCAATCCTCTTTATCTTGTGAATCAAGGGAGTGGATTTTTTCACTCTTAGTTTGAATTACAAGTTCAAGTGTTGTTTTTATAAGCTTTTCTTTTTTTAGTCTATCTACTATCTCAAAAAACTTTTCTCTACTAGTTATCATAAACTCTTCATTAAAATCACTCTCAACACTTTTCAAAGGAGTATAAACTAAGTCAAAAACATCCTCTATATCAGCTTTTACAGCCTTTGGAGTAAACTCTAGTGCTTCATCAACTGTATAGGTTAAAACAGGAGAGAGTAGGGCGAAAAGTTTCGAAGTTATCATAGCCATTACGGTCTGAGCTGCTCTTCTTTTTTTATCATCTATAGAATTACAGTAGAGTCTATCTTTTGAGATATCCATATAGATTCCACTAAGTTCAACTGTTATGAAGTGATTTATCTTTGAAAGTCCTTTAGAGAAGTCATACTCGTTAAAGTCTTTTATAGCTTCATCAAAAACACTCTTGGCTTTTGCTAAAATCCACTTATCAACACTTCCTAACTCATCAACACTCATGACAGTATCTAAATCATCAACATTTGCTAGTAAAAATCTTATAGTATTTCTTGTTTTTCTATACTGTTCGCTTATCTGTTTTAGTATGTCATCACCAACTTTTAGGTCATTTTTATAATCGCTCATACCAACCCAAAGTCTAACTATCTCTGTTCCATACTTTTTAGATATATCAAGTGGAGCTACTACATTTCCTTTTGATTTACTCATCTTTTCACCATTTTTATCAACAGTAAAACCGTGAGTTAGTATGTTTTTATATGGTGATATGCCCTCAACTGCAGTGCTTACTAAAAGTGAGCTTTGAAACCAACCACGATGCTGGTCACTACCTTCAAGATATAAATCAGCTGGATAATCTCCTGCATCATACTCATCTTTATTGTTTAAAACAGCATTCCAAGTGCTTCCACTATCAAACCAAACATCTAAGATATCCATAACTTTTTCTAAGTTGTTTGCATCATAGTTAGAGTTTTTTGGAAGTAGGGCAGAGATATCTTTTGCCCACCAAGCATCAGCACCTTCATTTTTAAAAACTTCTACTAAGTTGTCAAGTACTTCATCATCTAAGATAATCTCTCCACTTGTTTTATCTCTAAAAAATGCTATCGGAACTCCCCAATCTCTCTGTCTTGAGATACACCAATCAGGTCTGTTTTCGATCATCGAAGTGATACGATTTCTTCCAACTTCTGGGTAAAATTTTACACCATCTAACTCTTTTAAAGCATCACTCTTAAGCCCTTCCATAGTGATAAACCACTGTTTTGTAGCTCTATATATTACAGGCTTGTGAGTTCTCCAACAAAATGGATATGAGTGTCTAAACTTTGTTACACTTAAAAGTGAATCACCTAAAAGCTCTAGTATCTTTTCATTTGATCTAAAGATATGCTCACCTACAAACTCGTCAGGGTTTGGAAGTAGTTTTTCTCTTACTACTGTTTGGTCATACAATCCACTTTCATCTACTGGCATGATAACTTCAAGGTTGTACTTTAGTCCAACTCTATAATCATCCTCACCATGTCCTGGAGCTGTATGAACACAACCAGTTCCCCCATCCATTGTAACATGGTCTCCTAACATCAGAAGTGATTTTCTTCCATTTAGTGGGTTTAAAGCATGAGTGTTTTCTAAAAGTTCAGCTTTAAAAGTTTTTACTATATCTCCTTTTATAACTTCGCTCTCTTTCAAGCTTCCAAACAAGTATTTTGCAACTATATATCCATCACTTGTTAGTACATAATCAGCCTCTGGATTAAAACTTATACCCATATTTGCTGGTAAGGTCCAAGGTGTAGTAGTCCATATAACTACTTTTGCATCACTTCCAAACTTCTTCTTTGCATCTTCATCTAAATCAAATGCAACATATATAGAAAAGTCCTCTTTGTCCTCATACTCAACCTCTGCTTCTGCTAGTGCAGTTTTAGCTGCCCATGACCAGTAAACAGGCTTACTTCTCTCTACTAAGTATCCTTTTTTCGCGATAGCACAAAGAGTTTTATATATATCAGCTTCAAAAGCAAACTTCATAGTTAGATATGGATTTTCAAAATCAGCTACAACACCCAAAGATTTAAACTCATCGCTTTGGATTTTTACAAACTTTTTAGCATGTTCACGACATAGCTCTCTTATCTTTGTTTTCTCTAGTGCCTCTTTCTTGGCAGTTCCTAATTTTTTCTCTACTTGTTGCTCTATTGGGAGTCCATGACAATCCCATCCTGGAGTAAATCTAACAGATTTGCCTTGAAAATAGTTATACTTTACAACTATATCTTTAAGTACTTTGTTTAGTGCATGACCTATGTGGATATGTCCATTTGCATAAGGAGGACCATCATGAAGAGTAAAGCTCTCCTCTGCATTTTCTCTTTTTTTTATCATCTTTTTATAAACATCTTTTGTTTCAAACCAATCTTTGTATCTTTTTGGCTCATTTTGTGGTAGGTTTCCTCGCATAGGAAAGGCTGTTTTTGGAAGTAGAATCGTATCTTTATAATCCATTTTTTATCGCTCCATAAATCGTAATTTTTCGCGATTTTAGCTAAATAATGGTTAAACTACTGTATTTTCTGAAAAATCTTCCAGTTGTAGTGTTTTCTATCACTCTTCATATAGTCAAAATAAAGTGTTCCAGCATGTCGCCAACCATCAAGAATGACTCCTATATCATTTCTCTCTTTTGGAGTTATGACAACACAATTATGCTCAAAGTATGTAAATCTTTTGTGGGCTGCTCTATATATAGATACAGTCTTATATCCTCGGTGGAGTAGGGCAGATGCTAAGTCATTTGCATAGTTGTAGCAGTAACCTTTTTTCTTTATACCTATATTTATAAGAAAGTTTTGAAACTTTGGAAATCCTACTAGATGATAACTATTAGCTAATCTTTTAGTATAGGAGGTTGAAAACAGAGCTATATCTAATGCTTCTTTTTTATCTATAGTAGGGGAGAGTGAGGCAATCTCTCTGCTTAGTTTTTGCACACTATCATCATGATAACTAGACTGTACATTCTTATACTTAATAGCACAGCCATTAAAAACAATTAAAAGTGATAAAATAGTTATAAATCTAATCATTTTGTAATTTTAACTATCATATACTTAAGATAACTTATAATGGAGAATGGTATGGATTTAAAAACTTTTAACAAAGGTGGAACAAAATCAACACAGACTAGTTTTGCTAGAGCTATGATTGCTTTGCTATTTTTGGTAGCAGTATATCTTTGGATAATAGCAACAAAAGGTAGTATTGAAAATAACACTTTTTTGATTATCGGAGCTATATTTGGTGCTTATATGGCTATGAATATAGGAGCAAATGATGTTGCTAACAATGTAGGTCCAGCCGTAGGAAGTGGAGCTTTAAGCATGATGGGTGCTATCATAATAGCTGCTATTTTTGAGGCAAGTGGAGCTTTGATAGCAGGTGGAGATGTAGTAAAAACCATCAAAAAAGGTATCATAGATCCTGCCATGATAACAGATCCTCAAACATTTATTTGGGCGATGACAGCTGCACTTTTAGCTGCTGCACTTTGGTTAAACTTTGCTACTTCTGTTGGAGCACCAGTTTCTACAACTCACTCTATTGTTGGTGGAGTTATGGGAGCTGGTATTGCGATAGCAGGGTTTAATATAGTAAACTGGGCAACTATGGGTAAGATTGTTGCTAGTTGGATTATTTCACCTCTTTTAGGTGGTGCTATTGCAGCTTCTTTTCTTTTTGTTATAAAGAAAAAGATTGTATATCAAGATGATCAGATAAAAGCTGCTAAAAAACAAGTTCCATTTCTTATAGCTATCATGACTTGGGCTTTTGCTACATATATAGTTTTAAAAGGACTAAAACACTTGATAAAACTAAACTTTCCAACTGCTTTAGTGATAGGACTTGTAGTAGCAGTAGCAGCTTACTTAATCATAAAACCTATGGTTGCAAAATCAGCTCGTAAGTTAGAAAATTCCAGAGTAGGGGTAAATACACTTTTTACTATACCACTTATCTTTTCAGCTGCACTTTTAAGCTTTGCTCATGGAGCAAATGATGTTGCAAATGCTGTTGGACCATTGGCAGGTATAAATGATGCTATTGTAAATGGAGGTATAAGTACAAAAGCTGGTATTCCTTTATGGGTTATGGCAGTGGGTGGACTAGGAATCGCAGTAGGACTAGCACTATACGGACCAAAGCTTATCAAAACAGTTGGTAGTGAAATAACAGAGTTAGATCAAATGAGAGCATTTTCTATCGCTATGGCAGCAGCTATAACTGTTATCATAGCTTCTCAACTTGGACTTCCTGTAAGCTCAACTCATATCGCGATAGGAGGAGTTTTTGGAGTAGGGTTTTTAAGAGAGTGGATGAGTAAAGATGAAACTAATTGGCTCAAAGAGGTAGAAGAAGCACTAAAAAGTGATAAAAGTAAATTAAACAAAGCTACAAAAGAGTTAAAAGCTTTGCAAGTAAAGGATGAAAAATCAAAAGCTGATTATAAAATGATAGCATCTTTATACTCTAGTATAGATGAGTTAGAGGGCAAAGTAAAAGTAGAAAAGAAAGACTTTAAAAAAGCAAAGAAAGAACAATATGTAAAAAGAGAAGCTGTTAAAAAGATAGTAGCTGCTTGGATTATCACTGTACCTGCTGCTGCACTTTTAGCTGCCGCGATATATTTTATGATAAGAGGGATAGTTCTTCCATAGAACTGCCCTACTCATATATTTTTCAAGAGAATTTATATTATGTTAACCAAAAGGAATTAAATGAACTATAATAGGCATATTTTATTAGCTGTATTACTTTTAATAGTTACAATAGTCCTCTTTCAATTTACCAATTTAGATTTAATAGTTGAAAATCTTTTTTATAACTTTCAAACTCATAAGTGGTTAGTTGATGAAAATAACAAACTTTTACATATACTTTTTTATAGTGGTATCAAAAAAGTTTTGATAATTTTTGGTTTATCACTTTTATTTATACTTCTGTTTTTAAGAAACAAACCTATGTTTAAACCATATAAAAAAGGATTATTGATTGTTGTTTTATCATTTATTTTTATTCCTTTGGTTGTTGGAGGACTTAAAAAAGTAACAAATACTCCTTGTCCAAATAACTTAAAAATTTATGGAGGAGAGTATCCAGATATAAAGATTTTAACCCCCTACCCTAAAAACTCTCCCTTAAAATGCAAGCATGTTAGATGTTGGCCAGCTGGTCATGCTAGTGGTGGATTTGCTTTAATGGCTCTGTTTTTTTTGTTTAAAAGTAGAAAAAACAAGCTTTTAGCCCTAAGTTTAGGTCTTTTTGTAGGATGGTCTATGGGACTTTATAAGATGTTTATAGGTGATCATTTTTTATCTCATACTATAGTTACTATGCTTTTAGCTTACTTAATAATGTTTATAATTGCTAAATTAGTTTATAAAAATCACCCTACCCTAAACTAAAAATTGTATAATTAAAACTCAAATCAACAAAGGAGAAGATATGGGATTTTTTGATTTTATCAAAGATGCAGGAAAGAAGCTTTTAGGGCAAGGTGATGACAATGAAGCTATAAAAAGTGAGATTGAGAGTAGTTTTGATGGTACACCAGTTGAAGGACTAGAAGTTGAGGTTAACGGAGACAGTGTAAAAGTCAAAGGCGATGCAGTAGATAGTGAGACTGCAGCAAAAGTAGCACTTATAGCTGGAAATGTTGAAGGTGTTAGTCAAGTTGATACAAGTGATCTTACAAATGCAAAAGAGGAAACTCTTTATGTTATCCAAAAAGGTGATACTCTTTGGAAAGTAGCCCAAATGTACTACAAAAATGGTGCAAAATACACAGACATAGTCGCAGCAAATAAAGAGGTAATAAAAGATGCTGATAAAATCTATCCAGGTCAAACTATAGTTATACCAAACTTTGACCCATCTGCATTAAGTTAAGATTAAAACTTAGGGAGTTTTCCCTGAGTTTACTTTCCTAAACAAAAATTACCAAACATTTTATCAAGTATTTCATCTCTATCGAAACTTTTTGTAATAGATGAGATAGCAGTTATCGCATCATTTATATTGTAAGCAAAGAGTTCTAACTCTTCTATTTCTAAGTTTGACATAGACTCTTTTATGGCATCATTTGCAACTTTTACAGCATCTACTTGTCTTTTAGATATAAGAACTAATCCATCATCATAATTTTGTTTATCTAATATAGTTTTTATATTTTCAACTATTTCTTCTATCGAATGCTCTTTACTAAAAAGTAAGCTTTTGTAATCACTTAGTTTTGTTTTATCAAAAACTTCACTATCTTTATCACTTTTGTTATAAATGACAATAATATCTTTATCTTTTAACTCTTCTAATAAAGAGATTATCTTTTCATCTTCATCATCTAATGGACGGCTTAGGTCAAATATAGCTAAGATTATATCACTCTCATATGAGCTTTTGATACTTCTTTCAATCCCAATTTTTTCTATCTCTTCCCTACCCTCTCTAATCCCTGCAGTGTCAACTATCTTTACAAGATGTGTTCCTACTCTTAGACTCTCTTCGATAGTATCTCTTGTAGTTCCTGCAATATCACTGATTATCGCTCTATCAAAGCTTAGAAGTCTGTTTAGGATAGTACTTTTTCCTACATTTGGCTTACCTATGATGGAAATTTTAAATCCATCTATCATTCCCTCTCTAAGGGAGCTTGAAAGCAAGGTTTGAGATAGTTTTTGACTTATATCATGAAGCTTTTTTAGGATTTGGTCTTCTAAATCTTTTGGTAAATCTTCCTCTGCATAGTCAATATTTACCTCTATAAAGGCTAGTATTTCTACAAGTTGGTCTCTGATAGTATCAACAAACTCTTTTAACTCTCCATTTAACTGCTTGGATAGAAGTTTAACTGCATCTTTACTTTTTGCATCTATTAAAGCAGATATGGCTTCAGCTTTTGTTAAATCCATCTTATCATTTATAAAAGCTCTTTTACTAAACTCACCAGGATTTGCTAATCTTGCACCATTTTTTATGCACTCATCTACTATTAAAGAGCTTACCATATCTCCACCGTGGGTTTGAAACTCTACAACATCTTCACCAGTAAAACTGTTAGGATTTTTAAAATAAATCACTATCGCTTCATCTATAAGTTCATCACAACTATCATGAAGCATACCAAGATGAGCAAATCTTGGCATAAAAGTATCTTTTTTAGTTATCTTTTTTGCTATATCTAAAGATTCTTTTCCACTAAGTCTAACAATAGAGATACCACCACTTCCAGTCGGAGTGGCAACTGCTACAATAGTATCTAAGAAGTTATTTTCTATGCTCATTTACCACTACAACTTTTCTGCCATCTCTAAGAGTTTTGATAGCAACATACATGTCAGGATACACTCGTCTTAGCTCTTCTAAAGCTATCTTTACAAGTATGCCATCTAGTGGTTTAGTTTGAGCCCTTCCCTGCTCCTCAACTCTTTGTTTTATGCCATCAAGGTAGTTTATGACATTTTCTTTTTGATTTTTCAAAAACTCTGATATTTCAAGAGAGATAGTCATATCATACTTCATTTTTATCCAGTTATGAAGGATATATGATATAGCTTTGTATCTATAACCCTCTTTTCCTATCATGAGAGCTGCATCTTCTCCATCTATTTTGATATAGACACTTTCATCTTCAACATTTGTTTCTATAACATTTAGGTTATAACAACTTGAATCGAGCAATTTTTCTAAGCTATTTTTTATCTCATTTTCAATAGCCGAATTTGTTGAGTTACTCTTTTTAACCTCTTGTTGCTCTTTTTTAGCTCCTTTTCTTGATACCTCTATGATAGCATCTTTAGAAAACATTCCTAAAAAACCTGAGCTTGGATTTTGTACTACATCTATATCTAGCTCGACTATTGAGCAACTAAACTCTTTTGCTGCTTTTTGATATGCTTCATCTAAAGTGGATGCAATAAATCTCATCTTTTACCCCTTTGCCACTTTTTGTTTAGCAAATATACTATTTACATAGTATTGTTGAGCTATTGTAAACAAGTTGTTTGTAAACCAGTAAAGTGTAAGCCCAGCTGGAAAAGTTACAAAGAAAAATGTAAATATAAGTGGTAAAAATTTCATAATTTTTGCTTGCATAGGATCAGTAAAGTTTTGTGGTGTTATGTGTTGTTGCCAAAACATAGTTGCACCCATTAAAATAGGTAAAACATAGAAAGGATCCATAACAGAGAGGTCATTATACCAAAGTATCCAGCTAGCTTGTTTGAGATCAAAAGCATTTAGTAAAACTCTATAAATAGCAAAAAATACTGGTATTTGCAATATCATAGGCAGACATCCACCCATAGGATTTGCTCCGTGTTTTTTGTAAAGCTCCATAGTCTTTGCATTTAACTTTTGTTTATCATCTTTATACTTCTCTTTAAGATCTTTCATCATTGGTGCTAACTCTTTCATTTTATTCATAGAAAGCATACCTTTAAATGTAAGAGGAAATAAAAACAGTTTTATAAAAATAGTAGCAAAAACTATTGTCCAACCCCAGTTACCAACTATTGAGTGGATATATCTTAAAAATGTAAACATTGGTTTTGATATAAAAGTAAAAAATCCATATTCTAAAACATTTGTAAGCTGAGGGTCTATAGCTTTTAATTTGTCATAGCTTTTTGGTCCTATATATCCATTTAAAGTTATATTATTGTTTGCTTTTACAAAAGATATAGGGTTTTTATCTTTATCTCCACTTACAACAACATTTAATCCATTTTTAAAGTTATAAAAAACTGTTGTATAATATTTGTCGTTTGAAGCAAGATATTTAGCATTTTGAATACTTAAAGTCTCTTTTGCACTTCCATCTGATACTTTTTCTAAAGTATCATCACTCTTTTCAACTATAACACCGTTGAAAACAAACTTACTTTTTTCTGCAACTGGATGTTCACCATTTGTTATAAAAAACTGAACTGGTTTTGAAAGTTTAACTTCAACTTTGTAAGTTCCATCTTTTTTGAATGTAATAATTTTTGTTACAGTTAAGTTTGTAAGCTTTTGTGTAAGTTTAACTGTTGCTTCATCTTTGAGTTCAACCAAAGCCGTTTCACTTTTATATGGCTTTTTAAAAGCTTCACTATTTATCGCCGTATCACTAAATCTGAGTTCTAAAGGTTTTAACTTCATGCTCTTATCTATAACATTTGTATATCCACCATCTTTAGTTTTAAACTTATCTCCTAAAAGTGTATAGCTACTTATCCTACCAAACTCATCAATGTTAATTTTAAAATCTTTTGAGTTTACGGTAACTATCGTAGTAGTCGTTGTTACTGGTGCAGTTGCTACACTCTTAGAGACTTCTCCTGTTACTTTTGGAGCTGTTGTACTTGTAGAAGAATTGTTTGTTACTTTGCTTGAAGTAGTAGTTTGGTTTACATCATGGTTTAGCTTAGCCTTTGGCATAAAATATGTATCATACACTACAAAAAATATAATGCTAAGAACAACTGCCAAAATCATTCTTTGCTGTTGTGATAAATTATCAATCAAATCGAACCCTTTATAATAAAATTTGAGCGATTTTACTATAATAGTTATTAATTTTCAAAAGATTTTAGTAAAAAATAGTTGTTATTTTCTTTTTTAACATACCAGTACTTGACTTTTATTTTTTTTATGCTTATTTTTTGGAGCTTATTTTTATTTTCATTACATTTTATTATAGGGTAGTCAATACCACCTATAAAAAGTTGATTACAAGTCAATACTCTTTTGAAAGTAAAAAAAGTAGCCTTTATAAGTGAATTTTTTTCAAATTGCCATTTTGCATACTCTGAACAAGTTGGATAATATCTACAACTTCCATATCCTAATAGGGTAAAAAACTTTTGATAAATAGCTAAAAACCATAGGGCTAGTTTTCGCATTGAAGTGCTTTTATAGATTTTTTAAAAAGATACTGAAGCTTACTAAACCTAACTTCCAAAATATCTTTTTTCGAAACAAGAACAAATGAGCCTTTTGTAAACTCTTTTTGGATAAACAATGCTCTAAGTCTTCTTTTTGCAAAGTTTCTTTTTACGGCATTGCCTACTTTTTTAGATGCCACAACACTAAATCTTTTGTTTTTATCATGAAGATAAAAAAGTACAAAAAACTTAGTGTGATAAACCTTAGAGTTTTTGTATAAGTAGTTAAACTCTTTTACGGTCTTTAGTGGCGAGAAGCCTTTTATACTGCTAATCTCTTTCTACCTTTAGCTCTTCTTGCTTTTATAACTCTTCTTCCGTTTTTAGTTTTCATTCTAACTCTAAATCCGTGAGTTCTTTTTCTTGGTGTGTTATGTGGTTGGTATGTTCTTTTCATCGTTTTTCCTTCTTCGTGTTTTAAGTTTGAGGATTGTACTCAAACATTCTTAAAATATTATTTATTAAACTAATTTTCAGAAAATATGAATTCAACTAATAATCTATATTACCCAAATTTTAATAATACTAAATATAATATACTTTTTATTCTCTTACTCTTAACTTTTAAATGCCTTGTTTAGTATGTTGACTATTTTACATACTAAATGTATCATAAGTACCAAAAAAGATAATCAATGAAAAATCAAGGTAATATATTAACTAAATTTGGAAAAAACATCTCCAAACTAAGAAAATCTAAAAACCTCTCACAGGAGCAACTAGCCCATAAATCAGGACTTCATAGAACTCATATAGGTATGATAGAGAGAAGCGAACGAAATATTACGCTACTAAATATTGAGAAGTTGGCTAAGGGATTGGAGGTTAGTATAGATGAACTTTTCAGGTTTTGATAATGAAGATAAGATTATAGAGGCACTTAATGGTAAAGATTTTGAGTCATTAAATAGCAATTTAAAACGACTTATTAGAAGTAGTTGTGAACTACCCAATCTCTAAAGAAGATTGGGCTTCTTGCTTCATAGTGTCGTGATTTCTAACAAGCGCTAGAAACTCCATGACACTCCACAAGCTTATATTCCGATAGTTCCTACCGTATTTCTATT
>JALVVR010000011.1 GCA_027023305.1 Campylobacterales bacterium | reverse complement strand
TCCAAAGTACTCAAATTTCAAGATAATTTTACTTATAGCTTTTTTGATAAAAAACTGTACAAAGATAAAACTATTGTAAAACTAACAAAAAAAGAAACTATCTTTTTAAACTCTCTTTTAGATGGAGAAGTCTTATCAAAACAAAATATAAAAGAATTACTTTGGGATGATGAGGTAAGTGATGAAAGACTTAGAACATTTATAAAAAGATTTAGAGAAAAGACTTCTAAAGATTTTTTACAAAATATTTCTTCACAAGGTTACATTTTAAATATAAGAAAAACTTAATCACAAAGCAGTTTATATTATAAATAAAAATTATAATAAGGTTGCTTTCATGAAAACCAAACTTCTTACAACTTCACTGATTATTTTTTTTAATTGAGTCGAAAAAGATGTCATGGCACAATGTATGAAGTGCCATACTAAACTAAGAAAATGGTAATATAATCTGACATAAATTTTATAAAAGGAAAGAGATGGAACAAGAAGATTTTATAGAAGAAAACGAAAATAGTGTGGTTTCAGTTGGAAACTGGTTGCTTAGTATTATAGTTACTTCTATACCTATAGTAAACTTTATCTTTTTAGCTTATTGGGCTTTTAACAAAAAAACAAACAAAACAAAGTCAAACTGGGCAAAAGCAACATTGCTTTTTTTTGTTATTATTTTAGCTTTATATGCTGTTATATTTGGTTTTGCGATGTTATCTCACCCTGATATGCCAAATATGCAGATGCCTTAATCATTTTAAGATATAATCCCAAAAAATCATAGATTGGGGATAAAATGTTAAGTACAGTAGGACTAACACAAAGATATGGTAAGAGAGTTTTATTTGAGAAAGTTTCTCACTCATTCGATGCTGGAAAGAGATATGGACTTATTGGTGCAAATGGAGCAGGGAAGAGTACATTTTTAAAAATCCTATCAGGAGAGATTGAAGCAACTGATGGTGAAGTACAAATCCAACCTAGTTCAAAGATGGGAGTTTTGGGGCAAAATCAGTATGCTTTTGAAGAGTTTTCCCTAAAAGATGCAGTTCTTTATGGTAACAAAAGATTGTTTGATGCTCAAAAAGAGAAAGAGAAGCTTTATATGGAAGGTGATTTTGAAGATGATGCCATCAACAATCGCTTAGCAGAACTTGAAATCATTTGTGCAGAGGAAGACCCTACTTATGAGAGTGAAGTATTTGTAGAAAAGCTTTTGACATCTTTAGGCTTTCCAGTTGAAACTCATGATGATCTTATGAGTTCACTAACAGGTGGAGATAAGTTTAAAATTCTTCTAGCACAAGTACTTTTCCCAAAACCAGATATCTTACTACTAGATGAACCGACAAATAACCTTGATATGGAGACTATAACTTGGCTAGAGTATGAGTTAAAAAGACATGAAGGTACTTTGATAGTTATCTCTCATGATAGACACTTTCTAAATCAAGTAGTAACTCACATCCTTGACCTTGACTTTAAAACTCTTAGAGAATACACTGGAAACTATGATGATTGGTATATAGCATCAACCCTAGTTCAAAAACAACAAGAAGTAGAGAGAAACAAAAAGCTAAAAGAGAAAGATGAGCTTGAAAAATTTATCCAAAGATTTAGTGCAAATGCTTCAAAAGCAAAACAAGCAACATCAAGACAAAAAAGACTTGATAAACTAGATGTTCAAGCGATAGAAATCTCAGTTAGAAGAGATCCTCATATCATGTTTAAGCCAAACAGAGAGATAGGACAAGAGGTTTTTGAGTGTGAAGGACTTAGTAAATCTTATGATAAAGGCAAAGTTTTTGAAGATTTTACTTTCAAGATAGAAAAAGGAGACAAGATAGCTCTTATTGGACAAAATGGTGTAGGAAAATCAACACTTCTTGAAATCATCACAGAGAACTTAAACCCAGACAGTGGAACTCTAAAGTGGGGACAAACTATACATACAACTTACTTTCCTCAAAATACAACTGACCATGTAAAAGGAAGTATGAAAGTTTATGATTGGATACAAGGCTTTTCAAAAGATTGGCATATAGATGACATCAGAAAAGCACTTGGTCGTATGCTATTTCGTGGAGAAGAGCAAGAAAAAGCAGTTGATGCACTAAGTGGTGGAGAAAAACATAGACTAATGCTAAGTAAAATGATGATGGATGATGCAAATATGCTAATCCTAGACGAACCAGACAACCACCTAGACTTAGAAGCTATCATCGCCCTTGGAGAAGCTCTTCATGAATACAGTGGAAATGTTATCTTAGTAACTCATGATAGAGAGTTAATAGATGTCTATGCAAACAGAATCTTAGAGATAAAAGACGGAAAGCTTATAGATTTTAGAGGAAACTATGAGGAGTATTTAGAAACTCAAGAGAAATAAGGAGTGATTTTTGAGAGGATTTTATCCTCTCAAAGTTGATTAAAGCTCATTAGCATGTTTACTTAAATACTCAGCAACACCATCAGTGTTTGGTTTCATACCTTCATCACCTGGTTGCCAACCTGCAGGACAAACTTCTCCGTGCTCATTTGTAAATAGCATTGTATCTACCATTCTTAGCATCTCATCAATGTTTCTTCCAAGTGGAAGGTCATTTATAACTGCATGTCTTACAGTTCCATCTGCATCTATTAGAAAACTTCCTCTAAGAGCTACACCACCATCAAGTAGTACATCATAATCTTTAGAGATTTGTTTATTTAGGTCTGCTACTAGTGGATACTTAACTCTTCCTATACCACCCTCTGCTTCTGGAGTTTCTCTCCATGCAAAGTGAGAAAACTGGCTATCAACTGAAACACCGATAACATTTATCCCTCTTTTTGAAAACTCCTCTATTCTGTGAGAAAATGCGATAATCTCGCTTGGACAAACAAATGTAAAATCAAGTGGATAGAAAAACAAAACTGTTCCTTTTTCTCCAAAGTTTTTATAAAGATTAAAATCTTCTACTATACTTCCATCAGCTAAAACTGTTGCTGCTGTAAAATCTGGTGCTTTTTTTGTTACTAACATATTGTGTAACTCCTTTTTAAAAATTATTTAGGGATAAATATTATCCAATAAACTCTTAAAAAAAGATTAGCTATTATGCGAGACATGAAATTTTATTTAAGGATTATTTATAATGACAAATGAGTATTTATTTACCAGTGAGAGTGTTACAGAGGGTCATCCAGATAAGATGGCTGATCAGATAAGTGATGCGATACTAGATTATATTATTGAGAGAGACCCAAATGCAAGAGTTGCTTGCGAAACTTTGCTTTCAAACGGTTTTTGTGTAATAGCTGGTGAACTTAAAACAACTACTTATGCACCTATGCAAGATATAGCAAGAGAGGTAGTGAGAAGCATAGGATATACAGATGCTCAGTTTGGATTTGATTATAGAAGTGCAGGTGTTTTAAATGGTATAGGAGAACAAAGTCCAGATATAAATCAAGGAGTTGATCAAGCTGATGGTGAGATAGGAGCTGGAGATCAAGGATTGATGTTTGGTTATGCTTGTCGTGAAACTGATGTTTTGATGCCTTTACCTATAACTTTGGCTCATAAATTAACTTTATCACTAGCTAGTGTTAGAAAAAATGGAACTTTACCATTTTTAAGACCTGATGGAAAAGCTCAAGTCTCAGTTAAGTATGTAGATGGAAAGCCAGTTGAAGTTGATACTATAGTAGTTTCTACTCAACATGGAGAAAATATCTCTCAAGAGGATTTAAAAGAGGCAGTTATAGAGGAGGTAGTAAAGAAAAATCTACCAACAGATATAATAACAGACAACATAAAATATCACATAAACCCAACAGGAAGATTTGTTATTGGAGGTCCTCAAGGTGATGCAGGACTTACAGGAAGAAAGATTATAGTTGATACTTATGGAGGAAGTTGTCCTCATGGTGGAGGAGCTTTTAGTGGAAAAGATCCAAGTAAAGTAGATAGAAGTGCAGCTTATATGGCAAGATATATCGCAAAAAATCTAGTAGCTGCTGGAGTGAGTGAAAAAGTAACAATCCAACTAGCTTATGCGATAGGTGTAGTTGAGCCAGTTAGTATATATGTAGATACACATGGAAGTTCAAATGTAGATGAAACTAAGCTAGAAAGCTCGGTAAGAGAGATTTTTAGACTTACTCCTAAGGGGATTATAGAAAGTTTAGATTTACTAAAACCTAGATACTTTAAAACAGCATCTTATGGGCACTTTGGTAGAGTTGAAGATGAGTTTAGTTGGGAAAAATTAGATAAAGTTGAAGATATTAAAAGCTATTTTAATATTTAATTCAGATTTAGGATGATATAATTTCAGTTCCATTTAAAAAAAGGAGAAACTATGGCAGTTGTAATTACTGATATATGTATAAACTGTGGTGCTTGTATAGATGAGTGTCCAGTTGAGGCTATCGTTGATGACGAGGATAATCCAACAGGTGAAGAGGTTTACTATGTTTATGAAGATAAATGTGTTGAATGTGTAGGTCATCATGATGAACCAGCTTGTGCTGAAGCATGTCCTACAGAAGGATGTATCGTTTGGGGAGAGGCTAAAGATGGTCAAACTCTAAGTGATAGTAGAGGAGAAGCTGGACAACCAGTAGTAGAAGACTAGAATCTCTTAACATTTGGCTAATCCTTTTTTGGATTAGCCAAAGCTTTTAAAAACTTTTTAACTTTAAACCCTATTTTATATTTTTTTTGCTATACTCCGAGCCTAAAATTATAGACGGAGAAAATTATGAAAAAAACACTATCGATCATAAAACCAGATGCTGTTAAAAAAGGTGTTATTGGTAAGATTATAGATAGATTTGAGTCAAATGGACTTAGAATCGCTGCGATGAAAAAAATCCAACTTGACGAAAAGAGAGCTGGTGAGTTTTATGAAGTACACAAAGAGAGACCTTTCTTTGGTGAACTTGTAGAGTTTATGACTAGTGGCCCAGTTGTTGTTATGGCACTTGAAGGTGAAGATGCAGTTGCTAAAAACAGAGATCTTATGGGTGCAACTGATCCAAAAGAAGCCAAGAAGGGAACTATCAGAGCTGATTTTGCTGAGAGTATAGATGCAAATGCAGTTCACGGAAGTGATAGTCTTGAAAATGCTGATAGAGAGATAAAGTTCTTTTTTAGCAAAGACGAGATATTATAAGAGTAATAATAGATTATGAGAGTAGAGTTTAGAAAAGTTTCATCTACTTTGACACCTTTTTCTTTAAAAAAAGATGGTGTTGAGTTTAGTGGAGATTTTAAAAAGCTTTCCTCACATATGATCCAGATTAACTTGAAAGCCGATGGAAAACTGTTGCTTGAATGTGATGGTTGTTTAGAAAATTTTGAGTTGATGGTAAATGAAACTTCAAAACTACTAGTTAGTGATGGAGTTTATGATGGTGATGACATGGATGTTATAGAGAGTTTTGACTCATTTTTGGACTTTGATAAAGTAGCTAGAAGTGAGTTAGAATCTATAAGAAGTGATTATCACTATTGTAAAAATTGTAAAAATAATTTTAAGGAGTAGAAAATGGCAGTACCAAAGCGACGAGTGAGTAAGACTAGAGCAGCAAAAAGAAGAACTCACTATAAACTAAAGTTAGCGAACCCTGTAAAAGATGCTGATGGAACTTACAGAATGCCTCACCACATAAATAAAACTACTGGTGAATACAAAGCAAACAGCTAAGCATGTATAAAATTGCAATAGATGCAATGGGTGGAGACTTCGGCTCTTCACCTGTTGTTGAAGGAACTATTTTAGCCTTAAAGAAAACCAAAGAGAAATTTGGTGTTATTTTAGTAGGTAAAAGAGATGAAATAGAACCATTTATCCCCAAAAAATTTCGAGATAGAGTAGAGATAGTAGAGTGTGATGATGTCTTTGACATGAGCGAGTCTGCTACTGATGTTCTAAAAAGAAAAGAATCAACTATATTTAAAGCTGTTGACTTAGTGAAGCAAGGATTAGCTGACGGTGTTGTAAGTGCAGGACATAGTGGAGCAACTATGAGCCTATCAACTCTTAGAATAGGTAGGATAAAAGGAGTTTCTCGTCCAGCTATCGCAACTTTGATGCCAACTGCTACTACGGGTGGGCGAAGTTTAGTTTTAGATGTTGGAGCAAATGTTGATTGTAAAGCTGAGCACTTAGTAGAGTTTGCTATCATGGGTGGAGCTTATGTAAAAGAGGTCTTAAAAGTTGAAAATCCGAGAGTTGGACTTCTGTCAAACGGTGAAGAGGACTCAAAAGGTAATGAAGTTACAAAAGAGACTTTTAAACTTCTACAATCCTATCCACAATTTATCGGAAATGTAGAGGGAAGTGATATCTTTAAGGGTGATGTCGATGTTATTACTTGTGATGGTTTTGTTGGAAATATCTTGCTTAAAACAAGTGAGGGAGTTGCAAGCTCAATCTCAAAGATAATCAAACAAAATATTAAAAAATCCCCTACAGCACTTACGGGTGCACTTTTGATGAGAAGAGTTTTTAAAGTTCTTAAAAAGCAAGTTGACTATGCAGAGTATGGTGGAGCACCACTTTTAGGAGTGAAAAAGTGTACTATCATTTGTCATGGAAAGAGTAACAAAATCGCTATCAAAAATGCAATCTATCAAGCTTTAGCTTATGTAAAAACTGATATAAATAAAGATATCGAAGAAAATATCGAAAAATATAAATCATAAAAGCACAAAGAGGAGTATAAAATATGTATGCATCATTTAAATCAATCGGAGCTTATACTCCTCCAAAGGCTTTAACAAATTTGGATCTTGAAAAGATAGTTGACACAACTGATGAGTGGATAACTCAAAGAACAGGTATAAAAAACAGATTCATAGCTGAGGACAATCAAGCTACTAGTGATCTTGCAACAGAAGCTTCTAAATTAGCAATTCAAAGAGCTAGAATAGATAAAAGCGAGATAGATGCCATAGTTTTAGCAACTATCACTCCTGATTTTTTCTGTATGCCTTCAACTGCTTGTATTGTAGCTGATAAACTTGGCATCAAAGATGTTATGGCATTTGACATAAGTGCAGCTTGTAGTGGTTTTGTCTATGCTCTAAATATAGCCAAATCTTTTATAGAGTCTGGTATGAAAAAAAATGTTCTTATCATAGGAGCTGAAAAACTTAGCTCTATAGTAGATTATACAGATAGAACTACTTGTATCCTTTTCGGAGATGGTGCAGGAGCAGCAGTTATCGGAGCAACAGATGATAAATCAAAAGCCATCATAGATGTAAAAGCCTCTGCAGATGGCCAGTTCCAAGACTTTTTAGTAACACCAGGAGGAGGAAGTAAAAATCCTTGTAACCAAAATACTATAGATAACAAACTTCAATTTTTACAGATGAAAGGAAATGAAACTTTCAAACTAGCTGTAAATACTCTTACAAATGATGTAAAAGAGATATTAGAAGAAAACAATATAACTAGTGAAGATTTAGACTACTTTATCCCTCATCAAGCAAATTTCAGAATCATAGATGCAGTAGGAAGAAAACTAAAAATCCCAAAAGAAAAGATAGTTCTTACAGTTCAAAAGTATGGAAACACCTCTGCAGCCTCAATTCCAATGGCTATAAATGAATGTTATGAAAATGGAAAACTAAAAAGTGGTAACTTGATGCTACTAGATACTTTCGGTGGTGGGCTAACTTGGGGAAGTGCACTTGTGAGATTTGCTTTAGAGGAAAAGTAACTCCTCTAAAAACACATCAGTAAAAATCATATTATTGTTTTTTAAATTAGTCTTATTTACTGTTTCAAAATCTCCCTCTTCAACCCTGCTTTATCCACCTTTCCATAGTGAAGTGGTAAGCTTTTTTTATAGACTATGATTGATGGAATCATATAAACTGGCAGGTGTTTTTTTAGTTCAAAAAGTATCTCGTTTTTTGGTAATTTTTGATTTGCACTATAAACTAGGACTATCTCCTCTTCTATCTGTTCGTTTTCCACTCCAAAGACTACACAAGACTCTACCTCATCTATGTACTCATAGACTGTTTTTTCTATTTGGTGAGGGCTTACTCTGTAGCCTCTTGTTTTTATCATGTCATCTTTTCTTGAGTCAAAGTAGATATATCCTTCCTCATCTTTGTAAACATAATCCCCACTAGCTACTACTATCTCATCTGTTAGTTCACCTTCAAGGTTTAAAACTTTGTCTAAAATCTTTATGGACTTAAATCTAAGCTGGGTATCCTCTTTTGAGTTCCAGTAACCTTTGTAGATACAAGCTCCTCTGTGGATTAATTCTCCTACCTTTCTAGGTTTACACTCTTCTCCATCTTCATTTATCACATATAGTTCTACATCTGGGATAGCTTTTCCGATAGAGGTTGGTCTGATGTTTAACTGTTCAGGCTCAAGATAGGCAGATCTAAAGGCTTCACTAAGTCCGTGCATAGAGAAGAAGTTGGCATTTTGGAAGTAGTTTTTTATATTTGAGATCATTTTGTTGGTTACTTTTCCACCTGATGAAGTTATGGTTTTTATACCCTTTAACTGCTCAGGGGTTGGTATTCTATGAGACTCTTCATCAAACATCTTTGTTATATGTATCGGCATAAGTGGAAGGACTGTAACTTTGTCTTTTATAAGGTGGTTAAAAAAATCACTTGGTAAGATAAGTTTGTGTAGAGACAGAGTTGCTAAGTTGTACACTGAGCAAAAGATTTGATTTAATCCATAATCCAAATCAAATGACAAAACTCCACTTATCACATCATCACTATTTAGTTTTAGGTATCTTGTAACTACTCTTGCACCATCGGTTAGATTTCTATGAGTGATAACTATCCCTTTTGGAAGTCCAGATGATGCAAATGAGTAGGTTATAACTGCATTATCAAAACTCTTTACAGTTGAGGTGTATTTATCTTCATGATACTTGTAAATCTCAAAAAATGAATCATACTCACTACTACTCTCAAAAGTGATGATTTTTCCCTCAAACTCACTCTCTTTGATAGTTTCTACCTTTGCCTCATCAGTTATGATAGCACTTAAAGAGCAGTCATCAACTATATACTTTATCTGCTCACTCTTTAAAAGTCTTGTGATAGGAACAAGGGTTAACTTTGTGGAAAGTATCGCTAATATAGCTATGACTTGTTCGATAGATTTGTTTGAGTATATACCTACTCTTGAGCCTTGAGGTAAGTTTAGTTTTTCAAGGTAGTTTGCAACTTTATTTACTTTTTTTAAAAGCTCTTCATAAGTTATGCTATTTGCCCCATGAATCAAAGCTGTTTTACTTGACTCTTTTCTTACGGCATACTCCAAAATATTTCTAATACAATTTACACTCATCTAAGACCTCCCTACCGTCCAAATCTCATAGTTTGTATCAACAACCACCAACGGCACAGAGTTTAGAGAAAATATCTTTTTATACAAAAACTCCAACACTTCTTCTATATCGCTTTTTTCTAAGATTTTTGTAATCCCACCTGTAAAAACTATACTTTTAAGCCTATCTAGCTTTAGTTTTATATACTCATCATGTTTGGAAGATACTTTAAAAAGTACTAAAAAAATAGATAACTTCATCAAAAACTTTGTCGCTTCAGTAGAATGTTCTTCTAGTATGTTTTCTGTTACATTTAACAAGTTTAAAAGTTCATATACAAACTCATTTTTCTTTGCACTAAAGACTAAGCTCTCTCTTGATTTATAAACTCCTAGCTTTTTAAAAACCAACCTATCATATCCACCCTCAAGCACCATGTTATCATCTACCAAATCAGTACTATAGTGTATATCAGTAGTCGCCCCACCAATATCCACCAAGATAAAAGGATCAACTACATCACCAAACTTTTCTGATAGTAGTGGCAAGGTTTGATTTACTATATATGGAGTTGAGAAGATTTGGTTTGAAGTTATTTGATATAAGTCTTTTATATCTTCTTTTCCTACTATGTCAGCTTGATATAGGTTTGTTAGATACTCTTTTAACTCCTTCTCGTTTACATGAAGTTTATCTGTTATGATATTTGGTAGGATTTTTATATCTTTTATGTTTTTTTCAAACTTTGGAACATCTTTTTCGCTTCCTGCATAGAGTATGTTTGAGTAGTTTAAGTTATTTATATATGAAAAGAGGTCATCTTCAAAAACATTTTCTATATCATCAATCCCTCCTACAACTATCACTACATCTATAAGCTCAGTTGGCAGAGAGTACTCTTTTAGGTTTGGATAGAGGATAGTATCTATGATATTTATCCCTGAGTTGTAGGCTATATTTGTAGCATATTTTAGGCTGTACGAGTTTGTAAGTCCTATGATAAGAGTGCTAAGTCCACCATTTGCAGATGAACAGATAAAAATCTCCTCTTTTTTGTACTTTTCTATCTTGTTTGCACACTTTTGTTTGACATCATCTAGGATATTTCTATCAAAGTTTCTAAAGTATTGCTCTATATTTTCACCATCTTTTACTTTAAAATAAGTGCTTCCTATATCTACATATAACTTACTCATTGCATTATCCCTATGTCTGTTATGATTTTGTTTACAAGAGTATTTTTTTCTTTGCTTAGAGCTATCTTGTTTTTGTCAAACTCAAAACTTCTTTTGGAGAGTGGTAAGTTTCCTTTGTCATAAACTCTTATATGCCCATCTTTATCCCTAACTGTTATCACTTTGTTGTTATTTATGATGTGTGGTGAAAATGGTATATCTATGATTCCATTTTTGATAGAGTTAAAAACTTTTCTCCAAAGAGTGTCAGCTGGGTCGTTGAATACTGCTTGCATGATTTCATCTACTTGAAGAGTTAGATTTTCTTCCTCTTCCTTATCTGTTATATTTGGTAAGCCTTGTAGGATTTGCAAGGTGTATTGGACTTTTGAAACTGCATCTCCATTTTCCTCTTTTGTTGGGATTCCGTAAGCTTCTGCTCTTGTTTTTGTGATGATTTTATCAGCTCCTACTAGCTTTGCTATAACTGCTCCCATCGTAATGAGTGAGTCTGCATGAGATTTATCTCTTGGGAAAGCTCCCATCCATTGATGATAGACTAAGTTGATAGTTGCATCTTCAAACCCAAACTCTTTAGCATACTTTTTGGCTTGTTTTTTTATGACATTTGACATCACTATATCTTGCAGAAGTGTACCTGTTTGAGAAAAGCTTACTGAAAAGGATTTTACTCCCTCTTCTAGTGAGAGTAGCATCTCTAAAAGCTGTATAACTATCACGATAGAAGGAAGTTGCAAAGTAGCACTTAGAGGTCCAAAAGACTCTCTGTTTATAGGCTCGTTTAGGGTTGAGTACTTTGCACAGACTTTTTCTACATACTTCCAGTACAAAAAGGCTTTATCAAGTGGAAAGTTTTTTGAGTATGGCAAAAGATAGGTGATAGGTCCTCCCTCTATCTCAAAAATACCACTTGCAAGTGCAATCTCGACTAAAAGTCTGGCATCTGGAGTTCCATGTCTTAGAGATATGGGGGTGTTATAGTGAGTCATCATCTTTCTTGTTGTTCTATACCCATGGTTTACAAGTGGATAGCCGTTTAGCATATCCATATCACTCTCTTCGGAGAGTCTTAACATCTTTTGGCTTGTAGCATAGTCATTTAGTCTAGTGTTTGAGTCTATGGTTAGTGGAAGTACATCAACTCCCGTATCTTTGAACTCTTGGTATAGTTTAAAAACTTTTTCATAGGTTGGGAAACCACCACGAGGTTGGACTAAAAGTTTGTTTTTAGTTTTGAAGTGATGAGAGATAAAAAGGTCTTTGGAAGCATTTTTGATAAACTCCTCCACCTCTGCAAAATCAAAGTTTTCTACATAGTCATTGTTTAGTATCGCTTCTCGCTCTCTTTGAAGTAAATCCACTATAACATCTCCTCTAAAACATCTAAACCTTCATTCAGATCCACTTGATGAAAAACCAAATCAAATCCATAAGATTTGAACTTAGGGATTATCTCCTCACTTGTTGCCTCTCCAACTGCTAAGTTTCCACCTATAACAAAAAGGGCATCATGAAGTTTATACTTTGATTTTAAAAGTGGCAGATCCCTACTCCATCCCTCTGCTTCTCCATTTAGTGAAGAGATAAGCACTACATCAGCTCTTGTCTCTATCGCTGCATCTATAAACTCTTCTAAGTAAGTATTTACCCCTAAGTTAAAAACCTCAAATCCTCTTTGATTTAGTGATATATCTATAAGTCTGTTGGCTACAACATGAACATCGTTACCAACTACTCCAATGACTACTTTTTTCATAACTGTTAACTCTATATTAATTTTACATTATTTTAGCGAGATTTTTTGAAATGTTGTGATAGAATAATGTATATTTTGAGATAAGGAAACAATATGAACTTTTTCACAGCAGATATGTGTGATGAACATCATGAAGATGTGCAAGTTTTGGAGCATATTTTTAAAGAGTATGGTAAAAGAGAAAAATTTAGAGGAAAAGTTGTAACTATCAAACTTGATGAGGATAATCGTGGACTTATAGATCTTTTAAAAGAGGATGGAAAAGGTAAAGTTGCTGTAGTTGATGTGGAGTCTAAGTTTTGTGCAGTTGTTGGGGAAAATCTTATGTTGATGGCTGAAAAAAATGGCTGGGAAGGTATCATCATAAATGGATATGTTAGAGATGTTCATATCACAAAAAACATAGATGTGGGGCTTTTAGCTCTTGGAACTTGCCCAAAAAGGAGTAAGAAAATCTCACCTTCCCAAAGAGAGGTAGAGCTTAGATTTGGTGGTGTGGTTTTTAAAGATGGTATGGAGATTTTTGCAGATCATGATGGAGTGATTGTTAAGTAGATGAAACAAATAATCACTATACTTTTTTTTACATCTCTGCTGTTTGCCAACACAAATCAATCACAAACCTTTATCAACATGATGGTAAAAAAATATCACTTTGATAGAGAGTATGTTCAGAGTGTGTTATCAAACTTCCAAAAAGACGAAAGTACTCTTAAAAGATATGTGGGTAGATATAAAGCTGGAACTACAAGTGCGACTTGGGTTACATATAAAAGGCATATTTTAACTTCTAGTATGATAAAGGATGCTAGAGCTTTTAAAAGAAAGTATTATCACACTTTGACAAGGGCTCAAAGGCTCTATCATGTTGACTTAAACTACATAGTTGCTTTTTTAGCAGTTGAGAGTAGATTTGGAAAATACACAGGCAATCATAGTGTTTTGGACTCTTTAGCAACTTTGGCTTTTTATAAAAATCGTATGCAGAAATATTTTTATAGAGAACTTAAAGAGCTTTTTTTACTTTCAAGAGAGCAAAATCTAAATATTTTCTCTCTAACTGGTTCGTTTGCTGGAGCTATGGGAGTGGTTCAGCAAATGCCATCAATACAGAGAAAATATGGTGTTGATTTTAACAAAGATGGAGTAAGAAACCCTTGGGATATCGAAGATGCTATAGGTAGTATCGCAAACTTTCTTAGAAAAAATGGATGGAGAAAAGGTAGTGTAGTAGCTGTTAAAACAAACTTTAGAGGTAGAAACTTTACAAAACTTTACTGCAGTTATAAATCAAGATATAGAGTTTCCAAACTAAAAAGGTTAGGTATAAGAGCACTAAAAAGATTTCCTTATCGGTGGGCATATCTTCTAAAACTAAGATTTAAAAATTATCAAGAGATATGGATGGGTGGAAAAAACTTTAGAGTTATAACTACCTATAACCACTCCACAAACTATGGTATGGGAATCTTTTTTTTAGCTAACAAAATATAAATAAGGAGAAAAAATGAGTATAAAAATATGGCACAATCCAAGATGTTCAAAAAGTAGAGAAGCACTATCACTGCTGGAAGAAAACGGAGCTAAAGTTGAAATTTTTAAGTATCTTGATGAAGAGATAAGCAAAGATGATATAAAAAGTCTTTTGAGTATGCTTGGCATAAATGCTAGGGAAATCATGAGAGTTAAAGAGGATATATATAAAGAGCTTGATTTGAAAAACGAAGAGAGTGAAGATAAGCTTATAGAGGCTATGGTAAAGCATCACAAACTGATAGAGAGACCGATAATCATAAAAGATAACAAAGCAATCATAGGTCGTCCACCAACACTAGTTTTGGATTTAGTGTAGATGATTTTTGAAAATAACTTGATAAAGATAGAAGTTGAAAAATCCTCTATACCTTGGCTAAAGATATTTACTCAAAAACCATATAAAGAGTTTAGTGAGTGTGATAGTGATATAAAAGAGGAGATTTGGAGAGTTTTAGATGTGATAGAAAAACAAATGCTATCATACTACAATCCTACAAAGATAAATATCGCCTCATTTGGTAACTATATGCCTCTAGTACACTTTCATGTGATGGCTAGATTTGAAGAGGATAGTCACTTTCCTGAACCAATGTGGGGAAAAAAGCAGAGAGAGGGAGAGTTAAGTCTTCCAGATTTTGAAGAGTTTAAAAGGAGAGTTGTTGAAAGCTTATAGATTTTTAGTAAGTGGTAAGGTGCAAGGAGTGTTTTATCGAAAAAGCATCATGCAGATGGCATCACTCGGACAGATACAAGGATATATAAAAAACTTATCTGATGGAGATGCAGAAGTAGTAGCCTATCTTTGGGAAGATCAGATAAAAGATATGTTAGCGATACTTCAAAATGGTTCACCTTTGAGTAAGGTAGAAAATATCACTTATGAAACAATAGAGCTTGATGAAGATGAGATAGTTTATGATGGATTTGAGATAAGAAGCTAGTTGGCTAAACCCTCTCCAAAAATAGGCTCACATCTCCACTTAGATAACCATCTTTCACACTTACTTTAGCCCCAAGCTCTTTTGCATACGATATAACTTCATCTCTATCTAAAGTATTAAAGTTTTTCTCAAAACCATCACCTTCTAAAAAGTTAAAAACAAAACCTTTTGTAGAGTGTTCAAAACACCTTTTTATAAAAAGATATGTTTCAAATTTGGTCAGGATATTTAAACTCCCACTCGCTATATAATAATCAGCTTCATCAAGCTCATCACTTAATATATCTTTTTTGTATGCTTTTTTACCTATCCGAGACTCAGTGATATTTGCAAACTTTTGTAAAACATCATAACCTATATACTCAAACTCGAAACCTTGCTTTTTAGAATAAAGATAAAAATCCCCAAATCCACAACCAGCATCTATCACTTTTGTATCATGATGCAGCCTATCTTTTAAAAACTCTAAGATGATTTCAAATCTGATATTTTGACTTCTTTTGTCTTTCCAGTTTAGTCCTTTTGGAGTATGTCCATGTTTTTTTAGGGCATTTATGTAAAAAGATTCATTGTTTATTTTTGGCATGATGGATTTTATCTTGATTTTGATTAAATTAAAACTATTCTGATATAATACTTAAATAATAAAATTAATTTAAATTGGAAGTCCATGTTTAATAACAAAAACATACTAATAACTGGTGGAACAGGTAGCTTTGGGCAAATGTTTACTAAAACTTTGCTTCAACGGTTTAAACCAAATAAAATCATAATCTACTCACGAGATGAGCAAAAGCATTTTGAAATGCAACAGGTTTTTAACAATTCGTGTATGAGATATTTTGTCGGAGATGTTAGGGATTTTAAAAGACTTAACAAAGCTATGATGGATGTTGATTATGTTATCCATGCAGCTGCTATGAAGCATGTACATATAGCAGAGTACAATCCCATGGAGTGTATAAATACAAATATCCACGGAGCAGAGTTTGTGATAGATTCAGCCATCCAAAATGGAGTGAAAAAAGTAATAGCTCTATCAACTGATAAAGCTGCAAATCCTATAAATCTGTATGGAGCTACAAAACTAGCAAGTGATAAACTTTTTACTGCTGCAAACAATGTAGTAGGTTCAAGACACACTATTTTTTCAGTTGTGAGATATGGAAATGTTATAGGTAGTAAGGGCTCAGTTGTGCCATATTTTAAAAAACTAATCTCTCAAAACAAAGAGCTAACCATAACAGATGATAGAATGACAAGATTTTTGATAACTCTTCAAGAGGGAGTTGATTTTGTGATAAAAAACTTTGAGAGGATGTATGGAGGGGAGATTTTTGTTCCTAAAATCCCATCTATGAAGATGACAGATTTGGCTCTTGCTATGAGTGGAGGTAAGCCATATAAAGTGATAGGTATAAGACCTGGTGAAAAACTTCATGAAGCTATGATAACCAGAGAAGATAGTTTAAGAACTTTAGAGTTTGAAGACCACTATGTGATAAAACCTACTATTACTTTTACTTCAAAACCTGATTATAGTAAAAATGCTATAGGTGAAGAGGGAAAACTAGTAGCTGATGGATTTGAGTATGCATCAGATACAAATGATTGGTGGCTAAGTAGTGAGGAGTTTTTAAAAAAAAGTTATGAAATATAATATCCCCTACGGCAAGCAAACTATAACAAAAGAAGATATAGATGCAGTAAGTGAAGCTATGACTGCACCACTAATTACTACTGGTCCAAAAGCAAAAGAGTTTGAGCAGGAGATTTGTAACTATACAGGCTCTTCATACTGTATAGCAGTTTCAAATGGAACTGCAGCACTTCATCTAGCTTCTTTGGCACTTCTCAAAAAAGGAGATTTAGTACTTACCACTCCAAACACTTTTTTAGCTACTTCAAATGCTATCATTTATGCAGGGGCAAAGCCACTATTTGTTGATATTTGTGAAGATGGAAATATAGACTTAGATTTATGTGAACAAGAGCTTCAAAAAAATCCTAATATAAAAGCGATTTATGGAGTATCATTTTCAGGAAATATGTTAAACCAACAAAAGCTAAAAGATTTAAGAGAAAAGTATGGTGTGATTATTTTAGAAGATAATGCTCACTCAATCGGAGCTTTTCAAAATGTTATAAAAGCTGGAAGTTGTAAAAATAGTGACTGCTCTATATTCTCTTTTCATCCAGTAAAAAACATGACAACAGGAGAGGGTGGGGCTATCACTACAAACTCAAAAGCACTTTATGAAAAAATCCTTTCATTAAGAAATCATGGCATGATAAAAACTCCAGATATGGCTCCTTGGGAGTATGAGATGAGAGATTTGGGATTTAACTACCGTATAACAGATTTTCAATCTGCTTTGGGATTAAGTCAGTTAAAAAAGCTTGATAGTTTTTTAGAAAAACGACGGAATATTGCAAAGTATTATCATGATAGCTTTAAAGGAACAGCAATAAAACCTCTTTATGCTTATGATGAGGGCAGTGCATATCATCTTTTTGTAGTAAGAGTTTCTTATCATGATAAAAGAGAGTTGTATGAAAGATTACTTTCAAAAGGAGTGGGTGTACAACTTCACTATATGCCTATAAATAAACAACCATACTATAAAAGCTTAGGTTATGGAGATGAAAAACTACCTGTGATGGATAGTTACTATCATGAAGCTCTATCTTTACCTATTTATCCAACTTTAAAAAAAGAAGAGCAAGAATATGTAATAAGGACTTTATTGGAGATAGTAAGTGAGTAGTATAGCAATCATCCCCGCACGAGGTGGAAGTAAAAGGATTCCAAAAAAAAATATAAAAAACTTTTTTGGAAAGCCACTTATCGCCTACTCCATAGAGACTGCTTTAAAAAGCCAACTGTTTGAAAAAGTAGTAGTCTCAACTGATGATAATACAATAGCACAAGTAGCAAAAGAGTATGGTGCAGAGCTTTTGCAAAGACCAAAAGAGTTAGCTGATGATTTTACGGGTACAGCAGATGTAACAGCTCATGCTTTGAGTGTTTATAAAGGATATAAATTTGCTTGTACCATCTATGCAACTGCTCCATTTTTGCAAGAAAAGTATTTAAAAGAGGGATTAGAAAAGTTAAAACAAAACAAAGATGCAGTGATGTCTTTTGGGGTAGCTACATATGACTATCCTATATGGAGAAGTTTTAAGATAACTGAGGATGATAGATGTGAAATGTTCTGGAAAGAAAACTTCCCAAAAAGAAGCCAAGATTTAGAAGAAGCATACCATGATGTAGGACAGTTTTACTGGGAGAGAGTAGGAGTAAAAAGTGATGACATAGCTTTTGGAAAAAACTCTATACCTATAAAGATACCAAGATACTTAGTACAAGATATAGATACTTTGGAGGATTGGAAGAGGGCTGAGATGATGTATCAGGTTTTGATAAAGGAAACTTTGTGAACAATCATATAGGTAGAGCATTTAGGTTCAGGGATGAATAGAATTTTAAGCTATTATAAAAAAGAGAATTTTATTTTAAATAAGATATTTTTAAGAATTATATTTTACTCAAATAATAACAAAATAGAAACTACCCAAGAAATTAAAAAACTTACGACAAAAGAAAAAATAGTTTTGGAATTAAAAAGAGATAACTCCTTAACAAGAGAGGAGTTGGCTAACATACTGAAAGTAAGTGCAAATGCTATAAAACAAGATCTTTCAAAACTAAAAACTGAAAATAAAATAAAAAGAGTAGGTAGTACGAAAGCTGGATATTGGGAGGTTTCAGATGATAAATAAAATCCTCTTTCGTGCAGACTCATCTTCTGCTATTGGTTTAGGTCATATCATGAGAGATTTAGTTTTGGCTTCGCAGTTTAAAAATGATGAGGTTATTTTTGCTTGTCAAGAGTTAGAAGGCAATATCATAAACAAGATTCCATATCAAGTAGAGATTTTAAAATCAAACAGTATAGATGAACTTGATAGTTTGATAAAAAGTTTAGATATAGATATGATAGTGATAGACCATTATGGTATAGATTATAACTATGAAAAAAAATTATCAATTCTAAATTCTAAATTATCAATTATGTCCCTTGATGATACCTATGAAAAACACTACTGCGATATACTTTTAAATCACAATATAAGTGCAGATGAGAAAAGATATAAAGACTTGGTGCCAAAGCATTGTGAGCTTAGGTGTGGAAGTAGATATACTCTTATAAGAGATGAGTTTTATCAAGAAAAATCTATAAAGCGAGAGAAAGTCTATGATATTTTTATAGCTATGGGTGGGGCTGATACTCAAAATTTAAATATTAAACTCTTAGAACTTATACCTTCTTATTTTAAGATAGCTATTGTTACTACTATGGCTAATAAAAATTTAGAAATTTTAAAAGTTTATATTGAAAAAAAAGAGTATATTGATTTGTTTATTGATTCAGATAAAATTGCAAAATTAATGAACAAAAGTCGATTTGCTATCATAACTCCTAGTGTAATAGTTCATGAAGTTTTATATATGGCAATAGATTTTTTAGCTATCAAAACAGCAGATAATCAAGATGATATTTTTCAGTATTTATTAAAAAATAGTTTTAAAGTTGTAGATAGCTTTAAAAAAGAAAAGGTAGAAAAAGTATTGGTTGAACTTATAAATTTTATAGATTTATCCTATGATGAAAAGGTTGAAATATTATCATGGAGAAACCATTTATCTGTTAGAAAATGGATGTTAAAAAAAGAACCAATAACTTTAGAACAACATATCTCTTATATTGAGTTACTAAAAGAAAAAGAGGATAGGTTATATTTTGTTGTTAAACAGTATGGTAAATCTGTAGGTGTTATAGATTTTACAAATATTAACAATCAAGAAGCAGAGATTGGAATATATTCTAGACCAATACTCAAAGGTGTAGGTAGTTTTCTTATGGAAAATATACTAGAGTATGGTTTTTATCAGCTTAAACTTAAAAAATTATTGGTGAAAGTATTTGAAGATAATTTTTCAGCTATAAGACTTTATAAAAAGTTTAATTTTAAACAAATTGATAGGCAAGGTTCACTGATTATAATGGAAAGAATATATGAAAATAGGTAATTTTGATTTAGAAAAAGATGGTATATATATTATAGCTGAATTATCAGCTAATCATGGTGGGAAAATAGGGATAGCAAAAGAGACTATTAAAAGTGCTAAAGAGATAGGAGTAAATGCTATTAAGCTTCAAACTTATACAGCTGATACTCTTACATTAGACAGTGAAAAGGATGATTTTATTATCAAAGGTGGAACTCTTTGGGATGATAGAAAACTATATGATCTATATAAAGAAGCTTATCTACCTTGGGAGTGGCATAAAGAACTTTTTGAGTATGCAAAAGATATAGGTATAGATATATTTTCTTCACCATTTGATAAAAGTGCTGTTAATTTTTTAGAACAGTTTGACCCACCTGCTTATAAAATTGCATCTTTTGAGATAACCGACTATGAGCTTATACGATATACTGCTTCAAAAGGTAAGCCTATGATTATCTCAACTGGTATTGCTACAATCCAAGAGATACAAGATGCAGTTGATATTTGTAAAAGTGAGGGAAACAATGATATAGTTTTATTAAAATGTACTTCAGCTTATCCAGCTCCACTTGAAGAAGCAAATCTAAAAATGATACCAAATCTAAAAGAAACTTTTGGGGTAGAAGTGGGATTTTCTGACCATACTTTAGGGATAACTGCTCCTATAGTTGCAACCACTCTTGGAGCAAAGATAATAGAAAAGCATTTTATACTTGATAAATCTATCGGTGGAGCAGATGCAGATTTTTCACTCGATAAAAATGAGTTTGCAAAGATGGTAAACGTAGTAAGAGATACAGAAAAGTTGTTAGGGAAAGTTGATTATTCTATGAGTAAAAAAAAGAAAAAATCAAGACAATTTGCAAGAAGTCTTTATATAACTAAAGAGATTAAAGCTGGTGAAATCATCACTAAACAAAACCTTCGTTCTATTCGTCCTGGTTATGGATTGCACCCAAAATATTTTAAAGATATTTTAGGTAAAAAAGCTATTAAAAATCTAGCTTTTGCAACTCCTCTAAAATGGGAATACATCTGTGATTAGATAACTCCCTCACCTTCATACTCCTCTAAAGCCTCTTTTATACTGTACTGCTCTTCTTCTATTATTTTTAAAATAGATTCTACATTTACCATGATTCTGTAAGCCCATTCATGATGAACACATATCATTTTCCAGTTTTTTAAAATCCTAGCTCTTTTTGAGCCTTCACTTTGAACACTCCAGTATGCTATGTCATACTCTATATGAGTTATTAAAGGAGATATTAAAAGTCGGTAAAATGTTCCAAATTCTCCATCATAGTATTGGTCTCTAACTGCTGATATCTTATCTACCAATTTTCTTGCATCTTTTTCTTTTAAGTATTTATCAAGAGTTTCTGTATCATACTTTTTATATTTATTTATCATGATAGTTAACTCTTTTAAAAGCTTTCTGATTTTTTTGGACATATTTTGTCCAAGTTCAATTGCTCTTTCTATTTTAAGATCTGATTTTTTTAGTTTTTCTATTATCTCATCTTCTGATAACTGTTCTAGTTTTATATTTTCTTTTTTCTTGGAAGTATCTATGTATTTTTCAGCTACCTCTTTGAAGGAAATTTCTAAACTACCCTCTATATGAGCTCCACCCTCTGTAGAGTTTATAGTTTTTATCTTTCCTTCTTGGTTGTTTTGAGCTATTGCTTTTATATATCCGTTTAAAAACAACTTCCAAACCCAGGTTGTTTTTACCTCACCATTTTTGCCATAAGCTAAGATAAAGTCATCTTTAACATTGTTTTCTTTTACTTCATCCTCTCCAAATATATGGTTTTTAGAGTGAGATTTTCCATCTTTTCCATAGGCTAAATCTTGACCTATAAGCACTATGTTTTCAAACTTACACATACTTGCTAACTCATAAGCTAGATTTGCAGAACTCATACCAATCCCAACATATCCCCAATCATGCAGATCCATATAGCTATAGTGTGTACCAGTAGGTCTCATGCTAAGTTGTAGTTGACCATCTTTTATATTGTCTAAAAGTTTTTGATCGACTATCGCAGTTAAAGCAAAAACTATATCTTTTTGAAACTCTTTTGATGTATTTTCATAAAACTTTGCAGTTGCTTCTACCCTTTCTATAGATGTAACAACATCAGGTTTAATTCCTTCTCTCTCTAATATAGGTAGTGAAGCATCAACACTAAAGATAGTTACATAATCTTTTATCTCTTTTAAAAGTGGAAGTTGCTTTGCCAAAGATGGTCCAGTTGCTACGATGATAGCTGTTTTTGTAGTTTTAGCTTTTTTTGTTAACTCTTTTAGGGATGGATTTTTTATCATAGTAGGTAGATTATGTATAAAGTGTTTTAAACCTAAGAGTTCATCTGTTGTGTCATTTCCAGTAGCATTTACATGATAAGAAAATATTTTAGTTATAGCTTGATTTAGTCTATTTATATCTTCTAAGTATTTATCATAAAAATCACACTGTATATTTAGTGTATATGTTCTAAAATATATAAAATCTATTTCTTCTATAAAATGATATAAGTTGCTAGATGTTGCATCTTCTGAATGAATAATTTTAAGTCTATTTGTTGAGATATCATTTGAAAAATCAAAAAGATTTAGAGCTATATATATAAGTTCTAATTCAGGTTCTACTATGTAGATTCTTTCATGACGATTATTTTGAAGAAGAGTTTTAAAAAGGTGTCCATTTCCTATACCATAAAAATATAGTGATTTATAGTATTTGTATTTTTCAAGTGACTTATGGAAAGTAGCTATCTCATCTATTGGATTAGTTTTATACATAGGAATACTATCTCTAGTATCTAAGATATTTGCATTATCAACACTACTACTTACAAAAACTTCAAAAGTATTGTTAGTATTTATCTCTAATAGTTTTTTGTGAAGATTTGGATTGTTAGTTTTTAAAGAGTTTAAGTTTTTTTGATATATATCCATACTTTATGCCTTTTTAAAAAGACTAAAGCAAATACTATTCCAAAGGAAAACTCCTTT
This sequence comes from Campylobacterales bacterium, assembly GCA_027023305.1. Classification (GTDB taxonomy): domain Bacteria; phylum Campylobacterota; class Campylobacteria; order Campylobacterales; family QNZT01; genus SZUA-1377. The sequence continues at coordinate 37,360 of JALVVR010000011.1, read as the reverse complement.
GGAATAAAAGTTTAAGACTTTACTATTGTAACAATCTCATTACATTCTGTTGAGCTGCATTTGCTTGACTCATTGCATAGACACCTGATTGTGCTAAGATGTTATGCTTTTTGAGGTTGGCAGACTCACTTGCAAAGTCAACATCCCTGATGGAAGACTCGGCAGCTGTGGCATTTACCTGTGTGACAGAGATATTTCTAACTGTAGATTCTAGTTGATTTTGTACTGAACCTATATTTGATCTTATCTTATCAATCTGTTTAAGTGCCGAATCAGTTATCCTGATAGCTTTTTCAGCTCCCTCTCTTGTTGTAACATCTATAGTACTTAAAGCACTTGTTTTAGATAAATTTGCACTTGCTGTAAAACCTATATCAGTTGCTACTGAGTTAAGTTGTACAGTATGGTCCGAAACAAGTGTTATTTTACCTGCATGAGTTCCATCTGCTAGATGTGTAGCAGCAGCTCCTCCACTTGCACTTATTTTTATATCACTTCCATCTCTAGCTTTAAGAACTATTTTACCACCATCATGAGAAGCTATAACATTTGTTTTGCTTGATACTGCATTTATGGCATTTACTAGGGCATTATCAGCATCACTTGCTTGTAAATCAACTGCACCTATATCAATATCATTTATCTTAAGTTCTCCAGCTGAAATAGTACCCACAGAAACTGTATCAGTACCTGTATATTCAGATTTAGCGATAGCAGTTACTTCTGTTTTATCACTTACAGCATTAATAGCTACTGCTTTTGCCCAAGCTGAATCAGCACTGTGTGCTACACTATTAGCACCATCTGAAGTGTCTGCTGCTGCCATTCCTACTGTAACTGCTGCAGATAAAGCATCAGTATTTATTGTTAAACCAGCACTTAACTTTTTAGCTGTATCTACATCACTACTACCAGCTTGATCAACATGTTTTCCAATAGAAGAAATCTTAGTATTTGCTATATTTATATTTACACTCTCTTCAGAGTAAGCACCTATATGAAACTCTTTATTTTGAAAAGAACCGTCAAGAAGTTTCATACCATTAAAACTTGTAGTTTTAGCTATATTGTTAGCTTCTTCCATAAGTTTATCTATATCTTTTTGTATCGCAGCTCTTGAGTTAGCATTTTGACCATCTGAAGCAGCTTGGATAGATTTGCTTCTTACTGTATTGATGATGTTTGTGTACTCTTCTAAAGCACCATCAGCAGTTTGAGCAACATTTATACCATCATTAGCATTTTTGATAGCTTGCCCAAGACCTTGTGCCTGACTCTTTAGTTGGTTAGCGATAGCAAGACCAGAAGCATCATCAGCTGCCTTGTTGATTCTAAGTCCACTACTTAAAGCTTCTAAAGACTTGTCAAGTCCTCTGTTGTTGTTTAGCGACATCATGTGAGCATTCATCGCAGCTATGTTTGTGTTTATTCTAAAACCCATGTTAAATCCTTTTATGTTTTTTTCTGACTTCCTTGTCAGTTACAAATGTATATCGTGCTACTTTCCCAAAACTTTATAGTAAAATAGTAAGAAAATTAGTGATATTTTATATCTTGATTAGGTTATAGCTTTTATAAAGTATATTTTATTTTTTTATTTTTTTAAGAAAATATAAAGTATTTTAAAATTTAGAAAAATTTTGGTTTATTATGTATAATACAAAACTTTAAAACTAGAAAATTGGAAAATCATGAAAAACTTAATAATAGTAGAATCACCAACAAAAGCAAAAACTATAACAAACTTTTTAGGAAAAGATTACAAAGTTATAGCTAGTAAAGGGCATATTAGAGATTTGCCTAAAAGCTCTTTTGGTATCAAGATAGAAGATGAAAGCTTTAAGCCTGAGTATAGGGTGAGTCGTGATCACTCAAAGATTGTAAAAGAGATAAAAGATTTAGCTAAAAAAAGTGATACTGTCTATATCGCAACCGATGAGGATCGTGAGGGAGAAGCGATAGGTTATCACATAGCAAAGGCAATCGGAGCTGACCCATACACAATCCCTAGAATAGTTTTTCACGAAATCACAAAAAAAGCTATCAAACACTCACTAGAAAATCCTCGTACCATAGATATGCAAAGTGTAGATGCTCAACAAGCTAGAAGACTACTTGATAGGATAGTTGGTTACAAACTTTCGCCACTTATGAGTAGTAAAATCCAAAGAGGACTAAGTGCTGGTCGTGTGCAAAGTGCTGCTTTAAAGATAGTAGTTGATAGAGAAAGAGAGATAAAAGCTTTTGTACCAGTTGAGTTTTGGAGTCTTGATGCTCTCTTTGAAAAGACGATAGAAGCAGGACTTGTAGAGTTTGAAGGAACTAAACAAGAGAAGATGACAGTAACAAATGCTGATCGAGCAGAGTACATAAAAGATACAGTTTTAAAAGAGAGTTTCAAAGTAGCGAAGATAGAAAAGAAACAAAGAAAAACATCTACAACTCCACCTTTTATGACCTCTACTTTGCAACAAACAGCATCCTCTATGCTTGGATTTAGCCCTAGAAAAACTATGATGGTAGCTCAAACACTTTATGAAGGTGTAAAAACTCCAGATGGTGTGATGGGTATCATAACATATATGAGAACAGATAGTTTAAACATAGCAAATGAAGCGATAGAGGGGATAAGAGAGATTATCAAAAATGACTTTGGAGATAAGTACTTACCAGAAAAAGCAAAGTATTATAAATCAAAATCAAAAGGAGCTCAAGAGGCTCATGAAGCTATAAGACCAACTCTTTTATCATTTACTCCTGCAGTTGCTAAAAGCTTTTTGAAACCTGATGAATTTAAGTTATATAGCATCATATATAACAGATTTTTAGCTTCACAGATGACTGATGCACTTTTTGAGTCTCAAGCTATCATTTTTGAGAGTGAGAGTTCAAAGTTCAGAGCAACTGGACGAAAGTTGATATTTGATGGATTTTATAAAGCTTGGGGAGATAAAGATAAAGATAAACTTTTACCTGATTTAAAAGAGGGACAAGATGTTGAGCTAAGTCAACTTGATGCAAATCAACACTTTACAGAACCACCGAGTAGATACTCAGAAGCAAGTCTTATCAAAAAACTAGAAGCTTTAGGTATAGGTCGTCCATCTACTTATGCACCTACTATTTCTTTGCTTACAGCAAGGGCTTATATAGAAGTTGAGAAAAAGCAACTTATCCCAACGGAGATAGCTTTCAAAGTGATAGAAGTACTAGAAAAACACTTTGAAAACATAGTTGATAGCTCTTTTACTGCAAAACTAGAAGAGGATTTAGATGAGATAGCAGATGGAAAAAAAGATTGGCAAAAAGTTCTTTGGGCTTTTTATGAGCCTTTTATAAAATCAGTTGATGATGGAAAGAAAAACATCAAAAGCCAAAAAGTAGCTATCCCAACAGGTGAAAAATGCCCAGAGTGTGGAGAAGAGTTACTAAAAAGAAAGGGAAGATTTGGAGAGTTTATAGCTTGTAGTGGTTTCCCAAAATGTAAATACACTCAAAACATAAAAGGTGAAGAGGGTGCTAGTGGAGATGGAGCTAAAAAAGAGTTAGTAACAATAGATGCAAAATGCCCAGAATGTGGAAGTGATATAGTAGAGCGAAAAAGCAGAAGAGGGAAGTTTTTTGGATGTTCTGCTTATCCAAAATGTAAATTTATTTCAAACTATAAGCCAGTAAATGAGCCAAAATGCCCAGAATGTGGCTACATGATGGCTAGTCGTACTTTTAGAAAAAAAGATATTTTTGAGTGTATAAAGTGTAAGACAAGGATAGATGCTTAGTGAATAAAATCTACCTCTGTGCAATCTCAAACATACTTAGTGGAAGTTGTAAAGAGGATTGTGCATTTTGTACTCAAAGTTCAAAGTATAAAACTGATATACAAAGATATAATTTTAAAGATATACAAATAGTTGTAAATGAGGCTAAACTAGCTCGAGCTTCTAAAGCGATAGGATTTTGTCTTGTAACTTCTGGAGTAGGACTAGATAAAAAACGAAAAGAGTATATGTTAAAAGCTTTGCAAGAGTTAAACTCTCATGATATAGGGTTAAACTATATAGGTTGTAATGGAATAGCAAAGTATGAGGACTTGTTAGAGTTAAAAAAATCAGGACTTGGAAGTTATAATCATAACTTGGAAAGCTCTGAGAATTACTATAAAACTATTTGTACGACTCATGCTTGGAAAGATAGATATGAAACTTGTTTTGCTGTTAAAAAGGCTGGTTTAAAACTTTGTTCTGGTGGAATTTTTGGGATGGGAGAGAGTAGGGCAGATAGAGAGAGTCTTATCTCTTCTTTGGGTTCACTATCTCCAGCTAGCATAGCTATAAACTTTTTTGTACCAAACTCAGCACTTCCACTAAAGAAAAACACTATCTCAAAAACAGAGGCTAAAGAGATAGTAGCTCAAATACGAGAATCTTTGCCTAACTCTCACATCATGATAGCAGGTGGAAGAGAGCTAATATTCGACAATTTAGTAGAAGTCTTTGAAAGTGGAGCAAACTCTATCGTAATAGGGGATTATCTAACTACTAAAGGTGAAGAAAAGGATAAAGATATAAAAGCCATAGAATCTTTAGGTTATAAGATAGCTAAGAGTTGTGATGGGTAATGAGCATATCGTAATAATCCTAACATTATCAGTTATAGTTTTTACTTCTCCCTATATATCGTCATTTTTAAGACTACCGACTGCACCTATCGAGATACTTTTAGGAGCTATTGGAGGGTATTTTTCACTTTTAAACTATGAAAATCACTACTTTTATGTTATAGCAGAGATTGGATTTTATTATCTTATGTTTTTAGCTGGAACTGAGGTAAATCTAAATATTTTGTTAAAACTAGATGGAAAAGTCTTTAAAAAAGGGCTTCTTTATCTAGCTATCGTTTATCTAGTTTCTTTTTTATTTGTTGTTACTTTTAACTTTTCAAATATATTTATCTTTATGTTCTCTCTTATTTCGGTAGGGCTTATTATGTCGCTTTTCAAAGAGTTTGGAAAAGATAAAAAGTGGCTAAACTTAGCTATGAATATAGGAGTGTTAGGAGAGCTTTTAAGTATAGTTTTACTTACTATAACTGCAGCACTTTTGGAACATGGAGTAAGTAAAAAAATGTTTGAGTCGATAGGTTTGCTCATAGGTTTTATATTTGTTATTTTACTCTTTTTTAAACTTTTTAAGATTGTTTTTTGGTGGCATCCTGAGTGGAAAAGATTTTTAGTCCCAAAGTATGGGGATAAAGATGAAAAGGATATAAGAACATCTATGTCTTTGTTTTTCTTTATGGTGGCTATGATGTATCTTCTTCATCTTGAAGTTGCATTTGGTGCATTTGTAGCTGGAATTTTTATTGCTACATTTTTTGAGCATAAAGAGGAGTTACCTCATAAGTTGGGTATATTTGGATTTGGATTTTTGATACCTATATTTTTTATTCATGTAGGCTCTACTTTTAATCTTGAACAGTTAAAAGATATAAATCTAGTTTTAAAAGCGATTTTTGTCACAGCTATCATGATAGTTGTAAGGCTAGTAGCTTCATCTGTTTTTTATAAGATTATCTCTTTAAAAGAGAGGCTTTTGTTTTCTCTAGCTCACTCTCAACCCCTTACACTTCTTATAGCGATAGCAACCCTAGCTTATAGTAGTCATACAATAGATGAGAAAAATTATTATGTATTGATACTTGCTAGTTTGTTTGAAGTTATAGTAAGTATGTTTGTTATCATGAAAGTTGGTAAAAAAGTTTAGTTAGAGTTTTCGTCTGGTACTAAAACTTCATATTCAAAAAGTTTTTTTTGTAGTTTTTGATTTTCATTTTTTGATTTTTTTATATCTAATTTAAGATTTTTTTCTTCCTTAGAAAGTTTTAAAAGTTCTGTCAATGACCTAGTCCCAAACAAAACACTACCCACATAAAAAGCAAAGAATATAACTAAGACAACAACTAAAAGTTTATATGGAAGAGTGAAGATAAATTTTCTCTCTCCACTTTCCATAAACTCTTCTTTTCTCATGATGGTTAAAAAAGCTCACGACCAAGGTACTCAGCAAGTCCTAATTCTCTGTTGATTTCTAAAAGTCTGTTGTATTTTGCAGTTCTCTCACCTCTAGCAGTAGAACCTGTTTTTATTTGACCAGTATTTATCGCAACTGCAAAATCAGCGATAAAAGCATCTTCACTCTCTCCACTTCTATGACTCATAACACAAGTATAACCATTTCTTTGAGCAAGTCTTACAGTTGTCATAGTTTCACTTACAGTTCCTATTTGATTAGGTTTGATAAGGATTGAGTTTGCAACTCCTTTTTCTATACCTTCTCTTAAAATCTTTTCATTTGTAACAAAAAGGTCATCCCCTACTAGTTGAATTTTATCTGCAAGTCTTTCAGTCAAAATCTTCCATCCATCCCAGTCATTTTCATCAAGACCATCTTCGATAGAAACGATAGGGTATTTTGAACATAAATCTTCATAGTAAGTTACTAACTCTTCACTTGTTATCTCTCTTCCTTCACTCTCTAGTTTGTATTTTCCATCACTATAAAGCTCACTACTTGCAACATCAAGGGCTATAGCAATATCATCACCAGCTTTGTAGCCAGCTTTTTCTATAGCTTGCATGATAACTTGGATTGGCTCTTCGTTGTTTTTAAGATTTGGAGCAAATCCACCCTCATCACCAAGAGCTGTACTCTCACCCATATCAGCTATAATTTTTTTGAGATTGTGATAAACCTCTGATGCAGCTCTTAGGGCATCATCAAAGTCATCAAAATTAATAGGCATAATCATATACTCTTGAAAATCAACACTATTGTTAGCATGACTTCCACCATTTATGATGTTAAACATAGGAGTTGGAAGAGTCATAGCATTTGCCCCACCTAAGTATCTATAAAGTGGCATTCCTAAACTCTCACTACTAGCTCTTGCAACTGCCATAGAGACTCCAAGTACAGCATTTGCTCCTAGTTTAGAGTAGTTTTCAGTTCCATCTAAATCTTTCATGATTGCATCAATTTCTGCTTGATTAAAAGGATTTAAACCTATTAGTTCATCACTTATGATAGTATTTATATGTTCACAGGCTTTTAGTACACCTTTTCCCATATATCTATCATCACCATCTCTAAGCTCTATAGCCTCTTTTTCACCTGTACTAGCACCACTAGGAACTATCGCATTAGAAACTGTACCATCACTCAAAGTTACAGTAGCTCTTACAGTAGGATTTCCTCTACTATCAAGAACTTCATCAGCATATACATCATCTATAAAAACCATAAATTTCTCCTGTTAGTTTCATTTATGGTGATTATAGTATCTTAGTTTTAAGATTTCTTTTTGGTTGCTTTTTTTACAGCTTCATCTTCTTTTTTCTCTTCTGCTTCCTCTAAAAGTCCCATAGCTTCTTTTATCTTGTTTTCAACTTCTACTGATAAATCTTTATCTTCTTTTAAAAGAGCTTTTACATTTTCTCTACCTTGTCCTAGCTTTTTATCTCCATAGCTAAACCAAGCACCACTTTTGTCTATGATATCAAGCTTAACTCCATAGTCAACCAGCTCTCCCTCTTTACTTATACCCTCTCCAAACATTATGTCAAACTCTGCTTGTTTAAAAGGAGGTGCTACTTTGTTTTTAACAACCTTAGCTTTTACTCTGTTTCCAATACTCTCTTCTGCTTGTTTTAGAGTTGCTATCCGTCTTACATCTATCCTAACCGATGAGTAAAACTTAAGTGCATTTCCTCCCGTTGTAGTTTCAGGAGAACCATATCCCATCATACCTATTTTCATCCTAATTTGGTTGATAAATATAACAGTAGTTCCCATTTTATGAACAACACTTGTAAGCTTTCTAAGTGCTTGACTCATAAGTCTTGCTTGAAGACCAACATGTTGATCTCCCATATCTCCATCTATCTCACTTTTTGGAGTCAAAGCAGCAACTGAATCCACAACTATCAAGTCAACTGCACCACTTCTAGCGATACTTTCAACTATATCCAAAGCTTGCTCCCCATAATCAGGTTGAGAAACAAAAAGATTATCTACATCAACACCTAAGTTTTTAGCATACTTAACATCAAGAGCATGTTCAGCATCAACAAATGCACAAATTCCACCACTTTTTTGAGCTTCTGCTGTGATTTGAAGTGAAAGTGTAGTTTTACCAGAACTCTCTGGTCCATATATCTCTATAACTCTTCCTTTTGGAACACCACCAATTCCTAGTGCTATATCAAGTCCTAAACTACCAGTACCGATAGAGTCAATAGGCTCAAACTCTTTATCTCCAAGTCTAATCAAAGCACCTTTTCCAAAAGTTTTATCTATCTGTTTTATAGCTAAGTCAATAGCCTTTTTTTTGTTTTCATCCATCACTATTCCTTTATAATTTTTATGATTCTAACACGAAATTTTTTTATTTGCAAGAAATATGTCATTTTGAAATATTATTTTTTTAAATTTTGTGTAATTTCTCTCACAATATCTTCGTTTTTTTTATTTAAGATACTTTGATTGTAGGGATTAGCACCCTTAGAAGCAAAGTTTTGCAGAGTTTTTATCTTTTGATTTAAACTATCAAGCTCCTCTTTTTGAGTAGATAGAGTAGTTTTTAGTTTATTGTTTTCTCTGATAAGTTCCAAGTTTTGCTCATCGCTAGAAACCTCTTTTACATATATAAGCTCTTTCTCAAGTTCTTTTAGCTCTGAAGTTTTTTTCTCAACTTGTTTTGAAAGACTCTCTTTTATCTTCACTAGATTTTGCACATCGTAGCTAAGTTTTTTATTTTCTTGTTTTAAGACTCTGTTTTCAACCTCATAAGAGCTTAACTTTTGAGTAAACTCAGTAGTGATAGAACTAAAAAAACTCTCCAACTGAGTAACAAAAAATGTCTTTTTCATCGAAAGTTTTTTAGTTAAATCCTCCATCAACTACCTCTGACACTCTTTACTAAATCTTATATCACTAGCCTCATCACTTCCACCCTCTTTTCCATCAGCACCAAGTGAGATAAAGTCTATATTCCCCTCTTCATTTATATATATGTAAGGATTTTTCCATGGATCAACAGGTGCTTTACCATCTAAGTAACCACCTTTTGAGTAATTTTTATACTTTTCACTATCTGGATTTTGCAAAAGTGCATTCAGCCCTTCTTCGGTAGTAGGGTAAACTCCATTATCAAGCTTAAAGTTTTTTAAACTATCTTTTAGTGAATGCATCTGGAGACAAACTATCTTCTTTTTAGCTTTATCAGCCTGCCCCATAAGCTTAGGAAGTACTAGACCAGCTAAAAGACCAAGTATGATGATAACTATCATGATTTCTATAAGTGAAAAACCTCTTTTTTTCATATGTTAAGTTCCTTTGTTTGATTTTATAAAAATGGTGGATGTATATTTTTTTTATGTAGTATTTGTGCAACCACAAATGCTAAGATAGTTAATACACCCATAGTTAGATATATTGTCTCTTTTGATATAATCATCTCTCTATCTCCTTGTATTTATCGCTAAGATATGTTAAGTTTACAAAAATTCCTATAACAGCATAGAGATACATTGTACTAAATATTATATATAAAGCTGATAGACTTAAAAACTTTTCAAGTTTGTCAGCATTTATAAATAAAAATGAAACACCACCCGTTAGTGCACTAAAAAAAGTAAGTTTTATTTTTAATATCTCTATTTGAAGCTTTACTTTTTCCATATCATCATGATACTCACATTATCTTAGATAAACCAAGTTTAAAAGTAGTTCCTTTCTCACTGCTATCTATTTTTATATCTATACTATTTTTATCACAAAACTCTTTTACTAAAGATAGCCCAAGCCCAAAGCCTTTTGCCTTATGGTCGCTAAAGTATTTGTTAAAGACATTGCAGATATTTTCACTATCTATCCCCTCTCCATCGTCTTTTATATAAAGTATTTTATCTTTAAAAAAAATCTCTATCTTAGTTATGTTTTGATTGTGCTTAAGGGCATTTTGTATCAAGTTATCTAGTATAGTTATAAATCCATTTTTATCAGTTTTTATCTGCACTTGATTTATATCTATCATGATAAGCACATCTTTTTTTATGTCATCAAACTTTCCAACACTTATATCTACAAGCTCTTTTAAATCATAACTTTTTATCTCTACACTATCTATGTTTTTTTGTATAAAATACTCCATCTCATCATAAAGTCTTAAAAGCTCCCCACAAGCTCTGTCTATCTTTGAAAGTCTTTGTAAACTTTTTTCTTCATGTACATTTTTACTTAAAAGTTTAGAGTTTATCTGTATCGTTGAAACAGGAGTATTTAACTCATGCATAGTCTTTTGCATCTTTTCTTTTAACTTCTCTTCAATAGAAAAAACCTCCTCCACTAAAGAGTAACTAAGCAAAAAATAAAATCCAACTCCAAATAAAATAGCTAATGCAGTAGATATAAAATCTTTTGAAAAATACCAAGAAATAGCACCGATTATAAGAGCTATAATAAAACTATTTAAAGTTAGGAAGTATTTTTTGTTCATAAATTTATCTCATACCCAATCTTCTTAAGATTTTTAATCTTCTCTTTTCCTACAATTTCTCTTATTTTACTTATGTAAAGCCTAATCGAACCTTCACTATACTCTTCACTACTGCTCCATAGTTTTTGAACTATCTCATCAGAGTGTACTATCTTATTGTTCTTTTCAATAAAAAGCTCTAATAAAAGTATGATTTTTAAGCTTAGGGATATTGGTTTATCTCCATCAAAAACTTGTCTTTTCTCAAAATTATAATAAATTTTATCCCCAAGTTCAAACTTCTTTCTAACTCCACCAACTCTTTTAAGAACAGCATCAATCCTAAGTAAAAGCTCCTCTATATCAACAGGCTTTCTTAAAAAATCATCACAACCACTCTTAAAACACCTCTTCAAAGTAGCATCATCTTTATAAGAAGTTAAAAATATAGTTGGTATCGTATCATCTTGCTCCCTTAAACTTTGAAGTAAACCTATACCATCAAGTTTAGGAACATTTATATCAAAAAGATACAAATCATATAGATTTTGGAAGCTTAGTTCCAAAGCTTCTTCGCCATCACTAGCGATATCAACTTCAAAACTGTACTCACTTAAAAAATCTTCCAAAGTAGAGCTAAAAAGGTCATCATCTTCTAAAAGTAGTATTTTTCTCATGTGAATAATGGTATAGAAAAAATGCTAATTTTTTGTTAAGTGTAAAACTATAAAATAAGAAATTAAAGATATTTAGGAAACTTATTGAAAAAAAAAGCTATCGTACTTCTAGTAACTATCGGATTTATTGCTATTATCACAGCTATTATTCTACAAACTGTTGCTATATCTAAAAGCTCCCTAGATGATTTGATGAGTCTTAAAAGACAAAATCAAATGATGCTACTAATAAATGATGCAAAAAAAATACTTGAAAATAAAGATTTAGTAGATTATCTAACCGAAAATGAAACAAAAATTCCTATTCAAGATCAAAAGAGTGGATTATCACTTACTTTCTCATGTGTATCTTTAAAAACAAGATTTGATTTAGATAAACTTTTAAACTGTCCAAAAACTGAGTGCAAAAATATCATAATTGATTATGCAAACAAACATGATTTAGGAAGTGATACTTTTTTTTACGAGCTTTTAAAAAAACATAAAATAAACTCTTTAAATGATTTAAAAAAGATAAAAGAACTGTATTTAGCCGATACAAGAGATTTTTATATTGAAAATATTACAAAAGATGATTTTGAAAAGTATTTTTTTGTAAGTGATTTAAATATTTCATATGCTAAAGATTATAAATATGCACCTTCAAAAGATATTTGTAAACTTTTTGATTTAAGTGATGATGATCAAGGTTGTAAAAGTAGATTTCAAACAATAATAAAAAACTTTATACCACCAAAAGGAAAAAAAACTTCAACTAAACAAACTAATATAAAAAATCTGATAAAATGTAAAATTAATTTATATAACGGTTCACAAGAAAATGGAGCTGTATTTAAGTATGATACAAACAAAAAAGAGATAGTGAGTATAGATGAGTTTTTTTAATCGTTCTGTTGGAAAGATATTATTTTTTACAAAAAACAGCCCAAAATATTTTACAGGTGAATACTCTTTGATCCTCTCACCTCAGTTTTACTGGGTAAAAAGGGTAAAGTTGCCCGTCAAAAGTGAATTTCGTGCAAAAAAACTAGCTCCATCTATCTTTGAAGGAAGCCTTCCAGAAGGTGAAGAGTTTTCTTATGATGTAAAGTATGAAAAAGATAGAGATACTTTCATCGTTATAGCTTACTCAAAGACATATATATATGATGAGATAAGAAAAAAAATCTCTCCTACTGCAAAGATAAAAGGTATATATTTTGCTCAACATGAACTTCATGAGCTTAAAACTTGTATTGCCATAGATGAAGATATATCACTAGGAAATGTAGATGGCTTACTAATCCAAGTTCCATCAGCCTGTGTTCAATCAGAAGAAAATGTAAGAAATTATCTTCCAAAGATAAAATTTTCAAACAAAAAGATAAAAATAGATTCACTAGTTGATAATGAAGCAGATAAACAACAATCTTTGTTATATGTAGCTCTTTTAGCTCTTTTTGTTGTCTCTCAATTCTTAACATACTTTGCTTATAGTAGGGATTTGAGCAAATATGACTCAAAAAAAGAGTCTTTGATAAAACAATATAACTTACCTCATACATCTTTCCAACTTCAAAGTATAAAAAGGACACTTTTAAAAAGATACAAAGAGCAAAAATCCATAAGAGATGTTTTAACCAACTTAGATAAAATAGCTTTAAATGATGATAAGTTTATAGATATAGTTATAAACAAAAACTCAGCAAAGATAGTTTTAGAGTCAAATCCACAAAACTTTGAGGATATAAAAAAGTCATTTCAAAAGTACTTTACTATTTCAAATACAAATACCCTAGATAACATCCTAACAGTGGAGGTAGAGTATGAATAAAAGAGAGTTAAACATAATCCTTGCTGTTTTGGGGCTTTTAGTGGTGATTTTAGGTTATCTAAATCTAACGGTAAAGAGTGAGTACAAAGATAAAAAAGCAAACTACCTTAAGTTTGAAAAGAGTTCTTATGAAATATTTCAAATAAAAAGAATGCAAAAAAAATCAAAAAATCTTATCAATACTCTCTCCTCAATCAAACAACCAAAAGTTACAAACAGGTCAAACTCAACTATCTATGTTTTTGATAACTTAAACATAAATGACTTAAACCAACTTTTAAAAAAGATAAAAGGCTCATTTTTACCTATCAAAAACTTAGAGATTAAAAGAGATACAACAAATCATGCCATGATAGCATTGGAGATTGCAAAATGAAAAAAATCTTAGCAATTATTTTAACAATCTATCTATCTATCATAATCTTCATGCCAAAAGAACAGATAATTTATACTGCCTTAAATCAAGCAAATTCTCAAAATATAAACTTTAAGATAGCTAATCCAACTGATTTTGGACTTTTTGAAAATATCTCTAAACTAAATCTCTTTTATGACAAAGATGAAGTTTTAGAAGTTTCAAATGCTAAACTTTTCCCACTTTTAGTTTATAACAGATTATCCTTTTCACATATAGATTTAGTTGGTAGTTTTAAATCAATGCTAGATATAAAAATCATAAAAGCAAAACTAACTCAAACCATCATATCTCCTGCAACAGTACATATTTATGCTCTAAGTACAATAGGAGAGATAGAGGGTAGTTTTAATCTAAAAACAGACATCTTAAAAGTAGTACTAACTCCAAATGATAAGTTTAAGACTTTTAAGTATAAAAACTATTTCAAAAAATCAAAGGAGGGTTATGTTTATGAATCAAGAATCAAATACTAAACTCCTCTTTGTTTTAAAGTTTATTTTAATCCCAGCCATTGTAGTAAAACTTCTGTGGAGTGTAAGTTACTACTACTTGGACTTAGATCTATCTCCCGTGGCTAAACATAAAGGTTTAAGATTTAACAACCAAACAAAACTTGCATATAAGATTATAGATACTTCAACTAAACCACAAACTACCCAAGTAGTGGAGAGTGGAAAAAAGATAACTGATTTTAAACTAAAAGGTACTTATGTAAGTGGTGAAGATAGTTTTATTATCATTGATGATGCAGGAAATACAGAGTTTGTATATGTTGGTGAAGAGTATCAAGGATATAAGTTAATAAAAGTTTATGAAAACAAAGCTTTGTTTGAAAAAGATGGTGAAAAATATGAACTTACTATGTACAAAAATGAAACAAACTATACAACTTCTGCACCAAAAAAACATAGTGCAAAGATAGTTGCTAGTGGAAACTATACAGTGCCAGTTGATATAAGAAGAGAGGATATAAATACCTACAAAGCAAATCCAGATAAAATTTGGAACAACCTCAGGATAAATGATTTTAGAACAGATGATGGGTTAAATTTTAAAGTTTCTTATGTGAGAGCAGGTACAATATTTTCTAGTATTGGTTTAAAACCTGGGGATGTGATAACAGCTATAAATGGAGAAGTTCCACAAAGTATGGGAGATGTCATGAAGTATTATAGTGATATAGATAATCTAAATGATTTAGTTTTAACAGTAAAAAGAGCAAATCAAGAGTTAGACTTAGAGTTTAAAGTAAAGGAGTAAGAGATGAAAAAGATTTTAGCAGTTTTGTTGATAGTGAGTTTAAGTTTGGTGGCAAGTAGTGATCCCACTATAAATATAAACTTTAAAAACCTAAAGATTAGAGATTTTGTAAAAATGGTTGCAAAGATTTCTCATAAAAATATTCTAATTGACAAAGATATAAAAGGAAACATTGATTTTGTATCAGTAAAACCGATAAAAAAATCTCAAATCTACAATCTCTTGGTAAATATCCTAGATACAAAAGGTTACTCTATAAGAGATACAAAAATGGGCTTTTTAAAAATCATAAAAAACTCAGATGCTCCTAGAACTGCACCACCTTTGCTCTCATCAGATAATATAGCCGAAGTACAAACTGCTATCATCCCAGTAAAAAACATAAATGCTAGAAATATTCTAAGACAAGTAAACTTTCTGCTTAGTCGATATGGAAAGATAGCTATCTCTTATGAGTCAAACTCTGTTATCGTTACTGATTATCCATCAAATATAAGATCTATAAAAGGAGTTTTAAACTCACTAGATAAACAAAGAGATACAACTGTAAAGTTTGTAAGACTATATGAGGCAAGTGCAAAAAATGTATATCCAAAGATAAGACAAATCTCTATGGCACTTTTTGACAAAAATGTAAAAACTCAAAAAGTAGATGTTAGTTATGATGATGCAACAAACTCTATCATATTAGTAGGAAACAGAGTAAACATACAAAAACTTGTTTCAAAGATAAGAGTTTTGGATAAAGTTGATAACACGATAGATAAAAAAATGGCTATCATACACTTAGCAAATGCAAACTGTGTAGATGTAGTAAAAATTTTACAAAAACTTCTCTCTGATAAAAGTTTTGGAAAAACTTCATCTACTTCTAAGATAGTAAAAAGAGGTAAAAAACTTGTAACAACTCTACCTTCTATTAGTGGAAAAGATAAACCAACAGTAACAATAGACCCAGAACTAAATGCTCTTATAGTATTTGCAACAGGAAGTGAAATAAAACAGATAAAAAGTTTAGTAAAAAGTTTAGATGTAGAGAGACAACAAGTTTATGTAGTAGCTAGGATTTTTGAAATAAGTAGAAATAAAGCTAAACAGCTAGGATTAAAGTATGGTTTTGGTGGAGGTGCTATAACAAGTAAAGGTATTATAGGATTAAGTGGTGGATTGGGAGGAGATTTAAATCCTGTTTTAGGGTTTAAATCCCTAATAGGAGATAGTCAATTTAAAATACCAAATATCACAAAAGCTTTTGGTTTAGGAGTAGCACTTGACCTTTATAAAAATAGTGGTGTAGCAAATGTTATAAGTGAACCAACTATTCTTTGTATAAATAACAAAGAATCTTCACTATATGCAGGGAGAACAGAATCAGTTCTAACTCAGGAGAATACAAATACAAAATCAGGTGGAGATATAGTAAAAAACTATACAAGAGAAGATATAGGTCTAACTTTAAAAGTAAAACCAAGAATATCATCAGATAATAAAGTAGTACTAGATATAAAAACTGTCCTAGAAGATGTTTTAAGTGATAAAGTAGCAGGACAACCAACAACAACAAAAAGAGAAGTAAAAACAACTTCCATAGTTAAAAATGGTGAAACAGTTATCATAGGTGGACTTGTAAAAACAAAAGATGGGAAAAGTACAGTAAAAGTACCACTCTTTGGAGATATACCAGTTCTAGGTTCTCTTTTTACCCACAAATCAAAACAAGCTGATAAAACAGACTTAGTTATCATGGTAACTCCATATATAGTAAGAAGAAGTGAAGATTTACAAACTATAAGAGATGATTTAGGAAGATTAAACTCTCTTAGTGAACAAGCTGCAAATCAAATAGTTCTCTCTCATGAAGGTAGTACTACTTATCAAGAGAGTGTAAAAGTACAAACTCCCCCAAAACATACTTTTGTAAATCCACTTCCAACTTCAGTAGATGAGATAGAGTCAAACTAATGGCTGGAATGGGAAACATAAGGGAGTTCAAAGACTTAGATCTTTATCCCTTAAGTGTTGAGGGAGTTGATAGTTCACTAGCATATAAAAACCACCTCCTTTTTACAAAAATTGAGGATAACCCTTTCATCATACTTTCTCGTGAGCATATAGCAGATGGATTTAACCTTCTTTCAAAACTAGATTTAAACTATGAGTTGGCTTTTTTAGATGATGACTCTTATGAAAGACTTTATCACAGAGTTTTAGAGAAAAAAACTGATGATGAGTTAAGCAAAAGTTTTGATGAAGACAATGAAAATGAACTAGTAGAAGATGAAGAGTTAGACTTAGCAGAGTTTTTGAAAACTAGTTCAGATATTTTAACAAGTGAAGAATCAGCTCCTATCATCAAGTTTGTAAACTCACTATTTTATCAAGCTGTTAAAAAAGGTGCTTCAGATATACATATAGAGCATCATGAAAAAAGAGGTATTGTTAGATTTAGGATAGATGGAGTACTCGTTCGACATGTAGAACTAGATGCTAAAATCATATCTTTAGTAGTAAGTCGGATAAAAGTAATCTCAAATCTTGATATAAGTGAAAAAAGAGTTCCCCAAGATGGTAGAACTCAGGTAAAAATAGCAAAGAAAAACCTTGATATAAGGGTTTCAATACTTCCAACTTACTATGGAGAAAGAGTTGTTATGAGGATTTTGATGGAGAGTGAACATATACCAACTCTGCAAAATCTAGGATTTAGTCATGATTTGACTGAGGATTTTGAAAAACTACTAGAACACTCTCATGGCATGATACTTGTAACTGGACCTACTGGAAGTGGTAAGAGTACAACTCTTCATACCTTTTTACAAACAGTAGCAACAGATGATAAAAATATCATAACAGTTGAAGACCCAGTTGAGTACAAAGCAGACAATATAAACCAAATCCAAGTAAATACAAAAACAGGACTTACTTTTTCACAAGGGTTAAGAAGTATTCTTAGACAAGACCCAGATATAGTGATGGTTGGAGAGATTAGGGATAAAGAAACAGCAGAGATAGCTATCCAAGCAGCCTTAACTGGACACTTGATGCTTTCAACTTTGCATACTAACAACACAGCAGCAGCTATCACAAGACTTATGGATATGGGAGTTGATGAGTTTTTGATAACCTCTTCACTTTTAGGAGTGCTATCTCAAAGACTTACTAGAAAACTTTGCCCGTCATGCAAAAAAGAAGCCCTGATTCCAGAAGATATAAAAGAAGATTTTGGATTAGAGTCAAAAATAGTTTATGAAGCATCTTCATGTAAAGAGTGCAACTTCACAGGATATAGTGGAAGAGTTGCAGTAGGAGAGCTACTTGTCATGAACGACGATATAAAAAAGATGCTAAAAGAGGGGCTTAGTGATTTTGAAATAAGAGAAGCAATGAGAGTTAGAGGGATGAAACTCATTCATGAACAACTTCTCGATCTTTATCTTGATGGCATAACTTCACTAAAAGAGATTATTAGAGTAGGGCTTAAAGATTGATTTTTAAGTATGTAGGATATGATAAAAGTGGAGCTAAGGTAAAGGCTAGGATAGAAGCAGTAAGCCTTGAAGATGCAAAAAAAAGATTAAAAGCACAAGGTATTATATATGAAAGTTTAAAAGAGGCAAAAGAGAGCTTTTTAGATAAAATAGACCTACATAGAAGCTCAACCATATCAGCCACTCTCCTTGCACAACTAACTAGAAACTTAGCCATATACTTAAAAAGTGGTATAGCGATAGTAAATGTCATAAGATTAGCCAAAACTCAGTATGAGGGTGAACCACTTGTATATGACTTTTTAACCTCTTTGCAAACTAGCATGGATGAAGGAAATAGTTTTTATCATGCTTTAGATAGTCAAAAGATAATAGCCCTACCAATTTTTTTCAAACAATCAATAAAAGTAGCAGAAGAGAGTGGGGCATTAAGTGAAGTTATGTTTGAGATGGCAAGATTTATATCTGAACAAGATAAAGTTACAAAAAAAGTAAAACAAGCTTTAGTTTACCCATCTTTCATAGTTATCCTCTCTATCATGATGGTAGCTTTCATGCTAACAACCATAGTTCCAAAAATAACAGCTATGTTTACTCAGCTTCATCAAGAGTTGCCACTAGTAACAAAGATAGTTATCGCAAGTGGAGATTTTTTAGGGAAGTATTGGCTTTTTATAGCTATTGTTATTTTGATAGGGGCTGGATTATTTGCATTTTTGAAGAAAACAAGTGAGGGATTTGTTTATTGGTGGGATGGACTACTTTTAAAGCTTCCACTATTTGGAAATATTATAAAAACATTCGAGTTAGCAAGATTTTCCTACATAGCTTCAGTCTTATCAAAATCAGGAGTAACCTTCGTTCATGCAGTAAAATTTGCAACTAATGTCATAGACAACTCTGTAATAAAAAAAGAGTTTGAAAAGTCAGTAAAAGATGTAGTTGAGGGTAAAAAGTTTTCCTCCTCCATCGCAAAGTATGGAAAACACATAGACAAATCCTTCATCCAAGCCATAGCCTTAGCCGAAGAAACAAGCGAAGTCCAAACCGTTATGCAAAACATGGCTGAACTTTACTTTGAAGAAAACGAAAACAAGATAAATCTTTTCCTATCTTTACTAGAACCAGCTCTTATACTATTTGTTGGAGTTACGATTGGGATTATCGTTGTGGCTATGCTACTTCCTATCTTTTCTATGGATATGGTTAATGTTTAAAAGCAGGCTACTTTCTTCTAAATCCTCTATACAATGAAAACAGAAGTGGACCATATCTCATAACAAATGAAAAAACCTTTTTCATAAATCTATTCCTTTTTATTTATTTTTTTTAGCAAAGTCATTCATGAGCTTTATTAAGGCCTCAACCGCTTCTAGTGGTACAGCATTGTATATCGAAGCTCTAAGACCTCCTACACTTCTGTGACCTTTTAGTCCTATCATACCAGCTTTGTCAGCTTCTGCCAAAAGTTTAGCTTCTAAGTCACTATTTTTATCTTTTATGTTAAAAGATACATTCATGAGGCTTCTATCTTCTTTTTTTGCATGACCAGTATAAAAACCTTCTGAGTTATCTATCGCATCATATAGTAGTTTTGCTTTTCTTTGGTTTTCTTCATCTATCTTAGCTATCCCACCTTTTTCATCTATCCACTCTAAGATAAGATTTAAAAGATATATACCAAATGTTGGGGGAGTGTTATAAAGTGAGTTGGCATCAGCTTGAGTTTTGTATCTTAGCATTGTAGGAACACTCTCTTTTACTCTATCAAGAAGATTTTTTCTTATGATAACGATAGTTAGTCCAGATGGTCCAGCATTTTTTTGAGCTCCAGCATACATCAAGTCCACCTTGTCCCAATCAACCTCTTTTGAAAAGATATCACTAGAAGCATCTATCACAAGTGGTGATGCAGTTTTTGGATATGATTTGTACTGAGTTCCATAGATAGTGTTGTTAGAAGTGATATGACAATAATCACAATCATCAGCAAAATCAACCTGAGGAATACTATCAAAACCACTCTCTTCACTACTAGTAACTATATCTACATCTATACCTTGGATTTTTGCCTCTTTGATAGCTTTTTTACTCCAAGTACCTGTGTTTACATACTGAACTTTTCCACCCATATATAGGTTCATAGGAACTACAGCAAACTGCAAACTAGCTCCACCTTGTAAAAACAAAACTTCAAAGTCATCAGGTAGATTGTAAAGTTCTCTTATAAGTCTTATAGCATTTTGATGAACATCATCATATAGTTTAGATCTATGAGATGCTTCCATGATAGAAATCCCACTATCATGATAGTTAAGTAACTCTTTCCCGGCTATTTCTAAAACTGAAGTTGGAAGGGCAGAAGGTCCTGCTCCAAAGTTGTATGCTCTTTTCATGAAAACTCCTAAAATTTTGCAGATTATATGAAAAGTTTATTAAAAATCAGACTTAATTAAAAAATGGGTTTGAAAAGTATTGCAAACTTCGATATATTGGTAGGAAACAAAGGAATTTTTATAATGAAATATAAAAAAACTCTAAAAAATATCCAAATTGTTCTTCTAAAGATGTCATTAAGATAGGAAAAAGAAGAGGCATTCAAAGATATTTATGTAAAGATTGTAGAAAGAAATTTCAACATAAAAGACGGCCAAAACAACTCCAAAAGACAATCTTTGAAGAGTATTTTTTACACTGACAAACTCTCAAACAATTATCCTCAAAATATGCTAAGTCAATACCTTGGTTAATGAAGCAAAGAGATGAGTATATGGTATAGTATAAAATCCATAATCCAAGACCAATAAATCTTATATGTGATGCTATTTTTTATGGTAAAAGAAAAGATAGATTAGGCACTTTAGTTTTTAAAGATAATGAGTCTAAAGAGATACTTATTTGGAAGCATATTGAAAGTGAAGTAAATTTTTAAAAGAAGAATTAGTATCACTTGGTTATACGATTAAAAGTGTTACATTAGATGGTAAAAGAGGCTTAAATAATGCTTTTAAAGATATTCCTATACAAATGTGTCATTTCCATCAGAAAAAGATTGTACAACGATACTTAACAATGCGACCTAAACTAGAAGCTAGTAAAGATCTTAAAAAAATAGTTGCAAGATTAACTCAAACTACAGAGAAAAATTTTGCAAAAAAACTAGATGAATGGTATGCATTTTATAAAGATTTCTTAGAAGAAAAATTTGTATCTTCAACTACTGAAAAACTCTATTATACACATCCAAAAATCAGAGCTACTTATAGAAGTCTAAGAACAAATTTACCATATCTTTTTACATACAAAAAGTATAAATATTTATCTATACCAAACACCACTAATGCACTTGAAGGTGGAGTCTTTTCTCATATGAAAAATATGATTAGTTTACATCGTGGATTAAGTAAAAGTTTGAAGTTGAAATTGGTTGATTATTATTTGGTAAATCATAAGAAAAAATAGAAAAATAAACCTCCATTTTTTTAATTAAGTCCAAATAGTGAGCTTAAAAATTCAAATACTTTTGTAGCTGCTATAAATGTTTTAGTAAATGACAACAAAGAGGTAAAAGTTCAAAATCCAAACTATTATGGATTGGCTTATGGTGTGGGTAAGTTTCCTCAAACTGTTAGCAACTTAGCATCAGCTTTAGGAACTCTAAAGGGAAGTAAAGAGGGATTAAGTAGTTCTAAACTTCCTAAATACCACTTTATGTTCGGTATGCCATACTTTAATGAACAAATAGTAGTGGGTGGAGCAAATCCTACAAAGAGTGTTCTTTATAAAATAACTCTTTCAAATGGAAATGTTTTAGTAGGTCATAAACTAAGCTCTTCTGATAGAGGATTTTTATCTAAAATACATTCTATGGATAATGCAGCCCTGCTTCCTTATCAATCAATGATTAGTGGTGGTAAAGCGAAAATTATGAATGCAAAATACTATCTTGCACTATCTCTTCCAAAACTAGGAATGGGAGATTTTATGAAAATCTCTGATATTCCAGGGAAGATAGAAAATGATATAAAAGCAGATTACAAATAACTCTAAGCCAAAAAGCCTTAAAATATAAAAAAACTATTTTAAGGCTTTATCATGAATAAAAAATACCTCGGCAAAAAAAAGATTTTAAAAATCTATATAGACAATCAAGATAAATATGAAGGAAAACCTCTTTGGGAAGTTTTACTTTTAAAAGTAAAAGAGTTGGGACTTGCAGGTGCAACAGTAACAAAAGCAGTTGCAGGTATAGGAGCTAACACTACACTACATAGTTTTAATATACTTGTTTTATCTCAAGAACTTCCTATAATCATAGAAATAATTGATGATGAAGAAAAAATAAATAACTTCTTAAATACTACTGATGAAATGATAACAGAGGGGCTTTGTACATTGAGTGATATAGAAGTAGTAAATTATAAACATAAAAGTTTTAACAAATGAATTCTTCACTTCTAATATATATAGGGTTGGGTGGATTTTTTGGTGCTATAAGCAGATTTTTAATAGCTGGGTTTGTACAAAAAAGTTTTGTTACATTTTTTCCCATAGGAACATTAACTGTAAATGTTTTAGGTAGCTTTATCATAGGTTTTATGGCTCTGTATTTTGAAAATATTGTCCAACCAGAATATAAAGCCTTAGTTATAACAGGTTTTCTAGGGGCTCTTACTACATTTTCAACTTTCTCATTAGAAAATACAAATATGCTACTTGATGGCGAATATTCTAAAGTTTTGCTTAACATTTTACTAAATGTAACACTTACTATAAGCTCAACAATTTTAGCAGTCATGATATTCAAAAAGTTATATTCATAATAAGTTTTACTTAATTAACAATCTGTTAACAAGTATAAGTTTAGTTTATGTTTTAAAGAGTATAATCTCCTTTGAGAGTATATTACTTTTACTTATAAGTAATACTCATAATTTAATAAGGATGAATTATGAAGCTAGGCTTTTTAGTTGATCTAGACCTTTGCATGGGTTGTAAAGGTTGTGAAACTAGACAACTAGAGAGTAAATCACTTCATTTTTTCATGAAAATTGAGTTGGGTTAGTTTGCTACATAAGAGTGGGAAATAAAATGAAATTTGATTATGAAGATATAAAAAAAGAGTTTGAAAACTTTAAAGAACAGTGCAATACACCTTTTAGTAGTGAAGAGCAAGAAGAAGAGGTTGATGATTTAGATGAAGATGGTGGATTTATGGGAGAGGTAAGAAAACTTATACTTCCTCCTGCAAAATGTGGTGTTTATCTATCAAGACTTGATATAAAAGTGATAGGCTTAAAGTTTGGAGAGGATGTACAAGTAAGAGAGAGAAAGAGGATGATAAGAGATATCATGAGAGCTATAACATCAAAAGAACAGTTAGAAAACTTTTTCAAAATTCTTAAAGATGAAGTAGATACAAAAACATCCATATATGATGAACTTATCACCCAATACCCAGTAAGTAAAGATATATTTGATGATAAAAAGCAAAAAGCAGAAAGCAAAAAGCAGAAAGCTTTAAAGCTAAGTTAGACAAAATTATGGGAGAAGTCGAGGAAGAGGAGATATAACAATCTCCTCTTCTTACTTGTAATCAATCTTATTTAAAACATACTTTATAGCTTCAAGCCTTGCATTTTTTTGAGAGTTGCTATCTATACTAATCCAAGGAGAGTAAGAGGTATTTGTCTGTGTTAACATTTTATCTACATAAAAAGTAGTTTTATCCCACATCTCTTGTGCTTTTTTGTCTAATTCACTAAGTTTCCATTTTTTGAGAGGATTTGTTTCTCTCTCGATAAACCTTTTTTGTTGAGTCTCTTTTGAGATGTCAAACCAAAACTTTATCACCTCTATTCCATCATCAACAAGTAACTTTTCTATAGCCAAAACCTCTTTCATAAACTTCTCATACTGCTCTTTTGTACAAAAGTCAAAAACAGGCTCTACAACTGCACGGTTATACCAACTCCTATCAAAAAAAATCATCTCACCCTCATTTGGTAAATGCTGAAGATATCTTTGAAAATAAAACTGTCCCCTCTCAACATCACTTGGCTTTGGAAGTGCTACAACTCTATACTTTCTAGGATTTAGATGCTCTACAAACCTCTTTATAGCTCCACCTTTTCCAGCAGTGTCCCTTCCCTCAAAGATTATCAAAACTCTTTTTTTACTCTCATGAACATAGTTTTGTAGTTTTATAAGTTCTATTTGAAGATTTACTAACTCTTTTTTATATCCCATTGTTTCTCCTAAATAGCAGTTTATTTCATGGTACTATAAAAATCTTTTATGTCAGCAACTATTAAGCAACTATTAACTACAATCGCCACCCAAATTAATTTTTAAGGAAATAAAATGTTAGAAGGTATCGTTAGAGAGAGTATCGGTAAAAAAGCTACTAAAGCTTTAAGACGAGAGGGTTATCTAATTGCCAATATATATGGTAAGGGTATGGACAACTTAAATGTTGCTTTTAAAGAAAATGAGTTTTTAAAAGCTGTAAGAAACAAAGAGAGTTTAAGATTTGATGTAAAAGTTGATGGTGAAACACTTCCTGTAGTTATACAAGAGTATCAAAAACACCCAGTTATCAACAAGATTTTACATGTTGACTTAAGACTTGCAAAAGATGGAATGGTTGCAAAATACTTAGTACCAGTAAAAACTGAAGGAACTCCAAAAGGACTTAAAAACAAAGGTGTTCTTATATTTTCAAAAAGAAGACTACTTGTAAAATGTGATGCAAAAGATCTTCCAAATGACTTTACACTAAATGTAAGTGACTTGGATGTTGGAGATAGTATCCTAGTTAGAGATCTTGAAGTTCCAGCAAATGTTACTATGATGGATGCTGATAGAGTATCTGTTGTAGGTGTTATAAAAGCTAAATAGTTTTAGCCGTGAAACTTATAGTCGGACTTGGAAACCCAACCGACAAATATAAGTTTAACCGTCATAACATAGGCTTTATGGTTGTTGATAAACTTATCAATGACCTTAAAGCCCACGACATCTCAAAATCATCTTTCAAAGGTGAACTATACAAATCCCCAAAAACCCTACTTTTAAAACCTACGACTTTCATGAACCTATCAGGTGAGAGTGTCCAAGCAGTTTGTAACTACTACAAGATAGATATCGAAGATGTTGTTGTGATTCATGATGAACTCGATATAGAGTTTGGCAGGATAAAACTTAAAAGAGGTGGAAGTAGTGGAGGGCATAATGGCTTAAAATCCATAGATACTCACTGTCAAAATGACTACCTAAGAGTTAGAGTAGGCATAGGAAAACCAAAAGAAAAAGATGTCGTAGCTCATGTTTTAAGTGATTTTAACAAAGAAGAAAGTGCTTGTTTGGATAAACTGATAGAAACTTCAGCTAAAATCTCACTTTCACTTTTAACTGATGACTTAAAAGTCGTACAGAACAGTTTTCCATCAAAAAAGAGTATATGTTCATGAAACTATATCAACAACTGATAATCAAAAGGTATATAAAATCTTTTTTGACTATATTTTTAGCTTTAACTCTATTTTTTGTAGGTGTAGATTTGGTTTCAGGTCTTGATTCTCTTCCAAAAAGTGCAAACCTAAAAATCCTATATGCTATAAATACATTTTTCTACTTTTTCTCATATACATTTTCATTAAGCCTACTTTTTGCTATGATTTCTACTACAATCTCACTCATAAAAGAAAATGAACTTGTAGTCATATACTCCTTTGGATTTTCAAAAAGAGAGATTCTAAAACCATTTCTTTACACTATCGCAGTTTTGATACTCTTTTTTATCCTTTTAAACAATTTCTCCTTTTTTGTAAGTGCAAGACAAGTAGCAAACAATATTTTGCACTATGGAAAAGTAAGTAAGTTTAATGCAAATCTCTTTTTAAAATCACAAAATAAATACATCTATATAGGTGAGTTAAATAAGTTTAAAAAAGAGGGAAGGGACATTGAAATATTTGAAACAAAAGATAACACTCTTTTAAAAGTGATAAAAGCAAAAAAAGGGGAATTTAAAGGAAACTCTTGGCTACTTTTTGATGTAACTATAACAAAAATTCCTACTGTAAAAAACTCTATAGAAAATAAAAAACTTTTAGTTACAAATAAAAAAGAGTTAAAAACTCTGCAAGGTTTTAAACCAACTATCATGAATAGCTTGTATGAAGGTGCAGAGGGCTTAGATATAGTTGATTCAATTGAAGCAATATATCTTTTAAAAGATAAAGGTATTAACATAACAGCGATAAAAGCAAAACTTTATGAAACTCTATTTTTCCCATTTTTCAGTCTATTTTTTGCTATATTTATTTTTATAAAACTACCAATACAGCGAAGAGGATTAAACTTAGGATTTATAACTTCAAAACTATACTTTATCTCACTTGTGAGTTGGGGAGTCTTTTTTATACTCATAAAAGTTACAAAAAATGGTGCAGTTCCTGCTGAAATAGGTATAATTTTACCTATCTTTTTACTAGCTCTATTTTCATACTATCTTTTCACTAAAAAGTTAGATGATTTTGCTTAAAATTTTTTTTGCTATACTCACAAAAAAAATATTTTAGGATAACTATGAATTTTCAAAAACTAGCCGATGACTACGGCACACCTTTATATATATATAATTTTGACTACATGAAAGAGAGATTTTTAGAACTTAAAGATGCTTTTAGAGCTAGAAAATCTTTGATATGTTATGCAATAAAAGCAAACTCAAATCTATCAGTTATAAAAAATTTTGCAGATCTTGGAAGTGGATGTGATTGTGTTTCCATAGGCGAAGTTAGAAGAGCTTTCAAAGCAGGAGTTCCAAAATACAAGATTATCTTTAGTGGAGTTGGGAAAAGAGATGATGAGATAAAAGAAGCTTTACAAAAAGATATACTTCTTATAAACTTAGAAAGTGAAGCAGAGTTAAAAAGAGTAGAAGAGGTAGCTAAAGAGCTAGATTTAAAAGCAAGGATAAGCATAAGAGTAAATCCAAACATAGACCCCAAAACTCATCCATATATTTCAACAGGACTTCATGAAAATAAGTTTGGAGTAGATATAGACACAGCAAAAAGGATGTATATCTTAGCTAAAAATTCACCAAATTTAGATCCAGTAGGTATTCACTTTCACATAGGAAGTCAACTAACAGAGTTAAATCCTATAAAAGAAGCTAGTGAAGTTGTGGCAAACTTGGTAAGAGAGCTAAAAGTGATAGATATAGATATAAAGTTTTTTGACATAGGAGGAGGTTTAGGAATAGTTTATGATGATGAAGTAACTATAAAACCTTATGATTATGTTCAAGCCATACTAGAAACCATAAGTGGACTTGATGTTACTATCATGTGTGAACCAGGAAGATTTTTAACAGCAAATGCAGGTTACTTTCTAACAAAAGTTTTATATGAAAAAGTAAATGGAGATAAAAGATTTGTCATAGTTGATGGAGCTATGAACGACCTTCTTCGCCCATCACTTTACAATGCTTACCATAAAGTAGAAGTTTTAAATGATAACAAAGAGTTCTCAAAGGCAAATATAGTAGGACCAGTTTGTGAAAGTGGTGATTTTTTTGCAAAAGATATAGAAGTACCAAAAACTTCTCATGATGACTTAGTAGTTATCCACTCAGCAGGAGCTTATGGATTTACTATGGCTAGTAACTATAATACAAGAGGAAGAGTTGCTGAAGTAGCCATAGAAGATGGCAAAGATAGACTTATAAGAAAAAGAGAAAGCTTTGAGGATTTGATAGCTTTGGAGAAAGAGTTTTTAGAAAAATAAGTATCTATCAAAAATGGATGCTTATTTTTTATGTTTATTGGAGGTAACCCATTCATGATACCACCAATAAACAAATCCAAATCCAATAGCGATATTTAAAATACTATTTTCACTTATCATCTCTGCTGTTTTTTCATAGAGTTGTTTCATGATAGGATTGTCTAATGAAGATGCAACTTTTAAAAGATAGTTTTTTAACTCTGCTCCCCAAAAATATGCAACAATCTCTGGAACAAAAAAGAAAAACAGTATCCCAACCAATGCCCACCATGTTGCTTGAGGTTTTATCTTATTTTTTGCTTCTTCTAGCTTATCTTTGTTTATCCTAATTCGCATCTTTTACTCTTTTTGCTAACTGTTTAGGTAAAAGTCCTAAAGACTCTTTCACTAAGTTAGTATTACCATGTTCTATGAAACTATCTTCATACTCAAAAGTGCTAACTCTTACATCTAAGATAGAGTTTTTTTGTAAAAATTCCTCTATTGCTGAGGCTACTCCACCTATTTTTGCTGAGTCACTAAAGACAAACCATTTTTTATACTTTTTAGATAACTCTTTTAAAAGCTCTGTGTCTAATGGTTTTACAAATACCAAGTCAACTATACTTACTTCAAAGTCTAATTCTTTTGAAGTAAGTATAGCAGTAGCTACACCACTTCCATATCCTAAAAAGGCTATATCATTTTTTGCTTCTTTTAAAACTTCACCTTTTGCAAACTCTATCTTTTTAGGCTCATATTTCAACTCTTCAAAACTTCCTCTAGGATATCTAAAGGCTATCGGAGTTGGAAAGTTATTTGCAAAGTCCATGATATTTTCAAGCATCTTAGAATCCCTTGGGGCAAGTAGAGTCATATTTGGTACACATCTTAGATATGAGATATCAAAAGCTCCTTGATGAGTCTCGCCATCCTCTCCAACAATCCCAGCTCTATCTATGGCAAACTTTATAGGAAGATTTAAAATACAACCATCATGAATAACTTGATCATAAGCTCTTTGTAAAAATGTAGAGTAGATAGCAACATAAGGTTTAAATCCCTCTTTTGCCATAGCAGCCATAGAGGTAACTGCATGTTGCTCTGCTATAGCTACATCCCAAAATCTATCAGGGAATTTTTCCATCAGTTGTTTGATACCTGTACCACTTGGCATAGCTGCAGTTACTCCTACGACTTTGTTATCCTTTTTAGCTAACTCTAGAAGCTTATCTGAGAAAATTTTAGTAGTACTAGGAACTGTACTTTTTGAGATAGGCTCACCAGTTTTTAAATCAAACTTACCTACTCCATGCCAATGTTCATGTGTTCCCTCAGCTTTGTTATAGCCTTTTCCCTTAGTTGTTTGAGCATGGATTAAAACAGGTTTTTTCATCTCTTTTGCTAGAGTTAGAGTATCTATAAGACCTTGCACATCATGACCGTCAACTGGACCTATATACTCAACTCCTAGCTCTTCAAAAAGTACTCCTGGAGTTATAAGTTTTAAACTCTCATCAAGTTTTTTTGCCATATAGGAAGCACTTTCTGGAAAATGTTCAAGTATTGATTTTGTAGTTTTTTTGAACTTTTGATATAACTTTCCACTTACTACATGAGAGAGATAGTTACTTATAGCTCCTATTGGTTTGCTTATACTCATCTCATTGTCATTTAGGATTATAACTACTGGAAGAGAGCTATCTCCTAGTTCATTTAAGGCTTCATAAACCATACCTGCGGTCATAGAGCCATCACCTATAAAAGCTATTGGAACTCTATCCTCACCTTTTAGTTTGATAGCTTTAGCAGCTCCAACTGCTAGAGATATAGAAGTAGAACTATGTCCTGCTATAAAAAAGTCTTCATCACTCTCACTTGGTTTTGTATATCCACTCATACCGCCAAAAGTTCTTAGAGTGTCAAACTGCTCCCATCTTCTAGATAAAAGCTTATGAGCATAGGCTTGATGTGATACATCAAATATAAATGGATCCGATTTACTATCAAATACAGAGTGCATAGCAACTATGAGTTCAACCGCTCCTAAAGTAGAGCTTAAGTGTCCTCCGTTTTTACTAACAGTTTGCAAAATCTTATCTCTTATATCTTGGCAGAGGGTATTTAACTCTTCAATACTTTTATCTTTTAACAAATCTTAACTCTCTTTTATAAGTTGAAGAGTCTTTTTAAATCTTGTAGAAATAGTACCATCTAAGTTTTTTTGAGGAGATAGAATAACAACTCCACCTCTTTGGATAGAGCTATCAGATAGGACTGTTATCCCATCTTTTGACTCTTGGTTTAAAACCTCTTCATAATCAAAAGGATTTACTAAAATTTTTATATTTAGCTCATCTTTAAGACTACTTAGAAGATACTTCGTAATCGACTTTGCTACAAGAGATGAGTTCTCTTCAACCTCTTTTTTTATAACTTTATTGGCTATTATAATAGAAGTTTCTATAAGTTCCTCTTCAATTTTAGGAATTTTCTCCTTTATAGCTAATTCTAACTCTTGAAGTTTTGTAGTAGATGAAAGATATTGTATTTTTAACTCTTCGATTTCACTTTCATTTGCTTCTTTTGCATCTTTTATACCATCTTGATAAGCTTCATCTTTTACTTGTATAAGCTCTTTTTGATGCTCTTTTTCTTTTTCTTCTAGTTGCATTTGAAGATTTACAACTTGAGAGGAAAGTTCCTCTACTTTTGAAAGGAGTTCATTTGTTTTTGAGTCATCTTTTTGTTGTGGTAATTCACTTGATATTTTTTCATCACTGGAGGTATTAAAAATAGATGATAAATCTACTTTTTTTGTCTTTTCATCTTTAAACTGTTTAAAAACAAATTTTTCTATTTTATACTCATGATTTGCACTGTTTCTGATTATCTTTCCCACTATTCTATAACCTCATCAGCATCACCTACTTGGATTTTTCCAAGCTCTACCATTTTTTGTATCTCATCAACTATCTTTCTTTGAGCTTCTTCAACATCTTTTACTTTAACTGGACCTAAAAATTGAAGCTCCTCTTCAAAAGCTTCTGCTGCTCTTTGAGACATGTTTTCTAAAAACTTCTTCTTCAACTCATCAGTTGCACCTTTTAGTGCTATCATGAGGTTGTTTTTATCTAACTCTTTTAGTATCTCTCTTATAGCATTTTTATCAAGCTTAATGATATCTTCAAAAGTAAACATAAGCTCTTTTATAGTATTTGCTAACTCCAAATCCTCTTTTTCAAGCTTTTCAATAGTATCTTTAGAAGCTTTTTGACTAAGTTTGTTAAGCACTTCTGCAACTGCTCGAGGTCCACCAACTTCTACTTTATATGAAGTTAAAGACTCTAGTTTTTTCTCTAAGATTGCTGATATTCTTTTGATAATTGTTGGAGAGATATCTCCTAGGTTTGCCATCCTCAAAGTGATATCAGCTCTTAAATCATCTTCAAAGTAAGACAAGGTCTCAGCTGCTAGATTTGGCTCCATGTGAGCTATGATAAGGGCTATAGTTTGTGGATGTTCTTGTTGTATAAACCCTGCTAATTGATCTGGTTTTACTTTATTTAAGTATCCAAAACTTTTACTCTCTCCTAAATCTTTAGTTAGTTTATTTAAAATAAGTTGAGCAGTATCTGCTGGAAATGTTTTAAAAAGTATCTCTTTTGCATATTCTATACCACCACCTACTAGATACTTGTTTGACTGTACAAGTGCTGAGAACTCTTCTATGATTGCAGTTGCTATGGGTTTGTCAACTCTTTTAGCTGTAGCTATACTAGCACTAATTTCAGTTATAAGATCCATATCAAGATTTGCAAAGATTCTAGAGGTAGTTTCATCACCAATTTCAGTTAAAAATATAGCTAACTTCTCTTTTATGCTAAGTGCTTCATAGACCTCTTTTTGCTCTTCACTTAGTTTACTTTCCATAATAGTTCCTTATGCATCTTTGTCATTGTTTAACATTGTTTTTATAATCTTAGCTATATCTTCTGGTGAAGCATCTATATCTTTTCTAACCTTTTCAACAAGTACTTCATGTTTTATATCATCTTGATCTAAACTTCCACCGATACCAAGTTCTTGTTCTACTTTTTTCTTCATCTTGTTGTACTCTTCTAAAGATGATATATCCTCTTCTTCCTCTACCTCTTTTTCAGATTCTGTTAAGTCATCATCTAACTCATCATCATTGTAACTTTCAAGCATTTTTTCACTAAATGGTACTATAAACTTTTTATAAAAGACAAAAAGTATCAATCCTGCAAATAAGTATTTTAAAAGTGGAATAAATGGATTTACATAGTTACTAACTACAGATTGAAGCTTGTTTTTTGGTGTGTTTGAAGAGCTTTGGTTAAACTCAAAGTTGTTTACACTTACGGTGTCTCCTCTTTTTTGTTCAAATCCTACTGAGTTTTTTACTATGGATGTTATGTTATCTAGTTCACTTTTTGAAAGAGGAATATACTTTAGTTTATCTTTTTCTTCTTTGTATTTTCCGTCAACTACTACTGCAACACTAAGCCTTTTTAGAGTTGCAAACTCCCCTTTTACATCTGTAACCTTTTTTGATACCTCATAGTTGGTTGTAGTTGAGCTTTTTGAATATTTTTCCTGTTCACTTTTATTTCCGTTTGGTTGGATTGGTCCTATATTGCTAATCGCTCCTGGTACTCCCTGGCTATCTTTTTTGGAAGCACCTGTTCTTTTTTCCTCTATCGTTTTTTCACTTCTTACTACATTTTCAGGGTCATAATACTCACTCTTTTCTCTTTTTTGCTTAAAATCAAAACTAGCATTTACTTTTGCTACTAACTTTTCTTTTCCACCAATGATAGGAGACAACACTGCTTCTATCTTTTTTTCTAAACTTTTCTCATAGGATTTTTTATATTTTATCTGAGCTCTTACTAAATCATTATCATATCCACCCAAATCCTCACTCTCTAGTGGATTTCCATTTTCATCTATCAGTTTTACATTTTCGCTCTTTAGTTTAGGGACTGAGGCTGATACTAAGTTTTTTATACCTACTATTTGTTTGAAAGATAGTTTCATAGATGGCTCTAATGTTAAAACAACTGAGGCTGTAGGAAGTTCAGATTTTTCGGTAAAAACACTATCTTTTGGAAGTGCTATATGTACTTTTGCATCTTTTATAGGAATAAGAGACTCTACCGTTTTAGAAAGTTCCCCCTCCAATGCTCTTAGATACTTTATATTTTGTGCAAACTCAGTCTCTCCAAAATCACTCTTGTCAAAAAGTTCAAATCCAACTTTAGAGCTTTTTGGAATACCTTGAGAAGCTATTGTTATTCTCTCTTTATAAACTACATTTTTGGGTACTTTTATGGTGTTGTCATTTACTATTTTATA
Source organism: Campylobacterales bacterium (assembly GCA_027023305.1). Classification (GTDB taxonomy): domain Bacteria; phylum Campylobacterota; class Campylobacteria; order Campylobacterales; family QNZT01; genus SZUA-1377. The sequence goes on along the minus strand of JALVVR010000011.1, from coordinate 4,012 downwards.
AGGAATATTATCTTTTTCAAGCTGGTCTATAACAAGAGCTGAGTCACTTGCGGTTATGTTATCAAAAAGGATTGCATAATCACTCTTGTTTTTACTAGCAGTATAAAGTACTAAAAATACTATAAAAGCGATAACTGCAAAAGTAGAAGCACCTATCACTATCCTTTGCTTTTTGCTTAGGTTTTTGACAAGTGATGTAATCTGCTCCAAAAGAGTGCTAAAGTTCATAAGTACTACCTAAATCATGAAATTATTTCTAAAAAAGCCTCCAAAAATATATCATTTTGTTTAGGCTTGCCGATAGTAACCCTTATGGCATTTAACCCATAAGATGTTAAATCTCGCACGATTATACCCTTTTTAAGCAAAATATTTGCTATCTCTTTAGAATTAAATTTTTCATCAAAGATTAAAGTAATAAAATTAGTATAGCTATTTATAAAAGATATTTTATTTACTTTTGAGAAATTTTCATACTTTTGCATCTCTTTGAAGTTAAGTGAGATAGAAGAGTTTACAAACTCACTATCTTTAAGTGCTTCAACTCCTGCTTCAAGTGAAAGTGTTGTTATGTTAAATGGTGGTCTTAACTTATAAAGAGTTTGGATAATTCCCTCATCTGCTATCCCATACCCAACTCTCATGCCACCAAGTCCATAAGCTTTTGAAAAAGTTCCAAGATATAGGAGATTTGAAAAAGTAGTTATCAAGTTTTGAACATCTATCACATACTTGCTATCTTTAAAAGATGCATACTCATTATAAGCTCCATCTACTACAACTAAAGTATCACTATCTATTTTTTTTAAAAAAGCATAAACATCTTTAGTTGGGATACTCTCTCCAAGAGGGTTGTTTGGAAGGCATAAAAAGATAATAGAAATCTCATCTTTATTTTTTAGATAAGTCTCATAAAACTCATCTAAATCATGAGTGATTGAGTTAGTTTTAAAGACTTTTGCACCTATCTGTTTTGCATATATCTCATACATCGCAAATGTTATACCAGCAGTTAAAATCCCTTTTTGTTTGTTTGCCTTTGCTCTTATAGCAAACTCTATAACTTGGTCACTTCCTGCACCTATGATGATGTTTTTGCTTTTCACACTAAATCTTTTTCCAAGTCCATCTTTTAAACGATACATACTGTCATCTGGGTATTGACTCATGAGATTTGCAGAGTTTTTTACAACTTCTACTACTTTTGGACTTACACCATTTGGATTTTCGTTTGATGCTAGTTTTATCACATCTTCACTTTTTATCCCAAATTCTCTTACAACAAGCTCTATAGGCTTTCCACCCTCATAAGTTGTTATATCTTTTAACTCTTCATTAAAAGTCATTTTAATTCTCCATTTACATAACTACCAAGCCATTTTATAATATTTTGCTTATCATCCAACAGCTTTTTAAAACTTTTATCATCTCCATGCCCTTCAAAATCTATAAAGAACATAGATTTAAACTTTTCCTCTTTTATAGGACGAGACTCTATCTTAAGCAGGTTTATCCCTACATCTTTAAACTTTTGTAAAAAATCAACCAAACTTCCTGCCTTATCATCTAGTTTTGCTAGGATTGAAGTTTTATCAAAGTTACTCTTGCCATTTTTTATATCACTCAATACTAAAAATCTAGTTCTATTTGCTTCATTATCCTCTATCTTTTCAAAAAGGATTGGTAGATGGTGGATTTTTGCAGCTATTTTTGAACAAATAGCTGCTGAGTCTTTATCCTCTTTTGCTCTTTTTGCAGCTGCTGAGGTTGAGCGAGTTGGTACAAACTCAACATCAGTTAAAAAGTGCTCGTCTAAAAAGTTTATGCACTGATTATAACCTTGAGGGTGAGAGTAAATCCTCTTTATATCTTTTATATCATCCAAAGTTGTAGCAAATGAGTGGTGTATATCCATATACTCTTCTGCAATGATAAGTGAGTCATACTTAGCTAAACTATCAAGTGTCGCTCCCACTGCTCCATCAGTGTTGTTTTCTATCGGTACTACTCCAAACTTTGCCTCTTTGTTTTGCAAAACTTTGAAAACTCCCTCTATCGAAGAGATAGGTAGATAGTTACTCATAGCTCCGAACTTAAGCTCTGCTGCTTGATGAGAGTAACTTCCTTCAGGCCCTAGATATGCTATCCTTTCAGGAAGCTCCAAGTTTCTACTAACTGCAAAAATCTCCATAAATAGTGCTTCTATCGCCTCTTTATTTAAAAGTCCTTTACTCATGGATTCTAATCTGTCTATTATAGATTTTTCTCGTTCTGGACGGTATATTGCACCTTTTGTTTGATGCTTAAACTCTCCTACTTTTTTGACTACTTCCATCCGCTCGTTTAGAAGTTTTAAAAGTTCGTTATCTAGAGTGTCTATTTGGTTTCTTAGGTCATCTAAATTCATGTTTGTTCTACCCCACAACTTTATTTTTAGCAATAGCTTTTGGTGTCTCTAATCTTCTTATCCATGTTCTTAGTGTATTTGGATTTGTACCAAGTCTATGAGTAGTATCTGTTAGTCTATAAGCATTTTCTGTGACTTGCTTCACTACCTCTATTATAAATTTTTCTATATAAATTCTTCTTGCCATTTTTAATCCTATAATTCTGTAAAATGATTTTACTCATTTTTATCTGATTTTGCGGGTTCATCATAATATCTCTTTTTGATAGCTCTGCTCTTGATAATTGTTGCTCAAGTTCATCTACTTTATTTAACCCCATTGTTTTAGTAAAATCACCATTAATTGCCCAAGAACTAGATTTTTCAGTACCATCACCTTGTGCTTGTATTCTACCCCTATTCATCATCCAAGGCTTTGTTATAGCTAACTTGTTAGCCATACTCGATAAACTTTGGGCTAAAGTTCAAAGGGCTTTTTGGCTCTTAAATGTTTGCTTTAGCAGTTGGCTTTTTTGGGCAACACAAGTTTGTTTTTTTCTCTAAATGTTTTTGTTTCAAAGTTGTGCAAAGGTATTCGCACTAAGCTTTGCTTCTTAGAAATCTTTTGGACTTTTTAAACTTGTGTTGAACAAAAAAGAGTTTGCAAAGCTTTACCTTCATGATGTTTGTTTTGTCATGAGAGATAGACTTTTTTTTTGGTTGGTAAATGTTCTATTCCTCCTCCTCGTACTTGTTATCCTTTAAAAACTATGCTAGTTGATGTAACTGTTCTTGTTTTAATCTCTCTGCAATCCAAACTTTTATGATAGATTGTCTAGTAACACCTATTTTCTTAGCTTCATTATCTAACGAATTTAATATATTTTCAGGAAAATCAACATTGATTTTTTTAGTTTTGATAGTCTTTTTTTCAAAATCTATAACACTCGTAGCTTTTGAAAAATCTAAATATTCACTTATATCTTCTCCTCTATCAAATCTTTCGTCAAACTCTTTGGCTGATATTGTTTTATTTTGCATAGTCTTTCTCCTCATTTTTTCTGCATCTTCTAACACTTATTATTCTATATTTTTCATTTCTCAATGTAAAAATAGCAACATAACATTTCTCATTAAGCTTAGAAATAAGAGCATATCTAATTTCATTATCTACAATATTGGCTGGAACTATTAAAGCCTTTTCATCTTTCCATAGATTTTTTGCTTTTTCAAAATCAATCCCATGCTTTTGTTTATTCTTAATGCTTTTAGTTTCATCATACTCAAATTTCAAAAAAATCCTTTAATATAAAAAAAGTATATAAATTATACTTTAAAAATCTATGAATGTCAAATTTTCTGAGAAATTTTGCTTCTTTTTTAAAAGAAGGTATAAGAAAGTTTTGTATATTAAATATCTTTTGAAAAGCAAGTTGACTTATCATGATGAGATTTATCTATCAAATATGTTGTTTTTGGTAAAGACTTATAAAAAGTAAGTGTCAAGTTTCACCACGTTGTACCAAATGATATGACCTACTTAAAAACACATCAGGTAAAATCTTAAATATTTCAGGCTTCGTTTGAAACCAACTTTGAACTGCATCAAATGGAGTTCTTACCTTT
>JALVVR010000010.1 GCA_027023305.1 Campylobacterales bacterium | reverse complement strand
ATATTATACTAAATTATACCAAACAAAATAGGAAGTTATATTGAGGTTTTTATCATATTTTATACTTTTTATACTGCTTTTTAGTGGTTGTGAAAATAGTCATGATTTAAAAAATTTGGCAAAAAAATTGGAAGATGAAAAAAAACAAAGTATAAAAAATGTATCTGTTGAAAAAAAAGTACCTAGTAAAGAGCCAGAAAAAAAAGTAAAAGTTTTAGTAAATAAAGAGCCAGAAAAAAAAGAGATAAAAAAAGCTATTACAGATTTAAACTTAACAACTCTTTTTGACAAAACTATATCATTAAAGTTTAGTGAAGATGGTATATCATTTAAAAACTATCCAAATAAAATAGTCATTTTAGATGTTTTCACTACTTGGTGTCCACCTTGCCTAGAGAGTATCCCTCATATGATAAAGTTACAAAAAAAGTATAAAAAATCTCTTCAAATCATAGGTGTTTTACATGAAGATAAGATTAAAAAGAGTTTTGCTTTAGCATTTAAGAAAAAACATCATATAAACTATCCTTTAACTATCGGAAAAAACAACTTTGTCTTAACGGAAAACTGGGGTGGGGTTAGTGGTTATCCTACTATTATTATATTTGACAAAAGTGGAAAGTATTTTAACCACTACAATGGTTCTCCACCCTTTGAAATGCTTCAAAGTGATATAAAAAAGATATTGAGGAAAAGGTAGATGTTTGGATTTTTAAAAAAGACAAAAGAAGCTATAGCTGGAGTTGTTACAAAAAAAGAGAGGAAAATCTCAAAAGAGCTTTTAGAAGAGGTTTTACTAGAGGCTGATGTTAGTTATGAAGTAGTTGAAAATGCCATTTACTACCTACCTGCTGGAGATATGGTAGAAAAAAAAGATATTAAAAGAGTATTGCTTAGCTACTTTAGAGATGTAGAAAAGTTAGAACAAAATGATGAAAAACCATTTGTAGAACTTATCTTTGGTATAAATGGTGCTGGAAAAACTACAACTATTGCAAAACTTGCAAACTACTATAAAAAAAGTGGTAAAAAAGTTATCTTAGCAGCTTCAGATACTTTTAGAGCAGCCGCAGTCGAACAACTTAAAAGATGGGCTGATAAGCTTGAGATTGATATAGTTGCTTCTAAACAAGGTGCTGATCCATCCTCAGTTGCCTATGATGCGATAAGTAAAGCTGTAGCAAAAGGTTATGACAATGTCTTGATAGATACTGCAGGAAGACTTCATAACCATCAAAACTTATCAAATGAACTTCAAAAGATAGTAAGAATCTCAAACAAAGCAAAAGAGGGAGCACCTCATAGAAAGATTTTGATTTTGGATGGAACTCAGGGAAACTCTGCTATTAATCAAGCAGTAGAGTTTAACAAGATAGTCCCTATAGATGCTCTAATCATCACAAAACTTGATGGAACTGCTAAAGGTGGAGCTTTGTTTTCGATAGCTTATGAGCTTAAAAAGCCTATTTTGTTTGTAGGAACTGGTGAGGGTGCTGATGACTTAGTTGAGTTTGACAAAGAGGCTTTTGTAGATGATATACTTGGCGAAATCTTCTTAAGCGATTAATCTTGGCAAAGGCTAAAGTTTTATATGAGTGCCAAAGTTGTGGCTACCAAAGTGCGAAGTGGATGGGAAAGTGTCCAAACTGTGGAGCATGGGAGAGTTTTTTAGAATTAAGCAAACAAGAGCAAGAGTTTTTAAAATCAACCTCTAAAACTACTTCAACCAAAAGTGAAGCGATAAGCATCACGGATATAAAAGAAGAAAAGTTTGAGAGATTTTCTTCAAATGACAGTGAGTTAGACTTGGTTTTGGGTGGAGGTATAGTTAAAGGAAGCTTGATTTTGATAGGTGGAAGCCCTGGAGTTGGTAAAAGTACCCTGCTTTTAAAGATAGGCTCAAACATAGCAAATAGTGGCAAAAAAGTTTTATATGTAAGTGGAGAAGAGAGCTTAGGACAGATAAAACTAAGAGCAAACAGACTTGAAGCAAACTCAGATAATCTTTTTATGCTTAGTCAAATAGAGCTTGAAAAAATCATAGATGAGTTAGAAAAAAAAGATTATGAACTTCTTATAATAGACTCTATTCAAACAATTTATTCAAACAAAATCCCATCAGCTCCTGGTAGTGTCTCACAAGTAAGAGATATAACATTTAATCTTATGAGAATTGCAAAAGATAAAGATTTAGCAACTTTTATCATAGGTCATATAACAAAAGAGGGCTCTATCGCAGGACCTAGAGTTTTAGAGCATATGGTTGATACAGTTTTATATTTTGAAGGAGATAGCAATCGCGAGCTAAGACTACTTCGTGGATTTAAAAATAGGTTTGGTTCAACTAGCGAAGTTGCTATCTTTGAGATGACAAAAAGGGGACTTACTAGTGCAAAAGATATATCTAGCAAGTTTTTTAGTAGAGGTGTTAGTACTATCGGTTCAGCCCTTACTATCGTTTTAGAGGGGAGCAGACCACTTATAGTAGAGGTTCAAGCCTTGGTTACTCAAAGTGGATATCCCTCTCCTAAAAGAAGCTCAACTGGATATGAGTTAAACCGTTTAAATATGCTTTTAGCACTTTTAGAAAAAAAACTCTCTTTGCCTCTAAATGGATATGATGTGTTTGTAAATATAAGTGGAGGTATAAAGATAAGTGAAACTTCTGCCGATTTAGCTATCATAACTGCAATAGTTAGCAGTTTTAGAGATAGAGAGGTTAGTAAAGATACTCTCTTTTTAGGTGAAGTTTCACTAACAGGAGAGGTAAGAGAGGTGTTTAATCAAGATATTAGACTAAAAGAGGCGATAGCTCAGGATTTTAAAAGAGCAATTGTGCCAAAATTACCTATAGAGGATACAAAACTAAAATGCTATGCGGTTAGTGAAGTATCCAAACTTATAGATTGGATGTAAAGGGGAGACAATGGGAAATATAAAATGTATAAAAGCCCATCATGAAATGGAAGAGAGATATATAAGACTAGAGTTAGAATACTTTAACTTGGAACAAAAAGAGCTAATCTTTAACACTTCTAATGAACTTATCAAAAAGTATAAAATCTATCCAACAAAGATTATAACTCCAAGAGGAGATTTTGAAGGTGAGTTTTGTTTAGAGTTTCATGATGACTACTTTAGAGAGGCAGAAGAGTTTTTTGACGAACTTTTGGAAAAACTAGGAGTAAAAGAGTGTGAAAATGATGATGTTTAAATAATCTCATCAACTATTCCCAACTTTTTGGCTTCCTCTGGATTTAACTCTATGATCCTATTACCACTAAGAGGATACCAAGAAGATGGGATTTTTGTTTTTTCTCTATAAATTTTTTCAAATCTTTTTGTGTTTTTTAACGATGTGATATTGTTTGAGTTGTAGTTTCTGTTAAAGTGTAAAATGATGGAACTTTTCTTTAAAGCAACTCTTTTACCACTAGCTCCAAGTAAAACTATAACCCCAGCAGACCTACAGTAATCCTTTACATAGACATTTACAGGTGTTTTTATACTATTTATAGCATCTACTATCAAAAAGGCATCACTAAGCCACCCTCCCCTAGTTGTTATATAAAAGTTTATCTCCCCTACCCTACCATCAAGATAGTTTAACTTCAAACTAACCTCTTTGGCAACTCTTGCATCTATATCTGAGTTTAAAACTATCTTCTTTTCTTTTATATCATCACTATTTATTATCTTAGTGATAGTTATATCGCTGGTATTTATACCCTTTTCAAACTCATACCCTCCCTTTGGGGCTACTATACTACAACCTACAAAAACTAAAACTAAAAAAAGCCATCTCATGATATTTACTCCATTAAAAGGAAAAAATTATTTACCTAAAGTAACAATTATAGCAAGATTTGTTAAATAAAGCAATAATTCTGTCATTTTTACTAAAGTTTTTGTACTATATTAGTTGTAAAAAATTAACAAAACAGGAGAGAAAGATGTACAAAGAAGTTGTAGTTATCAACGAAAAAGAGCATAAAAGTAAAGGTGTAAAAAGTTTAAACCACTTTTTATATGCAAAAGATTTAAACTCATGCATGGTTACACTAGATGAGTTTTATGAGAGTTGTAAAACTTACCCTATACTATTTTCAAAAAATGATGAGGGCTGGTTTGCATTGGCACTTTTTGGATTAGAGGATAAAAATATATTTGTAAACAAAGATGGAGAGTGGAAGAAGGATTGCTATATCCCAGCTTATGTGAGAAGATATCCATTTGTATATGTCAAAACTGATAAAGAGTTACTTCTCGGTATAGATAAAAACCAATTAGTTAAAAAAACTAAGACAAACAAAAGATAATTCTTTGAAAGAGATGGAAAACA
>JALVVR010000009.1 GCA_027023305.1 Campylobacterales bacterium | reverse complement strand
GTCATATACATTCATAGTAAATAAAGGTCCAAATATCATAAATATATTTGTCAAAAGTGATGCTATGATAACATCTCTATATATAGGAAATGAGAGTTTTAAAGTTCCCCAAAACCAGTGTTTTTTAGGATCATGATTTTGGATTTTATCCTTTTTTTCTACTGTATCTATCCTCTTTTTCAGATAAAATGCATAACCAATATAGTTATCTTTTAACTGTTTATAATCAATTTCAAAAGTTTTATCTTCATTTTGAGGAAGTATTATCTTTGCAACTCCCTTATCTCTATCAACACTCTCTAAAATACAAGCTCTTTTATTTTTCAATACTAAAATAACAGGAAATACCATAGATGGAATTTCATCTAAATCTTTATGAACCAACTTTGAGTTAAGCCCTGCTCTTTTAGCAGCTCTTGAAAATAGAGATTTAGAGTTGTTTAGTGAAAAAAGTTCTACTATACCACTAGCTCCATCTTGTGGAAGTCCTGCAGTCAGAGACTCTGCCGAAAATGGCTTATGATATAGTTTTGTATAAAGGACCAAACACTCTAAAAGATCATTGCTACTTACCCCAAAGGAAAATAGACTACTATTTACACTACTCACTTTATTTCCTTATTTACTAGGAGCTACAAACTCTTCATCATATACTTTTTGATATTTTTCATCATTTTCAAATCTAGCATCTTGTGCTATAGCCGGTGCTGGTGTAGTACTATCTACAACTATATTACTAGTTGAAGTTGTACCAGCTATGGCATAACTATCCATAGAGTTATCAACTACTGCACTACTTGGTATAACTGGTACTGGAACTGCACTCTCATTTGGAAGTGGTAGTTTATCAGCTTTATAATTTAGTGCTTTATAGTCATATAGAGCTTGTTCAGATATACCAACTTCACTTTTTATTGCAGGATTTACAAAATCACTTAAAACTCCAAGAGCTTTTAAAACTCTTAGCTTTGTGAAAATAAGATCATATTTTGTATTTATCAGTTTCTCTTTTGCACTGTTGTAGTCAGTTTGAGAAGCTAAAAACTCAAACAAACTCTTTCTACCATTTCTAAAAAGAGTAGTTATAGTGTTTAGTTTTGCCTCTGCTGAGTTTACATACTTAACTAAGTACTCATACTCTTGTTGCTGTGCATTGTAACTACTTAGTGCTAACTCTATCTCTTCAGCTAAGTTTCTTTTTAGAGCTTCATATTTTTGATACTCTTGATGCATGATAGAGATATTTTTTTGTTTTTGATGAACATCTTTAAATCCTCTAAATAGATTCCATTTTAAACTTATACCACCACTTAGCTGTTTATACTCTCTTTCATTATCAGTGTCAACATCTTTTCCATTAACATAACTATGAGCCAAGTTTAGATCTACTTTTGGCATAAACTCTTTTTCATCTCTTTTTTTGTTATATCTAGCTGCTATAACATTGTATTTTTGAACAAAAAGTGATGGATTGTGTGAAAAAGCAAAATTTATTGCACTTGCTGGAGTATAATTTAACTCATATCCAACAGAAGGTATTTGGATAGAATTGATATCAACTATATTTCCAAGATACTTTCTTGCAGAGATTTGAGCCCCTCTTAAATTTTGTTCTGCAGTTAAATAGTTTGAATAAGCTAGATTTGTTTTTGCTGTTATCTCTTGAAGATCACCAACAACTCCAACTCCTGATCTATTTCTTGCTTGTATCGCACTTAATATTTTTTGATGTTTTTGATAATTATCATTTTCTATAGCTAAAAGCTCTTTATCCCTTACCAAGTCAATATAAGCTTTTGCAGAGTTTAAAAGTTGTTCATTTACAGTTTGTACATATGAGTAAGCCATACTCGCAAGAGCAGCCTTTTTTGCCTCAACATCATTTACAGTACCAAACCCATTAAAAAGATTTTCTGTAGCACTTAAAGTTAGATATTTGTTTGTATATTTTGAAGTTGCATCATTTGGCTTTGTATATGTAGTTTTAGATCTATTTATACCAGCATCAAGATCAATACTTGGTAACCAATCACCTTCAGAGATTTTCAAAGTCTCATAAACTGAGTTGAACTCTTTTTTCTTTTGTAAGATATTAGGGTTAGAAGTCGCAACCCCACTCAAGTAACTTCCCAAATCCATAGCTGCTAAGTTGAAAGCAACTACACTAGATAATAATGTAAGTTTAACTATCTTCACTTTTCTTCCTTTTGTGTTTTGTTAACCCCAAATCGACAAAAGGAAAAAAAAGTTTAGTATTTTTGAAATTTTTTTATATTTTTTGCTATCTTGCCATATCTATGGCTCTAACCTCCCTTATTACATTTACTTTAATCTCACCTGGGTATTGAACCTTATCCTCTATCTCTTTTGCTATCTCTTTTGCTAAAAGCACTGCTTCATCATCATTTACAAGTTTTGCATTTAGGATTACTCTAACCTCTCTACCTGCATTTATCGCATAAGCTTGTTTTACACCCTCTTTGGATGTTGCGATATCTTCTATATCTTTTACTCTTTTCAAAAATGCTTCTAACACCTCTCTTCTTGCCCCTGGTCTAGCCGCACTTAGAGTATCTGCTGTACAAACTGCTGCTGATTCTATAGAGTTTGGCTCTTCGTGTCCATGATGAGCATATATTGCATTTAAGACAACCTCTCCCTCACCATATCTTTTGCAAACTTCTGCTCCTAAATCAACATGGTTTCCACTAAAATCATGTGTTAGTGCTTTTCCTATATCATGCAAAATTCCTGCTCTTTTTGCAAGCTTTTCATCTCCACCACACTCAGCTGCGATAACTCCTGCTAAGTGAGCAACTTCAAGTGAGTGTCCAAGAGCATTTTGTCCATAACTTGCACGAAACTTTAGTTTTCCTATCAGTTTGATAAGTTCTGGATGCATATCACTAAGCCCCATATCAAAGATGATATTTTCTCCCTCTTCCAAGATAGAGTTTTCAAACTCTTTTGTTACTTTGTTATAAATATCCTCTATCCTTGCAGGTTGGATTCTACCATCTTCTACAAGCTCTTCGATAACTTTAGTAGCTATCGCTCTTCTGTATAGGTTAAAGGAGCTTAGGATGATGACATTTGGTGTATCATCTATGATTATATCAACTCCTAAAAGCATCTCTAGGGATTTTATATTTCTTCCCTCTTTACCTATGATTCGTCCTTTTAACTCATCACTTGGAAGATTTACAGTATTTATAAGTCTCTCTGCTGCAAAGTCTCCTGCAAATCTAGTTGTAGCTTGAGCAAGTATAAAGTTTGCATTTTTCTTAGCATCTCTTTTTGCTATAGCTTCATACTTTCTGACTATGTGAGCAATCTCTGCACGACTCTCCTCTTCAACTCTTTTTAAAACTATATCTTTTGCTTCAGCTTTTGTCATACCAGATGCTCTTTCTATAAGTTTATCAGCCTCTTGAATCTTTTTGATATAGCTTTGTTTAGTCTTTTCTATCTCTTCTTTAGTATCATCTAAAATCTTTTGCTGTTTTTTAAGCTCATCCTTTTCCAAAGTGATAGATTTTAACTCATCTTTAAAAATCTCATTTAACTCTTTATCTTTTTTTTGTAACTCATCAAACTTTTTATTGTAGTCATTTAAAAGATTTTCCTCTTTTTGCTCATACTTCTCTTTTAACCTAAGCTCATTCTCTTTAGCTTTTACCTCTACATCATGAAGTTTTAATTCTGCTTCATGCTCAATTACTCTAGCTTTTGCTTTTGCTTGTTCTATAAGAGCCTGTGAAGCTGAAGTAGAGAGTTTTTTTGAAAAGATATAACTTATTGTAGCTCCGATAGCAAGACCACCACCGGCATATAGTATTTCATTTAACATTTTTTTTCCTTAAGATTTTTTAAGGGTAACTCTAATAATAGGTAGTATTCACAACATCTTTAGCTTTTGTCTAGACAAGGCACTCATTTGCAGTCCTAGCCTTAGCTAAGTCAAAAATGAGTAACGAAGTATAGGCAAAAGCTAAAGATGCCCATAGGGTGAACTTTGTAAAGTTCATTGTGGGTATTACCTATTATTTGAGGTACCCTTTTTTTACGGGGTTATATAAAAATCACAAGGGATGTCATGCCAATCACATAAAAGTTCTTTTGTAAAACACTTTTGTCTTTGTACAAAAACAACTATCGGCTTTTTTTGTAGTTTTTCATAAAATCTATCATACATACCCTTACCAAAGCCAACTCTTTTAAAGTTCCCATCAACCCCTACAACAGGAACAATAATCATATCTATATCTTTTTGCTTTAAAAAAGAGTTCTTTGGCGAAAACACACCAAAACTATCTTGTTTTAGTGGCAATCTATATTTTACCATTTTAAAACTTTTTTCTTCTATAAATGGAAGAAATATATCTGTTTTCACTCTATATTTTTTTATAAGTTTTTCTAAATTTGGCTCTATTTTTAAAGCACTATAAAAGAGTATATTTTTAGGTTT
>JALVVR010000008.1 GCA_027023305.1 Campylobacterales bacterium | reverse complement strand
ATGTATATCTTCTGCACATATTTTTTTATCAAGTAAAGAGAGTTTTTCTAAATCATTATAACAAAGAGTTAAATTCTCATTCTCCTTATTTATTAACTCTCTTAGTGCATATGTATCTATATCAATTCCAAGTTCTTTAGCTCTATTTTGCAAAACTCCCATCATTTCACTAAAGTTTGGTTTAAAAAATCTAACAAAATCTCCACCCTTTTTCTTTGAAAAAGATTTTGCTATATCACTACCTTTACTTTCATCTCCTACATACTCAAAGTAAAAATAACTACTATCATTTTTAAAACAAAGTTCTACTAAACTATCAAGCTCTTTTTTGGATAGTTTTTTATCACTTTTGATATATAAAAAGTTTATATCTCCAAACAAAGATTGTTGAGAGATAAACTCTTTTGCAACTTTAAAATCATACTCATCAAAATAAAAAGATAAAATATTTTCTTTTGAGGAGACTATCAAAGAACTCATCTTTTTTAAGTAGTAATTAGTATAAAACTCCTCTCCATATAATAAAAAAGATTTTGGAAGTCTGTTTTGGGAGATTAAGTTATCTAGCTCTTTTTTATACAAGCTTCTCTAACCTTTTGGATATGATTTTTGAACTCTCTTTTAAAAAGTCTATAGTAAGCTCCAACTTATCCTCATAATTTACTATCGACTTGCTTTCTAGGGCAACTAACAAGAGATCAAATCTCTCTTTTAAAGAGTTTAAAAACTTTTCTTCATCACTTTGACTTTTTTGTATCTTTTTATCTTTCTTAACCAAAAGCTCCATCTGGGAAATACTCTCTTTTACTAACTCACTTAACTCCACCTATATAACCACCTTTTAAATTTTTCATAATCACTCTCTTTTTTCATTCTCACAAAAAATTCTAAAAGCTTTATATTTATTCCCTCATACTTTTTTAAACTCTCTTTATCTCCAAATTTTTCATAAATCTTACAAGCATCTACAAAATATCCCTGCTTTTCCAAGAGCTTTGCTTCAGTAATAGTTGCCATAAAAAACCTATAGTTTACTTACCTTATCGGCTATAATACTTCCAACCTCTTGAGTAGAACAAATCTCGTTAGCACCAAAAGATGCCAAATCTTTAGTCCTATATCCATCTTTTAAAAACTCTACTATAGCCCTGTCTATTTTATCAGCAGCCTCTACTTCAGAAAATGCAAATCTAAGCATCATAGATGCACTTGCAATCGTAGCAATCGGATTTGCTATACCCTGCCCTGCTATATCTGGAGCAGAGCCGTGGATAGGTTCATAAAGTCCAACTTTTCCACCAACGGATGAACTTGGAAGAAGTCCTATTGAACCACTTATCATACTAGCTTCATCACTTAGAATATCTCCAAATATATTTCCAGTTAGTATCACATCAAACTGTTTAGGGTCTCTTACTAACTGCATCGCAGCATTGTCAACATACATGTGAGAAAGACTAACTTCTGGATAATCTTTAGCAACCTCTTCAACTGTCTCTCTCCAAAGTTGACTAACTTCTAAAACATTTGCTTTATCAACAGAGCAAACTTTTTTACCTCTAATCTGTGCTGCTTCAAAAGCCATCTTAGCTATTCTAACTATCTCATCTTTTGTATATACCATTGTGTTGTAAGCTTTTGTATCACCTTTTTCTCGTGGCTGTCCAAAATAAATCCCCCCAGTCAACTCTCTTACAACTAACAAATCAACACCTTTTACAACAGAAGGCTTTAAACTACTAGCATCCACAAGTTCATCATAAACTTTTACCGGTCTAAAGTTTGCAAAAAGCTCCAAACTGCTTCTAAGTCTCAAAAGCCCACTCTCTGGTCTCTTGTCTCGTGGTAGATTATCCCACTTCTCTCCACCTATCGCTCCAAAAAGTATAGCATCTGAGTTTAAACAAACCTCTATAGTCTCTTTAGGTAATGGATCGCCATATACATCATAAGCAGCTCCCCCCATCAAAACCTCTTCATACTTTAAAATAAAATCTGAATTTGTACTAACTGCATCTAAAACTTTAATAGCTTCATCAACTATCTCTGGTCCTATTCCATCACCTTTTATGACTGCTACTTTGTAAGTTTTCATTTTGAGATTTCCTTTTTAGCATAGTTTATAAGCCCACCTGTTTGTATCAGCTCTTGCATAAATGGTGGAATTGGAGTAAAACTATACTCTTTGTTTTTTGTAAGATTTTCTATCTTTCCCGCATCTAAGTCAATTTTGATTTTATCTCCCTCATCTATCTCATCAGCCTCTGCCAACTCAAA
The DNA here is from genome assembly GCA_027023305.1 of Campylobacterales bacterium. Taxonomy (GTDB): domain Bacteria; phylum Campylobacterota; class Campylobacteria; order Campylobacterales; family QNZT01; genus SZUA-1377. The sequence continues at coordinate 2,288 of JALVVR010000008.1, read as the reverse complement.
TATAGGAAGTCCCATATTAAAAGCATTTCTATAAAAGATTCTAGCAAAACTTTTTGCTACTACTGCACTAACTCCAGCAGCTTTTAAAGCGATAGGTGCATGCTCCCTTGAAGAGCCACATCCAAAGTTCTCTCCTGCTACGATAACATCCCCTTCATTTAGTTTCTTTACAAACTCTGGATCTGCATCCTCCATAGCATGTTTTGCTAATTCACTAGGCTCAGAAGTATTTAGATACCTTGCAGCTATAATCAAATCAGTATCTATATTGTCACCAAATTTCCACACATTTGCGGTTATTACACTCATGTAAATCCCTTGTTTATTTAAAATTTGGCTTATTTTAGCTAAAAATCTTAAAAAAGTCCCCTCTCCACTTTCTCTATATCACTAAACCCCATAACTTCAAACATCAAAGGAGTTATTGTTATCATTGAAACTACCAATAAAAATAAAATTTGCATCACTACCTACCTTTTAAGTTCATTTACAGTTCTTAGCATCTCATCACTTGTTGTGATAGCTTTTGAGTTTGCTTCATAAGCTCTCTGTCCAGTTATAAGGTCTGTCATCTCCTCAACCAACTGAACATTACTCATCTCTACAAAACCCTGTCTTATACTTCCAAAACCATCAAGCCCTGCTGTTCCAGTTACAACATCTCCACTTGCAATAGTCTTTTCATATAAATTATCTCCCAAAGAGTGAAGTCCTGCTGGATTTATAAAGTTTGCAAGTTCTATTTTTCCTATTTGGTTAGGTGTTGATTCACCTGCTTGAACTACTGATACTGTTCCATCAGCTGCTATTGAGATATTTAAAACATTTTCTGGAACTGTGATTTCTGGTATGAGTTTATATCCATCTGAGTTTACTATCACACCATTTCCATCAAGTTTAAAAGCACCATTTCTAGTATATGCTATAGTTCCATCAGGAAGCTCTACTTGAAAGAAACCATTTCCTGTTATCGCCATATCCAAACTATTTCCACTCTCTTTGAAGTTTCCTTGGCTAAACTCTTTTGTAACAGCAGTTGGACGAGCTCCAAGTCCCACCTCAATCCCTGTTGGATTTCCTTGAGTTGAACCATCCTCTACACCTGCATACTCCATCACTTGATAAAAAAGATCAGCAAACTCTGCTCTTTGCTTTTTATAACCTATTGTATTAACATTGGCTATATTATTTGAAGTTACATCAATCTGAGTTTGTTGAGCTATCATTCCTGTTGCTGCTGTATATAGTGATCTAATCATCTTTTTTTACCTCTTTTAAACTTTTACAGATGCCAACTTTGTTATTGCATCTCTATTTAATTCATCCATTTGAGTTACCATAACCTTTTGATAAATCTCTACCATTCTATTTGACTCTATAAGTGAAACCATCTCTTTAACTGCATTTACATTGCTTAAATTCTTATATCCTTGAGCTACTAAGTTACCACTACTTAAAGGGATTAATCTATTTTGCATATCTTTTACATCGTAGAGATTATCTCCTAGCTTGGTTACCTCATTTAAGTTTTTTACTTTACCAACAAATATTTTCCCTATATTTATACCATTAGCATATATTGTTCCATCATCTGCAATTTTTAGTTTTGTTGTATTATTTGGGATAACAATACTTTCATTTTGAGTATTTATAAAATCTGTTGGCATAACTTTATATCCCTCTTTTGTTACTAGCTCTCCACTACCATTAAGTGAAAAACTGCTTTGTTGAGTAAGTTTTACTCCATTTGGAGTTTTAACTGCAAAAAAAGTATCTCCATCATTTAGTGCGATATCTAGCTTATTTCCTGTAAATTTTCTGCTAGAAGGTGTAAAATCTATATATCTTTGAACAACTCTTGGAACTTTATTTATAGCTCTATTTAAAAACTTTGCTGCCTTGGCACTCCCATTTTGTAAACTCATTTCATCTCTTTTATTTTGTAAAATTCTCTCAAAATCTCCAACAACTACTCCATCTTTTTTAAAACCACTAGTATTTATATTTGCTAAGTTATTTGTAGTAGTATCTAAAATATTAAACTGTGTTACAAATGCACCTGCTACTTGGTAGTATCCATTTTGCATAACTTTTTCCTAAATTTTTTTATTAACTCTTCCGTAGCAATAACTGTTCCAAAAAAAACTTTACCATTTTACTCAGTTTTTAACTATTTATTAACTTTTTTCGATAGAATGACTAGTTAAATTGGATTATGCCCGATATTAAAGCAGCTTTAGATATAGGAAAATAAAATATGAGTACCGCAAAACAGTTAAATACTAGAC
>JALVVR010000007.1:54363-67363 GCA_027023305.1 Campylobacterales bacterium | reverse complement strand
AGGGGGAAACGCCTTGTTCCATATCGAACCAAGAAGCTAAGACCCTCATCGCCGATAATACTGCTCCTTACTGGAGTGGGAATGTAGGTCGCTGCCGCTCCCCTTTTTTTATCTTCCTAATTTATTTTCTAATCATAATCATATTATTTTAATTGTTTTCTGTTAATATCCTTTAAAAAAAGGAATTTACATGAATGTTATATCTAGTAAAAATGCTCCTAGTGCAATAGGGCCATATTCTCAAGCAATAGAAATGAATGGAATGATTTTTACTTCTGGACAAATAGCTTTGCTACCTAATGGAGAGATCTTAGAAGGAGATGTTAAAGAGCAAACTAAACAAGTCATGCAAAACTTATCTGCTGTTTTAAAAGAGGCTAGAGCTTCTTTTAGTGATGTTGTAAAGACAACTATATATCTATCAAGTATGGATGATTTTGTTGAGGTAAATGAGGTTTATGAGAGCTATTTAATACCTCCTTATCCAGCTCGTAGTACAGTTGCAGTTAAAACTTTACCAAAAGATGTAAAAGTTGAGATAGATTGTATCGCGATTAAGCGATAATTTATACTATTTTAGATAAAATCAGGCTCCAAAATTAAACACAAAGGAATTGCAATGTATGCAGTAATCAAATGCGGAGGGAAGCAATACAAAGTTCAAGAGGGAGATTACCTAAATCTAGACCTTATTGACGCTTCGCCGAAAGACAAAATAACTGTTGAAAATGTTTTAGCAATAAATGATGGAGAACTTAAAATAGGAACTCCTACAGTAGATGGTGCTAATGTTGAGCTAGAGGTTATAAGCCATGGTAAAGACAAAAAAGTTATCATTTACAAAAAAAGAAGAAGAAAAGATTCTAAACTTAAAAAAGGTTTTAGAAGACAGCATACAAGAGTAAGAGTAACTAAAATCTCTGCTTAATTTCTTATCTTAAGAGAGATATCTCTCTTAAGAATTTATATCATCATTTTCACAATGATCAATCCCTAGTTTTTCCAAAAGTTCATCAAAAAACTCTTCACTCTCTCTGTGATAGTCATCATGAAACTCTAAACAAAACTCACCCTCAAAATCTCCTCTTGGAGTTATAATCTTTGTTGGGTAGATTTTATACTTTTTGATAAGTTCATTTGAAGTGTTGAAAATCAACTCTTTTTGTTCTAAGTTAAAATACTCTAACTCCAGCCTTGCATATCTCTCTTCCATCTCATGATGAGCTTTTATACATTTTATAGTTCCCATTATTTTCCCCTTTACATCCAATCTATAAGTTTAGATACTTCGTTAACTTGAAAGCACTTTAGTTTTGTATCTTCCATAGGTAATTTTGGCACAATTGCTCTTTTAAAATCCTGAGTCGATGCCTCTTTTAGTCTAATATCAAGATTAAAAACCTCTCTAACCTCTCCTGTTAGTGATACTTCTCCTAAAAAGATAGTGTCTTTACTAACCTCTCTATCTCTAAAACTACTAACTATAGCAGTTATGATAGCTAAATCGGCAGAAGTTTCACTTATCTTTATACCTCCACTTATATTTATGAAAACATCATACTCATTTAGTGGAAGAGAGAGCTTTTTTTCTAAGAGTGCTAAAAGCATGTTCAGTCTGTTTTGTTCATAGCCAGTTGAACTTCTCTTAGGAGATGGATATCCACTTTGAGTAACTAGGGCTTGAACTTCTACTATAAGTGGTCTGCTTCCCTCCAATACTATAGTAAGGGCTGAACCTATCGTGCTAACACCTCTGGTGAAAAACTTGCTAGATATATCTTTTGCACTTGTTAGTCCATTTTTTGTCATCTCAAAGATTGCTACTTCGCTTGTTGATCCAAATCTGTTTTTAAATCCTCTAAGCAGTCTAAGTTCACGGTTGCTATCTCCCTCAAAGTAAAGTACTGTATCTACCATATGTTCTAAAACTCTTGGACCTGCGATAGAGCCCTCTTTTGTGATATGCCCTATGATAAATGTAGCTAAATCTCTATCTTTTGCTACTCTCATGAGGTTAAAGGTTATATCTCTAACTTGTGAGACACTTCCGGGGGCTGAGGGGATTTTGTTTGAGTATATAGTTTGGATAGAGTCTATGATAAGAAGTTCATAATCTTGTTTGTTTAGTTCATATATGATTTTTTCTAACTCTATTTGACTTAGCATGAAAAGGTTATCAGAGTTTGCTTCTAATCTATTTGCTCTTAGTTTTATCTGTCCTAAGCTCTCTTCTGCACTAACATATAAAACTTTTTTACCACTTTTGGCTATGTTTGAGCCTATTTTTAAAAGTAGGGTACTTTTTCCAACCCCTGGGCTTCCACCTATCAAAGTTAAGCTTCCTTTTACTATCCCTCCACCTAATACTAAATCTAGCTCACTATCATTTGAAGAAAATCTTTCAAATCTTTCCTCTTTGATATCAGTTATACTTATCGCTTCACTTTTGCTTGAGGTAGTTTTAGAGGTTGATTTTAAAAACTCTTGCTCTTGTTTGCTTAGTTCTAAAAAGCTTTCCCATGCTCCACAGTTTGGACACTTACCCATCCACTTTGCACTTTGGTAGCCACAGCTTTGGCACTCATATAATACTTTAGCTTTTGCCAAGACTAATTGCTTAAAAAGATTTCGCCAAGTAAATCATCTACAAAAGCCTCTTTGTTAAATTCTATCAAATCATCAGCACTCTCACCAGTCCCTACAAACAAAATAGGCTTTTTAAGTTCATAAGCTATCGAAAACAATGCTCCACCTTTAGCAGTTCCATCAAGTTTTGTGATGATTAGAGCATCTATAGGAACTATCTTGTTAAACTCTACTGCTTGATTTATAGCTGAGTTTCCTTGAGTACCATCTAAAATTAAAATCTTCCTATGTGGTGCTCCATCTTTTGCTTTGTTTGAGATTCTTACTATTTTTTGAAGTTCATTTGATAGGTTTTGATGGTTATGAAGTCTTCCTGCGGTATCTATCAAGACATTGTCATAACTTTTTGCTACTGCTTTACTTATCGCATCATAAGCAACTGAGGAGGGATCAGCTCCTTGTTTTGAAGCAACTATATCTATATCTAACCTATCGCTCCATCTTTTAAGTTGCTCTACTGCTGCTGCTCTAAATGTATCAGAAGCTGCTAAGACTACTTTTTTACCACTTTTTTTATAGTAGTTTGCAAGTTTTGCGATAGTTGTAGTTTTTCCAGCTCCATTTATACCAAAGATAAGTTCTACAAATGGTTTTTCAGCATCACTCTTTGAACTCTCTATATCTTTAAAATAACTAAGCAGTACTCTTTTTATATCTTTTTTCTCTACCATCTCTCCAGCTGGTAGAAAGTAGATAGCATTTTCAACTACTTCATAGCTAACATCAGCTTCTAGTAAAACTTCTTCAAGCAAATCTTTTGAGATTTTCCTCTCTTTTTTAGTTACAACATTTGCTATAACATCTTTTGTCTTTTTTAAAAATCCAAACATTTACTTTTTCCTCAAAATCTTTTTTATATCACTTTGAAGCATCTCTAGTGGAGGTGCTCCGTTGTAGTGGTTGAAGTATTTTCCACTTTTGTCAAATATAATAATAGTAGGATATCCACTAACTCCACCCCAATTTTCAGTTAATACAAAATTATTTTTACCGATAGTAAGTGGATAGTTTATGTGATGTTTTTTCTTAAAACTTAAAGCTGTACTCTCTCTTATCTTATCTTCATGTAAAACACCTATGATTTGAAGAGATTTTTTATACTTTTTTTGTAACTCAACCATATGAGGAATACTCTCTAAACATGGTGGACACCAAGTTGTAAAAACATCAATTATGACTATCTTATTTGGATAGTTTTTAAATACAATACCATTGTCAGTAAACTTTAATGAGATAATATCTTTTGAAAGAGTAGTTAAGTTCAAATCAGTAACAGTTTTTTTAACCACTTTTTTTTCTACTTCTTTATTTACCAAATCCTTTTTAACTGCTTTTTTTACTATTGGTACACTTTTTATAGTTTGATTTTTTTCATTTTGTAGTTTTTTCGCTATTTCTTTTAAATCATGACTGTTTTCACATCCACTAAATACGAGTATAAAAAAAGTTAAATATAATACTATCTTCAATAATAATCCTATTTTTAGTGATATAATATAGTAAAAAGGCTTCAACTTGGATAAAAATGAATTTAGAAAATTTTGCTTAAAAAAGTTAAAAAAAAGCTCTCTCTCTTCAAATAAAATCTATCATGATTATTTGGTAAATAGTAAAGTAGAAGAAGTTATAAAAGAGTTAAGCCCTAAAAATATACTTTTTTTCAGTTCCCTAAAAATAGAGCCAAATTTACAAAAACTTATAAAAAAGTATAGAAGTAGGATAGATATATATCTGCCATTTATAGAAGAAAAAAGTTTTAAAATGGTAAAATACCGACTGCCACTAAAACAAGATAATTTTGGTGTGCTTTCACCAAGCAACTCTTTTTTTAAACAAAAAGATATAGATATGATTATTGTTCCGGTCGTAGGGGTTGATGGGAACTTTAAGAGAGTTGGATTTGGTAAGGGTATGTATGATAGATTTTATGAAAAACTACGAAAAAAGCCGACAGTTATTTTTGTGCAAAGACAAAAGTGTTTCACAAAAGAACTTTTATGTGATTGGTATGACATCCCTTGTGATTTTTATATAACCCCTTAAATTATTTTAAGGAACAACAATGTTAAACGAACTGCTATATGCTGGTGGTGGACTTGCTATTGGGGCTACTGTTAGTTATATTTTTTCTAAAAAGCTTTCTATTTCAGCTTCACAGGCTCTAATCGAGCAAGCAAAAGCGAAAGCTAGAGTTATTGAGCATGAGGCAGAGATCAAGCTTCATGATGTGGATATTAAAGCAAAAGAGAATGAACTTAGCTTAAAAGAGAAGTATGAGAAAAAAGAAGAAAATCTTTTAAATGATTTTAATAAAAAATTTGATGATCTTCAAAAGAAAGATAAAGAGTTAAATGAAATCTTTAAAGATGAGTTAAAGTCTATAACTTTAGAAAAAGATGAGCTAAAGAAACAACAACAAAAACTTGATGATATAAAAGCTGAGATTGATAAAACTAAACAAACTTATGAGCAAAGAATCCAAGATGCTGATAAGTTGATAGAGAGAGCATCTGGCATGACAAAAGCAGAAGCTAAAGAGATAGTTTTAAAAAGAGTTGAAGAAGACTCTCGAGCTGACATAGCTCATGTAGTTAGAAAATATGAAGCTATAGCAAAAAGAGATGCTAAGAAAAATGCAAATTTTGTACTAGCTCAAGCAACAAGCAGATTTGCTGGAGACTTTGCAGCTGAGAGACTTATAAATACTGTAAATCTTCCAAGTGATGAACTAAAAGGTCGTATCATAGGAAAAGAGGGAAGAAACATAAAATCTTTGGAGATGCTTTTGGGAGTTGATATCATCATAGATGATACACCAAATGTAATAATCCTAAGCTCTTTTAACCTATATAGAAGAGCGATAGCTACTAAAGTGATAGAAGAACTTGTTGAAGATGGAAGAATCCAACCAGCTCGTATAGAGGATATTTTTAAAAAAGTTACAAAAGAGTTCGAGGATAGTATCTTGCAAGAGGGTGAAGACATCATCTTTGATATGGGGCTTAGTGATATGCATCCTGAACTTATCAAACTTATAGGGAAACTAAAGTTTCGTGCAAGTTATGGACAAAATGCTCTTGGTCACTCACTAGAAGTTGCTCACTTAGCTGGAGTTATAGCAGCTGAGTGTGGAGGAGATGATAAGCTTGCAAAAAGAGCAGGAATACTTCATGATATAGGAAAAGCACTAACTCATGACTTTAGTGGAAATCATGTTGATTTAGGTGCAGAAGTTTGTAAAAGATATGGAGAGGGAGATGTAGTACTAAATGCTATCTTTGCTCACCACGGACACGAAGAGGCAAACTCAATAGAATCAGCAGCAGTTTGTACAGCTGATACTCTAAGTGCAGCAAGACCTGGGGCTAGAAGAGAGGTTTTAGAAGCATTCCTAAAAAGAGTAAAAGATATAGAAGATATAGCAACTAGCAAAGAGGGTGTAAAACAAGCCTATGCGATAAATGCAGGTCGTGAGGTGAGAGTAATCCTAAATGCAAAACTTGTAAATGATGATGAAGCAATTCTTTTAGCAAAAGAGATTGCAAAAGAGATAGAGGATAAAGTACAATATCCAGGAGAAATCAAGGTAAATGTTATCAGGGAGGTACGGGCTATAAATATGGCAAGATAGCAAATATTTTTAAAAATTTAAAAAAATACTAAACTTTTTTTTCCTTTTGTCGATTTGGGGTTAACAAAAACACAAAAGGAAGAAAAGTGAAGATAGTTAAACTTACATTATTATCTAGTATAGTTGCTTTCAATCTAGCAGCTATGGACTTGGGAAGTTACATGAGTGGGGTAGCAACTTCTAACCCCAATATACTACAAAAGAAAAAAGAATTCAACTCAGTTTATGAGACTTTGAAAATATCTGAGGGAGATTGGTTGCCAAGCATCGATCTCGATGCAGGTATAAATAGAAGTAAAACTACATATACAAAACCTACTGATTCTACTTCAAAACATACAAACAAATACTTAACTTTGAGTGCCACTGAAAATCTATTTAATGGATTTGGTACAGTAAATGATGTAGAAGCAAAAAAAGCAGCTTTGGCAAGTATGGCTTACTCTTATGTACAGACAGTAAATGAACAACTTTTAAACTCTTCAAAAGCTTATATTGATTTAGCAAGAAACAAAGAGCTTTTAGCTGTTGAAAATGATAATTACAATAAACATAAAAAAATTTTAAATGCTATAATTGCTAGAAACAGATCAGGAGTTGGAGTTATAGGTGATCTTCAAGAGATAACAGCAAAAACAAATCTAGCTTATTCAAATTTTCTAACAGCTGAGCAAAACTTGAAAGCTTCTCGCATCGCAGCTAGAAAGTTTTTAGGACAAGTAGTTGATATAAACTCTGTTCAAACTCCATCTGTTGGGTATGAGTTAAACTATACTCCTTCAAGTGCGATAAACTTTGCTTTTACACACAATCCATCCCTTTTTGTTCAAAAATATAATGTTATAGCAGCTAGATATAACAAAAAAAGAGATGAAAAAGAGTTTATGCCAAAGATTGACCTAAATTTAGCTCATAGCTATGTTGATGGAAAAGATGTAGATACAGATGTGAAGAGAGATTACAAACAGTTAAGTGGTGGGATAAGTCTAAAATGGAATCTTTTTAGAGGATTTAAAGATGTTCACCAAAAACAAAAAAATATCTCTATCATGCACCAAGAGTATCAAAAATATGAAGCTATTAAAAGAAATCTTGCTGAAGAGATAGAGTTAGCCCTAAGCAGTTACAATGCACAAGAAAAAGAGTATGAGTATTTGACAAAGTATGTAAACTCATCAGAGGCAAAACTTAACACTATAACTACTCTTTTTAGAAATGGTAGAAAGAGTTTGTTTGAATTCTTAGCATCTCAAACTGACTATAACAGTGCAAAAGAAAAACTTATAAATACTAAATATGATCTTATCTTTACAAAAATAAGAGTTTTAAAAGCACTAGGAGTTTTAAGCGATGTTGTAAATCCTGCTATTAAGAGTGAAGTAGGTATATCAGAACAAGCTCTATATGATTATAAAGCATTAAATTACAATGCAGATAAATTGCCACTTCCTACTGACAGCACAGTTCCACTACCAGTTATACCAAGCCCAGCAGTGGTTGATAACTCTATGGATAGTTATGCGATAGCTGGTACACCTACAAACTGTAATGCAGTGGTGCAAACTACTCCAGCTTCGGTCGTAGCAAAAGATGCAAAATTTGAGAATGATGAAAAATACCAAAAAGTATATGATGAAGAGTTTGTAGCTCCTAAAAAATAAAAGGAAAAAATGTGAGTAGTACAAAAAATGGTTCATTTTCCTTTGGTGTAAGTAGTAATGACCTTTTAGAGTGTTTAGTTTTATATACAAAGCTCTATCATAAACCTTTTTCTGCAGAGTCCCTAACTGCAGGACTTCCACAAGATGGAGCTAGTGGTATAGTAGAGCTTTTTTCACTAAATAGCTCAAAATCTCTCTTTTCAAGGGCAGCTAAAAGAGCAGGATTAAACTCAAAACTAGTTCATAAAGATTTAGATGAAATCCCATCTATGGTATATCCTGTAATCTTAGTTTTAAAAAACAAAAGAGCTTGCATACTAGAAAGTCTTGATAGAGAAAAAGGAGTTGCTAAAGTAGTTCTTCCTGAAAATGGAGATAAGACTTTTGAAATCGATTATAAACAGTTAAAATCTAACTACATAGGTTATACTTTTTATCTAAAAAAGAAATTTGACTCAGTAGAAAAAAAAGATAAAATTCAAAAAAATGACCCTAAAAAGCACTGGTTTTGGGGAACTTTAAAACTCTCTTTCCCTATATATAGAGATGTTATCATAGCATCCCTTTTGACAAATATTTTCATGATATTTGGTCCACTATTTACTATGAATGTATATGATAGAGTTGTTCCAAATGATGCTTTTGATACTCTTTGGGTATTAGCTACTGGTATAGGTGTTATGTATCTTTTAGATATGATCATGAAACTTACTCGTACATACTTTTTAGAATTAGCTTCAAAGAAAAATGATGTGATTATGTCAAGTAAAATCTTTGAAAAAGTTTTAGATATAAAAATGCATGTTCGACCAAGCTCTGTTGGTTCTTTTGCAAACAATATAAAAGAGTTTGATCACTTAAAAAACTTTTTTACAACTTCGACTATGGTAGCCTTTATAGATGTTCCTTTTTCTATTATTTTCTTAAGTGTTATCTACTTTTTAGGGGGAGATATAGTTTTTATTCCACTAAGTATAGTAGCTCTTGTTACAACTTATGTTTTAATAGTAAGAAAACCTCTATATCGCTCAATCGAAGAGACAAATGAAGCTAGTGCAAATAAAAACTCAATTCTCATAGAATCATTAGTAAATCTTGAAACTATAAAAACCATGAACTATCATGGAAGAAGTCAGTGGAATTGGGAAGAGGCAACAGGAGATATAGCAAACAAGAGTATAAAAACAAAAGTTATGTCTGCTTCCATACCTCTAATCACACAGTTTTTTGTACAATTAAATACAATCATGGTAGTTATTTATGGAGTTTATCAAATCTCAGATAAAGTGATGACAATGGGAGCTTTGATCGCTATAAATATGCTTTCTCAAAGAGCTATAGCACCACTTTCACAGATAACTTCTCTTCTATCTTCACTAGAACAAACCAAAGTTTCATACAATACTTTAGAAAACATCATGAACCTTCCAACAGAGAGAGAAGATGGTAAAAAGTTTGTTGAAAGACCATCATTTAGTGGTTTGATAGAGTTTAAAAATGTATCTTTTGCATATCCAGGAGAGGAAAAATTAGCCCTTGACAATGTAAGCTTTCGTATAAAACCTGGAGAAAAAGTAGCTATTATAGGTAAAATTGGTAGTGGAAAAAGTACTATCGCAAAACTTCTCTTAGGACTATATGAGCCAACAAGTGGAGATATACTTATAGATGGTATAGATATAAAACAGATAAATCCAGCAGATCTAAGAAGAAATATCTCTTATGTAGCTCAAGATATAACCCTGTTTCGTGGAACTCTAAAAGATAACCTTGTTATAAGAGCTCCTCATGTAGAAGATGAAGCAATCATAAGAACAAGTAAAATGGCTTGTATCAATGAATTTACAGATATTCACCCACTCGGTTTTGAGATGCAAGTAGGAGAGGGTGGAACAGGGCTAAGTGGAGGGCAGAGACAATCTATCTCTATTGCTAGGTCGCTTTTAGTTGACTCTCCTATAACACTTTTTGATGAGCCAACTAGCATGATGGATAGCCAAACAGAATCAAAAGTGATGGCAAATATTAAAAAAGAGTTAACAGATAAAACACTTATTCTTATAACTCACAAAAACTCACTTTTAGTAAATGCAAACAGAGTGATAGTCATGCACAACTCTAAAAAGATACTAGATGGCTCTAAAAATGAAGTTATAAAAAAACTAAAAGGAGGTAAATAATGGCTCTTTTTAAGAAAAAAAATAGTGAAAAGATAACAGATGATGAGTTAGAATTCGCTTCAAGTCTAAGCTCAGCAATCTTGCAAAAACCAGCTCGAACTCCTAGAGTTATACTTTATGTATCTTTAATAGCTTTTAGTTGGCTTTTAGTTTGGGCATATTTTGCCCAAATAGATGAAAGAGTAAAAGCTAGTGGAAAAGTTATTCCCTCTTCAAAAGTAAAGAAAATCCAAAATCTTGAGGGTGGTATAGTAAAAAAAATACTAGTTCACGAGGGACAAATGGTAAAAAAGGGACAAGAGTTGATAAAGATAGATAATATCAAATCAAAAGGTTCACTTGGTGAAAAAAATGCAAAATACTTCGCCTTAAAAGCGAAAACTATAAGATTAAAAGCTGAAGCAAACAGTAAAAACTTTAGTAAAAAAGAGGCAAAAGAAGAGGGTGTCCCTCCAATATATGTAGAGAGTGAATACAACCTATATCTTTCAGATAAAAGTAAACTAAAAAGTAAAATACGAGTTTTACAAGATCAACTTAGAAGTAAAAAAAATGAACTAAGTGAAATAAGGTCAAAAGTAAAGTTTACAAAACAAAGTGTTGACCTTATACAAGAAGAAGTAAACATGAAAGCACCTCTTGTAAAACAAGGTATAGAGTCTCGTCCAGAGTTTTTAAAACTAAAAAGAGAGTTAACTGATAAGAAAAATGACTATCAAGGAGCAAAACTATCTATCCCTAGAACAAAATCAGAATTAGCAGAGATAAACTCTAAAATCATATCTGCTAAGGATGATTTTAAAAACAAAGCCAGAGAAGAGCTTAGTAAGGCTTTGGGTGAATTAGCTCAAGTAAAAGAGGTAAGAAATACACTGAAAAGTGAAGTAAGTCGTGCAAAAGTGGTGTCTCCAGTTGATGGTATTGTAAAAAAGATAGATGTTACAACTATCGGACAAGTTATCAAATCAGGTGAGAGCATGATGGAAATAGTTCCAGTTGATGATAAACTTTTGATAGAAGCAAAAGTAAAACCAAGAGATATAGCATTTTTGTATCCTGGTCAAAAAGCAAATGTAAAAGTAACTGCTTATGACTTTTCTATCTATGGTGGACTCAAAGGAAAAGTTGTAAGTGTAGGTGCTGACTCTACTGTTGAAAAAACAGCCAAGGGTGAGCAGAGTTACTATCTAGTACAGATAAAAACAGATAAAAACTTCGTTGAAAAAAACGGTAAAAAAGGAGTTATTATGCCAGGTATGGTGATAAGTGCAGATATCTTAACGGGTAAGAAAACGGTGCTTAGTTATATAGTTAAGCCAATTATAAAAGCAAAACAAAATGCTCTTAAAGAGAGATAATTAAAAAAAAATTTAAACATGTCGATAATAGATAAAGTAAAAAATAAAAAGGAAGTAAAATGTCAGTAGTAGCAGGAAAAATTGTTGCAGTAACAGGTGAGTTTTTAGCAGTTGATAGTAATGGGACTCAAAGAGTACTTCATATGGGGGATACTGTATATGAAGGTGAAAGAATAGTAGCTCATGGTGGAAGTTCGATAGATATCCAAACACCAAATGGTGAAACTCTAAGTGGTGGTGGAGATGCAAACTTTACTTTAGGCTCTACTCTATCTGATAGTGGAGCAACTACAAATGAAGACTCTATAGATTCAGAGATAAATGAGCTTCTAGGTGAGAGAACTGAGAGTTATGATAGAGTTAGAGTTGATGAAAAGAGTGGAGCTGAGATAATCAGTGATGAGCCTATCATAGATGACAAAGAAGCTGCAGTTAGTGGGAAAGATGAAAAAGAGTTAGCTGTAAGTAGTGAAGAAGTTGTAGATGACAAGGAAGCTGCTGTTAGTGGTGGTGAAGAGAAAAGCTTTTTCTATGGTGGAGGAAGTGGAGGAAATGATGGCAGTGTAGCAGCTAGATTTGTTTCTGATACTACTGGACTAAGTGGAGTAGGAACTCATACCGAGACTAATATATCATCAAATGGACTTGGATTTATAAGTTCAGGTGCTACTCCTAGTATTGCACCTACTTCAATACAACAACCAGAAGAGCATGGAAAAGTTTGGATTACTCAAGAGTGTAAAGAAGTTGATGAAGGACAAGTGCACGAATATACTATCCATACAGACAAAATCTATGATCATGATACAACAGTAACAGTACAAGTAGGAAATATTACAACAGAAGATGGAGATGTAGTTCCTATTACTAAAACTATAACAATCCCTGCTGGACAAAATAGTGCAATATTTACTCTGACAGCTGCAGAAGATAGTATAGTGGAATCAAATGAAGATTTCAATGTAACTATAGTTTCAACAGATAACTCAAACTTAGATATTGATAGTGCAAAAGATCATGTTACTACAACTATCATAGATAATGATGAAGCTAAAGTAAGCTTAACAGAGGATACAACAACTGTAAATGAAGGAAATGACCATACATATACAGTTCACTTAGACAAACCAAGTGAGACTGATACAACAGTAACTATTAAAGTAGGAAATATAACAACAGAAAATGGAGATGTAACTCCTATAACAAGAACAGTAACAATCCCAGCAGGACAAACAAGTACGACTTTTACATTAACTGCAGTACAAGATAATATAGCAGAAGGAAATGAAGACTTCAAAGTAGAACTTGATTCTGTAACTGGATTGAAAACAACCATAGATGATGCTCACAAAGAAGTAACAACAACAATAATAGATGATGATAAGTGCGAAGTAAGCTTATCTCAAGATACTAATACTGTAGATGAGGGAGATAGTCATACATATACTATACATCTTTCAAATCCAACTACAACAGATACAACAGTAACTCTAAATGTAGGAAATATCACAACAGAGAATGGAG
>JALVVR010000007.1:0-54263 GCA_027023305.1 Campylobacterales bacterium | reverse complement strand
GCAGTAGATGACAATATAGTAGAAGGAAATGAAAACTTTAATGTAACTATATCTTCAGCAACAGGAGCCCAAATAGATACTGCTCATGATAGTGTAATAACAACAATAATAGATAATGATACTCCAACTGTTTGTTTATCTCAAGATACTAATACTGTAGATGAGGGAGATAGTCATACATATACTATACATCTTTCAAATCCAACTACAACAGATACAACAGTAACTCTAAATGTAGGAAATATCACAACAGAGAATGGAGATGTAACACCAGTAACAAGAACAGTAACAATCCCAGCAGGACAAACAAGTGCTACATTTACTCTAAATGCAGTAGATGACAATATAGTAGAAGGAAATGAAAACTTTAATGTAACTATATCTTCAGCAACAGGAGCCCAAATAGATACTGCTCATGATAGTGTAATAACAACAATAATAGATAATGATACTCCAAATGGAGGTGGAGATGATTGTGGTATTGGAGATTGGATGCATATGATGCCAGGATTTATGGGTGGTGAAATGTGCAGTGTTGCTGGAGAGTGTTTTGACTTTGGCAAAGAGTTGATAGCTACATTCCCTGATGGTGGATGTATGGTTCCTATTATGAAAATGTGTGAACCAAATATGCCAGAGATGGGATTTGAAGTATCTTTCCAAAAGTTTGATGCTCAAGGAAATATGGTGTGCAATCCTATACCATCTCATGGATTTGTAGTAGATGGAAAATTTAGTACAGATATATGTGGTTTTGAAAATGGCGAATTTGCAATGGCTTGGCAAGGAGAGAGCAATGGTCATGATTGTGTATTTATGCAAAGATTTGACGCCAACGGATGCCAGATAGGTGGAGAGGCAGAAGTTGGATTTAGTGGTGCAGGTTGCCACGGTGAACTATCTATAACTGCTCTCCAAGATGGTTGTTGCGTTGTAGGTTGGGAAAACAATAGTCATGATATATGTGTTCAAAAGATAGATACTATGTGTCAAAAAGTTGGAGATATGCTAGCTTTTGATAACCATAGTGGCGATGGTATGCCAGTTATAAGTCCCCTAGAAAACTGTGGATTTTCTATAGCTTGTGAGGGAGTTTCATTTTTTGGAGATAATAGTTCTCATATAGATGTTTTTGACCAAAATATGCAACATGTAGGAAGTGGTTCGTGTGATATAGAACAGTTCATGCCTAAAATGTGTGGTTTAAGTGATGGTGGATTTGTTAGTTCGTGGGTATCTCATGTTGATGATGAGCATTGTATAGTAATGCAAAAGTTTGATGAGTGTGCAGATAAAATAGGAGATGAGCAAGTGCTACCTATTGGGGATTGTGATGTATTTACAAACTTTGATTATGATATTTGTGGATTGGCAAATGGATGCTTCTCTATTTCATTTAATGGAAAAGATGGGGATGCAGGAAATATGTTCTGTCATACATTTGACTCAGGTTGCAATCCTATTGGAGATGGAGTTTCTATGGAGGTTGGTATAAATTGTATGCTTCCAAATGTTTGCTCTATGGGAGAGGAAGGTTTTATGACAACTTGGTTAAGTATATGTGATGACCAAAATGGCATAGATGTGATAGGGCAAAAGTTTGATAATTCTGGATGTCAAATAGATGATATGTTTAAAATTTGCGATATGACAAGTGACCAAGGTGTAGTAGGACACTTGTTTAATGCTTTTGAAAACTGTGATATTGATGCAAATGTTAATATAGGTAACTCAGACTGCTTTGATTTTGAGCATGGATTGCCATTTGTAGGTGGAGATAGTTTTACTCATGATAGTGATACATCTCATCAAGTAGCTCTTCATGATTTAGTTGTTGATAGTGGAGAAAATGACATCCCTATGAATATACCAGAGGTTAATGAGATTCAAAATACATCTGATACCTCTACTCAAGTACAAAAACCTACTTCGGTAGTAAAAGAAGAAAATACATCACTAGAGTTAGATATGGTAGATAACTCACAATTTTTAGATATACATGATCATCAAATACAAACTGAAGATATTGTATAGATAGAAAAAAGTTTCCATACTTGTCAAAAGGCAAGATGGGAACAAATATATAAGTTTATGATTAAAAAAAAAGGGCAATAGCCCTTTTTTAAGAAGATTTTAGAAGGTTACTTTTTAAGCTCTTTGATTCTTGCAGATTTACCTTTTCTACCTCTTAGATAGAATAGTTTAGCTCTTCTTACTTTTCCTCTTCTTAGAACTTTGATCTCGTTTAGAGAGTCAGAGTAGATAGGGAAGATTCTCTCAACACCAACACTATTTGCTCCTATTTTTCTAACGATAAAAGTCTCACCAGTTCCTTGTCCTCTTCTAGCTATACAAACACCTTCAAAGTTTTGTATTCTAGTTTTGTCACCTTCTTTAATCGTAACAGCTACTCTCAAAGTATCTCCAGCTCTAAAGTCAGGTATGTTTTTACTCTCTACTTGTTTTGCTTCAAAAGCATCGATGTATTTATTTCTCATCGTTTTTCCTCATTATTTATTTTTTTATACAAATCTGGTCTAAAAAATCTTGTCTTTGCTATAGACAGCTTGTTTTTTAAGTGGTGGATATTACCATGATTACCCTTTAAAAATTCTTTAATGACGGGAGAATTTCTAAAAATATTAGGTTTAGTAAAATTAGGTGCTTCAAGAAGATTTTCCTCAAAGCTCTCACCCTCCAAACTCTCAACATTTCCAAGCACTCCATCAACTTGACGAGATATACTATCACAGATACATAGACTTGGAAGTTCACCACCAGTTAGGATAAAATCCCCTATACTAAAAACTTCATTAGCTACCATCTCTATAAGTCTCTCATCAAATCCCTCATATCTTCCACTTACTAGAACTATATGCTCTTTTTTTGAGAGTCTTTTAGCATCTTTTTGAGTAAAAGGTTTTGCAGAAGGTAGCACAAAGACAACATGAGAGTTTTTGCTTTTTTGTTTTATATCTTTGATAGTATCATATAGAGGTTGAGGAAGTAGGGTAAGTCCAGCTCCACCACCTATCATGTACTCATCTACTTTGTTATGTTTATGAGTTGTATAGTCTCTTGGATTTTTAAACTCTATCTCTAAAATATTTTTTTCTATCGCTCTTTTAAGTATGCTATCTTCAAAGTAGCACTTCATGATATTTTCAAACAGAGTTACGAAAGTGAATTTCATAGGATTTCTAAAAGCGAGTAAGCATCTTTTGTATATATAGTTTTATTCTCTAAATCCACTCTGTTTATATAAACATCTTTTACATAGGGGATAAGAAAACTTTTTTCCAAGCCTTGTGATACCAAAGCTTTGTCAGTTTTTATCTCTAACATATCATTTGCAGTGATTCTTTGTATATCTTTTACTTTTCCCAAAGTTTTATCATCTTCTTTGACTTCGCAACCTATGATATCAAACCAAAAATACTCTCCATCTGAAAGTTCACAATTTTCTCTACTATCTTCAAGTGAAGATAAAAGTTTTTGATTTGTAAGCCTTTTTGCATCATCAAGAGTAGTGATACCTAAAAACTTGACAACTCCTCTTTGAGGATTGTAGTTTTCGATAGTAAGTTTTTGATTTTTATCTGTTAGGAAGCTAGAGCCTTTTTTAAACTGCTCTTCAAAGTCAGTATGAAGATGAAGTTTAACTTCACCCCACAGACCGACAGATTTTCCGATAGTTGCTATTGTTAGGTTATTCATGAGAGTTTATAGTTACTCGATAACTTCTGTTCTCTTTTGCTTTACAACCTGTTATGATAGTTTTAAGTGAACTTATCATCTTTCCATTTCTTCCGATAAGCTTACCAGTATCACTCTTGTTTGCTAAAACCTCTATCTGAGAAAAAGTATCATCAACATCAACTCTTTTTACCTCTATCTCATCAGGATACTCAGCTATAAGTTTTGCAAACTCAAGGATAAATTTTTCAGCCATAGTTATTTTTTAGTGATTCTTTTAACTCTATCGCTAAGTTTAGCACCAACACCAGTCCAGTAGTTTAGTCTATCTTCATCTACTTTTATAGTCTCAGGCTCTGTTAGAGGGTTGTAGTAACCTATACTCTCTATCCATCCACCATCTCTTCTTTTTCTACTATCTGTAACTACGATTCTATAAAATGGTTTTTTCTTTCTTCCCATTCTTGTAAGTCTTACAACTGTTGCCATAAATATTTCTCCTAAAATTGTTATATTGGTCGGTATAATAGTATTTTTTTCTTAAACTACTATAAAGTTAAATGTAGTTTAAAGAACTTCCCTTAAAGAAGAGTTCACTTTTGTGCTTTGCAACATAAACTTTTTTATTAAAATTTCAAAACTCGCTTCGCTCAAACAGTTGAAATTTTTCGCAAAGCGAACATAAAAAAGTTTATTCAAAAGTAAAATTCTTACGGTAAGCTCCTTAAACTACTACCTTGGATATGGCATATTTTGCCCAGCCATTAAGTTTTGTAAATCTTTCATCCCCTTTTTACCAGAAAACTTTTTTGCCATCTTAGCTGCATTTTTAAACTGTTTTAAAAACTTGTTTACCTCTAGTTGGCTTAAGCCTGCTCCATTTGCCAGTCTTCTTTTTCTTGCATTGTTTAAAAGATCAGGGTTTTCTCGCTCTTTTTTTGTCATGGAACTTATCATAGCTTTGATTCTTTTCATCTCAACAGAATTTTCTAAATCCATATCTTTTATCTTGTTAGCCATACCACTCATGCCAGGAATCATACCCATGATGTTTTTCATGCTTCCAAGTTTTTTCATGCTCTCCATTTGCTCTAAAAAGTCGTTGAAGTTAAACTGACCTTTTTTTATCTTTGAAGTTAGTTTTTTAGCTTGTTTCTCATCTATGATATTTGCTGTTTTCTCTGCTAATGAGATAAGATCTCCCTCTCCCATAAGCCTTCCAACTATCCTATCAGGCAAAAATGGCTCAAAATCCCCAGCCTTCTCACCAGTACCTATAAATCTAAGAGGTATCTGCAACTGATGAGCAATCCCAAGGGCTACTCCACCTTTACTATCTCCATCATACTTTGTAAGTATAACTCCAGTTATGCCAAGATATTTGTTAAAACTATCAGCAGTTCTAACTGAGTCTTGACCAGTCAAAGAATCAGCCACATAGAAAACTTCATCAGGTTTTATCGCAGAAGAGACTGCTTTTATCTCATCCATAAGCTCTTCATCTATCGCTAACCGTCCAGCAGTATCTACTATCAAAACATCATAAAGTCCATCTTTTGCTTTTTTTACGGCTTCTTTTGCTACGGTTACAGGATTTTTCTCATCTTCGTTGTAATATAAATCTATCTCATACTGCTCACCAAGCTGTTTTAACTGCTCAATTGCAGCCAACCTTTGTAAATCACAAGCAGCCACCAAAACTTTCTTTTGTTTCTCTTTGATAAAGTTTGCTAGTTTTATAGTAGTAGTTGTCTTACCACTACCTTGAAGACCAGCCATCAAAACAACAGTCGGTGCTTTTGAAGCAAAAACAAATCCTTGATTACCAGGAACTGTAAGCATAGAGGTCAAGTTGTCTCTCATACTTCTCAAAAAGCTCTCTTTCCCAATCCCAGCTTTTTTAGTCTCTATCTCAACTGTTTTTATAAGCTCTCTTACTACCTTATGATGTACATCTGCCCTCAACAGCGACTTTTTCAAAGTATCCATCGCCTTCTTTAAAGACTTCTCATCATCTGCAAATCTAATCTTATTTATCGCACTCTTAAACGACTCTGTTAAAGCTCCAAACACTTTTAACTCTCCTATGACATATAAATTGAAGCGATTTTATTAAAAAAGCTCTTAAAGTTTAGTGGGGTTTGGTTATGGGTAGATTTTTTGGTTTTTTATACATAGGTTATAATCTATGGGTAAAATTTTAACTTTTTTACCCATAGATTTAAAACATGTAAAATTATATGCCTTTTTTTAACATATTAAATAGCTCTTTATTTATAAAAAATTTACTATTTTTGATTCGTATATTTTTCATTATACCTAGATGTTCTAATTCATTTAAATATTTAGATGCAGTTTTACGAGTAATTACCAATCCATCCACTAAAAAATCAATCTTAGTATAAGGATGCATAAAAAGTATCTCTACTAAATCCTTGCTATAAATCTTTGGTAACTTCTCTTTTATCTCTGCTCTTGTCTTATTCATGAGAGTAAAAATACCATTTACAAGCTCTATCGTTTCCAAAGAAGTTTTTTCTATACCATCAAGTATATATAGTATCCACTCTTCCCAGTTTTCTTTTGTACGAACTTCTTGAAGCAGTCGATAATAATCTGCTTTGTTTTTGATAATGTATGAACTAAGATATAAAATAGGCAAATCCAACAACTCTTTGAGTATAAGATACAAGATGTTGATAATCCTTCCCGTCCTACCATTACCATCATAAAAAGGATGGATACTCTCAAACTGAAAATGAATAATAGCCATATTTACCAATGTATCAAGCTCATTTGGCTCATTGATATACTCTTCAAGATTTGTTAAAAGCTTTTCTATAACTTCATACTCTTGAGGTGGCTCAAAAACAACTTCACCAGTTGCTATATTACGAAGTACAGTACCACTTTGCTTCCTAACCCCTGCATCATTTTGCTCTAACTCTTTTTGAATAGCAATAATATCTCTTTTAAGCAAAAGCTTATTTTCTTTTACCAAAGCAAACCCTTTAAGCAAAGCTTGTCGATAATGCTCCACCTCTTTGGTTTCATGAGTTACAGAACTTATATCCAACCCTGCCCGAAAAAGCTCATCATGAGTAGTGATGATATTTTCTATCTCTGAACTATCTTTAGCTTCTCTAAGTACCAAAGAGTTTATAAGTATTTGAGAGTTTGGGATGATTTTTGCCACTCCGTTTAATTTTGCTAAAGCTCGGTTGGCTGATATGGCTTTTTTAAGGACTTTTTGGGTTTCGAGGGATTTTGTATTGTTTATAGAGAGTTTGTTCATAGTTTATCTTTAGGTTATTGACAAATTTAAGGAAAAAACATTAACTAAAGTATGTTTTAACTTGCTTTTAATACTATTTTTATATTCTTGATTAATTCTTAAAATATATAAATTCACTTGTTATCCTTTAGTTCTTAATTTGTTTTATCATTTCTTTTTTAGAATTATCGTTGTCTATATCAAGTTTTGCACATATAGATTGTTTTTTTGAAAAATCTATATCAAACATATAAATATGTTCCAATACCATTTTCTTTAAAACGGAGTCAGTTAAACGATTATTTTTTTCTTTAAGTAATTTATGTATTTTCTCAATCTTAGAAATATTTAACCCTCCTTGAAAATCAAGTGATATCCCATAATTAATCAATTCAATAGCTATATTCCCTTGGTTCTTAGAAAGAATTTCCTTGTATATTTCAGTTAAATCTTTTGAACCTATTGATTTTGCAATTCTTTTTACAATACCAGTTGAAATTGATGAAATCATACCAAAAATCATATTTGCTATAGTCTCATTAATTTTATCATCTGTAACATATTGTTTTTTTAAGATAACCTTTTTTATTTCATCTACTAATAAATTATGATTATTTTCAAAAAACTCTACAAGTGATTTTAATGCTCTTAAGCCTATACTATATGTTTCGACAATTAAGTTATACTTAATATCACCATCTAAAGAACCTGAATAATTTTTTGTAATTTCTCCTAATATTTCAATTATTTTAAAAGAAAGATTTAATGTTGCAAATTGATTTAATTCTTGTATTTCCTCATTGTAATCTGCTTCTTCTCTATCTATAGGATTATCAAGTTTTTTAATTTTATGACTCTTGTCTTCTTGTTCCAATTCCAAATTACGTGATTCTTCAAGAGTTCTATTCTCTAATTTTAATTTTTCATTTTTAATTGATGAGTTTATTTTTATTAGTTCTTCAGGTGAAAATGTAAACTCAGAAATTTCTTTAAAGACTTTTTTTGCTTCATCAATAATTGTTTTGAGTATAAAGTTTTGAGGAGAATGATGAATAAGAAACATAATAATATTTGCAAACTCCATTCTGTATAATCTCTTACACATTTTCTTAATTATTAATTTAATCCCATCTTCACTAATGTTATCAGATAAATATTTTGCGACAAAAAAATAATAGATGTAATCATGTGAAAATTTATATTCATCTTCATATACAGATAATATATTTGATCGCACTAATTTAGTTATAATATTAAAAGATGGTGAAAATCTTTTTTTATTGCGATACTCTTTGTCAAATTCTTTCAATTCATTTAAACTAAATGTATATTGCATATGTGTTAAACATTCAAAGGCTAAAGTAGATGTATATGTAAAAATAGTATTAATGTCCTTAGGTTGCATTGGAGAATTTGCATTAAGGTATTTCATAATTAAAAATTCGTAATAATAGCCATAGGAACTTTTAGAAAGAGAATTAGTTTCATTAGCTTCCATAGCCTGTAGTAAGGTTAATAAATAAATTGGGTATGAAGGTACTATATTGTACCCAATAGTTGTGTTTATAGCTGTAGCTTTTTCCCTTGTCTTGAAAATTAAATCTTTTTTATTAAGAGTTGTTTCTTGTCCCAATAAAATCCATTTTTGAATTATTTCCTCTCTTAATTTATGACCAAATTCTAAAAGTTTATAGTGATTAAATTCAAGTAATGATTTTGCTAATTCTCCTTCTGTTGTTGCTTCTAGTTGCAATGATTCATGAGCAAATAATAAAATATTTTTATAATTTAATTCTTTAACTATTTCAACAAATTTAGCTTTATACTCACTATTAAGCTTAGCTTCTTGAAAATCATCAATTAATATTAGTACTTGATTTTTGTCAGCTTGTTCAAAAATAGATACTTTACAATCATATTGCCTTTTAAAAGATCCTTTTATAAGAGTTTTAACTTTAGAAGAATTAATATCATTACTTTTTATCTCTTTACCTTGTATAATAATAGGTAATAAGCCATCTCTTTTATATTTTAATTGCAATACTCGACTTAATGAAGTTTTTCCAGATGTTTCTGCTCCATATATGATAGAGCATCCTATATTAATAAGAGATTTGAATTTTTTAGAATTTTCTTCTAAAAATATACTTTTATTCTTTGTATCACTGCTGATTACTTGTAAATCAGGATAAACGAAAATATCTTCTAAAGACATATCTTCTTTAGTTGGATGGGCAAATTTTAACCCTAAGGTATTTATTTTTTGTTTATATGTAGCTTTTAGTGGACATATTGATTTATTGCTAAATGGTAAGTCTATATCACAAAGGGTATCTTTTTTTTGATAGGAATTTGACTCCCAAGAAAATTCAAGTATATCTTGTTTGTTGTCAGATAAATTAATATTTAATAAATTAAAACTGCTATTGTTTATTTCTTTTGAATCCTGTAAAACACCTGCTTCAAGATATTCAACATGCTCCTTCCTATCAACAATTGCTTCTTTTGTTACACTATGTGTGTGTTCATGTCCTGTCATTACAATATTGGAAGTAGAGTTAACTAATTCTTTAAATATACGAATATTTTGATGCTGAAGCCAATGTAAAGGGTGATGAAATAAAGAAATAGTAATGTTGTAATTTTCATTTGATATTAAATCTTTACTAATTATATCTGTGGGATAAATAATATCAGACTGTGATTCTTCTCTTTTTGATGCCCATGCCAAATTATATGAATTAAATGCAATTTTATACTCGTCAATAGTGTATTCGTATCGAGTGAATAAAGTATTTGATGCTGCAGTGTTAATACACTTAGCTGAATGGTATTTTTGTATAAAATTTAAATATTCTTTTTGTACAACAACACAAGTATCAATTAGTTCATAAGTAATCTTTTTTGGATCATTGACAATATTATCTATTATCATATTCCTAACATCTCTATTTTTAGTAAAATCGCAATCATGATTTCCTGGTGTAAAAATAAATTCTGTTTTTATATCAGAATTATAGTTTTGTATTAGTGATTTTAAATTCTCAATAAATAATTCAGCTTCATGGTACTCATATGCCTGCCCAGAAAATGCTATATCTCCAGTAAATACTACAAATAAATATTTACTATTGTCTATTTCATTTTTTATTGCATTAAATAATTTTTCTTTTTTTTCTAAAATACTATTATTCTCTTTTTTAAAATGAATATCACTCAGCTGAAGTATCGTTATTTTCATAATTGTCCTTTATTTCTTAAAACTATCTTAATTAACTAAAAATATCTTTTATAGATACTTAGATTTTATCTTAAATTTATTTCAAAATTCTATTAAAAAAGCTCTTAAACTTCAGCTAATTTGGGTTACAGACTAATACATAACCTTGACAAAAGTTATCAAATATGATAATATAAAGTATGAGTTGGGTAATAGAATTTTTTAATGAAAAAGTAGAGGAAGAAACATTATCTCTGCCTCCAAAGATTTTAGCAAAGATGTTGCATATATTTGAACTGATTGAAGTGGCAGGAGCTAAGTTGGGTGAGCCATATACAAAGCCACTTAGTAAAGGTTTGTTTGAAGTACGAGCTAAAGCAAGAGAGGGTATAGGAAGGAGTATTTATTGTTATCAAAAAGGGCAAAAGATTATAATCTTACACTCTTTTGTAAAAAAAGATCAAAAAATACCAAAAAAAGAGCTTGAAATCGCTCTCAATAGAAGAAAGGAGATAGACCATGACGATTACTAAAAGACCTACATTTGCTTCTTTTAAGAAAAAAGCACTGCAAAATGAAGAGGTACTCAAAGAATACAACAGCCTTAAACCTCTTTTTACTCTAAAAAAACAAATGGTAACAGCTCGAATCTCAAAAAAACTTACTCAGGATGAGATTGCTAAAAAAATAGGAACTTCAAAATCAAATATTTCAAGACTTGAAAGTCTTAACAATAGCTATATGCCAAACTTAGCTACACTTATAAAATATGCTGATGCACTTGGTATGAAACTTGATATAGGATTGAGATAATTACTTACTTTTTAGACTTTATTAAAAAAGCTCTTAAAGTTTTTTAGATACTATTTTTGAAACTAAAACTATAAGGATATAAAATGGCAGTAGCTGAAAATGTAGGATGTAAAAATGAAGTTTGTGTGGATTCTCCAAAATGTGAGAGAACAGTTATATATGAAAATGGCACAGCAGTAGAAGTTAAAAGCTTTGGTGGAACTGAGACTAAAGGTTGTGGAAAATTTATCCCTAGAAAAGATGGCAAAGAGGGATAGTAAAGAGATAAAAATATTTTGCAAAATCATGTTATAATCTAGCCAAAAAGGATTTTGATGACAAAAGGTGATATTTTAGATTATTTAAAAAACAAATACGATTATATGCATCAGAATTTTGAGATAGAGCATATCGGTATATTTGGTAGTTATGCAAAAGAGAGCGAAAGTAGCAGTAGTGATATTGATATATTTGTAAAAATGAATCCAAAATTATCAAATATGATTTCTTTAAAAGAGTATTTGGAAAATGGGCTACAAAAAAAAATAGATATTATTAGATTAAGGGATAAAATGAATCCTTTTTTGAAAAAGAGGATTGATAAAGAGGGAATTTATGCAGTTTGAAAAAGATTTAGTTTTAGATTTACTCTATCAAATACAAGAAGCTTTAAAAGTTGTAAAAAAAAGATGTAAATTTGCAAAATCTGAGGATTGTTTTTTTGATACTGAAGAGGGACAAGAAAAGTTAGATGGTATTTGCATGAAGCTGATAGCTGTTGGAGAGAGCCTAAAAAATATCGACAAAATGACAAATAATAAACTTTTAAACAAATATAGTCATATCTCTTGGAAAGATATAAAAGGTATTAGAGATATATTATCTCATCATTATTTTGATTTGGATGCGAGTGTTATTTTTAATATTTGTCAAGAACATATTGATGAGTTGATAGAAACTATTGAAGTTATGATAAGTGATTTAAATAGTTAAAATCTATGGAATTTTTCACAACCCTAGAAAACATACTACAAACCCCATCCCCTCATGACAAGATAAAAAAGTTTGAAGAGTTTTACACCATTTATAAACAAGACAAACTTGATTTCAACCACTCTTTAAAATCAAAAGTTTTCACATCACCATCTTTTGAAGAGATTTGCAACATAGTTCCAGCCACAAAAGTTCCAAGAAGAAGGTCTTTAAATACAAAAGAGGATAGGGCAATCTTAGTTCATGCTATCGCTCATATAGAGTATAGTGCGATAGATTTAGCACTTGACCACTCTTATCGGTTTAAAGATATGCCAAAAGAGTTTTATGATGATTGGTTAGAGGTGGCAGAGGATGAGATAAGGCACTTTTTGATGCTTGAAAAGATTTTGCATAAGCTAGATTTTAAATATGGGGATTTTGGAGTGCATAGCTTTTTGTTTGATACTTCTATGGCAACTTTAGAGCTTCTTGATAGGATGGCAGTTGTACCAAGATACCTTGAAGCTAGTGGGCTTGATGCGAATCCTAAGATTATGCAAAGGTTGGAAAAAGTTGATGATGAGTTTGCTAGAGAGTTAAAAGAGGCACTAGAAATCATCTTAGATGAAGAGATAACTCATGTCCAAAAAGGTGATAAGTGGTTTAAGTACTCTTGCCAAAAGCAAAATACATCTCCTTCACTTTTTTTTGATATAGTTGAAAAATACCTCCCAGGAGCAACTAAGAAAAAAGAGTTTGTAAATGTAGAGTTTAGAAAAAGGGCAGGGTATAGTTGTGAAGAGTTAGAAGTCTTGTCTAAGGAGAAAGTTTGTGAGTAAGTTTATATTTTTGATGCTACTAACTGTTGAGTTGTTTAGTTGTGGAAGAGGTTGCTATGTTCCTGATTTTTATAAAGAGGGTTACTTTGATTTTTTACCAGAGTATAAAAATCCTTTGCAAAATTTTGGTTATGCAAATTCTAGTGCTTATGAAAATAGGAAATATTACTATCAAAAGATAAGAAACAAACTTAACATAAAAGAGTGGAGTAAGTATCTAAAAGTATCAAAAGATGATGCTAAACTTATAGTTTACAAAGATAAAAAACCTCTCATGATAACTGACAGTAAAAAAAGAGAGGAGTTTTTAACTTATAAAAATGCTTTAAAAAACATAAAAGATTTTGATACAAACTGGACTAAAGTAGAGCAGATTTTTTTACCTCTTTATACAAACGAAAAACTACCGTTTTTTAAACTTCGACTTGCATACAATCTCATAAAATCATATCACAACCAAAAAAAGTTTGACAAAGAGTTAGAGTTTATAAACTCTCTAAAAAAAGAGAAGTTTCCAAGTAGTATAGTTTGGGAGTGGATAGACTCTTTTAAAGCTGGAGCTATAAAAAACAAAGGAGACTTAGTAACTTCAAGCTACCTTTTTTCAAAAATCTTTGCTACTCACAAAAGTGATGCATATATAGGCTACTATGACTTTGAGATAAAAAGTGATAAAGAGTGGCAAGAACTTTTAGAAAAAGCAAAAAATGATGAGGAAAAAACACTTTTTTACTATCTTCGCTCTCTTAATCCAAAGGCAAATAAGATACAAGAGTTAAAAGAGATGACAAAGATAGATAAAAACTCAAAATGGGTAAAAAACTTATCTTTTATGCTATCACAAAGAGTGCAGTTTTTGTCATACTTAAAATTAGAAGAAAAGTTGGATAAAAATCAAGAAAAATTTATAAAAGATTACCTCTCTTATCTAAAAGACAATCAAACAGATGAAAACCAAAAGTTTACATATAACTATCTAAACTTAATAGCTTTAAATATAAAACCTAATTTTTCGGATGATTTACTAGACTATATTTACTATGTTTTAAATCTAAAAACTTTAGATGAAAAGGAGTTAAGTCTTAGGTTAAAAGATATCTCAAATCATCATGATAAAAGTAACTTAGAGAGATTTACACTTTATTATATCGCAAAGTTATATCCTAAAAACTCACTAAAAAGATTTTTAGCTAAAAACTATGAAAATTCTTTTAGAGGCTACTTTTATAGTGGAGATATTGTTTATAGATTTAATCATAAATCTTTAGATGAGTTTCAAAACTTAGTACAAAAAAAGGATAAAACTTATATAGAAGAACTTTTGTCAAAAATGTATGCAACTAAACAGATAAAACAAGATGATATAAAACTTTACTACTCACTAATCTATACTAACGAGGGAAAATATCAAAAAGCATACGAGTTGATAAAAGATATGCCTAAGGTTAGAGAAGAGGGTGAAAATCCTTTTAATGTTAAGTTTTCAGGGGATAACAGAACTTTTTGGAAAAAGCCGAGAAAACTATACTCTCAAAAAAAGTTTTTAAAAACTATGATTAGGATTGAGAAAAATCTCAAAAAAAATCCAAACTCAGTGATGGATAACTTCCTAAAAGCAACTGCACTCTACAATCTTACTTGCTATGGTAGTACTCCAATTTTTAGATATATTTATAGAGGAACAACGATAAATTACAATGAAAACAGACTACTCGATAGCTCAAAAAAGTATTATCTAAAAGCTCTAAATTTAACTAATGATAAAGAGTTAAAAGTAAAAATTATTTATGCCCTCATGAAGATAGAGTTTTCAAAAAAACAGCAAAACATAGATGAATTTGATTATAAATATTATCCCACTATATATGATAATCCTAAAACTTTGAAGGATTTTGTCCTGTCAAATAAGGAGTACAAATACTTATACAACAAACTACAAGATTATAAAGATACAAAATACTTCCAAAAGATAAAAAATTGTGCGACATTTAAGTTTTTTAAGTAGCTTTCTATTTCTTGGGCTACTATTTTTAGGATGCAGTGATAAAAAAG
This sequence comes from Campylobacterales bacterium, assembly GCA_027023305.1. Taxonomy (GTDB): domain Bacteria; phylum Campylobacterota; class Campylobacteria; order Campylobacterales; family QNZT01; genus SZUA-1377. Next base: position 39,415 of record JALVVR010000007.1, on the reverse strand, counting down.
AGATAGCTTTTTATGCTTGGAAAAGCAAATGTGAGATAACAAAAGATTTCTCTTATCCTGTCTATGTAAAGGTTTTGGATTTTGGAGATAGAGTTATAAAGACTACTTGCTCTCATTCTCATGTTCCAGTAGTTTATATAGATAATCAAGCTTTAAAAAAAACTCCTATTAAAAAGATAACTAGCACTGTTTTTAAAAACATAAAAGGTGCTGAACTTCAAGTTGATTGCGATTGGACAAATGCTACAAAAGAGAAGTACTTTAAACTCCTAAAACTTTTAAAAAAACGATATAAAAATATCTCAGTTACCATAAGACTTCATCAACTAAAGTACCAAAAACAAACAGGCATCCCACCAGTAACAAAAGGGGTTTTGATGTTTTATAACATGAGTGATTTTTTAAATCCAAAAACAAAAAACTATATCTTGGATTTGGATGTGGCTAAGAGTTATCTAAAAGGCTTCAAAAGTTATCCTTTAAAGCTTGATTTAGCTCTTCCACTCTATTCTCAGGCTACTATCATGAGGGATGATAAAGTTATTGGTTTGATAGATGACATACGAAAAAAAGAGTTAGATAAGTTTTTTAAAAAGATATCTAAAAATCACTATCAACTTACAAAAACTCACTACTTCAAAGGACGACTTTTTTATGAGGGAGATGTGATAAGAGTTGATGAGGTAAGTTTAAAGATGCTAAAAAAAGCTCTCAATTTGATACCATTTGATTACAAAAAAGTGATATTTTTTAGATATAGTAACTTAAAAGATTGGGATATAGAAAAACTAAAGGATTTGTCATGATAGATACACTAAAACAAAATAACTTCACCCTTGTACTTTCAGGTGGAGGAGCTTTAGGCATAGCTCATGTTGGTCTATTAAAAGATTTACAAAAGCATTCACTAATCCCTAGTGAGATAGTAGGAACAAGTATGGGTGGGATTATCGGAGCTTGTAGAGCGATAGGGTTAGAGTATCATGAAATATTTACTATCTTAAAAGAGTTTTCTACTATAACCAAGTGGGTAAAGTTTTCTTTTTCAGGAAACTCTATCATCGATAGCTCCAAAATAGAGAGGATTTTTGAAAATATTTTTAAAGAAAAAAAGATAAAAGATACTCTCATACCTCTAAAGCTTATATCAACAGATTTAAAAAGTGGTGAGAAAAAAGTATTTACAAAAGATGATAACATCATGATAAAAGATGCACTTTTAGCCACGATGGCAATCCCTGGAATTTTTAGCGAAAAAAAGATAGGAGACAAAGTTTATGTAGATGGTTTTTTATGTGAAAATCTAGGACTTTTAGAAGCTTGTCATGATGTAATCCTTGCAGTGGATGTTTTAGGTAAGAACTCCTTTGAAACCAAGCTTCCAGATAACTTTATAAAAACTAAAAATGTTTTAGATATGTTTGAAAAATCACTACGACTTTTGATACATAACCAAACAAATCTTATTAAAAATAGCATAGATAAAAAACTATTTTTAGTAGAACCTGAGACAAAAGATTTTAATACATTCTCTTTTCATAAAGTTGATGAGATATTTAGAGTTGGAGAAAATCTTTTGTAAAATCTACAAATCATTCACTTTTTTTATGATACTTTTACTAAAATACAAAAAAATAAAAGGAAAATTTAATGAAAAAAATAAAAACACTATTATCAATATCATTAGCTGGAGCTATCTTTACAGGTTGTACAGCAGCAAGTTACAATGATGCAAATGGTCGCCCTCAGGATGTTCCAGCTGGAGAGAAAACAGAGCAAGGTGCTATTTATGGTGCGATAGCTGGAGCTGTTTTAGGTGGTATAACTTCTGGAAGTCATAACAGAGGTAAACATATCTTACAAGGTGCAGTAGCAGGTGCCGCAGTTGGTGGTACTTATGGTTATAGTCTTGATAGACAAGCAGCAAAAATGGCAAAAGCTTTGGATACAAATGTAGATAACTCTCCAAATGCACAGGCAAAACCAAACAAAAATATCATAGTTTCTAAAAGAGATAACTTTGTTCAGATAACTTTTAGAGATAACATGATGTTCCCAACTGATTCAGCTACTCCAACTCCAAGTGCAAGTGCCTTGATAAGTAGAGTTTCAAACATACTTAACCAGTATCCACAAACCATAGTTCAAGTTGCTGGTTTTACAGACAATCGTGGTAGTTACTCACATAACTTAACTTTATCACAAAATAGAGCTAGAACCGTAGCAAATACCATAAAAAGAAGTGGTATCCAAAACAGAGTTTTTGCAAAAGGTTGCTCATATAACAAAGCTATAGTACCAAATACAACTCCAGCTAACATGGCACTAAACAGAAGAGTAGAGTTATATCTTTATCCAAACTCTTCAGTAGTAACAGATCCTTGTAGATGATATTTGATTGGGATCATTGCTCTGACCAACCCTCTATCATAAGAGATAAAAAGTTAAAAAGAGAGATATATAAAAAATCTCTCTTTGATATGATAAAACTACTTCTTACTAATCTTCTTTTACTGCCTTTTATCATGATAAGTTACTTTCTAAAGCTAAAATCAACAAATAAAACAGATGATATATTTGCTCTTGGAATCTCACTAGAAAATCATACCCCACAAACAAAAAGAAGAGTAGAGGAGTTAGGAGTTAAAAAGCTTTTGATTAGATTTCCTCTCTCTAAGATGGATAAGTTAAAAGAGTATGAAGAGTTTATCAAAAGTTATAGCAGTCATGAGATACTGATAAACCTTATCCAAGATAGAAAACATATAGAAGATAAAGAGCTTTTAAAAAAAGATGTAAGAGAAGTTTTTAAAACTTTTAAAACTATCAAATCGTATCAAATAGGTACTACTATAAACAGAAAAAAGTGGGCTTTTTTTAGTGTTGATGAGTATTTGAAGTTTTATAAAGTAGTACAAGATTTAAGAGATAAAGAGTTTGCTGATATATCTTTGATAGGCTCATCTGTGATAGACTTCGAGTATCACTTTAGTATCAGAAGTCTTTTTAACTTTTATAAAATTCACTTTGACAAGTTTTCTACTCTTTTATATGTAGATAGGAGAGGTAGCCCTTTTAACACCCAGTCTGGATTTGACTTTTTGAAAAAGATAAACTTACTTTACTCTATCGTAACCCTAAGTCCTAAAACTTCAAATAACATTTACATAACTGAAACAAATTGGCCAATAAAAGGTACTGCACCCTATGCTCCTACTAGTGAAAAAGAGTGTGTTAGTTTAGAGGATTATAGTTCTTTTATGGTAGCTTATTATCTCATAGCACTTGCATCAAAAAAGATTGATAGGGTTTACTGGCATCAACTAGATGCAAAAGGATATGGCTTAGTAAATCACTTAGAAGATGAGGAATATCCAGCATATTTGGCATATAAAACTATGATTAACAAACTTTCTCAAAAAAACATGGTAAAATATAGCATAAAAAACAGCATTAATGTTTTTGAGTTTGATACACTGACAGTTTTTTACTGTGAAAATGGCTTTGATAAAAGCTTTATAAAAAGTGAAGATGAAGATATATATGGAAATAGTTACAAAAGTGGAAAGGTGATATATAGAGATGGATGATTTACTAGAAAAAGCATACTTTAAATTTTTAGGATTTTTACTACTTTTTGGAAGCCTAGGCATTATCGCTTGGCAAAGCCTTTTTGGGGTGTTTAAATGATAGCAAAAGCAAAGAGATATGATGGCTCAAAACAGCAAAACTCTATCATGATAAGTGGCATGTTTTTATATGTTTTGATATTCCCACTTCTACTAGCTACTTTTTTCTCACTAATAAGTGGTGATGTAAAAAAATTTGTTTTAAATCTTGTAGCATATATTATTCTATTTAGTGGAGTAAAGATAGCTAAAAAAGGTTTTTTAAATGAGAAAAAATACAACTCTTCAAAACTATCCCTTGCTCCAGAACATAGATATAAACTTTTAGGCTCTATCATCTTAGGTATAGGCACTTTTTTTGCATCTTACTTTTGTGTGGAAAACTCACTTTTTCCTACTATCATGCTCTCTCTTGCCACTACTGTTGGATTTTTGTTTTACTATGGCTTAGACCCAACAAAAGATAAAGGAAACTCTACACTCTCTAAAGTTACAAAAGATGCCATAGAAGTGATAGAAGAGGTAAAAGAAAAGTTAAATGAACTTGAAAAAATAAACTATAACCTATATAACAAAAATATAAAAGACAATCTTAATATAATTATAGAAGAGATAGAGGATTTAGTAACAAAAGTAGAGGATAATCCAAAACTTTTATCAAAAGTGAGAAAGTTTTTTAAGGTTTATCTAAAAAGAGTTGTTAATATAACAGCAGAGTTTGCAAAAATCAAAAATCAAGATGAAGATATAGAGAGAAATTATGAATGGATGTTAAAAGAGTTAAAAAACACAATAACAGAACAAAAAGATTTGCTCGAGAAAAAAGACTTAGTTGGGCTGGACATACAGATAGAAGCCTTATCAAAACAATTAAAAGAAGAAGGAGTTTAAAAATCATGAAAGATAAAAACAAAGATTGGAAAGAACAAGTAAAAGATGTGGTTGAAGTCTTAGATATAAGTGAAGGAACTGAAAAAAAAGAGGAAGAAGTAGAAAAAACTCCAAATAAAGAAGAAGTTGAAGCAAAAGAAGTAGAAGTAGCACAAGAGGGTAACTCAAATAAGGAGCAAAAAGAGAGTGAAATTTCAGCTAAAGGCGAAAATGATACTACATCAGTAAAGCCAGAAGAGCAACAAGAAACAAAAGAAGAAAACAAGAGTGAAGAAAGTGAGGAAAGTGAGGAAAAAGAAGTTTCACTGACACTAGACGATGAACTAGAAAATGAGGGTATAACTCTTCATGACAAACTAGATGACTCAAAACAAGCTAAAGTAGAAGTTTTAGCACAGGAAGTAAAAGATAGACACTCTATAATCTTCTTTGGTTCTCGTGCACAAGAAGCGATAAATCGTGTTAGTGAAAGTATGCTTGAGGGTGTAAAAAGTAAAGATTTAGGATATGCTGGAGAAAATCTTACAAAATTGGTTACAACCTTAAAAGGCTTTGATATAGATGAGTTAGATCCTACCAAAAAGCAAGGATTTTTATCTAAAATATTTGGATTTGCATCACCAGTTGAGAAGTTTTTAGCAAAATATGATGATGTAAGAGTGCAGATAGATAAAATAGTAGATGACCTAGAAGATAAAAAATCAAAGCTTTTAGTAGATGTAACTTCACTAGAGAGACTTTATAAAGCAAATATGGAGTTTATCAAAGATTTAGATGACTATATAGCAGCTGGAGCTTATAAAGTAAAAGAGTTAAATAGTGAACTTTTATCTTTAGAAAGCGATGCAAAAGGTAATAAAAAGTTAGAAAAAAGATTAGGTATCAGAGATAAAAGAGCATTGATAACAGCTTTGGAAGCTAGAGTTCATGACTTAAAACTTTCTCGTATGGTAGCTCTTCAATCTTTGCCGAGTATAAGACTTATCCAAGATAATAATAAAACTTTAGTAGAAAAGATAAACTCAACTATGGTAAACACTCTTCCACTCTGGAAAAATCAATTAGCCCAAGCAGTTACTATCTTTAGAAGTAAAAAAGCAAGTGAAAGTATAAAAGCTGCACAAGATTTTACAAATGAACTTTTAGAAGAAAATGCTAAAAAACTAAAAGAAGCAACAAAAGAGATAACTGAACAAGCAAATAGAGGAGTATTTGATATAGAAAGCATCAAAAAAGCAAATAAAACTTTGATAGATAGTATAAATGAGTCTCTAGATATAACTTACAAAGCTAAAAAAGCTAGAAAAGAAGCTGAAATAGAGCTTGTAAAAATAGAAGACCAACTAAAAAATGCTCTAGTAGCAGCAGAAAAAAGAAAAATAAAGGCATAAAAAGTGGGACTTTGGGATAGAATTTTTGGTGAATTTATAGATGTTATAGAGTGGCTTGATGAGAGCAATGACACTCTTGTGTGGAGATTTCCTAGATTTCAAAATGAGATAAAATATGGAGCAAAACTGATAGTTAGACAAGCCCAAAGTGCAGTTTTTGTAAACGAAGGTGAAGTTGCTGATATTTTAGGACCTGGGATTTATGAGTTGGAGACTAAAAATATTCCAATTCTATCAACTTTGCAACATTGGGATCATGGTTTTAACTCTCCATTTAAAGCTGAGGTTTACTACTGTAACCTAAGAAGGTTTAACGATTTAAAATGGGGTACAAAAAATTCTATAATCCTAAGAGATAAAGAGTTTGGTATAGTAAGGCTAAGAGCCTTTGGAACTTATGAGATAAGGATAAATGACCCTAAAAAAATCATATTTGAACTTGTAGGTACAAATCAAAACTTTGAACTTGATGATATAAAAGCAGGACTAAGAAACTTGATAATTACTAAGTTTACCTCTATCGTAGCTAGTTCAAAAATCCCAGTTATAGATATGGCAAGTGAGTATGAAAAGTTTAGTAAATACATAGAAGAGCAGTTAAAAGATGAGTTTAGCGAGTATGGATTGGAACTTTTAAACTTTAAAATAGAAAATATCTCAGTTCCAGAGGCTGTTGAAAAAGCTATCGATGAGAGAAGTAGTATGGGAGCAGTTGGAAATCTTGATAAATACTTAAAATACAAGAGTGCAAATGCACTTGAAAATTCATCTGATACTTCATCTATGGCTAGTATGGGTATAGGTTTTGCGATGGCTGAAAAGTTAGCAAAGAGTTTTGAAGCAGATAACTCAAAACCAAAAAAAGAGTATGTGCCAGAGCCTTTTGAAAAACTGTACTACATAGCTAAGGATAAAAAACCAGATGGTCCATATAGTATAGATGAGCTAGAAGAGATGATAAAATCTCACTCTATAAAAAGAGATACTCTTATGTGGAGTAGTGGTATGGATGGATGGAAAGAAGCTAAGGATATAGAAGAGTTAAAAGAGTTACTATCTCTACTAACTCCACCACCACTTTCATGAAAGATAAAAAACTTTTTAAAGAGTTTACATTTAGTTGTAAACAGTGTGGTGCAAGTTTAGTTTTTGCACCATCTATACAATCTCAAAAGTGTGAATATTGTGGTTTTATAAATAAGATAGATATTCAGCCAACCTTTTTACAAGAAAATGATTTTCAAAAAGCTTTGCAGAGTATAAAAACTCATAGTAGTGAAAAACCACTTACAAATATAGAAGCAAAATGCCCAAGTTGTGGTGGAAAATTTGAGTTAAAATCATATCAGAGAAGTACAAAATGCCCATATTGTAACACTCCTGTTATTACCAATATAGATATATTTTATGATTTGCACCCTGAGGGGCTTTTGCCATTTAAGATAACCAAAAAAGAGGCTGGTGTTAGCTTTAAAAAGTGGATAGGCTCTTTATGGTTTGCTCCAAATGATTTAGAAAAAAAAGTTTTAAGTAGTGATATAGATGGTATATATATCCCTTATTGGACCTATGATGCTGATACCATTAGTGAGTATAATGGTCAAAGAGGAGATTACTACTATGTAACTGTGGATAGAAATGTTGTTGTAGATGGAGAAGTTAGAAGAGTTAGAGAGCAGGAGAGAAGAGTAAGATGGAGTTTTGCTAGTGGTAGGGTAGAGAGATTTTTCGATGATGTTTTGGTTGGAGCTAGTAAAAGCATACCTAGATCTATCATAGACTCTTTAAGTCCTTGGGATTTGCAAAACATAGTAAAGTTTGATGAAAAGTTTTTAAGTGGCTTTAAAAGCCAAACTTATCAAGTAGCACTAGATGATGGCTTTAAGATAGCAAAACAGATGATGGATGTTGTTATAAGAGATGATGTAAGAGCCGATATAGGTGGAGATTTGCAAAGGATTGATTTTTTAAAGAGTTACTATCATGATACAAAGTTTAAGTATATACTTCTTCCCGTGTATGTGAGTCATTTTAGTTACAATTCTAAAGAGTACTATTTTGCTATAAATGCTAGAAATGGAAAAGTATCAGGTAAAAGACCATATAGTTATTTTAAAATCGCACTCTTGATTTTTGTGATTTTATCTATCGTAGCAGTTATAATCTACTACGACGATAATCAAGTTTTGATAAAAAATATCCTTACAAATCTTCTAACACAACATTAGTTTCTCTTTCTATTGAAACTACTTTTTTTTATGATGTTTTCTTCTTTTAACTCTTCTTTTCTCATGATGCTTTTTGTAAGGAAAGTATTTTTTATAGTTACAACTTGCATTCCAAACAAGCCATCCAGAAGTTCCTAAATGATCACAAGCTCTTATCTGATCATTTAACTGTTTTTGTCCATATCTTCTCCTATCAAAAGCATAATCATTAAAAGCTTGAAGCCAAGGCTTAAACTGTTTAGGAGATATTTTATGTTTTCTCATAGAACTTTTTATACTATCGCTTATAACTTTATAGTTATTATTTAGTGGATGTCGCAGCCCTGGGATACCATAAGTAAAACATGATGGGTACAGCATAGGAGATATATAATCAACATATTTTTTTAATCTTTTTAGATTATGACCTATACCTACATCTTTAGTTGTCCAACAAGATGCCCCAAATGTATCTATAGAAGTAAACACATTGTAAGGGGTTAAAGAGTACTTAGCTTTTCTCAAAAATTTTTGAATAGCTTTTACTCTTTCGTTTTGATTACTTTTATGATTATACCTTAAATGGTTATGAGCAGGAAATCTTATATAATCAAATTGAATTTCATCAAATCCATAACTAGCTATCTCTTTAACTAAGTTTATATTGTAGTTTTGAACAAAAGAGTTATATGGATTTACCCATCGTAGTTTATCCCTATCTCTAAAAACTTTACCTCCTTTTTTTACAGCTAAACCAGGTCTTTTTCTAGCTAGTAAATCATCTTTGAAAACAGGATACCTAGCTATAAGATAAACTCCATGAGATTTCAAAAACTTTACAAATTGTTTAGGATTTACTCTTGAGCTATATCTATAAGCACCTATGGATCTAGCAAGTCCGTTATGTCCTCTAAAAGTAAGATAACCTTTCGCTATCTTTACATCCACTACTAGAGTGTTTATTCTAGTTCTAGCAGCTATATTTAGGATAGTTCTAAGTTTTTTTCTATTTTTAACAGCATTCATAGATACATATAGTGCTTTGGTTCTAAAAGGAAGTAACTCTATATTAGTACCATTAAAATATGTACTCCTTCTTTTATATCCTTTAGCTCTCACAGATAGATAATTATCAGGAGAATATATTTTAAAATAACCTCTCTTATCAGTTTTAACACTATTTATCTTGGATGTAACCTTAGCATAAGCAATACCTTTACCACTAAGAACATTTATAACTCTTCCACTATAAATATCAGCAAATAAAGAGATAGAAAAAACAAATATAAACAATAACCACTTCACAATAACCCCTTTTAAAATCTATAAGTTATTGTATCCTTAAATAGTATAAAAAAATTTTAATCTATGAATTAAATCTTTACTTTAACGATACTTTAAGAAGAGTTGTAACATCTTTAGATAAAATAAAGAAATTTACTAAATATAGGAGAAAAAATGGCAACAATTTCAATGGGAGATCTTAAAAAAGGTCTTAAGATAGAATTAAATGGAACACCATATAAAATCGTAGAGTATCAACATGTAAAACCTGGAAAAGGTGCAGCATTTGTAAGATGTAAGATAAAATCATATATGAATGGAAAAGTAGTAGAAAAAACTTTTCATGCAGGAGATAAGTGTGAAAAACCAGATATGGAACAAAAAACTATGCAGTACCTTTATGATGATGGAGAGAGCTTACAGTTTATGGATACAGCTACTTATGACCAAATAGGACTATCTCATGAGCAAGTTGGAGATGGTATAAAATGGCTAAAAGACGGTATGAATGTAGAAATCCTTTTCCATAATGGAAATGCGATAGATGTAGAACTTCCTCAAATAGTAGAACTTCAAATAGTAGAAACTCCACCAAACTTCAAAGGTGACTCTCAAGGTGGTAAAAAACCAGCAACTTTAGAAACTGGTGGAGTAGTACAAGTGCCATTTTTTGTTTTAGAGGGCGATACTATAAAAGTAGATACAGTAAAAGGCGAATATCTAGAAAAAGTAAAATAAGGAGTTTAAAGTGGCAAAAGTTTTAGTTCCCTTAGCAGATGGATTTGAAGAGATAGAAGCAGTATCTATTATAGATATACTTAGAAGGGGTGGAGTAGAGGTTACTACTGCTTCACTAAACCAGAGTGAGTCAGTTCATGGTTCAAATGGTATAACAGTTTTAGCTAATACTCTTATAAAGTATGTTTCATCAAATGAGTTTGATATGATGGTATTACCAGGTGGAATCCCTGGAGCTGAAAATCTAAGAGATAATGATAAAGTGCAAGAACTTATAAAAGAGTTCAAAAAAGATAAACTTGTAGGTGCTATTTGTGCTGCTCCAATCGCACTATATGGTGCAGGAGTTCTAAAAGGTGAGGATTATACCTGTTATCCAGGGTATGAGAAAGTGATCAAAGATGCAAACTTTAAAGAGGGTGCAAAAGTTGTCGAGAGTGAAAATATCCTAACTTCAAGAGGACCAGGAACTGCTATGTGTTTTGCATTAGAAATAGTTAAAAAACTTGTAGGAGTTGAAACTTACGAGCAGTTAAAAGCAGGATTGTTGGCTGACTTTTGTTAGTAGTAAAAAAGCACTGTAAAAGTGAGTTTGAAGAGAAAAAGTCAAAGTTTATATCTCATATATGCCCATATAGTGAGTTTGACTCTCTTTTAAAAACTCTAAAACAAGAACACCCAAAGGCTAGACATTTTGTCTATGCCTACCGCTACTTAAACCAATACTCCCAAATAGTAGAAAATTCAAGTGATGATGGAGAACCAAAAGGAACTTCAGGCAAACCAACCCTAGCACCACTTCAAGGAAAAGAGATAGTAAATACAGCTATCATAACTGTTAGATATTTTGGTGGAGTGAAACTTGGCACTGGAGGACTTGTAAGAGCATACAGTGACTCAGCAAACCTAGCTATAAAAGATGCAGAGTTTTTTGAGTATGAAGATGAAGATGAGTTTGTTGATGAGGTAGAGTACACTAATTTTCAAAGATTTGAATACTTAGCAAATAAACATAAGATAAAGATTATAAACAAAGATTTTTCCCAAAATGTTATCCTAACCATAAAAACTACAAAAGAAAAATACAATAATTTTAAAAAAGAGTTAAATTTAACATAACTAACTCTTAAAAAGTAAAAATTAGAACACCTTTTGCTTTAGCTTTTATAACTAAACAAAAGGAAAAGAAAATGAAAAAAGCAATCTTAACAACAATCTTACTAGCAGCAACAATCTTACTAGCAGCAACTTTTTTACTAACAGGATGTGGAGCTGGAATATCAACAGTAAACCAAGAAATATCAAAAAACTCAAATACTCAAGAACTTAGAAGCAATGTAATAGAAAATAGAGATTTTAAAGTAGTAGAAAGTGGAAAATATCCAACAGATTATAATGAGTTTGATGATGAAGAGGCAACAAGTGTTGTTTATCATAGTGATGTAGCAGAAGATAAAGTAGCATTTGCTAAAAAATACAAAGCACTAACTGGAAAAGAGTTTAACAAAGATTTTGATGGAAATATGATAGTTGTAAAAACTGGTTTTAAAAATGATAGTTCATATAGCCTAGAAGTAGCAAATAACTTTTATATTTATGTAGTATAATACGAGATAAGTTGTAAAAATAAGGATTATAATATGAATAATATAATAATATCTCAAAACAAACACTGGGAAAACCATATAAAAAGCTCTATCAAAGAGATGTTTTTAAAACTATTATCAACAATCTTAAAACAAAACATATACAGGTATTGCAAGGTATAAGGAGAAGTGGAAAATCTACACTTTTCAAGCTTTTGATAAACTATCTAAGTGATAAAGTTGATTCCAAAGAGATATTGTATCTCAACCTAGATGACCCTTTTTTTATAAAATACTCAAATGATGCTACATCTTTTTATACTATACTTCAATCTGCAAAAAAACTGACATCTAAAGAAATAAAATATCTATTTTTAGATGAAGTTCAAGCTATAGATGGCTGGGAAAAGTTTGTAAAAAGCATATATGATAGTGAGGAATTTTCAAAGATATTTATAACAGGTTCAAACTCATCTCTTTTAAATGGAGAACTAGCTAAACTTTTAACAGGAAGATATATAACAACTCAAGTTTATCCTTTGTCATTTAAAGAGATATTACATGAAAATAGTATAACTGACTACCTAAGTTTAAATAAAAATCTACCAAAAGTTTTAAATATAGTTGATAGTATGATGAGATATGGCTCTTTTGTCGAAGTTTATGATGCTGATATTGATTTTAAGCGAGAGATTTTAAAAACATATTATGATACTATTTTACTAAAAGACTGTGTATCTAACAACAAAGTTCGAGATATAAAAAGCTTTAAAGAGTTAAGCTTTTATGCACTGACAAACCTAACATCACTTTACTCCTACTCCTATCTATCAAAAGCTATAAATATAAATGATAAATCTGTAAAAGAGTATATCTCATACTTAGAAGATAGTTATCCTTTTGTGGAATTGAGACTTTTTTCATATTCACTAAAAGAGCAACAAAACAATAAAAAGAAACTATATTTAACTGACAATGGTTTTATGGAACTAGGATTTAATTTTAGTTCAAATTATGGAAAACTTTTAGAAAATCTTGTATTTACAGAGCTTCAAAAAAGAGGCTTTGAGCTCTTTTTTTACAACAAAGACAATGAGTGTGATTTTATCGCTAAAAAAGATAATAAAATTACAGCTTTTCAAGTATGCTATGAGCTAAATGAAAAAAATCAAAAAAGAGAACTAAATGGACTCTTAAAACTACCTTTTGATGTAGATAAAAAGATAATAATCACATACAATCAAACTAAACAGATTGAAAATATAAAGCTGATAAGCTTTTGGGAGTATTTTTATCAATAATTTTTAAAAACTAAACAAAACTCACAGATTAACTTCTGATGCAATATCTGCTCAATATGTGATAATCTTTATAGAGGAGTGTCATAAGTGTGTTAAGGTTAATGTTAAGTAGTATAAAAATCCAAATATGGTAGCAAGAGGGGAACTTGAATCCCCGACCTCCGGCTTATGAGACCAGCGCTCTAACCAGCTGAGCTACCTTGCCACAATTTGATTCTCTTTAAAAGAGGTGGAGATTATAACAAAGAAAGCTTATTTAAAAATTAAATTCTTTACTAATTGTTAATTTAGGTATATTAATATACAATAAAGTAAAAATATAGGAGAGTTACATGAGATTTTTATCATATATATTTTTGCCATTTTTATTTCTTTCATATCTTGTGGTAGATACATATCTAAAGCTAAATCACTCTGCACTTTGTCACTCAAAAGGGTGTGAGTTAGCAGGTAGTTTGATAAAGATTGATTCTCTTGTTTTGAACTATGTAGGTATAGCTAGTGCAGTTTTACTGCTTTTTTTAGGTATCTTAATTTTTAAAAACTTGATAAGTAAAAGGATTTTTTTAGTTTACTTGTTGGCTTGTATACTTTTTGAAACTATTATGATAGGTTATCAGTTTTTTGCATCTCCAGTTATGTGTAAGTTTTGTTTAGGGGTTTATAGCTTTTTACTTGTGATGATGCTTATCTCTAGTAGAAAATATTTTTTATATATACTACCTCTTATCATAGCTCCTTTTGCAGCTTTATCCTTTATAGCTATACCTAAACATGTTCCTTTTGTTACTGCTAATGGAAACTATCTTATCCAATCTCCAACTTGTCCACACTGTAAGTTGGTTAAAGATTATCTACACCAAAAAAAGATACCATTTATCAAGCTTAACTCTTCTGATATAGAAGATAGAGATTTTATCAGATTTTTAGGGTTTAAAACTATTCCTCTACTTATCGTAAAAAAGGGTTCATCTGTAAAAGTTGTAAATGGAGATGAAGATATAGTGGAGTATTTTGAAGATAAAAACAGACCTAATAGTACTACCATATCAACACCTGTGGATATACTTTCCTCTCCCAAAAGTGATGATGGTTGTGAAATAGATTTAAGTTTAAAACCTAATTGTAAAAAAGAGTCTAAGTGAGAGAAGCTTACAAAAAAATCCTAGAGGCTAACTCAATAGTTTTGATAACTCATATAAATCCAGATGGAGATACTATCAGTTCAGCTCTTGCTCTTTATCCTCACTTAAAAAGATTAGGTAAAAAAGTTTATCTATATAACAAAGAAAAAGAGTTACCCATAAGATATGATTTTTTGCAAAACTTTAAAAAGTTTAGAGATACTCTACCTGCTAGATATGATTTAGCGATAGTTTTAGATGCTGGGGATTTTAAAAGGACAGGACTTAAAAGCCTTGATGCTCCTATCATAAACATAGACCACCACAAATCAAATACAAACTTTGGTGATTTTAACATAGTGGATTCTTCAAAGCCTAGTACAACTTTGGTTTTGTATGATTTTTTAGTGAAAAATGATGTTAAAATAGCAAGAGATATAGCACAATCAATTTACACTGGGTTAGTTAGCGATAGTGAGTTTTTTTCCTATCGAAGAGTTGATAGTGAAGTCTTTAAAGTAGCTTCACATTTAGTAAGTGCCGGTGCAAAACCAGATGTAGTTGCTAGAAATCTAAGACAAAGAGATTCTTTAGCAAAACTAAGGTTAACAGAGTTTTTTTATAAAAGTATAGAATTAAAGGTGCAAGGAAAAGTTGCGATAGGAAAAGTTACAAAAAGTGATTTTTTAAACTCTGGAGCGATGAGTAGCGATAGTGATCACTTAGTAAATATTATTATAAGTTTAGCCACTGTAAACTTAGCAATCTTTTTAAGACAAATCGATGATGATAAGTATAAGATTTCCCTTAGAAGTAAAGGAGAAGTTGATGTATCTCTTATCGCCAAAGAGTTTGGTGGGGGAGGGCATGTTAATGCTGCTGGATTTGTTGGAAAAGAAGAAGATGTGGAAAAGATAATAAAAAAGTATGAGGTAGAGAATGCATAGAAAAAAGAGTTCTAGTTTAGGTTTAGTTTTATTTTTGCTAGTTATTGCTGGTATATTTGGAGGAATATATTTTTTAAATCATGACCCTAGATTTGAGAAAGTAAAACCAGTTATAAATATGGGAAAAGAGATATTTTGGAATCCCGAAAATGGACTTGAAATAGATGTAAGTGATAACTATGGACTAAAGAATATAGAAGTTTATGTAGAAGATGGGGAAAATGAAGAGAAAATTTCAGATATAAAGTTATCTGGAGATAAAAACTATAAAGTAGAAGTTAACTTTCCTAAAAAAGGTATATTGGCAAAAGACAATTTTTTAAAACTTACTATTGTAGTGAGAGACAAAAGTTTATGGCAGTTTTTTAGGGGAAACAAAACAGTAAAAAAAGCCATTGTCAGTATAGATAAGAAAAAACCAGAACTTACACTTATAAACAACTCATATAGTATAGGAAAGGGTGGAAGTGGAGTTGCTATATTTAGAGTGAAAGATAAATCTTTGAAATCTGTTTATATAGTAACAAATTTTGGAAAAAAGTTTTATCCAAATCCTTTTTATAAAAAAGATTATTATATTTCACTGTTTGCTTGGCCAATCTTTCAAAAAAAGTTTAGAGCTTGGGTTGTAGCAGTTGATAAAGCTGGAAATAAAACTAAACAATATATACCTTTATATGTAAAAGATAGAAATTATAGAGTTAGTTACATAAAAGCAAAAGATAGTTTTATTGATGGAAAGATTGCCACTTTAGCAGAAGATAGACCAGAGAGAATAAAAAACATGAACAGACTTCAAAAACTAAACTTTGTAAATGCAATATATAGAGTAGAAAATGAAGATTTGATAAGAAAGGTTACAACTCCAGTTGATAACTCTAAGATAAATAACTTCAACATAAAAAGATTTTATCCACTAAGAAATGGTGCAGTAGTTGGTACTTATGGAGATCACAGATACTACTACTATAAAACAAAAGACAATATTATAAGTGAGTCATATCATATGGGAGTTGATATGGCCAGTGTAAAACACGGAAATATCAAAACATCAAACAAAGCTTTAGTCGTTTTTGCTCACTACAATGGCATATATGGAAATAATCTAATTCTTTATCATGGACTTGGTCTTTATAGTCTTTATGGGCATTGCAGTGAATTTTTAGTTCAAAAAGGGGATGTAGTAAAAGCAGGAACAATAGTAGCTCATACTGGAAAAACTGGACTTGCTTTAGGAGATCATCTTCATTTTGGGTTGATGGTACAAGGAGTTATGGTAAGACCTGCTGAGTGGATGGATCAAAGATGGATAAAAACACATATAACAAGTATCATAGCTAAAGCAAAAAAGATTATAGGAAACTAAACATGAAAGTAAAACAAAAGAAAATTAGAGTTTTTGATATAGTTATAGATAGCGAAGAAAAGTTTTTTGACTATATGAAAAAAAATCTTATCTTGCTTAAAGATTATCTTCTTTTGATAGATGGTCTAGTAACTGAGAAAATAGAAAATTTTTTAGAGCAAAACTCTCTTTGCTATGTCTTACAGCAAAATTGTAACTTAAAAACTATACAAGCTAAGTCTCAGCCACAATCAACTCAACCAATAGTAGAACCAACAAAAGTAGAAATAGTAAAAGAAGTAATATATCAAGATAGTGAAACAAAAATCCAAAATACAAAAGTGATAAACAAACCTATAAGATCAGGAGCAGTTTATGAAAGTGAAGCAGATATAGTTATCTTTAACAGAGTAAATAGTGGTGCAAAAGTTGTAAGTGAGGGAAATATCTCAGTTTATGGAGAGATAGATGGAGTTGTAGAGGCAAATGGTGATTTCGCAGTTATAAAATCTATCGGAAAAGGTTATGTTATCTTCAATGGGGATATTTTAGAAAAAGAGGATTTTGATGGTGGACTTAAAAAAGTGCTTAAGAGTGAAGATGGTTATAAAATAGAGGATTTATAAACTTGAACCAACTAACAATTCAAAAAAAGATAGATGGAGTAGGAATAGGGCTACATAAAGGAGTACCTATAAAAATTTCACTTTCCCCTCTTGGTTCAAATGCTGGAGTAGTATTTTATAGAAGTGATGTTGATACATATATAGAGGCAAAACCAATGAATGTAAGAGATACAACTATGGCAACAGTTGTTGGAGATGAAAAAGGAAACATAGTTTCAACTATTGAGCATCTTCTCTCAGCCATCTATGCTTTTGGGATAGATAACATACTTATTACTCTTGACTCATATGAAGTTCCTATCATGGATGGAAGTAGTGCTAGTTTTTGTATGATGCTAAAAGATGCAAAAACTCAACAGTTAAAAGAGAAAAAAAAAGTTTTTATGTTAAAAAATAGTATAGAGGTAAAAAAGGGAGATAACTATGTAAAACTAGCTCCATCACTTACTCCAAAGTATAACTTTTCTATAGATTTTCCACACCCTTCCATAGGTATACAATCTCATTCTTTAGAGTTTACAAAGGAAAACTATCTTGAAGAGATTTCAAGAGCTAGGACATTTGGATTTTTAAAAGATATTCATATGTTAAGAAAAAAAGATTTAGCTCTTGGTGGAAGTTTGGAAAATGCTATTGTTATGGATCAAAAAAGGATTTTAAACTTAGAGGGATTAAGATATGAAAATGAATTTGTAAGACATAAAATCTTAGATGCAATAGGTGATCTAAGACTACTTGGATATCCATATATAGCTGAATACAGCTCTCATGCAGGAAGCCATGACTTAAATCATGAACTAACATTAGAGCTTTTAAACTCTCCTGATAAGTTTGAATTAGTTGAACTAGATGGTATAAAAGAGATGATTTTCTATGATCAAAGATAGAGTTGAAGTTTTAACAATATCCCTTAGTTCTCCACTTTTAGTAGGAATTTACAAGGATGATAAACTTATAAAATCTTACACTAAAGATGAAAAAACCAGTGATATTTTACCTGTTGTTTTTAAAGAGATTTTAGATGAATTTGAAGTTACATCTATCTATATGGCAAATGGTCCAGGAAGTTTCATGGCCATCAAAGTTAGCTTTGTATTTTTAAAAACTATCTCTATTACTAAACAAATCCCAGTACTAGGATGTGATGGATTTTTCTTTAACAAAAACTCTCCTATAAAAGCAGTAGGTAATCGTTTTTTTATGAAAAAAAATGGTATTATTTCGCCAGAGATTTTTGATGGAGATAAAGAGGATATAAAACCTTTTGAACTGCCATCGTTTTTAGATAAAACTATTTTTAAAAAAGATGTAGAGCCTTTGTATGTTCTACCGGCTGTATAAAAGGGAAAAGATGATTATTAAAACACCTGCTACTAGTGCAAACCTTGGACCTGGATTTGATACTTTAGGTTTAGCCTTGGATCTTAATAATGAAGTAAAGATAACAAAGTCATGGTTTTTAAGTGTCTCCATAAAAGGTGAAGGTGTAAATAGAACAAAGATAAAAACAAACAATCAGTTTGTAAATATCTTTTATAACTTTTATACAAAACTAGTAGGTAAAAGAGATAACTTTAGGTTTGAGTTTACTAACAACATCCCTTTTTCAAGAGGACTAGGAAGTTCATCAGCAGTTATAGTTTCTGCAATAGCAAGTGCTTATCATATGTCAGGAATTGATTTAGCAAAAGATTCTATTTTAAACAAAGCTCTTTTTTATGAACCTCACCCAGATAACATAGCTCCAGCAACTTTAGGAGGATTTGTCTCCTCTTTGATTTTTAAAGATAAAGTTATAACTCAAAAAAAAGAGTTACCATCCTATATCAAAGCAGTAGTTGTTATCCCAAATAAACCCATGAGTACAAACCAATCAAGAAGTAAACTACCAAAATCAATCTCTTTGCAAAAAGCAGTTTTCAACATATCTCACTCTACTGTGTTGGCAAGTGCTTTTTTTAACGAAGATTGGAAGAGTTTAAAATATGCCTCAAAAGATATACTTCATGAAGATATAAGAATGTCAAATCTGAGAGAACTCTTTATCGTTAGAGAGATTGCTTTACAAAATGGAGCTTTGATGAGTACACTTTCAGGAAGTGGTTCAACTTTTTTTAATCTTGTATATGAGGATGATGCTAACTCATTAAAAGAGATTTTGTTAAAAAAATTTCCTAAATTTAGAGTAGAGGTATATAATTTTAACAATATTGGCTATAATATCACCGATTAAGGGAGAGGTGCCCTTAAGCAAAATTACTATAAGGTACTACTTGAAACACTTTCCAACTAGGATGTGCATAAGCTGCAGGAAGAGAGAATTACAAAAAAATCTTATTAGACTTGTGTGCAGAGGTGGTCTTTTGCAAAGTTTTGATGGTAGCGGTAGAAGTTTTTATCTGTGTAAAGATTGTTTAAATGATGGTGAGAAAAAGATAAAAAGACCTCTTAGTAGGATTTGTAAAAAAGAGATAAAATTAATAGATTTGGAGAAGATTGTAAATGGATAAAGTTCGTATTAGCGAAGTAGCACAAGAGTTAGGGTTAACCTCAAAAGAGGTAGTAACTTCAGCAAAAGAGGTAGGATATGATGTAAAAGCAGCAAACAGTTCTATAAGTATGGAACAAGCAGAGCATTTAGCAGAGTATATCATGAATGGTACGACTCCACCGAGTGAAAAAAAAGAAGAGCCTAAAAAAGAAGAAGTAAAAGAAAAAGAGGTAGAGAAAAAAGTAGTTGAACAAAAAGAAGAAACTAAAGAAAAAGAGCCTAAAAAAGTTACACCTAAAGTTGAAGTAAAAAAAGAGCCAGAACCTAAGAAAGAACTAGAATCAAAAATCCAATCTCCAGATAAAGTAAAAGAAGAGATAAAAAAAGATGATACTATTGCTAAATCAAGCCTTAAAAAAAGAAGAGGCTTAGTTATCATCAAGAAAAAGAAAAAAGAAGAGCCTAAGAAAGTAGAGTCTAGTCGTAAAAACAACATATCCATGCCAGAAGCAATCCCAGGAATCAAGAAAAAGAAAAAAGCAAAAAAAGGTGGAGCTACTTCAAAATCAACAGATGCTCAAAGATTAGATATTTTTGGTGGAGATATGTCTTCACATATAGAGATGCTTCCAGAAGAAGAGATGGTTGTGCTTCATGATTTTACTATCAAAGATGAACCAAAAATAATACAACCAAAGAAAAAAGTAGATGTAAATAAAGTTAGAACTGCAAGAAGTGCTTCATTTGTACAACAAAGAGGTATAAGTAGAAAGTCAACTAAAAGAAAAAGAAGAAAGAAAGAAGAAGATAACACTGTAGTTACAGATATACAAATCCCCGAAGATATCAGAGTTTATGAGTTTGCTGAGAAGATAAACAAAACAACGGGTGAAGTTATAAAAGTATTATTTACTCTTGGCATGATGGTTACTAAAAATGACTTTTTAGATAAAGATGCGATAGAAATCCTAGCAGAAGAGTTTGAAGTAAATGTTACAACTATAAATCCACTTGAAGAGTTAGAAGTCGTTGAAGAGAAAGTTGCTGAGGAAGATTTAGAGCTAAGAGCACCAGTTATCACTATCATGGGACATGTAGATCATGGAAAAACATCACTTCTTGATAAGATTAGACAGAGTAGAGTAGCAAGTGGAGAGAGTGGTGGAATTACTCAACATATCGGTGCATATATGATCGAAAAAGATGGAAATCCTATCACATTTTTAGATACTCCAGGTCATGCTGCTTTCTCAGCTATGAGAGCTAGGGGAGCTAGTGTTACTGATATAGCTGTTATAGTAGTTGCTGCTGATGATGGAGTAAAACCACAAACAAAAGAAGCAGTAGAACATGCAAAAAAAGCAGAAGTTCCTTTTATCGTTGCCATCAACAAAATGGATAAAGAAGCAGCAAATCCTGACTTAGTAAAAGCTGGTCTTTCAGAACTTGGAGTTACTCCAGTGGATTGGGGTGGAGATGTAGAGTTTATCCCTCTTTCAGCTCACACAGGAAATGGTATAGATGATCTTTTAGAAAACATCATCTTACAATCTGAACTTTTAGAATTAAAAGCATCTAAAAAATCAAAAGCAGATGCTACAGTTATAGAGAGTTCTATCGAAAAAGGTAGAGGTTCAGTAGCAACAGTTGTCATGAAAAGTGGAACTTTAAGTGTTGGAGATATAGTTCTTTGTGGAACTGCATTTGGTAGAGTAAAAGCCATAGTTGATGAAAACAAAAAATCTAAAAAACAACTCTTCCCTGGCGAGCCAGGAGTTGTTGTAGGCTTAAATGAAGTTGCAAAAGCAGGTGAAAGCTTAGTTGGTATGGACAATGAAAAAGAAGCTAGAGAGTTAGCTAAAAAAAGATATGAATACTTAAGGCAAAAAGAGTTATCTCGTTCAACTAAAGTAACTTTGGATGACCTTGGTGAAAAAATAGCAGAGGGTCAAATGAAATCCTTGCCAGTTATCTTAAAAGCTGATGTTTCTGGAAGCTTGGAAGCACTAAAATCTTCACTAGAAGAGCTTAGAAATGATGAAGTAAAAGTAAATATCATTTCAACTGGAGTAGGTGGTATAACGGAGAGTGATATAGCCTTGGCAAGTGCAAGTGAGGATTGTGTTATATTTGGATTTAACATAAGACCTACTGGAGCTGTAAAAGAAAAAGCAAAAAGAGATGGTGTAAGGATAAGTACTTACAATGTTATCTATGACTTGATAGATGATGTAAAAGCTATTCTCGGTGGTATGTTATCTCCTATAACTAGAGAGGAACAACTAGGTCAAGCAGAAGTTAGAGAAGTATTTAGTGTACCAAAACTAGGTCTAATTGCTGGTTCTATTGTTACTGATGGAAGTATTCATAGAGGTGCTGGAGTTAGGGTTATTCGTGAGGGTGTTGTTATCTTTGAGGGTGAGATTTCATCACTAAAAAGATTTAAAGATGATGTTAAAGAAGTTGGAAAAGGTTATGAGTGTGGTATTGGTATCGTTGGATACAAAGATGTTAAAGCTGGTGATTTCTTAGAGAGCTTTAAAACTGTGCAAGAACAAGCAAAACTTTAGGAAAAGTCTTGGATAAAAGTATAAAACTTCTTAGGACAGAGTCTCTTTTGAAAGAACTTCTTCCCGAAGCTCTTTCAACTCTAAATGATGAAAGCTTAAATAATGTCTTAGTTATAGATGTAAAGTGTTCTCGAGGGAAATATGATGCAGAGGTTTTTTTAGATCCATCTATCTATGATGAAAAAGAGAGAAGATATATTATCTCTCATTTAAACAAAGCTGAAAGTTATCTGCAAAACTATTGTAAACAAGCTGAAGGTTGGTATAGAGCTCCAAAATTTAGATTTAAGTTTGATGATAGCTTATCTCATCAAAATAGTATGGATAAGCTTTTTAAAAAGGTAGAGAGCGAGTTAAAGAAAAATGGATAATAATACTTTAAAAAACCTAATAAGTGAGTGCGGAGTAAGCCTATATGACACTGAAACTGTAACAGAAAATGACCATAAAATATATAGAATTTTTATCATAAGTAAAGATGGTATAACACTAGACAAATGTACCGAAGTTACAAAGATTCTTTCTCCTATATTTGATGTAGAACCACCTGTACAGGGAGAGTACTTTTTGGAAGTAAGCTCTCCAGGGATTGAGAGGAAACTAACAACCCCTTATCACTTTCAAAACTCAATAGGTGAACTCGCACGGATAAAACATACTGAGCTTGGAAAACTAAAAGGTGAAATAATCACGGCTGATGAGACTAAAGTAACTATCAAAGATAAAGCAGATAAAGAGCAAATCGATTTAAATTATAGTGATATACTAAGTGCTAAAACTTACTACTCATGGTAGAAAAGTTTATGCAACAAGCTACCCTCTTAGCTTGGAAATATCAGGGGTTAACTTTTCCAAATCCCCCAGTTGGTGCAGTCATAGTTGATGAAAATAACGAGTTTGTAGCATCAGGAGTCCATAAAGCTTCTGGGCTTCCTCATGCTGAGCTTGATGCAGTAGCAAATGCTCTAAATATTAGTGATAAAAAAGATCCTTGTAAACTTCATGAACTTATCATAAAAGAGTATAAAAATCACTTTAAAAATCATACTATTTTAGTGACATTAGAGCCGTGTAATCACTATGGGAAAACTCCCCCATGTTCACTT
This sequence comes from Campylobacterales bacterium, assembly GCA_027023305.1. Lineage (GTDB taxonomy): Bacteria > Campylobacterota > Campylobacteria > Campylobacterales > QNZT01 > SZUA-1377. Next base: position 16,179 of record JALVVR010000007.1, on the reverse strand, counting down.
TTATTAAAAGAAATGGGATTTAAAAAAGTAGTTATCTCTGCTCTCGATAAAAACAAAACTGCAAGTGGTGGAGCAAAGTTTTTAAGTGAGTTTTGTGTAGTTGAAACTGAAGTTTTAAAAGAGGAGGGAGAAGCCCTTGTAACTCTTTTTAACTTGTGGATAAAAAAGAAGCCTTTTATCTTTTTTAAAGTAGCAGTTAGTAAAAACAGTGTATATACTGGTGGGGTTATAAGTAGTCGAACTTCAAGAGAATTAGTACATAAGATAAGAGAAAAAATCGACCTTTTAGTCATAGGTGGAGAGAGTGTAAGAACAGATCGTCCAACTTTAGATACAAGGCTTAGTAGTGGTGAAAATCCTCCAGATGTTTTAATCCTCTCTAAAAATGATAACTTTGATAAATCTATCCCTCTTTTTGGAATTGAAAATAGGAAAGTTATCATTAGTAATGATTTTGACAAAATAGTAAAAAACTATAATTATGTCTTGATAGAGGGTGGAGAGAATATTTATAAAAGTTTAAAAGATAAGATAGATGTTATCATGATATTTCAAACTTCAAAAACTAAAGATGGAAAAAGTTTTGAGTTTGCAAAAGAGTTTAAAAGGTTAAATAAGTTTAATTATTTTGATGATACAATAGAGTGGAAAATAAGGAAGGATATATGATGAAAGTTTTGTTGATAGTGGGTATTTTGATTTTTTCAGGTTGTTTTCAAAGATCTGCTTTTGTAAGAACAAAAAAGGCATCAGCTGAGAACATGAGTGTTGGGCATATAGATAAAAATGCACCAATTATTTCAAATTCAAAGTCAGATAAGCCATTTTTTATCCCTCAAGAGAGCATTGATTCAAATAAACCTCTAGCAACTGTTAAAAAAAGAGAGTTAGTAGGATATGTTAGTGGTGGAAAATATGATTCAGATGTAAGGCTCTACTACTATACTTTGACAAATGCACTAAAAACAAAGAGTATTAGCTTTTTCTCAGATAAAAGAATCTCATATCCACCAACAACTCTGCTGACTGTAAATCTAAATAATAACTATTTAGAAAGTATAAAGCCATATCACACAGTGATAAAAAAGAGAAAAAAAAGCTGGATTGGTGCAGCTAAAGAATACTTCATAAAGGTAAAATAATGAAACTAGCATTTAAAATTTTGATTGCAATATGTGTCTTAATGCAACTAGTAATGGTGGATAAACCAAATTATCCTATAAATTCAAAAGAGGCTCTTCATCCTCCTAAAGATGTAGAGGTGATACTTAAAAAAGCTTGCTATGACTGCCATTCAAGTCATACAAACTATCCTTGGTATGCTTCAGTTGCACCACTTTCTTGGACTATACGAGATCATGTAAAACAAGGAAGATTAGCTTTGAATTTTTCTAAATTTAAACTAATACCAAAGGATAAATTGACTCACAAATTAGATCGAGCCATAGATACAGTAAGAGTAGGAATGATGCCAATCCCTAGCTATACTTGGCTTCACAAAAGTGCGAAGCTCTCAATTGAGGAAAAGAAGAAGCTTATAGAGTATTTTGAATCTTTGAAACAAAGTTTATAATTTCTTGATTTTTATGCTTCAAAGCACCTTCTTTTAAGATGAAAAGTTTTTTCTCTATCTCCTCTTTTACTTTTTCATTTGGTAAGTGTTTTAAAAGAGCCATTATCCTAAATCTATCCATTCCAAAGTATTTAAAAGAGAGTTGCTCATCCTCGGAGTATTTGATAGTTAAAACCTTTTTTACTAAATAGGCTGGAGTTAGTTTTAAAACTCTAAGCCACATATCAAAGTCTTCACAAACTTTTAAACTCTCATCAAAGTAACTCACCTTTTCAAACAAATCTTTATCTATCATGACAGTAGAAGGAGAGATTTTGCAAAAAGATATATTTTCATAAAAGCACTCTCCTTTAGGTTTTTTGTGATGAGCTTTTTGTTTTAACTCTTTATCATTTTTTATCCAAATCTCCTCAGTGTGTGAAAACTTACACCCTTTTTTATGAAAGGCTAGTTGAGTTTTTAACTTATCTTCTTTCCACTCATCATCAGCGTCTAAAAAGGCTATAACATCACCTGAAGAGTTTTTTATACCTAGATTTCTTGCACTACTGACACCACTATTTTTTTGACTTATAACTTTTACGGGATAGTTTTTTAAAATCTCTATTGTATTATCAGTAGAACCATCATCTATGACTATAATCTCATGAGGAAGCAGAGTTTGAGAAAGGACTGATTTTATAGCTCTTTGAACTAAAAATGAACGATTATATGTAGGGATAATTACACTAATTTTTAGGTTTTTTCTTTGTAACTTTTTCAAAGTACAGATAAATTCCTCCACCAATTATGCCAATAACAACAGGATAAATCCAAGGATGATCTTTTACATACGAGGCTACTTTTATGATAGGCTCACTAAAAGCATAGCTAAGAGCTGTAAAAAAAGCTACAAATATAGCTGAAGCAAAAATATTTAAAACCCCAAACTTCACAAAGCTATACTTACTAAATCCCATAGCAACTGGAACTAAAGTCTTTACTCCATAGATAAATTTTTGTAAAAATACTACAAAATCCCCATATTTTTTAACTAAAAGATTTGAAAGTGCAAACTTCCTTCTATGATTTTTCATATAAGGCTGAATCATATCTTTGTTAAATCTAGCTATATAAAAAAGTACCATATCCCCTATGTAGTTTGAAAAAAATGCAACTATCATAGAAATACTCAAATCCATCTTACCCATATAGCTTAAAGCAGTAGCTGCAACTATACCAAAAAATCCACCACCAAGTGAATAAATAAATAAAGCGATATAACCATAAGTTGATAATGATGTTAATATGTCTTGCAAGTAGGAAGCCTTTTTTATGGGGTTAAAAGGGGAAAAATCCCCTTTTGTTGCTATTTTTTAGATTTTAATTTTTTAAGTTTTTTCTTTGCTTTTTTAGCTTTAGATTTTTTAGTCTCTTTTTTTACAGTTTTAGCTTTCTCTTTAGACTCTTTTAACTTCTCTTTTCTTTTTGAAGTTTTCTTTTCAGCTTTCACTTTTGTATCAGTTGCTTTACTTTTAACTTTATCTTTTTTTGCTTTAGCTTTTGTTTTTAAACTAGTAGATTTTTTTAAAGTTTTTTTCTTAGCTACTTTTGCACTTTTGCTACCGTTTTTAACACCATTTTTTACATTTGCAACTATTTGATCAGAGATACCTTTTACACCATGTAAATCCTTAGCACTTTTTAGTTTATGAGTTTTTCTATATGTGATGATAGCAGCAGCTTTTTTCTCACCAATACCTTTTATACTCATCAACTCATCTTTTGAAGCAGTTTGTAGATTTAGAGCGAAAACACTCACAGCAGTTATGATTAAACCAAGTAATAGTTTTTTCATTTGTTGTCTCCTTGTTGAATTTTTTGTATTATACTAAGGATAGCTTATAAATGTAAAGGAAATGTGAAATGAATAGTAAAATACTACTTCAAATAGTTCAACAAGCTATAGAAGAAGAGTTTGGAGGCAAAAAAATAGATAAAGAGGGTTACTATCTCTTATACCCAGCTTTAAAAGAAAAAAGAGCAGTCTTTGTAACTATAAACAAAAGAGGAGGACTTAGAGGTTGTATCGGCTCACTAGTAGCCTATCAGTCACTTTTGGAAGACTTAATCCAAAATGCAAAATCAGCAGCTTTCAAAGACCCAAGATTTCCACCTTTAAGTAAAGAAGAGTTTGAAAGTGGTGAATTGGAGATAGAGATATCTATTCTTACTCCTTCATATGAGTTAGAGTATAAAGATATAGAAGATTTAAAATCAAAAATAAAACCAAATATCCACGGAGTGATTTTGAGCATAAAAGGATATCGAGCAACATTTTTACCTCAAGTTTGGGAACAGTTACTAACTTTTGATGGATTTTTTGCCAATCTTTGTCAAAAAGCAGGACTTAGTGGGGATTGTTTAAAATATCATCCTCGTATTGAAGTTTATGAAGCTATAAAAATCAAGCCTTCCTAATATATTTTAAAAAAGTTCTCACAGGAGATAAATGACTCTCTATCTCTTTATCTTTAACTATCATATCAACTAAAAGCATAGAATTATAAGGAGCATATACAAATCCTCGTGAGCCTAAAGCAGTATGGATATAAACGTTATCATGATATATGTATTTAGAAGTTGGAACTTTAGAACCATTTTTTATATATGGGTATTTTAAAATTGTAGCCTTCTCATCTATAAGCTTTCCAACTATCGGGAAAAAGTCAAAGCTCATATTTCTAACTCCAGTATAATATTTTAAAACTTCTAATTTTTCCATTTCAAAAAAGTTTCGAGCCTTTTGTAAAAGATTATATTTATCTTCTTTTGCATCTTTTTCCAAGTTATTTATCTCTTTTATATATGTAGCTCCAATAGCGACTTTACCTTCATGATAAGCAGATATAGAGCAATCCTTATGAGAGTTAAAATTCTTTTTTTCACACCCCTCAAAGCTAACATCATATCTATACCCACCGATATTTTTAGTTTTTAAGTATTTTTCTTCATAAATAGTTTGATTTGGATGGGCTATGATTATGCTTTTTGCTTCAAAAGTTTTTAAGTTTTCCTTTGTAACTTCAAAATTTTCTATAACTTCTATTCCCTCTAAAAGTGCATAAGTTAGTTTCAAAGGATCTATAAAACCTGCAAAATCTAGTTTAAAAAAGCCATCTTTTTTTTCATACTCAAAGTCGATAAATTTTTCATAACTTTGTAGTTTTTTGTAGTCTCTTTCATCAAAAGGGTATTTGTGAAGTGAAACTCTTTTTAAAAGGTCAGGAAAGTTCTTTTGATAAAAATCCAAAGAAAATCCAAGAGCATCGTTTAGATAATCTTTATACTTTGAAGGCTTAGATAACTTAGGAGATAAAAAAGCCCCAGCCCCATAACTTCCACCACTACAAACAGTGTTTTTTTCAACAACCAATACTTCATAACCAGCCTCTTTTAAAAAATAAGCAGTGCTAGCTCCTGCAATACCAGAGCCTATAACCAAAAAGTCATACATTTTCATTTGCAATGTTATAGTTCAAATTTTCTCCTCATATCCTATAGATTATTGTAACAAATTAGTTTTGAATTTTTGTAATAGTTTATTTATGATTTGATATAATTTCAGAAAATTTTAGGAGGTAACATGAAAAAAATATTTTTTAGTTTAGCAGTTTTTACTGTTTTTATTTTAGTTGGCTGTGGTGGTGGAGGAGTTTCAGCTAGTGGAAGCACTACTCCTTCAAATGCAATTCCAGCAGGTGGAAATGTAAATGTTCCAGCTAATACACATTAAAGGTTTAATTATGAGTAAAACAATAAAAAATATTACATTATTAGCTCTTTTTTGTGGTCAAATTTTATCAGCTGGGCAACAACAAGCTATAGGATATGGAGTTTTAAAGGAGATAATGAATGAAGCAGTATATAATCAAAATAATATAGAAGAGTTTAGATTATTTGTAAATGCAGCTTTAAGTGATGTAAATAAAGAGTGTGCAGATTATGCCATAGATACTCCATGCACTGTTCAAAATGATATAAATTTTAAAATAACACCTGAAATGGATGCACTTGATAATAAAACAGATAATTCATGTAATGTTGGAGATTCTATAACAATTTCTAGTGGAGCTCTTACATATACTAAACTCTCTTCAGGAAAATATAATTATAAAATGAGAATTGATGTAAGTAAAATAAAATTAAATGGAAATAATCTTCCACTTCATGAGGTTGATACATATAGATGGAGCAATAGTGGAATTGACAAAGCTATTTCTATAGATGGCAATGATAGTTCACTAGGTTCATATAATGGTAATATAGCGATGACAACTATTAATGGTCTAAATACTTTTATAGAAAATGCTAAAGTTGATATTAACAGTAGTAACAGTCTTGATTTTAAAGTTAAATTACAACAATATGATAAATCTAAAAATGGTGTTAAAATTGATATGACAACTAAAATGACTTTAAATTCTGAAGTTGATTATTTTAATATTTTAGCAAAAGCTAATGATAATGGTGGTTATATAAAAAGTACTGTAAAAATACCTTCTTTAAGTGAAATATATGAAGAAGAAGAAACTTTTAATAACAATAAACAAATTACAAGTATAAGACATAAAGAAAATGGTGATAATTGGTCTAGTGGAACAGTTGTTCCTGGTAGTTATGATATTAATGAAAGTGATATTTCAAGTAATGTAAAAGTGAAAGTTACAGGAACTCCTACTTTCACAGCACCTTCTACAACATATATAGTAGTAAAAAAAGATGATACCACTAATGATTCAAATATCATAGGAATTGGTAGTTTTTATGATGAAAATGGTGATAGTGCTATACAAACAGATGAATTACACTTTGATTATTATGGAGATACTTCCTATTTAGCTCAAAGTGGAGCAACTTCTGATAGTGATATTTTAGACATTTATGATATGAATGATACAAATCATCCTCAAAAGGTCAATGGGATATTCCTGACAAAATAAGCTATAATAAATTAGAAAAGTCAAAAGACTTTTCTAATTGTTAAAATTCCAATCATCCAAAATAGTTTTCTTACTCCCTATCAAAATCCTCAAAGCCTCACTCTCCTTTTTCAAACTCATATCAAATCCTTTAAAAAATAGATAAAAAAGTTTTTTATACCCATCACTAACCTCTAACTTACAAGATCTTCTCTCCCAAGTTGATGAGATATGCTCATCAATCACAGGAGGAGTAAAACATCTTCTTTTTAGCATAGGGTAGGGTGGTATAGGAAAGTTTACTTTGTCATGGCAACTTTTTCTAGCATCAACTAAAAAGTTTTTCATCAAAGAGACAAAATCACTTAGAATGATAGCTTTTTTCACTCCACTCCCTTCAAAATACTCGCCATCTCTAAAACTAACTACCTTAGAGTTTGAAAACTCTTTTCCATCTCTATCTTTGTAGCTAACTTTTAAGTTAAGATTTTTACCACTGCCTACTTTTTTTAGTTTGACTAAGATAACTCCACCTTTTACCTTTTTATCTTTTGTAGAGCTTGGAAAAAGAGTATCAATCTTTAAAATCTCTCCTGTATGCTGGTTTGCTTTAGGAACTCCAAAGACTTTTTCTATCTCAAAGTCATTTGAACTAAGCTTCAACTTCAAATCAAAAACCAAAGGAGTTACCATATAATCAAACTCATCATCAAGTCTTTTTTTAAACTCTTTGTTTGAGTGAACTGAGTAGTAGTTTGCACCCTTAGTTTTAGATATATACTCAACCAAATCAGAGTTAAAGTCAACCCCAACTCCTATAAAAGTAGTATAAATCCCTTTTCTACTAGCATCTTTTACCATACCAAATAACCTATCTTTTCCAAGCTCACCACGATTTGGCATAGCATCTGTTATGAAAATTATCCTATTTTCTGCATCTTTATCTAAGTTTTTAAAAAGCTCTAATCCTTTTTTATATCCACTACTCCAGTTTGTACCACCCCTTGGAGTTAACTCTGACACATGAGATTTGATAGCATCCATATCTGTATATTTGACTTTTCTCAAAGGCTTTGCTAAGCAGGCATTGTTATCAAAAAGTACAACTCCAAAGCTATCATTTGCTTTTAAATGATCTATCATATTTACGATACTTTGATTAGCAATTTGCATTTTAGACTTTTTTGACTCAGCTTCTTTCTTTATATCACCATCATAGTAGTACTTATCAAATCTACTTCCCATAGAACCAGAGATATCCAAAACTACCACTAGATTTAACTTTCTTCTTTTAAAATTTTCTACTTTTAAATCAGAGTTTAACCCAACACTTATATAGTAATCTTTTTTTTCACTAAAAGGATTTTTTCTAACAGCAGTTTCGTAAGATGGACAAAAAAGCTCCTTGCACTCTTGCATAGGAGTTTCAAAGTAGTGGTCATAAAACACACCTTCATAGGTGATAGAACTCACCTTTGGAAGGTAGCCTTTTTTGATGTTTTCATAAAAGTTATCAGCATCTTTTGCACCACCTACACTAAAGCCTAAACTCCTCTTTGCCATCATTTGAGCTGGCATAGCCATAGATTGAACACTTTTAATCATGCTTCCACCTCTAAAGTTTTTTTCTATAGTAGGTTTGGTTGCATTTTCATCCCAATCATCTATCTTCTCATAGGCTGAACTAAAAAGTAGAGTGGTAAATAGTAGAAGTAGTATAGCTTTCATGATAAGTCCTTTTTTTCTTTTAGTATAGCTAAGAAAAGTGGAAAAATCTAAAACTGCACAACCCCAGTCCCACCACTATTTGCACTATGATATATAGTAGTATCATGAATCCTTGAATAGTATCTTAAAAGTAAGTGTTGTAAAGTAGGCTCTATTGAAGGAGTAAACCAAGCATTGTTTGAAGTTGCTATCATTAGATGTGGATTTCCTTCATATAGTCTGCTTGCTGTTGCTTCATAGCAGATGGCATTTCTAAAAAGCTCTCCATTTATAGGTATATCAGTTGGTTTTTTAGCCATTTTAAAATCTTCAGCACCTTTAAAAAAGTAGTCATTTATAAAGTGAGCGATAAATCTTGGAAGTGGAATCTCCTCTGAAAATGGAACTAAAACAACTTTATTTGCTACATAAAATACACCATCTATAAAGTAAAAAGTTGAGTTATAGCCATTTTTGCCATCACTATATAGGCTTCCTGTAACTATTGTTATCTTTTTTGAAAGTTTTAAAAGTTTGTTGATCAAATCAACCCTAGAGTTTAGATATAGAGGAAAAACACTTTCACTTAAAACTACTATATCATACTTTTTTTTGATAGCTTTGTTGATAATCCTAAAGTTGTCTTTTAATATAGTATCCAAGTAATCCTCTTTCCATTTTTTATCTTGGGGGATGTTTCTACTTGCTAGATATATCTTTTGGGCTGAAACTATGTATGAAGGATTTTCATATCTAACTGATAAAAAGAGTAGGGGAATAAAAAAAAGTTTATAGTATCTTTTAAGCTCTAACATAGCTAAAATTGCCACTAAAAAAATCGCAAACTTTAACTTTGTAAAATCAAAAAAACTATCAACCAAAGTAACTTCAGGTACAAACCAGTTGAATCCAAAAGGATGAAAGTATGAAAATCCTAAAAATGCTAAGGCTCTAAGGTAACTCTTTTGAAGACTACCTATAAGCCAAAAAAATACCCCATATCCAAATGCAAAGACAAATATTATCAAAGGTATCAAAACTCTTAAGTCATAAAACCTAAAAGAGAAGCTAACCCAGTAAAACCAAGCTCCTCCCATAAAAAGTCCAGCCCAAAAAAGTACTTTTTGATTTTCTTTTAGAAGTAGATAAAATCCAGCTATCGCAAATAACGAGGTTACGATTTTTAAACTAACTCCACTAAAAAGGTTAAAATAAACAATATATATAAAAGCAGAGATAAAAAAAGCTATCAGTAAACCTTTTATTAAGTCCTTAGTGCTAAAATAGCTTCTAAATTTTAAATTAAAGGAAAAATATGGCTTCTCAAGGAAATATTTTAACATCTATGTTACCACTTATTGTATTATTTGGTATATTCTACTTTCTTATCATAAGACCACAACAGAAACAGGCAAAAGAACACAAAGAGATGCTCGAAGCTCTAAAAAAGGGTGATAAAATTATCACGACTGGTGGACTTATCGTTGAGGTAGTAAAACCAGAAGAGGATTTTATCAAAGTAAAACTTAACGATGATACGATAGTTAAGTTATCAAGAGATTTTGTATCTAAAAAATTAGAGAGTTAAGATATGAACTTTAGATTGATAATATTTTTAGTAAGTATTGTCTTTGGTGTCTTTTTATCTGTTCCATCTTTCTTACAGTTAGATAAAGGTCCAAAGATAACACTAGGGCTTGATCTCCAAGGTGGACTTCACATGCTACTTGGAGTAAAAACAGATGAAGCTATAAAATCAAAGATAAAAACTATAGCAGGAAGTATAAAGTATTTTACAGATGATGATGACATTATCATAGATAATCTAAAAGTAAAAAGAAACAACTCTATAACATTTGAACTTTTAGATAAAGATGCAAAAGTTAAGTTGGATGAAGAACTTAAAAAGATAAAAGGGTTAGTCATAAAAACCGATGGCTTAAAATACTCCTTAACTCTAACTCCTAAAGAAAAAAAACTTATAAAAAACTATGCTGTAACTCAAGCTGTTGATACTATAAGAAACAGACTTGATATGACTGGAACTGCCGAACCAACAGTAGCAAAACAAGGTAAAGATAAAATCTTAGTTGAACTACCAGGAGTAAAAACACCTGAAGAAGAAAAAAATGCAAGAGATATCATCTCAAAAGCAGCTCACCTTCAACTTATGGCAGTAGATGAAGATAGGGCAGACCAAGCAAACAAGATGAGTGAAGATGAAGCTAGAGAGTATGGAGATGTTATACTAAAAAATGCAGAGGGTAAAAAATACCTTTTAAAAGAGATACCAATACTTGATGGAAGTATGCTTACAGATGCTAGAGTTGCTTTTTCACAGCAAAGTGGACAACCAGTTATAAACTTTACTTTAAACTCAACAGGGGCTAGAATATTTGGTGATTTTAGTGGGAAAAATGTAGGTAAAAGGATGGCAGTAGTTCTTGATAACTTAGTTTACTCAGCTCCATACATAAGAGAAAGAATAGGTGGAGGAAGTGGACAGATAAGTGGAAATTTCTCAACTGTTGAAGCTCATAATGTAGCAATAGCTCTAAGAAGTGGTGCTCTCTTAGCTCCAGTAGAATTGCTTGAAAAAAGAAGTGTAGGACCAAGCCTTGGTGCTGATAGTATCAAACAAAGCTCCATAGCACTTATTAGTGGATTTGTAATAGTCTTTTTCTTCATGATTTTTTACTATGGAAGAGCTGGTGTTATAGCAGATATCGCTCTTGTTGCAAACTTGTTTTTACTTATAGCAGTTATGGCACTCTTTGGTGCTACCTTGACCTTACCAGGTATGGCTGGTATTGTTCTTACTGTTGGTATGGCAGTCGATGCAAATGTTATTATAAACGAAAGAATAAGAGAGCTTTTAAAAGAGGGAAAAAATGTTAAATATGCCATCGAAAAAGGTTATGATAATGCAATGACAGCCATCTTAGATGCAAATATAACAACTCTTATCGCAGCAGTTGTACTTTATGCTTATGGAACAGGACCAATTAAAGGTTTTGCTATCACTATGAGTATAGGTATTTTAGCCTCTATGTTAACAGCAATTTTAGGAACTCACGGAATTTATCAGTATCTATTAGATAAAAATAAAATAAACATAAAAGATATGAACAAATGGTTCGGTATAAAAATGGAGGATAAATAGATGGAGTTTTTTAAAAGTACTAAAATATATGATTTTATGGATAAAAGCAAACTTTGTATCTCCATCTCTTTAGTTTTTATACTAACCTCTTATGGACTTTTGTTCACAAAAGGTTTAAACTATGGTATTGATTTTGTAGGTGGAACTATCATACAAGTTAAATATAATAAAAAAGCTCCTATAAAAGATATACGAGATGATTTAAAAAAAGATAAACAGTTTGAAATGGCAAGTGTTACTTACTTTGGAAGTAATGATGAAGTGATTATAAGAGTTAAAAACTCAACTACTTCAGTTGCAAATGATATAGGTGATAGAGTTAGAACTCTGCTTAAACCAACAGGAGATTTTAAGATAAGAAGAGTTGATATGGTTGGTCCAAAAGTAGGAAGTGAGCTTAGAGAAAAAGGTATCATGGCTATGGTACTTTCAATCTTAACTATACTTATATATGTAGCATTTAGATTTGAGTGGAGATTTGCAGTAGCTTCAATCATAGCTTTAGTTCATGATGTATCTATTGCTTTAGGCTTTATATCACTTTTTCAAGTAGATGTTAGTCTTGATATATTAGCTGCTCTATTGACGATTTTAGGTTATTCACTAAATGATACTATTATTGTATTTGATAGGATAAGAGAGCAAGTTAGAGAGTCAAAAACTCACAATCTCTTTAGTATCATAAATGAATCAGTTACAAAAACATTATCTCGAACAACTCTAACTTCATTAACAACTTTCTTTGTTGTTTTAACACTTTTCTTGTTTGGTGGAGAGATAATATATGGATTTAGTTTTACTATGCTTATAGGTGTAGTTGTAGGAACATATAGTTCTATCTTTGTTGCATCTCCACTTCTAAAGTGGTTAGGATTTGATGTAAAAAAATATAAAGATGAGTTAGCAAAAAAAGAAAAAGAGAGACTTGAAAAAGAGAAAATGAGAGCTCAATACGAGGGTGGAACATTATAAGAAAAAGGAGAGTGTCATGGAAGTAAAAAAATGCAATTCACTAGAAGATGTAAGAGCAGAGGTCGATAAAGTAGATGCAAAAATCTTACAACTTATTGCACAAAGAAAAGACTTGATAAAACAAGCTGCAAACTTCAAACACTCAGTAGATGAGATAAAAACAGATGAGAGGATAGACGAAGTCCTCTCAAATGCAAGACATAATGCTCTTAGACTAGGAGTTTCTCCAGACCTTGTAACAACTATCTATAAAGCCATGATAGATGATATGGTTGAAGCTGAAATTGCTCAGTTTAGGAATATTTCTAACTTTTGATATATGCAGATAGTTGTTTTTCTATAAAATCAACTATCTGCTTAGCTCCACCTTGTTTTATAGTATTATTTAACCCATAACTCATTTTTGATATGTCGCTTTGCAAAATCTCTTCCATAATAGAGTTATCAAGTTCATTTTCTCTTTTTAAAAAGCAAAGCCCATTTTCTTTTAAAAACTTTGCATTATAGTATTGATGGTCTGCTGCTGCATAAGGGTAGGGTATATATAGAGCTGGGATAAGTGAGGCTGAAAGTTCCCACATAGTACTAGCTCCACTTCTACTTATGGCAAAATCTGCTTGTTTTATCTTCTCATCTAAGTTTTTACTAAAATCAAATAAATCAACTTCAAAATCTATCGAGCTATAAAACTCTTTTAAGCTTTCAAAGTCTCTTTTCCCACTTTGGTGGATTACTTTGATACCTTTTTCTTTTAAGATTGGGGCAACTTCTTTTGCAAAGTTATTTATAGCTGTTGCCCCTTGACTTCCACCTAAAAAGATGATAGTTTTTATACTATCTCTAATCCTTTCATTTTGAAAAAATATATCTCTTATAGGATAATCTTTAAGAGGAGAGTCCTCAAAATAAGAGCTAAAAATAGCCTTCGCATAAGGTTTAAGCAAAGAGTTTAGCTTTCCTACTACTGCATTTTGTTCATGAATATATAGTGGTTTTTTAAAAACTACACTAGCGATAGATGCTGGTGCTGCTGAGTATCCACCAACACTAAAAACTGCATCTATTTTCTCTTTTTTAAAGATAGATTTGCACTTATAAGCATAGCCCAAGATATTTAAGAGGGATTTTACTTTTCCAAGAGCACCTTTGTTTACTACTCCGCCAGTGTCAAAAAAGTGTTTTTGACTAAATCCTTCATCATCTTCAAACCAAGCTCTGTCTTGTCCATTTGCACTACCTATAAAGATAGGTTTTATATCTCTTAGATTTAACTCCTCTTTTATCGCTTTTGCGATAGTTAGATGCCCACCTGTTCCTCCACCAGTTATAACTATTTTCAAAACTTCGCCCTTTTACTTATCATTAAAACCATTCCTATGGCTATACAGTTTGCTATCATAGAACTTCCTCCATAACTCAAAAATGGTACTGCTATCCCCTTGATAGGGATAACCCCAGTTATACCAAATGCATTTATAAAAAATGCTAAACTTATGAGTAGTGCCACTCCAAAAGCAAAGTTTGAGTACATTTTGTTTGTAAGTCTGTTTGAGATTTTAAATATCTTATATATCAACACAAAATAAATCCCGATCACAGAGATAACACCAAAAAGCCCTATCTCCTCAGCTATTCCAGAGAGTATAAAGTCAGTGTGAACTTCTGGTAAAAATCCAAGCTTTATAACTCCATTTCCTATTCCTGTACCCCAAAGTCCACCATGAATGATAGCATCATAAGAGGAAGCAACTTGAGTTTTAGCACTCTGCAAAGCTATCTTGTCATGCCAAGACTCCGGAAGGATTTGAAAAAAGAGAGATTGAAAAGTATGTAACCACTCCATAATCCTATGAGTTCTAGTTTCATCATGAAGTACATAGTAACTTCCAGCTGCAACTCCTAAAAGGGAAAAACTCAAAAATGTCCGAGAACTTATCCCTGCCAAAAGTCCCATCATAAGTAGAACTAACCCCATCAAGAAAACTTGTCCAAAGTCATTTTGCATGATAGCTACTAGATATATTATTATCAAAAAAAGACCTAAGTATGGAAGTAGTCTTTTTACTTCTTCTTCAAATGAAATTTTTTTCAAATCAAGTTTTCTTGAAAAACTCCAAGCTAGAAAAAAAGCAAACCCTATCTTAAAAAACTCAACAGGAGCTAAAGATAACCCGATAGGTGTTCTAATCCATCTTTTTGCACCATTTACAGCTTTTACATATTCACTTGGAAAAAACTGCATAGCACTCATCAAAATCAAAAAAATTATAAACAAACTTGCCCCTAAAGGGATAAAATACTTATCTGGATCTAGTGTAGAGATATACCACATAAGAGATATACCTATCATACCAGCTACAAACTGTCTTATAAAAAAGTGAAATTCACTAACATTATGTAAATGAATAGTTTTATAGATACTAAGAGAGTAAACAAATATCATACTTATAGTTATCAGACTAATCGTTAGATAAAAAATTCCTCTATCAACTCTCATAAAAATCACTCCAAACTCTATAAAATTAAACTATTTTACTAAAATTATGCTAAAATGTTAAAATTAAATGAACTATTTAAGTATGGAATAGTTTTTGCTTTAAAAATTAAAAATAAAAGGAGTATCATTTGCAGATTTCAAAGTCATACGGTTTGTTAGCAAAAGCATTAGATTTTAGAGAAACTCGTGCAAAAATAATATCTGCAAACATAGCAAATATAGATACTCCTTACTATAAAGCAAAAGATATAAAGTTTGAAGATACTCTTTTAAGTGAGGCAAAAAAACTTTATGGTAAAGAGAGTGTTGATTTAGAGTTAGCAAAGACAAATCCTAGACATATGGATTTAGAAGATAGTAGTACAAACAAGATTAGCTACTTTCTTAGAGCAACTCATGCACAAAGAAATGATGCAAATACTGTTGATTTAGATATAGAAACAACAGAGCTTAGTAAAAATCAAATGATGTATCAAGCAGCGATGAGTGCCTTACAAAAAGAGTCAAGAATGTTTAAATCTATGCTAGATACATCAAGTAAAGTTTAGGAGTAGAGTTTGAGTTACTTAAGTGGTTTTGATATAAGTGGATATGGTCTTTCTGCACAGAGATTTCGTATAAATATCATCTCATCAAATATAGCAAATGCAAATACAACCAGAACCGAAGAGGGTGGACCATATAGGCGAAAAGAAGTTGTTTTTAAGTCAGTAAACTTTGATGATGTGTTAAGCAGTAGCCTAAAAAATGACAATATGGGATTTTTAGAAGATGCAAATCAAATAAATGACAAAGACAATAAACTTTTTGCAAATCCTCCACTAGAAGGGGTAGTTGTTGATAAAGTTATAAGGGATGATGCACCTTTTAAGTTACGATATGACCCAAAAAACCCAGATGCCGATGAAAATGGCTATGTAAGTATGCCAAATGTAAACCCTGTCATAGAAATGGCCGATTTAGTAGAGGCGACTAGGGCATATCAAGCAAATGTAGCAGCATATCAGAGTTTCAAGTCAATAACTCAAAGTGCAATAGATTTACTAAAAGGATAATATAATGAGGTATATTAAATGAATTTTTTAAATGCAATAAACCAAGTTTCGCTAGATAAAACAAATGAAGTAAAAAATAAAACCACTCCACAAAATGGAGAAGACTTTTTTTCTGTACTAAAAGACACTATAAATGAAGTAAATGATACCCAAGTAAAAGCTGATGAAGCTGCAACTTCCATAGCAACAGGAACTGTAAAAGACTTGCACCAAGCTGCTATCGCAATAGATAAAGCAGAGATTAGCATGAA
>JALVVR010000006.1 GCA_027023305.1 Campylobacterales bacterium | reverse complement strand
CTTTTCCCCTCTATCTGAGTAAATATGACTGCATATCTACCTTTTATCTCAAACTCTTTTACAACTTTTGGAACACTAAGCCCATCCAAAAGTGAGAGTATATAAACCTCATCACACCACTTTTCATAAATCTTTAAAACATAACTTTCACCCAAAAGATAGACACTATCGCTTATCCCATCTTGGCTCTCTATCAAGGAGAAGTTTTGAAACTCTTTGGGCAAATCCTCTTTAGTAACTCTAACCTTTACACCCATGCACTACAACATAACCTCATCCAAAAACATCTCCCTCTCCCACTCTAACTTTTTAAGTTCAGGCTCATCTAAAAACTCTTTTACATATCCTACACAAAGATAAGCTACTAGTTTATACTCACGACCTACTTTTAAAACTTTTTTTACTGACTTTGGTTTTAGGATACTTACCCAACCGATACCTATATTTAAAACTCTTGCCATTAGCCACATGTTTTGAACAGCACAAACTACACTATACTCACCCATCTTTTTTTGGCTTGTTTGACCAAGGATTTTTCTTTTTGGTTTTTTGTAAAAGACTGCTATGTTTAGATAAGACTCTTTTATACCCTCTAGTTTTAGCTTTTGATAAGTTGGATTTGAAAAGTGATGTTTGCTTTTTTTGTACTCTTTTTGAAAGTTTTTGTATATCTTTTTTCTCTTTTTTTTAGACTTTATAACTGCAAATTTCCAAGGTTGAGAGTAGCCAACTGATGGAGCTTTAATCCCAGCTTTTAAAATCTTTTCTATCTTTTTACTGCTTATCTTTTTGTCTAAAAAGTTATTTCCCCTTACATCTCTACGAAATCTCAAAACTTTATCAAGACAATCAACTTCACACTTACCAAACTCCAAACTCTCTCCCTCTAAAAAAACTATGTAGATATGTCCCTAAAACATTACCTTGCTTGTAACTACCAAACTCACCTTTGCCATTTTTTAAAAGCAAATCATACCAACCTTCAAGACTTTTGGGCTTTGTATAGTGAAAACAATGCCCATTTACTCCACTTTCATTTTCATAATACCCAAGTCTAACAAATCTTTTTTGTAAACTAAACTCAACTGGTAAAATCCAACTCATTTTCTTCTCATCTACACTTTTAGCCAAATACAAAAGCCCTGCACACTCTCCAAAAACTCTTTTACTTTCTTTTACATGAGAAATCAAAGAGTTTTTAAACTTTAAACTTTTTTTTACCCTATTATATGCTTTCTCACTCTCAACATATCCACCACATATATAAACTATATCGGCTTGTTTTGGTATCTCTTCATCTTTTATACTATCTATCATGAAGACTTCTTTAAAAATCTCTCTCAAATAGCAAAGATTGTCATAGTAAAGAAAAGAAAAGTTTTTATCATAAACTATCGCTAAAATCTCATCTTTTTTCTCAACTTTTTCAAATGGATACTCTTTTATTTCTATCTTTTTACTTTTAAAAATCTCTTCAAACATCTCAAGCTCTAAGTTTTCCAAGACCTCTCTGCTTATCTCCTCAATCTTTGAAATATCCTCCAAATCAAGCCCCAAGTGAGTATCTCTCAAACTATCTAAATCCTTTTTTATCCACCCCAAAACTACAACATCATCAAAATCACTCTCTATCTGCTTTTTGATAAGCTCATAATGGTTTTTTGAAGAGAGTTTATTTAAAACAACAGCCTTTATAGTGCTATCACTTCTATACTCTTTAATCCCTTTCAAAACTGCACTAATAGTTATATAACTACCACTCCCATCCATTACTAAAAGAGTAGGTATATTAAGAAAACTACAAACATTATAAGCACTTGCACCCCTATCCATACCATCATAATACCCCATCACTCCCTCTAGGATATTTATCTCTTTTTGATACTTTGCAAAAGTCCACTTTACCTGCTCTTTTGTTTGCATAAAAGAATCAAGATTCACACTCCAATCCCCACTAACAAACTTGTGAAACTGAGGATCTATAAAATCAGGACCTATCTTATAAGCCCTAACTCTCTTTCTAAAGTGGTATAAAATCGCTGAGGTTAGGATAGTTTTTCCTTGGTTTGAGGAGGTAGCAGAGATGCAGAGGTTTAACATATCAGCTTTTCAATTCCCCATCTCTATCATACTTCTCAAGATACCCTCTTGGAGTCAAAACCAAACCATTTGAAGTAAGTCTGCTAGTTGAGTTTGCTACCATAATAAGAGTTGACATAGTAACTTCAGGATGTTCTAATCCTTCCTCTATAAGTTTAGTTGAAGTAGTAACTGTTATCTTTTCACTATCTCTACCTACATTTGAAGCGATGATTACTATCTTTTCATCTACCTCTTTGAGTCTGTCTAAAAAATTTAAATATGGCTTTATTCGTTTTTTTGACTTTGGATTATATATCCCCAAAACAAAATCAGCTTCCAAAGATAGTTTTACTCTCTTATCTATCAAGTTTATATCCGTCAATCTATCCGAAAGAGAAATGATAGCAAAATCACCACTTACAGGAGCTCCTACTCTACTAGCTGCTGCCAAAAACGAAGTAACACCAGCTATACTTATCACCTCTACTTCATCCCACAAACCATGCTCATCTACAAGTTCTACAACCAGAGTTGCTAAACCATATACATTTACATCTCCATTTGATATAAGAGCTGTTGTTTTTCCACTCTTAGCAAACTCGATAGCTTGATTTACTCTCTCTATCTCTTTTGTCATGCCACTAGTATATAATTCCCTCTTACCGATAATCTCATTTAACTCTTTTGCATACTTTTTATAACTAACAACTACTTCACACTCACTCAAAGCTTTTCTAGCTTCATCTGTGATATACTTTGTCCCACCTGCTCCACTACTTAAAATATATAATCTCTTCATCTAAATTGCTCCTGCTATTGTTACACTTTTAAAATAAACTTCTTTTTTAAACACTAACTCTTTATATTCACTCGCTATCACTGCACTTGGTTCTGCCACACCTTTAAGAGCAAAAAACTTAGTCGCCTTTGATGGACTAAACTCATTTTCAAGTGAATTTAACTCATCTTTTGAAAAAAACACTATCTCTAACCCTTCATCTTTTGCAAACTCCAAAAGCCCTTTTTCATCAGCCTTTGCTTCAAATGATGATAAAGTTTTTACATCTTCTCTCTTTATATCATGAGAGTTTAAAAACTCATAAAAAGCTTCTTTTATTATCTCTTTTTTAGTATCTCTGTTGCACCCTATACCTATACTAACTTTTGGCACAAAAAGAAGTTCATCACTTTTCAAAGGAGCTATGACAACTGTATTTTCATCTATCTTGTCAAATCCTACTAGCTTTAAGTTTTCCTTTTTTTCTAAGCTCTCAAAAATAGAGGGATAAGTAGCTACTTTTACCTCAAATTTATTTAAAAGTCGATTTGAAATATTTGCTAATTTCTTAAGATTTTCTATCCTCCAAGCTCTTTTTTTCGCTACCATCTCAAAAGATAGAGTATTTGTTTGATCAGTTGCTGTTGTAACAAAGTTTATAGCATTTGGTAGTCTTTGTGTTAGAAGGTTTGCTAACTCATTTGCTCCTCCAAGATGTCCACTTAAAAGTGGTATTATCCTATCAAGTGCTATATTTACAACTACAACTCCAGGGTCAGATGACTTATCTTTTAAAAGTGGTGCAATCTTCCTAACAACTGCCCCAAGAGCTAAAATAGCTATAATAGCATCATACTTTTCCCAAACAGTAGGCAAAATATCATCCAATTTCTCATAAACGATAAACTCGCTTTTTGAGTAAATATCTACTTCATACTCTTTTAAGTAAGGCAACAACTTTTTTGCAGCTTCTAAACTAGGGTTATTTATAGTTATAATTGCTATTTTATTTGACATACAAATGGCTCTCATACTCTTCTTTTTGTCGTAAAAACTCTCCCATCATGATAAGAGCAACTCCTTTTATATGTGAAACTTTCTCCTCTATATTTTCTAAAGTCCCTCTATATACTTTCTCCTGCTTCCAAGTAGCCTTTTCAACCACAAAACAAGGTGTATCTTTTGCATATCCCAATTTTAAAGCATTTTGTTTTAAGTTTTTTATCAAAGATATAGAGAGATAAAAGACAAGTGAAGAGTTTTTAAGTCTCAGGATATTTTCAAGACTTTCAGGTTGAGGAGTTTTTCCCTCAACTCTTGTTAAAACTAAAGTTTGCGAAACTCCAGGGATTGTGTACTCTATACCCAAAGATGCTGCTGCTCCAAAAGCTGCTGTTACTCCAGGGATTACGTCATACTCTATATTTTCAGACTTTAAAAACTCTATCTGCTTTGCAATAGTAGAGTATAGAGAAGGGTCCCCTGTATGAACTCTAGCCACCTTTTTATCAGCATACTTTTTTAAAAATGAGAAAATCTCATCATACTTCATACCTTGACTATCTTCAACTATCTCAGCCCTCTTAGCCCAACTTATCACCTCTCTAGGTACAAGACTTCCAGTATAAAGAACTACATCACAGCTCTCTAATATCTCTTTTGCCTTCACTGTAACTAACTTTGCATCCCCAGGACCTGCCCCTATAAAATAAATCAAAAACTTTCCTTTATCAAAAAAATGATACTATTTTTGTATGATTATAACAATACAAGATAAAAGCATAGAACAAAAAGATATAAAAAAAC
>JALVVR010000005.1 GCA_027023305.1 Campylobacterales bacterium | reverse complement strand
AAGGACTCCGACCCCGAAAGTTGTGAAAAAAAAGAAAAACTAAAGAGGAAAACCTCTTTAGTTTAAGAAGAAATAATTCTTAGAATTTTTTACTAAGAACAATTCTTACATGTTGTTTATCATGATCTTTTTGAGAACCTTCTGTGAAGTTTCTATTGATATAGATAAGTTTTGTATTGATTCCAAGAACTTTAGTTCCAAGGATAGCATCAACTTCTTTTACATTTGTATCAGAAGCAAGTTGTTTTACAGAAACTAGAGCATTTGCTTTTAATGCAGCAGCTTTTGCAGAATCATTTTCACAGTCAACATAAGCAAGTGTAAATTTACCTATAGGTGTTTTAGTGCTTGCTGCTATTCTATATGCTTCTGAATCAGGTATTGCAACTCCTGTACCATCAGTATATATACCTGAAGTAGCAAGTTTCGTTTTTTTACCACCATAAGCATAAGCATCACCGTTATCATCTTTATAAGCTTTAAGTGTTGCAGTATTTGCTAAAGCTACTACACCATCTTCATCCATTTTTGAATAAGCAGCACTTAAATCAAAACCAGCAACATTTCCACTAAGTTTTATAGCACCACCTTTAGTGTCTTTTGCACCATCTGCATTTGGATTTATATCACCATATTGTAATCCAAGTTTTGCAACGTTCATTAGATTTATATTTGCATCTGCCCACCAAGCTTTTGCTACTTGTCTAACATTGTAGTACCATAAGTTAACTGGAACACCAAAGTTTGTTAATATACCAGCAGCATATGCTCCTTTTTGAGCATAAGTTGTAAATTTACTACCATTAGTAACTCTACCAAAAGTACCATTTCCTTTACCAACTGAAGCACCAACTAAAGTAACATTTTGTATATCATTATTTACAGCAACGATAGCATCAAAACTATTTGGAGCTAAGTTCCAAGTTTCTGTAAATGCTAGAGGTGTATCTAAGTATTGTCTACCTATTTTTAAAGTTGTATTTTTTAGTGGAGTACCACATCCTTTGAAAGTAACATATGCTTGAGACATCCAGTACTGAGTATCTAAGATACTTCCTTGACCAGCACCCATTCTTGTGTTTGATACTACATCATTCTCTAAACCTAGTGTATCAGCTATACTACCTTCTACACCATATCCCCAACAACTGTTAAAGTTACCAGTAACACCAGCTTGAGCGAATGCTTGACCTGATGAATTACCTTGTTTAAAAAAATTTGAATCAGCTGTTCCATCATTTTTTGTTTTTACTGTCTCATAGTAAAGTTTTGTATTTACATACGGTTTTGCAGTTACACTGCTCATATCTAGTGCCATAGCACTACTACTAAATCCTACTACTGCTAATGCAGCTAAACTAAGTTTTGCAAACTTCATTTTCAACTCCTTGTAATTTTATAAGTATTGCACTTTGAAAGTATAACAAAGTTTTCTTAAAAAATATTTAAACTATAAGCATACTATCACCATAAGAGTAAAATTTATATCTTTTTTCTATGGCTTGGTTATAAATATCTAGTGTTTTTTCTAAAGAGGTAAAAGAGGCTGTTAGCATGATGAGAGTAGAAGAGGGCAGGTGAAAGTTTGTTAAAAGATAGTTTACCCTTTGTGGTTTGTTTAGTGGATGGAGAAAAAGATCACTGTGTCCTATTTGTTGTTTTTTTCTTACATAATACTCTATAGTTCTAGTTACTGTTGTTCCTACTGCTAAGATAGGTTTGGAAGAGTCTATGAGAGATTTTGTATCTTTTGGGATGTGATAATACTCGTTGTGCATAGTATGCTTTCTTATATCTTCTACTTCTATGCTTTTAAAAGTTCCTGCTCCTACATGAAGAGTTATATATCTAGTTTCATGATAAGATTTTAGTTTTTCAAAAGAGTTATCATCAAAGTGAAGAGATGCAGTTGGTGCTGCTACTGCTCCATAGTTTTTTGCAAAGAGTGTTTGGTAGTTTGTCTCATCTTCTTTACAGTCATCTCTTTTTATATATGGTGGTAGAGGAACATGACCGATTTTTTCTAAAATAGCACTTAATTTTTGAAAATTCATTCTTTGGTTGTTTATGTAAAACTCTACTTCTCTTGTGCCGTCATCATTTAGTTTTACTACTTGAGAAGTTAAGTTGTTTTCAAAAAAAAGTTTAGTTCCTACTTTTACCTTTCCTTTTATATATACTAAAAAGGTATCGTTTTGTAAAGGGGAGTTTAAAAGAAGTTCAATCCTACCTCCTGACTCTTTTTTGCCATATATTCTAGCTTTTATGACTTTTGTGTCATTTAAAACTACGGCACTCTCTTTAGGTATGAAGTCAAATATATCTTTAAACTTTACATGATGGATTTTATCTTTTGCTCTTTCATAAACTAAAAGTTTTTGTTCACCTTTTGGAAAAGTAGGGGATGAGGCTATGAGTTCGTTTGGTAAGTCGTAGTAGTATGAGCTTACTTTTAGAGGATCGAGGTTTGACATAAAGATTATCCTTTGGTATAATGTGGGAATTTTATCAAAAGTCTTTTAAAAAGTTAGGAGTTTATGATGACAGAGTTACTTGAGAGTGCATTTGAAAGAGCATCAAAAATGCCTGAGATAGAGCAAAATATGTTTGCAAAGTTTATTTTAGAAGAATTGGAGTCTGAAAAAAAGTGGGATAGTGCATTTGCTAGTAGTGAAGATGTTTTAGCAAAACTTGCTACTGAAGCTATTGAGGATTTTAAAAATAATAGATGTGAGATTATTAAGTAATAATGACTTCATTTATTAATGATAGATTTAAGAAGTCTTATAAAAAGTTATCTAAAATAGAAAAAGAGTTAGCTAAAAAACAGTATAAACTCTTTAAAGAAAATCCATATCATCCAAGTTTGCATTTTAAAAGAGTACATTCTAATGTACCTGTCTATTCGGTGAGAGTTGATAGAAATATTAGAGTAATTGGAGTTTTAAGAGAGAACTCTGTGATTTGGTTTTGGATAGGAAATCATAGTGAGTATGATAAACTTTTGAAAAATCTTTAAACTTACTTTTAGAGGATCGAGATTACTCATCCTCTTCTTCATCCTCTTCCTCTTTATATGGATTTGTTAGTTTTGCTATGAATATAGAAAGAAGATATAAAAGTATCATAGGTCCTGCCATCAAAAACTGTGTTAAGACATCAGGTGGGGTTAATATAGCTGATACTAAAAATATCACTACAAGAGCATATCTAAAGAAGTCTTTTAAAGTTTTATCTGTTACAAGTCCGATGGATGCTAGGAAAAAGGTTATAACTGGAAGCTCAAATGCAAGTCCAAATCCAAGGATAAGTTTTGTAAAAAAGCCAACATATTCACCGATACTTGGAAGTGCAGTGAAAAGTTGTGAGCCAAAGTTTACTAAAAATGTAAATCCAAAAGGAACTACTACATAGTATGCAAAGGCTCCTCCACTTATGAACATGAAAGTAGCACCAAATACAAAAGGAAAGACCATTTTCTTTTCATTGTCATAAAGTCCAGGGGCAACAAAAAGCCAGATTTGCCAAAATATAATAGGTAGTGAAGCTATGAAGCCTGTGAAAAAAGAGACTTTAAGAGCTGTAAAAAAAGGTTCTTGAAGTTTTGTAAATACTACTGAGCTTCCTTTTGGTAAGACTGCAGTTAGTGGGGAAGTCATCCACTCTAGGATAGGTTGCCATACTGAAAACATTACGAAAAACATGATAAGAACAGTAACAACTGAGATTCCGAGTCTTTTTCTTAGCTCTACTAGGTGGGGTTTTATTTCACTAAACATCTTTATCCTCTAAATTTTCTAACTTTTTCTTTTTAGCTTTTTTCTTCTTTTTTTTTGGTTTAGGTTTTTCTAACTCTTCATTTTCATCTTCATCAGTTAAAAGAGTTTCTTTGTGGATAGAGTTAAACTCTTCATATATATCATCTAGTTTTGTTAAGCTTGCTTCTTTTTTTACATCATCTACTACATCGGTTACAGAAGAGGTTAGTTGTCTTTTATAGTTTAGGGCTTCTTCTCTAAGCTCTTTTATTTGTAACTCTTTATCAAAGCTTTCTTTTGCTTCGTTTATAGTGCTTTTGAAACTTCTAAAAAACTTTGCTATTTTTACAAGTGCATCGGGTAATTTATCTGGACCTACAAAGAGTATAGCGATAATAGCAACTATAAAAATCTCACCTAAACTCATACCAAACATATTTGTTCCTTAAAATTTTTTGTAATATTATCTAATATTAAATTAAAAATAATGCTATTTCATCTGCTAAAAAATAATCTTTGTTAAAAAGTCTATTATTTTTTAGTATTATTTTTTTTTCATCATGAAGTATTTCTACTTTTTCTTTATCTAAAAAAGAGGTTTTAACTCCTACTTCACTTCTAAGTCCTAGAAAGATTTTTTCATCTTTTAGGTTTTGTTTACTTAAGTTTTCAACTTTTATGTCAAGTGGGTTAGTGATATAGTTTTTTACATTTTTAGTTGGGTAGTATCTTTTATCTTTTAAAAAGCCTACTGCTCCACTTCCAACTCCTATATAGTCTTTGCCTTTCCAATAGCCGAGGTTGTGAAGTGATTTTATTTTGCCAAAGTTTGAGATTTCGTATTGGGTAAAACCTGCTTCTTTTATCATATCTATAAACCAAAAGATAAGATTTTCATCTCCTTTTAAAAGGTTAGATTTGCCAAAAAAGTTTGTGCCTTTTTCTATCGTTAGTGAGTATGAGCTTATGTGAGATAGTGGAAAGCTAAAAGCTGTTTTAAGGTCAGCTTCTAAAAGTTTTTTGTTGTCTAAGGCAGTGTCGTATATGAGGTCTATTGAAATATTTTTTATAGTTTTATATGCAATTTCTATTGCTTTTTTTGCCTCACTACTTGAATGATTTCTACCCAAAAATTTTAACTTTTTATCATCAAAGCTTTGTACTCCTAGACTTATTCTGTTTACTCCATAGCTCTTCATGATAGACAACCACTCGTTTGTAAGAGAGTTTGGATTTGCTTCGGTTGTTATCTCTGTATCTTTTGTGATGAAAGGGGAAAGAGTTTTAAAAATCTTGTCATAAAGAGAGGCTGGAACAGATGATGGAGTTCCTCCACCTATATATATGGTAGAGAGTTTGTTTGGGTTAAATACTTTTATTTCGTGTAAGAGTTGCTTTTGAAGGGCTTTAAAATAGTTCTCTTTTAAGTGTAAAATATCTGTGTATGAGTTGAAAGAACAGTAGTGGCATTTGCTATCACAAAATGGGATATGAATGTAAAGTAACATGACGAGAGAAGCCTTAAATATTTTTTGCTAATATAACTATATTAATAAAAAAAGGTTAAGAAGTGAGTAAAAAAAATTATCGACCGAATGTGTCTGCTGTTATTCTCTCTTCAAAGTATCCTTTTGAGTGCAAAGTTTTTTTAGGAAATAGAAATGACTATAAAGATGATATTTGGCAGTTTCCTCAGGGTGGTATAGATGAGGGAGAGACTCCAAGAGAAGCACTTTTAAGAGAGCTAAAAGAGGAAATAGGAACAAATGAAATAGAAGTGATAGCTGAACATCCAGAGTGGTTTAGTTATGATTTTCCATCTCGCAGTACTGGGAAAATGTATCCCTATGATGGGCAGAGACAAAAGTACTTTTTAGTAAGGCTTAAAAATGATTCTTTGGTAGATATAAATACTAAATCTCCAGAGTTTAGGGATTTTAAGTTTGTTAATTGTTGGGATGTTTTAAATCATGTTGGGAATATGAAAAAAAATATATATAAGAGTGTTGTAGAGTATTTTAAGAAGACGGGATATTTATCATGAGAGTAGTTCAAAAGTTTGGTGGAACTAGTGTTGGGGATTTGGATAGAATCCAAAATGTTGCAAACAGAGTGGCAAAAACGGTCAAAAATGGTGATGAAGTAGTAGTTGTTGTTTCTGCTATGAGTGGAGAGACAAACAAACTTATATCTTATGCAGAGCATTTTAGTAAAAATCCCTCTAAAAGAGAGATGGATATGTTGCTTAGTTCAGGTGAGAGAGTAACATCTGCACTTTTAGCTATAGCTTTACAAGAGATGGGAGTAGAGGCAGTTGCTCTTAGTGGTAGGGCTGCTGGGATAAGAACTAACTCAATCCATACAAGTGCTAGGATAGAAAATATCAATACAGAGTTGATGGAGAAAGAGTTACAAGCAAGAAAAGTTATAGTAGTAGCAGGTTTTCAAGGAGTTGATGAAAATGGAGATGTTACAACTCTTGGGCGAGGTGGAAGTGATCTTAGTGCAGTGGCGATAGCTGGAGCTTTGAGGGCTGAACTTTGTGAGATATATACAGATGTGGATGGAGTTTATACTACTGACCCTAGGATAGAGCCTAAAGCTAAAAAGATAGAAAAAATCTCTTATGATGAAATGCTTGAGTTTGCTTCTATGGGGGCTAAAGTTTTACAAAATCGTTCAGTAGAGCTTGCCAAAAAGTTAAATGTAAATTTAGTAACAAGAAGTAGCTTCAATGAAAATGAAGGAACATTGATAACAAAGGAAGAAAAGATAATGGAAAAGCCAGTTGTAAGTGGGATAGCACTAGATAAAAATCAAGCAAGAGTGAGTTTAAGAGGTGTAAAAGATAAACCTGGGATTGCTGCTGAGATATTTTTGGCATTGGCAGAGAAAAATATAAATGTTGATATGATTATCCAAAATGTTGGAGAAGATGATACAACAAATCTTGGTTTTACAGTACCTCAAAATGAACTTTCAAGTGCAAAAGAAGTAATGGAAGAGTTAAACCCTGCTGATAAGTTAGAGTATGACAATGATATAGCAAAAGTTTCTATAGTTGGAGTTGGCATGAAGTCTCACTCTGGAGTTGCTAGCATCGCTTTTAGTGCCTTGGCAAAAGAGGGAATAAATATAGAGATGATAAGTACAAGTGAGATAAAAATCTCTATGGTAATAGAAGAGAAATACAGTGAGCTTTCTGTTAGAACTCTTCATGATGCTTACAACTTGGATAAGTAGATGAAAACACTCTCTTCACTTAACTTGGATTTGATACGAGAGTATGGCTCAAATCTTGGTTGGATGGAAGAGAGGAGATTTGACTGGGTCAGTTTGCTTGGCAGGTTTTTGCAAAGAGTTGTGGATGCAAAGACTATACTTGTAGCAACTGATAGTGATAGAGAGTGGTTAAATAAATATATAACAACTACTTTAAACAGGTCTTTTTTAGATAGACCACTTCTTCCTGTTATTTCACTAGAAACAGTTTTTCCAAATCTTAATAATGTTCAAGATAACGAGCAGTTTGAGCTTTTGGAAGATATGTTAGAGCTTTCTTTTCCAAATGGATATACATTTTTTTATGTTGGAAGAGGAGATGATAAAAGAGCAGCTTTGGCAAAGAGAGATCAAAACTCTTTTATGTGGCTACTAGATGAAAAAAATCAAAATGGATTTTACTTAAAAGAAAAAGATGAGTTTTTAGATCAAAAGTTTCTTTCATTAGTTAGGCTTTTAGATAAAAGTATAGATGCTACACTCTTTATGGAAGTTGATTTAGAGAGCTTGGTATGAATTCCAAGATAGTAGTTTGTGAAGACTTAGAGTTTGGAAGAGAAAAGATAGTAAAAGGAATAAACTCTAAGCTTAAAAAGATTTACTTTAGGGATGATTTAAAAGTTGATGATGCTCATGATATAACCCATGAAGCTTATATAACAGAAGAAGAGAATAAATATATAATAATCTCAGCAAAAAGCTTTAACCAGTATGCTCAAAATTCCCTTTTAAAACTACTTGAAGAGCCTCCAAGAAATATAGTTTTTATACTCATAGTTAGAAATAAATCTGTACTTTTACCAACTATCAGATCAAGGCTTGGGATAGAGAGTATAAAGGTAAAAAAGAGAAATATTGATCTAGGGATTGATTTACGAGCGATGGATATGAGAGATATTTTTAGTTTTTTAAAAGAGCATAAGTTTGAGAAAAAGGATGATTTGAAAATCTTAGTTCAAGAGATAGTAAGAGAAGCTATCATGAAGTTAGAGCTTGATTTTAGTCAGAGTGAGTATGAGATGGTAGATAAACTTTTGGTTTTAAGTGAATTAAACAGTAGAGCTTCTAATATCCTCTCATATCTACTACTACTTGTATATAGGAAAAAAAATGATAAAGCTCTTAAACAATAAAAGTGATTTTGAAAGCATAGCTAAAAGAATAGGTGTTAGTAGTGGTGGAGTTTCTATCATGAAAGAGAAGTCAAAGTTATACTACTTTTATCTAAAAGATATGAAAACTCCAGCTTGTAATATACTAAAACAAGATTTGCTTTCTATTGGAGCTGATTTGGCAGTAGAGAAAGATTGTGTTGTTTGTGGAAGTGTTGTGAGTGATGCTTTGATGATAGTTAATAAAAAGCAGTTAAAGCAGATAATAAAAAAGATGAAGTCTCAGCCATTTGGACTAAAAGCTTTGAGTGGTGAGCTTGAAGAGTTTTTAAATCTTGATGTTTTTATAGACCCCAAAATAATGGGTGTTATAAATGCAAATGATGATAGTTTTTACAGTGAAAGTAGATTTAGTGGAAATGAAGCTATAAAAGTAGTTGAAAAAATGATAGAAGATGGAGCTAATATCATAGATATTGGTGGAGTAAGCTCTAGGCCTGGTAGTGAATATGTTGGAGAGGAAGAGGAGTTTAGGCGAGTAAAACCTATCATAGACGAGGTTTATAAAAGTGGGCTTTTTAAAAGAGCAGAGTTTTCGCTTGATAGTTTTTCTCCTAAGTGTTTAAGGTATGCTCTGGAGAGAGGTTTTAAGATAGTAAATGACATAACTGCATTAGAGAGTGATGAGGTTGCAAAAGTAGCTGGTGAGTTTGATGCAAAAGTAGTTTTGATGCACAAAAAAGGCACTACTGAAACTATGCAAGAGAAGCCTTTTTATGATGATGTTATCTTTGAAGTTAGCAGTTTTTTCGAAGAGAGGATAAAAAAAGCTAAAAAGTTTGGCATAAAAGATATAGTCTTAGATGTAGGCATAGGATTTGGAAAGAGATTAGAGGATAATATAGCTTTGATAAAAAATTTAGAGCATTTTAAAAAGTTTGGTTATCCACTTTTAGTGGGAGCAAGTCGAAAATCTATGATAGATATGATTGTTAAAACTCCTGTTGAGGAGAGATTGGCTGGGAGTTTGAGTTTGCATCAAATGGCTTTGGAAAATGGGGCTGGGATTTTGAGAGTTCATGATGTGAAAGAGCATAAACAGATGGTAGAGATAGTTAAGGCTTTTTCATGAAGGTAGCTTTGATACAACAAGAGTTTAAAGGTAGCAGGGAAGAGACTATAAACAGAACTTTAGAGCTTATAAAAGAGGCTAAAGAGGCAGATTTAGTCGTTTTGCAAGAGCTTCATGAAGATAGATACTTTTGTATTAGTGAAAATGTTGAGAACTTTAAGTTAGCTGAGGATTTGGATAAAAAAGTAGAGTTTTGGGGAGAAGTAGCAAAGGAAAATGAAGTAGTATTGGTTACTACTTTGTTTGAAAAAAGAGCTGTTGGACTTTATCATAACACGGCATTTGTTTTTGAAAAAGATGGTAGTTTGGCTGGAAAGTATAGAAAGATGCATATACCTGATGATCCTGGATTTTATGAAAAATTTTACTTTACTCCTGGGGATTTGGGATTTAAACCTATAGAGACTAGTGTTGGGAAACTTGGAGTTTTGATATGTTGGGATCAGTGGTTTCCTGAAGCTTCTAGGCTTATGAGTTTGGCTGGAGCTGAAGTTTTGATATATCCTACTGCTATTGGTTGGTTTGATAGTGATAGTGAAGAAGAGAAGCAAAGACAGTTGGAGAGTTGGGTAGCAGTGCAGAGAGGTCATAGTGTAGCAAATGCCTTGCCTGTTGTAACTGTTAATAGAGTTGGTTTTGAAAAAGATAGTAGTGGATGTTTAGATGGTATAAGATTTTGGGGAAATAGTTTTGTGTTTGATGGTGGTGGAAGTGAGCTTTTAAGATGTGATAGTAAGAGTGAAGGAGCTTTCATGATAGATATAGATATGCAAAAATCTAAAGAGATTCGGGATATTTGGCCATTTTTAAGAGATAGACGGATTGATAGTTATGGTGATTTAACTAAGCGATATATAGATTAATCTGTTACTAAAAGTAATATTTTAATATTCTTCTTTTTATTTTAGTAAAAAATAATCAAAAAAAGTAAATTTTCTTTGTCTTAGTACGATTTATCTACAACCTAAGGGAAAAGGGGTTAGTAAATAAAAAGGAAAAGAAAATGGAGATGAGAAAATTTGTTTTAGGATTGGCTTTTAGTTCAGCTGTGCTGTTTGCAGGAGGTTTTGATGATAGTTTAAAGGTTTTAGATAGTGGAAATGTATCTAAAGCAATAAGTCAGTTTCAAACTTTAGCTAAAAGTGGAGATGTAGATGCTCAAACTATGCTTGGAGAGATGTATCTTGATGGAATAGGTACAAACCAAGATACTAAAAAAGCTTACTTTTGGATACAAAAAGGTGCAAATGGTGGAGATAAAGAGGCTCAGTATCTTTTAGGTTTTATGTATGAAAATGGAATAGAAGTTAAAAAAGATTTGTCTAATGCAGTAGCTTGGTATGAAAAGGCTGCAAATAAAGGTGATACAATGGCAATGTATAATTTAGCATTTATATATAAAAATGGTAATGGTGTTACAAAAGACATGAATAAAGCAGTGAGTTTACTTCAAAAAGTAGAGGAAATTAAAAGTAAAAATATGTAAAAGTATGAATGAAAGAGGGACTTTTAGTCCATCTTTCTTCTTAAAAATGTTGGGATATCTAAATCGTTGGCATTTTCTATTATATAGTCATTTGATCCTGCTAGTCTTTTTCTAAGACTTACTAGTAAATCTTGAGTGTTGTCAGATTGAGTAGTTTGCCCAGCATTTTCAGGTTTTACTTCCATTGTTGGTATTTCATTTGTATTGTTTACTGTTTTTAAAGTGTCTTCTTTTGTTTCAGAGTTAAAACCAGTAGCTACAATGGTTATCTTTACTTCATTATCCGCTAGTTTATCATTTGATGTTGTACTAAAGATTATATCAGCATCTTCATCAGCACTATCATATATGATTTCCATAGCATCTTGGATTTGAGTTAGTGGGAAGTTAGGATTTATGTTGAAGTGGATTAGAACACCCATAGCTCCATTTATAGATAAATTATCAAGAAGTGGAGATTCGATAGCATTTCTTACAGCTTCTACGGCTGCATCATCACCAACAGCTTCACCTACACTAAGAATTGCCATACCTTTATGACTCATGATAGTTTTTACATCGGCAAAGTCAGCATTGATATCACTTTCACTACATGAAAGTACAACTGAACTCATACCACCTACTGCACGAGTTAGTACATTGTCAACTAATTTAAAACTATCTTTGTAACCTAAGTTTTTATCTACTATAGAGAGAAGTTTATCATTTTGGATAACAACTAGAGAGTCACTTTCATTTTGAAGCTCTTTAAGTCCAGCAGCTGCAAGTTTTTTTCTTTTTCTCCCTTCAAACATAAATGGCTCAGTTACTATACAAATAGTCAAAGCACCAACTTCACGAGCTGCTTTTGCAACAACAGGAGCAGCACCAGTACCAGTACCACCACCAAGTCCAGTAGCGATAAATACCATGTCAGCTCCATCAAGAGACTCTTTTATCTCATCATAACTCTCTTCTGCTGATTTCTCACCAACTTCTGGTTTCATTCCAGCACCAAGACCTCTAGTTTTTTTACTTCCTAGTTGGATTTTTGTAGCTGAAAGTGATGTATCAAGAGATTGTGCATCTGTGTTGGCAACAATCATATCTATACCACTTATACCATCTTTTATCATGTGGTTTACCATGTTGGTTCCCCCACCACCAACACCTATAACTTTTATCTGTGCTCCTGTTATGTTTTCACTCATTTAACTTCTCCTTTTTAAAATATATTTGTTATTTTGTTCCAAAAACTATTAATTACACCTTTTTTCTCTTCTTCGAAGATAACTTCAAAAGGTCTATTTTCATTTTCTGGTTGGTTTATGTTTGCATCTATAATCTCTTCACTAAAACTCTCATCTCTTACCGGTTGTAAATCTTTAAACAGATCATCTTCTAGGTTAGAGTTGCTTTTTTTAGAAGATAAGATATCGTACTCATTTGTTCTTAACTTTTTACTTGAGTCAATCTCATAAGAGGTTGAGTATCCATTTCCATAAAGAATAAGCCCTATAGTTGTAGCAAATTCCACTGATTTTAAAGTATCAAACATACCTTCAATATTTGCTTGATTTGGCTTCGCTACCCTAACTGGAAGAGAGCTAAATATAGAACTTGCTAACTCTCTTATACCTTCTAGTTTTGTAAGTCCACCTGTTAGTACTATTCCAGCTCCTAGTTTATCAAGATAGTCGCTTTGTTTTAAGTTGTTTGCTAAAAGCATCAACGACTCTTCTACTCTAGCATATATAACACTTCTTGCAACATCTAAAGATACTTTGTTATTTACGGTCTCATCACCGATAGATGGTATCTCTATAACTGAGTCATCTTGTGATATGAGTGAGCCATGTTTTATCTTTACATCTTCTGCCATTGTTAGTGGAGTATGAAGTGCCATTGAGAGATCATTTGTGATATTTGCAGATCCCACTGAGATAAAGTCGTTATATCTTATAGAGTGTCCCATATGAACAACTATGTCTGTTGTTGTTCCACCTATATCTACCACAGCAACTCCAAGCTCTTTTTCATCTTCATTTAAAACAGAGATACTTGATGCATATCCAGCTAAAACGATATTTGTAGGAGTAAGAGAAGCTGATTTTAGAGCTCTTTTTAGGTTGTTAAGACTTGATTTTAAAACTGTTACTATGTGAGCATTTACTTCTAGTCTGCTTCCATTCATTCCTAGTGGATCATCTATATTTGTATGGTCATCTACTTTAAAGTTATATGGTAAAACATGAAGTCTATCATACTCATGAGGTATATTTGCATTGTGATCTGCCATTTGTAGTACTCTGTTTATCTCATCCATACCTATTTCACGGCTAGGAACATTTACTACTCCATAACTGTCAACACTTTTTGCATAAGCCCCTGATATAGAAACTACTACTTCATCATAGTGTGTACCTGCCACTTTTTTGGCATCACTAACAGCTTTTTTGATACTTCTAGCAGCTTGTTCTATATTTGTAATGATTCCTTTTTTGATACCACTACTTTTTGAGATACCAGCTCCAAGTATCTTGATACTTTCTTCTCCCTTTTGAGAGATGATAGCACAAATTTTAGTAGAACCTATGTCTATTCCTAATATTATTTTACTCAAATCTTATCCTTTTGTCTTGTAGTATTTTTCTATCTTGTATGTCTGTTTTAGCTTTTTGATAAGAGTATCTTGAAGAGCTCTTTGTTTTATATTTTTAACTCCATTTGCTATCTTTTTTTTGTTTTTTTCAAAAAGAGCTTTATCAAAAAGTTTTTGATTAACTACTTTGTAGCTTACAACTTTATTAGAAAATATATAGTAGCCTGTATGAGCTGGGTTTGAAAAGAGATAGTTTAAAAACTCAACGGCTTCTGGTCGTGAAAGAAAATCAAGTTTTTTAACATCATCTCTAGTTATAAAATCTATATCCTTTGCTCCTGCAAAATCTTTTGCATTATTTTTTGCTAACTCTTTTAAGGCTTCTTCTTTTTTTATAGATGTTAAGTCTTGTTTAGCAAACTCTTTTGCTTCATTAAATTTAAGAACATGAGGAGAATCAATATTTTTTAGTTTTGCACATACATAGCCATCTTTTGTCTCGATAGCTCTTATGTACTCTCCAACTTTTGCTTTAACTATCTTTGACATAGGGATTTCTAAACTATTTGCTGTTAGAGTTTTTGTCTCTTGGGCTTTTATTTTTCCATTTTTAAACTTTAAATACTTTTTAAGTATCTCTTTTTTTGCTAATTTAAGAGCTACTTTTTTCTTTACAGCCTCTTTTGCTTTATCCAATGGGAGGATTTTCCCATCACTTCCTTTGAAAAGAAATTTTTTAGATTCATAAAAAGATTTTATTTCTTCTTCACTTGGATTTAGAGTGGAAGCATTTATTTTTACTAAGTCTATTTGATATTTTGTTTGAGATTTGTACTTTTGTTTGTTTGTTTCCCAATACTTTTTAATCTCATCATCACTTATTTTTAAATCTATAGCTTTATCTGTGGTGATTTTTACTTTTAATTTATCTTGAAGATAGAGAGCAGAAAAGAGAGTTTTTTCTTCAAGTGGTGTGTTGTTAAGTGAGAGAGCTTTAAAAAGCTTTTGTATGGTAAGGGTATTTTTTATACTTTTTTTAAACTCTTTTGTTTTTGTTTGTAAAGATTGAAGTATAGAGTTAAATCTACTTTGCGAAAATTTTCCATCCACTTGAAAAGCTGGAATATCTGCTATCTCTTGTAATACTTCTTTATCACTTGCTATAAGTCCTAAATCTTTTGCATAGTTTAAAAGAAGAGTATCATTAAAAAGTTGATTTATCGCTATATCTTGAAGTTTTAAGTTTTTTGCTTTCTCTTTTGTTAGCCTTCCACCCATCATTTGATTGTAATAGTTATAAATTTTTGAGTACTTATCCTGTAAATCTTTATTAGTTACTTCTATATTTCCGATTTTTGCAATAGCACCACCACTAGAACCACCAAATTTATAAGCACCCCAACCAACAAAACCTGCACCAACAAATGCTATTGTACTAATCCATATTGTTACTACAAGATATTTTCTATGCTTTTGCATCCATGAAATCATTTCAATCCTTAATCTATATCTAGTAGGAATTATATTTAAAAAAAGTTAAATAAAAATAAGTTGTGATTATATTTTGCTTTGTGTAAAAAAGTAGAAAAAAAGGTTAAGAATTATTTTATATTCATTAAAATTTTGGCACTATTTTCTATAAGGGCAATTTTTTTTACAAGCTGTTTTAAATCCCTGCTATAGGTATATATCCCATATCCTTTTATAATCATCAAATCATTTTGGTTTTTAAAATAATCTACTATTTCATTTGGTGCTCTATCATACCAATCTTTAAAATCTTTTGGATCATATATATTTATTGAAGGGTAGATAAGGTTTCCAAAGTAATCTTTTGGTTTAAAGTTATTATGAATTAGTGAATAAGCAGTGATATTGTGTGGCATAGCATAGCAGATATACTTTGCATCACTAATATTTTTGTAGATATTTTTATGTATAATACTATCAATACTTGCAGTTTTATATCTATAATCTTCTTTAAATCCAAGAGTTATAAAATCCTCTTGTTTTAACTCATCAAAGATAGCATTTTTTGTATTTATAATAAATCTATCTTCTTCTATTTTTGAAGAGAGTGAGCCGTGAAATATACCAAAAAAGTTTTTTCTAAACATAGATAGAGATAGTTCTATCAAATCATCGACAAGTGGTTTATACAATTTATCTCCCTTATGTTAGAATAGTATATCTTATCAAAAAAGGATTTATTTTGCAAATTCCTCATATACCTGTGCTTTTAGACGAAGTTATCGAAGTTTTTAGGGATATTGATAGTGGATATATAGTTGATTGTACTGTTGGATATGGTGGGCATAGTGAGGCAATACTAAAATCAAATCCAAACATAAAACTAATCTGTATAGACCAAGACAGAGAAGCGATAGAGTTTTCTAAAAAAAGATTAGAGCCATTTAAAGATAGAGTGAAGTTTATAAACAAAAAGTTTTCGTCAGCTGTGGATGATATAAAAGATTATGATTTAAGAGGAGTTTTAGCTGATATCGGTGTATCATCTTTGCAATTAGATAAAAAAGAGAGAGGATTTGGATTTAAATCTGATGTGCTTGACATGAGGATGAATCAAGAAAGCTCTCTGAGTGCCTATACTGTGGTAAATGAGTACTCAAAAAGTGATTTAGAGAGAATCTTTAGAGATTATGGAGAGGTAAAACCTTATAAAAAATTAGCTAATTTAATAGTTTCAGAAAGATTTAATAAACCATTTGAGAGTGGAAAGCAGTTGTCAAGCTTTATCGCCCAAAATCTAGGCTCTTCTAAGCTTCATCCTGCAACACTTCCATTTCAAGCGATAAGGATTGAAGTTAACAAAGAGTTAGAAGAATTAGAAAATTTGTTAAAAAACTTAAAAAATTTAAATAGTTTTAATCTTTTAGTTGCTATAATCACCTTTCATTCACTTGAAGATAAAATTGTAAAGATGACTTTTAAGAAATGGAGTCAAAATTGTATTTGTCCGAGTGGAGTTATAAAATGTGAGTGTGGGAACAACAACTCTTTAGGAAAAGTTGTAACCAAAAAGCCAATAATACCAACGGGAGAAGAGATTGACAAAAATCCAAGGAGTAGAAGCTCTAAACTTAGGATCTTTAGATTTTGTTAAGTTATCTGATGAAAAAGATAAACTCCTCCATGAGTATGGTGATGCGATTGAGTTTGAAAAAAATATCAGTTTTAAAAACCTACTTTTTACTTTGGGAATAGTTTTTGTTGTTTTAGCTCTTTATATTCCAAAAATCTTCATAGCAAATCAAATCTACAAAAAAAGTATCTCTCTTTACAAAATGGATAAAGAGTTAGAGTTTTTGAGTATGCAAAAAAAAGAGATAATAAACAAGATTCAACAAAAAAAGTATAGATTTGAAGTTGTAGATG
The DNA here is from genome assembly GCA_027023305.1 of Campylobacterales bacterium. Lineage (GTDB taxonomy): Bacteria > Campylobacterota > Campylobacteria > Campylobacterales > QNZT01 > SZUA-1377. The sequence goes on along the minus strand of JALVVR010000005.1, from coordinate 55,102 downwards.
CCATTTCAAAGTAGTTACTTTCCACTTTTTATATCTTTTAAAAACAGAAATATTCTTCTTATAGGTGGAGGTAAAATCGCTTTTGAAAAGTTAAAAAAGCTCTTAGAATTTACCACAAATATCAAGTTGATTTCACTTGAGTTTACATTAGAAATATCAGAATTAGCAGATAAATACTCTTTAAAGTGTGAAAAGAGAGAGTATAAAAGTGATGATTTAAAGATGATTGATTTTGTTATAGTGGCTGTTGATGATGATAGAGTGCATAGAAAAGTTTATGAAGATAGTAGCGCTTTGAAAGTTTTTGTAAATTCAGTTGATAATCAAGAGTTTTGTGATTTTATATTTCCTTCAATCATAAAAAGGGAGGATTTGACACTTGCTATCTCAACAAATGGTGCTAGTCCTGCTGTAAGCAAATATTTAAAGCGATTTTTAGAAAAAAAACTTCCATATAATATAAGTAGTTTTATAAAAGAGATGAAAGATTTGAGAAAAAGTTTGCCTAAGGGTCGAGACAGGATGAAACTTTTAGAGAAAAAAGCGAAAGAGTTTTTTAGAGTATAATAACTTTTATGTTACAATTCGTAAAGTTTATTGCATAGGAGTTGTTATGAAAATTTTATTTACTATTTTAGTGAGTTTTTTTATCTTAGGGTGTTCGGCATCTGTACCAAATATAAATAATGGTAATAATAGTGAAATAGAAAAGTTATTAGCTAAAAAAGATAAGAGAATAGAAGAGTTAAACAGTAAAATAGCTGACTTAGAAGCCAAAAAAGATAAGTATCAGGGTGATGTTCAAGAGTATGATAATAATCCTGTTTTAGATGAGCTAGATGAACTTTTAGGTTCAAGCAGTGATAACAACAGTAGTAAGGAGTAGTCATGAAACTTTTTTCTTTAGTATTAGTGGGTTTTTTGTTTGTGGGTTGTAGTGGTAAAAATGCTTCTGTGGCTACTCCACAAGTTAAAAATAGTGAAGTGATAAGTGCTATAAAAATGTATAAAAAAGCAAAAGTAGATAAAGGGGTTCAAAAGTATGCTTCTGAGGAACTTTATAAAGCTTCAAAAATAGCAAATGCACTATCGAGTGAGAGTGATGGAGTTAAAGCTGGATACTATGCGAAGCTTTTAAAAAAGCAAGTAAGAATAGCTGAACTTACGAAAAAAGAGTATGAACTTACAAATCAAGTAAATGAAATAATAACAAGAAGAAATGAAGCTATTGAGGATGCTAAACATCAAGATGTAGATGATGGAAATACAGAGGTTGATGATACCGTTTCGGTAGATACGGATTTAGAAGAGATTAAGCAAAGTTTTGGTGGAAGTGATGGTGGATTTGTTATAGGTGGAAAATATTTTGACAATGATGACTTAGTTTTAAACTCTAAATTAAAAGGACTTATATCATATATAGCAAATGATTTGAGAAACAATTCGCAAAAGAATGTAACTTTAACTAGTTATACAGATGGCATAGGAAGTGCTGCATATAGTGTAGATATGGCATTAAGACGAGCAAATAGAGTTAAAGAGGAACTTGTTGATAGAGGAGTGGATGAAGATAGGATAAAAGTTGTTCCAAAAGGTGCAGTTGATTTTATAGGCTCAAATGACACTGATGAAGGAAGAGCTAAAAACAATAGAATAGTTATAAAAATAGATTAGGATATATAAAATATGTTATTAACAAGAGCCAGTGAGTATGCACTTTTATCTTTGATTTTGATGAGTAAAAGTGATGAGCCAAGTGATGTGGATACTTTGTCAAAAAGATTGGATATCTCAAGAAGTTTTTTGGCAAAAGTTTTGCAATCGCTCTCACGAGAAGATATACTAAAATCATACAAAGGTGCAAAAGGTGGCTTTGTTTTAAACAAAAAACCAAAAGATATAAGTTTAAAAAGGGTTATAGAAATAGTTGAAAAAAAACCTATAGTTGTTTTTGAATGCTCTACAAAGCAAAGTCATTGTCCAAGTGGTAAAGGTGATTTTTGCATGATATGGCCTTTTTTAAACAAGTTTCAGAAAAAGGTAGATGAGTTTTTTGATGACTTGACTCTTCATGATATAATATAGGAAAAATTTTGGCTGAAGTTATAGCAAGAAACAGAGTAAGTGGATTTTTAAGCAGTATAAAACAGTCAAAAGATTTAGCAATAGTTGCTTTTGTTTTGATGATACTTGCTATTATTATTGTTCCACTTCCAAGTGCTATACTTGATCTGTTTTTAACTATATCTTTAGCAGTTGCTGTACTTATCATGATGATTTCACTTTATATTCCAAAACCTACTGATTTGACTACATTTCCTACTTTGATTTTGATTATCACACTTTATAGGCTATCTTTAAATATAGCTACAACGAGGATGATACTTAGTGAGGGTTACAAAGGTCCACAAGCAGTTAGTGACATAATCACATCTTTTGGACAGTTTGTTGTTGGTGGAAACTATGTTATCGGTGTTATAGTTTTTATAATTTTAGTGCTTATAAATTTTATGGTTATCACCAAAGGTTCAACAAGAGTTGCTGAGGTTGCAGCTAGATTTACTCTTGATGCAATGCCAGGAAAACAGATGGCAATAGATGCAGATCTAAATGCAGGCCTTATAGATGAAGCAACTGCAAGAAGTAGAAGAGAAGCTATCATAGGTGAGGCAAACTTTTATGGGGCGATGGATGGTTCTAGTAAGTTTGTAAAGGGTGATGCAGTTGCGGGGATTATCATAACTATCATAAACATAGTAGGTGGATTTTTGATAGGAATGTTTCAGTTTGATTTAGATGCTGCAGCTTCGGCTTCTACTTATACTATTCTTACGATTGGAGATGGTTTAGTATCTCAACTTCCAGCCCTTATCATGTCAACTGCTACTGGTATTATCATAACTAGAGCTAGTAAAGATGGTGGAAGTTTTGCAGATGGTGCAATAGACCAACTTTTTAATGATTATAAAACTCTTTTGATAGTTGGTTTTATCTTGATAGTTTTTGCAATAGTTCCTGGACTTCCAACTCTCTCTTTGGGATTTGTGGGGATAATCTTTTTATGGCTTGGATATACGATATATAAAAGTAAAGATGAATCAAAAGATAAAGAAGTACCAGCTGAATCTAGTGAAGCAGTGAGTAGTGAGGGAGTTAGTACTACTAGTGAAGAAACAAAAGAGGATGAAGAAAAAGCTATTGAGGAGATACTAAAACAAGAGGTTTTAGAGTTAGATTTAGGATATGCACTTATAAAACTAGCAGATCCAAATATGCATGGAGATTTGCTTGATAGGATAAAGACTACAAGACGAAAAATGGCAGGGGATTTTGGATTTGTAGTTCCAAAAATAAGGATAAGAGATAATCTACATCTTTCTCCAAATCACTATCAACTTTTACTAAAAGGAGTTGAAATAGGAAGTGGAGAGATATATCCTGATAAATTCTTAGCAATGGACAGTGGACTGGCGACCGGTGAGATAGATGGCATAAAAACTAAAGAACCAGCTTTTGGACTTGATGCAATATGGATAGAACCTAGTTTGAAAGAGGATGCTATAACAGAGGGTTATACAGTTGTTGATCCATCTACTGTTATCTCTACTCATATAACTGAACTTTTAAAAGAGCACTCAGATGAGCTTTTAACAAGGCAAGATGTTCAAGAGCTTTTAGAGAGTGTTAAAAAAAGTTATCCAGTAGTTGTAGATGAAGTTTCAAAAGTAGCTTCAATAGGACTTATACAAAAGGTTTTAAAAGAGTTACTAGCTCAAAAACTACCTATAAAAGATATGATAACTATCTTAGAGGTGATAAGTGATATAGCTGAGTTTAGTAAAAGTGTTGACTTAATAGTAGAACAGGTTAGAGTAAGACTTGCTCGGGTTATAACAAAGCAGTATGTGGATGAGAGTGGAGTTGTAAAGCTTTTAACCCTAGCTCCACCAACTGAGCAAAAACTTTTAGAAAAACTTGTAGATAAAGATGGATATAAAGAGTTGCTTCTAAACATAGGTGGTATAAACTCACTTGTTAGTACTGTTAGTGATAAGGCGACAGAGATATTAGCAAGAGGGATAGCACCAGTTGTTTTGATAGTAGATCCAGCTTTACGAAAATCTTTGGCAGATATATTTAAAAAGTTTGGATTGGATATAGTGGTTCTCTCTCATGCTGAGATAGATCCTACTGCTAAGTTTGAAGTTTTAGGCTCGATAGAAATAGAAGATATATAAAGGAAAAAATTGAGTAAAAAAGTTTATCATTTGTCTCATACAGATTTAGATGGATATAGTTGTCAGCTTATAACTGATAGAGTTTTTAAGGATATAGAGTTTTTTAACTCTAACTATGGTGATGAGATAACACAGAGATTAACTCAGATAGTAGGGAGTATTAAAGAGGATGGATTTAGTCAAAATCTTATCATGATAAGTGATTTAAATCTTACTTTAGAACAAGCAGTATTTTTGGAAGATAGTATAAAAGATATAGAAAAAGATGTTGAGATACTTCTTTTAGATCATCATAAAAGTGGAGAAGAGGTAGCTGAAAAGTATAGTTGGTATCACTTAGATGTGAGTAGATGTGCTACTAAGATTACTTATGATTGGTTTAAAAGTAGTGGTGTGATTGATGATTTGGAAGAGTATGTGGAGTGTGTAAATGCTTATGATATATGGTTGGTTGAACAAAAGAAAAGATTTGAGGTGGGAAAAGTCTTGGCAAGATATGTCATGAGTGCTAGAGAGATAAATAGGATAATGTTTAGTGAAGATAGTTTTAATTATATAAAATCTATAATAGAGCAGGCATCAAAGTTTATAGGTGAGAGGGATGCTCATATAGCTTTGGATGATAATCTTCACCCTATAAAAAAGAGCTTTTTTATGCAAGAAGGGAATAATACTTTAGAAAACTTAGTTAGTGAATATGTAGTGGAGCTTTTAACTAAAAATAAAGATAAGATGAGTGTTTACTATAAAGGAAGTAGAGGAATTTTAACTTATTCAGTTGGAAACAGTTCTATTATAGGGAATGGCTTTTTAGTAAAAAATCCAGAATTTGACTTTTTTATGGATATAAATAGTAGAAAAAATATTTCTCTAAGGGCGAATAATAAGATAGATGTAAGTTTACTAGCAAAAGAGGTTTTTGATGGTGGTGGTCATGCAAATGCTAGTGGTGGGAGGTTTGGAGAGTTTAAAGATAGTTTTGTTTATGAAGATATAAAAAGGCAGATAGAGGATAGATTCTTAGAATTTTCTTAGAAGTTAACTATTGTTTACTTTTTAATAATTAAAAGACTGTTTTTTTGATATCATCAGAGTATTTATAAAAAGGATGGTTTATGTTAACACAAGAGCAAAAGATAGGATGTTATTCATTTGTTAGTTATCTGTTTATTTTATCACTTCCCTTAGCGATTTTTGGAATTGTAGTGGCTAGTTATTTTGGATATTTACCATTTAAAATGGAGGTGCATACTGTTGTAATTATTGGGATAATATTCCTTATATTTTTGCTTTTTATCCCTCATAATGCTTACTATACTTCGTGTAAGATAAAAAATCACTTTTCAGATATGGAAGAGGATTTAAAAGATGCTATAAGAAAGACTCTTCTAAAGATAAATGGAAAGAAAAAGTCAACTATGAAAATAGAGTCATTTTTTGAAAAGTATTTTAGTGGATTTAGAAATGATAACTTTGCTTCAGTTGCTACTACTATATTTCCTATGCTTGGAATTTTAGGTACATTTGTAGCTATTGCGATTTCTATGCCTGATTTTTCAGTGAGTTCTACGGATGCATTGGATAGAGAGATTTCAGTTTTACTTGGTGGAGTTGGAACAGCTTTTTATGCTTCTATTTTTGGTATATTTTTATCTATTTGGTGGATGATGTTTGAAAAGAGGGGTTTGACAAAGATAGAAAAAAGTATGCTTTTAGTTAGAAGGGCATATAAAAAACATCTTTGGGATGATATCTCTCTTGAACATTATAAATTTGCTCAAAACCAGATGCAAAATGAGGAGTTGATTTACTCTTTAAAAGAAAACTTTAACATACACTTCATGAAGCAGTTTAATGACTCCTATATAGATACATATAAAGAACTTTTAGAAAAGACTAAAGAGTCATTTTCCGATATAACAGGGCAGATGAAAGAGATAGGAAATGAGTTAAAAACTTTGTCTAAGTCAACAACTGTTATAAAGGCTAGTGAAGATATAGATAAAAAAGTAGAGAGTTTTACTTCTGCATTAGAAAGATTTGACTCATCTATGCAAGAGTCTTTAGGTAGTGTGGATAAAGAGGTAGGAAGTATTGTTAAAAATCTTGCTAATTTTGCTGATATAGTGGTAAAGAAAAGTGATGAGGTAGTTGGTAGAGTAGATAAGATCATGAAAAGTAAGTAAAGATATGTTTAAAAGAAAACAAAACTCAGATAACACAAATTTTTGGATATCTTATGCAGATTTGATGGCTGGGCTTTTGTTTGTCTTTATACTTTTAATAGGTGCGATAGTAGTTAAGTCGATAGTCTTAAAATCAAACCTCAACTCGAAAAAGAAAAATTTAGCAACTGTAAAAAACACTCTTACTTTAAAAGATAGAGAGATAAAAAACTTAAAGTCGATGCTCTTAAAACAAAAAGCATCGCTTTCAAACTTAAGTAATAAAATAGTCCTTCTTCAAACTGATATAAATGATTTAAATCAAACTTTGGGTAAAAAAGATAGGGATATAAAAAAATATAAAGGTAATATTTTAGTATTATCAAATCAGTTAGTAGATGCAAATCATAGTATAAAACTAAAAGATGAGCAGATGGTAGCTCTTTTAGCAAAGTTAAATGATAAAGAGACAAGATATGAAAAGCTTGTGAGTGATTTGCAAAGTACAAAGAGTAGGATAAAAAGTCTCACAGGTATAAAGATAAAAGTTATATCTGCTTTAAAAGAGTCTTTGGGAGATAAAGTAAGTATAGATAAAAGTGGAGTTTTAAGGCTTTCATCTAAAGTTTTGTTTGACAAAGGAAAGGCTGTTTTAAAAGAGGATGCAAAAGAGAACTTGAAAGATGTATTTAGTAGATATATCAAAACCCTTGTAGAAAATGAAGAGATTAGAAAACATTTAGATAGGATTATTATAGAAGGTCATAGTGATAGTGATGGTACTTATCTTTATAATTTACAGCTTTCACAAAAAAGAGCATATTCAGTTATGAACTTTCTTTTGGGATTGGATTTTGCTAAAAAGTATGATATAAAACCTATTGTTATGGCAAGTGGAAGAAGTTACCTAGATCCTATAAAAGTTGATGGAGTAGAGGATAAAAATGCTTCAAGAAGAATAGAGATAAAGTTTTTACTTAAAAATAGTGAGTCAATGCAAGAGATAGAGAAGATTTTAGAAGATGAATAAGTTTAAACCTAAAAAGATAAAAGAAGCAAATAAGTATCTTGAAAAAAAGCTGGATCAAACAAAAAAGAGATATGTTAAAGTTGGGTTTCTTAAAAGGATATTTAAAAAATTATTTTCTTAGTTATATTTGGATAGAATGCTCAAAATTTATTAAGGGGATTTTTATTGATAACACTAAAAGAAGCCTTACAACTCTCAAAAGATGAATTGTCAGAGTTTAAAAAAGATTTAAAAGAAAAGATTAAAGAACAAAAGCAAATCGGTGCTTATGTAGAGCAGTTGATAGATAGTGATATAAGTGAGTATGGAAGTGGAGTTCCTATCGCTGTAAAAGATAACATACAGGTAAAAGGTTGGGATGTTACTTGTAGCTCAAAAATCCTACAAGGATATAAAGCTCCTTACAATGCAACTGTTATCGAGAAGATGGTAGATAGTGGACTAAGTGCATTTGGAAGATGTAATATGGATGAGTTTGCTATGGGAAGTTCTACTGAAACTTCTTACTATGGAAAAACTTTAAATCCAGTGGATAATACAAAAGTACCAGGTGGAAGTAGTGGAGGAAGTGCAGCAGCTGTTGGAGCTGGACTTGCTATCGCAGCACTTGGAAGTGATACAGGTGGAAGTATCAGACAACCTGCTGCTTTTTGTGGATGTGTTGGGATGAAACCTACTTATGGAAAAGTTAGTAGATATGGGCTAAGTGCATTTTCTAGTAGTCTTGATCAAATAGGTCCTATTACTCAAAATGTAGAGGATTCGGCTATTTTATATGATATTTTGGCAGGTCATGATAAAAAAGATTCTACAAGTGTTGATATGGTTCACCAGAGGGTAAGTGAAAGTCTCGATGGAGATAGAAAACTTACTATCGCAGTTATAGAAAACTATATCGTAGAGGCTGGAGATGAAGTTCAAAAAGAGATAAAAAACTCTATAAAAGCTTTGGAAGATGCTGGTCATAAGATTATCTATAAAAATATGATTAACTCAAAATATGATGTAGCTACTTACTATATTTTAGCAACTGCAGAAGCAAGTGCAAATCTAAGTCGTTATGATGGTGTTAGATATGGGAATAGAGCTGATGTTTCTAGCTTGAAAGATATGTATTTTAAAACTAGAGGAGATGGTTTTGGAGATGAGGTAAAAAGAAGGATTCTTCTTGGAACTTTTGTTTTGAGTAGTGGGTATTATGATGCTTACTATATCAAAGCTCAAAAAGCAAGGCATTTGATAAAAGAACAGTTTGATGCTATCTTTGAAGAGGCTGATTTGATTTTTACTCCAGTTACTCCTACCCCTGCATTTGATTTTGATAGTAAAAAAGATCCTTTAGAAATGTATTTGAGTGATATTTACACTATTGCAGTAAACTTGGTAGGATTACCTGCGATTTCGATTCCTATTGGGAAAAGTAGTGATGGACTACCGATAGGTGGGCAGTTTATAGCAAAAGCATTTGATGAGAAAACTATGTTTGATGGTGCTTTGAGTTTAGAAAAGATTATAGATTATAAAAGGGAGATATAGTGAAAATAAGAGCAAGAGCATTAACTTTTGAAGATGTACTTTTAGTTCCTCAGTATTCTGAGGTTTTACCAAGAGAGGTAGATATAAGCACAAAATTGACAAAAAATATCTTTTTAAATATCCCTTTTGTATCTGCAGCTATGGATACAGTAACAGAGAGTGCAGCAGCTATAAAGATGGCAAGACTTGGTGGAATAGGAATTATTCATAAAAATATGGATATAGAGACTCAAGCTAGAGAAGTTGGAAGAGTAAAAAAGAGTGAGAGTGGAGTTATAAATGAACCTATAAGTTTAACTCCCGATGCTGTGTTGGCTGATGCTGAGGCATTGATGAGTGAGTATAAAATCTCTGGATTTCCTGTTGTAAGCAGTGAAGGTGAACTTGTTGGGATACTTACAAACAGAGATTTAAGATTTGAAAAAGATATGAGTAGAAAAGTAAAAGATGTCATGACAAGTAGTAAACTTATCACTGCTCCTCACGGCATTAGCTTAGATGAAGCAGAGGAGATTTTTAAAACTAATAAGATAGAAAAACTTCCTTTAGTAGATGAAAATGGAAAGTTAGCTGGACTTGTAACTATAAAAGATGTTATTAAAAGAAAAGAGTTCCCTAACTCTTTCAAAGATAAGTTTGGAAGACTTGGAGTTGGAGCTGCTATTGGTGTTGGTCAGTTAGATAGGGCAGAAGCTTTGATAGAGGCTGGTGTTGATGTACTTGTTTTAGACTCTGCTCATGGACATAGCAAAGGAATTATAGATACAGTAAAATCTATAAAAGATAAGTTTGATATAGATATCATAGCTGGAAATGTAGCAACTCCAGAGGCAGTAGAAGCACTTATAAAAGCAGGAGCAGATGCAGTAAAAGTAGGTATAGGTCCTGGAAGTATATGTACAACTAGGATTGTTGCTGGAGTTGGAGTTCCTCAAATAACAGCGATAGATACTTGTGCAAAAAAGGGTGCAGAGTTTGGAGTACCAGTTATCGCTGATGGTGGTATAAAATACTCAGGTGATGTTTCAAAAGCTTTAGCAGTTGGAGCTAGTTCAGTTATGATAGGAAGTCTGCTTGCTGGAACTGAAGAGTCTCCAGGGGATGTTATCATGTACCAAGGAAGACAGTATAAAAGTTATAGAGGTATGGGAAGTATAGGAGCTATGCAAAAAGGTAGCAATGATAGATACTTCCAAGAGGGAACAGCAGCTGATAAACTAGTACCTGAAGGTATAGAGGGTATGGTTCCTTATAGAGGAAAGATGAGTCAAGTTATACATCAACTTATAGGAGGTCTTAGAGCTTCTATGGGATATGTTGGAAGTAAAGATATACCAACTTTCCAAGAAAAGGCAGAGTTTGTAGAGATAACAAGTGCAGGACTTAAAGAGAGTCATGTGCATGATGTAACTATCACTAAAGAGGCACCAAACTATCACTCATAAGGGCAGGTGTCGCCCTTAAGCTTGTCTTACAATTAAAAAAAACTTCGTTCCGTAGATATGTACTTAACTTAAGATACATAATGGAGGGGATATAATGCTAAAATTTGCTGAAAAAAAATCAGAAGATACTAGTAAAAAAACAAACCTTTCAAAATGGAAGATTTTGATAGTAGATGATGAGAGAGAAGTTCATACTATCACTAAGTCAGTTTTATCAAAGTTTGAGTTTCATGAAAAAGGAATAGAGTTTTTACAGCTTTTAGTGGAGAAGAGGCAGTAAAAGTTGTTGAAAAAAATCCTGACATAGCTTTGATTTTACTTGATGTAGTTATGGAAAGTGATGATGCCCTGAAAAACCTGAACAATTTTTCATGAAGATTAATTTCCAAAAATAGCTATAATAAAGCAAAATTTTAGGAGAAGAATATGGCAAAGAAAAAAAGGCAAACATATACCCTAGAACAAAAAGCAAAAGTAGTATTGAGAACTACTCAAAGAGGAGCAAACTCTAGGTGAGCTAGCGACACAGTATAAAGTGACACCTAAAACCATACAGAATTGGAAAAAAGAGTTTTTAGCAAATGCCTCTAAAGCATTTGAGTCAGACAATAATGCTTTAGAGAATAAAGAAAAAATGGAGAAGCTAAAAAAAGAAAATGATGCTTTAGCCAGAGGATTAGGGAAAACTACAATAGAGAGAGATTGGGCGGTGGGAAAGCTAAAGAGCTTGGACTTATCTGATAAAAAAGATCTTGTCGACTCCAAGCTCACAACACTTTCAATGACAAGACAGACAAAAGCTTTTAGAAATCAACAGAACTACACTCTATTATAAGCCCATACCATTTAGCAACAATACTCAATCAGATAGATGAAATATATACAGATAACCCAGACTACGGCTACAGAATGATACATCAACAACTTTTAGAAGATGGATACACCATAGGCAACAATAGAGTTCTAAAATATATGGGGATACTAGGTATCCAAGCCCTCTATCTACATAAGAAGAAAGTTACTAGTATCAAAAATAGTGAACATCCTGTCTATCCATACCTACTCAAACCATACTGGTACAAAACAGGACAAAAAACTAAAGCAGTCAAAATCGATACACCTAACGAAGTATGGAGGTGACATCACCTATATCAGAATGAATGGTGGCTTTATGTATTTAGCCGCTATTATTGATTGGAATACAAGAGCTATTTTAGCTTATAAACTTTCAAACTCAATGGATGCAACATTGGCTACAGATGTGCTCAAAATGGCATTAGCTAAGTATCCAGCACCAAAGATATTTAACTCAGATCAAGGTAGCCAATACACAAGCCATGAACATACACAAATACTAAAAGATCACAAGATAGAAATCTCAATGAACGGTAAAGGTAGAACTATTGATAACATCATCATAGAGAGATTTTTTAGAACATTTAAACAGAACAATATCTATATTTCAGACTATCAAACTATAAAGGAGCTAAAAGAGGGAATCAAAGCATTTATCCACAAATATAATTTTAAGAGGTTTCATTTTTCAATAAACTATAAAAAACCGATGAATATTTATCTTGATTTTATACAAAAAGTGGCATGATTTAGGAAGCATATGAGGTGGAAATAAATTGATGTAAAAAGTTGTCTTGAAATTTCAGGGCATTATCTTTTATATGCTACTTATCAAAGTTTCTTTAGAGAAAGAGAACTAAAACAGTTTAAATCAAATGAGCTTAAAAACAGTTATAATGAACTTGCAAAGTTAAATAAAGAGTTAGAAGAGAAGATTGTGGAGATAAAAAATTCTGAAGCTAAGTTGATTGAGTCGGAAAAAATGGCAAGCTTAGGAGGTATGGTGGCAGGAATAGCACATGAGATAAATACTCCTGTAGGAATGGCACTTACTGGTATAACTCATCTTTTTTAAGAGGGTGAAAACTTAGAGAAACTTTTTGTAAGTGCGAGTTTGAGTGAAGATGATTTTAGAAATTATTTGGAAACAAATAAAACTTTAAATAAATCTATTCAAAAAAATCTTTCAATGGCAGTAGAGCTTGTAAAAAGTTTTAAGCAGGTTGCAGTTGATTAAAGCACTGATGAATCAAGAGAGTTTTTTTAAAAGAGTATATAGAAGAGATACTTTTGTCTTTGCATAATGAACTTAAAAAAAACAAAGCATAAAGTTATAGTTGATATAGATGAGAATATAAAGAGGATGGAGAGATAAAAATCTTTGCATCTGTTAAAGATAAAAACTTAAAGATTATATATGAAGATAATGGTAAAGGGTTAAATGATGAACAAAAATAAAAAATCTTTGAACCATATTTTACTACAAAAAGAGGAAAAGGTGGAAGTGGACTTGGAATGAATATTGCTCACAATCTTGTAAATAGTAAATTAGGTGGTAGTTTACAAGTAGAGAGTGAAGAGGGGAAAGGGGTAAAATTTATTATAGAACTTTATGATATTGTGATTTAATAATTGAATGATATAATAAATATATAAAATAAAGGATATAGTTTTGCAGTTTAAGAATCTTTTAATGCCTTTAATAAAGGTTATGAATAAGTTATCGTTTAGAAGTAAAATCTTTGCTTCAGTTAGTATCTTGTTTATACTATTGATAATTCCATCTAAAACTACAATAGTTAACTATATAGAAAAAGAAAAGGTATATGAAGAACAGTTGACTAGTTTAGAGTATGTTAAAAAAATAAATTCTCTTATATATTATCTCGAACTTCATCGGGGTAAAAGTAATGCTTACCTTAGTGGAAATAAAAACTTAAAAAAAGATATACTTTCTTATGAAGAAGAGATAAATAAAAAATTTAAAAATATATTAGGATTTGATAGAAATCATTTTTATACTTTAATCAAATGTAAAAATTTCATAGATGCAGTTAGTAAAAAAGATATGATAATGTTAAAAAACTTTGATAAAGTTCCTAACTCAAAAATATTGTTTAAATTGCATAACAAAATAATAGATGATTTAGTAAGTTCTTTAAAAAATATTACAAATAAAAACTCATTTGGTTCTAGTAAAAGTTCAAAAGTGAATTTTATAGCAGAACTTTTACAAGAAAAATTGTTGTTACTTCAAGAAAATATTGCTCAACTAAGAGGTGAAGTTGTGGGAGTTTTTGTAAAAGGGAAGATAAGTGATAAAGAAAAGAGTGAGATTTTTAGAAAATATACCTTTATAAAATCTTTAGAAAGCACTCTGCTTAGTGATAATATTTTGTATGAAACAGATGGCTTTTTAGAAACTCATAAGTTATCAGTGGAGTTTGATTATAAGTTAAATAAAATTTTAGATGCTATAAATAAAAATATCATTTTAAAAAATAATTTATCATATGATAGTAAAAAGTTTTTTAGAAGTGCTACTGAAGTTATAAATACTCAAACAAAATTATATAACTTATATATGGATATGTATGAAAGTCTTATAAAAGAGATGAAAAGAGAGAATGAATTTATTTTTATTACTTTGATGATAGGCTTTTTTCTTATACTAGGAAGTGCATTATATATTTTTGGAGCACTTTTTTACTCTGTTACTGATAGTTTAAAAGAGTTAAAAGTTGCAAATGATTTAATTGCAAATGGTAAAAAAAATATACATTTAAAAGTTACTACAAAAGATGAGATTGGAAATACTCTAGAATCATTTAATAGTATGAGTAAAAAGCTTGATAAGAGTATTTCATTTTTGGATGGATATAAGATGGCTATTGATGAAACAAGTATAGTAAGTAAAACTAATCCAAAAGGAATTATAACTTATGTAAATAAACAATTTTGTGAAATCTCGGGATACAGTGAACAAGAGCTTATAGGTATGCCTCATAACATGGTCAGACATCCTGATATGCCAAAAGATGCTTTTAAAGATTTGTGGCAAACGATAAAACAAAAAAAGATATGGAAAGGTATTGTTAAAAACAAGAAAAAAGATGGTGGAAGATATATAGTTGATGCAACAATTATCCCAGTTTTAGATGAAAACCAAGGAATAGTAGAGTATATAGGTGTTAGACATGATGTAACTGAACTTGAGGAGAGCAAGTTAGCATTAAAAGAGCAAAGAGTTGATGTTTTAACAGGTTTATATACGACTGTTCAACTTCAAAAAGATTTAGATGCTATGAAAAATCCTATACTTTTATATTTAAATATTGATAATTTTTCACAGATAAATGATTTTTATGGTGAAAAAATGGGAGATAATGTCCTTGTTTTTATATCAGAAGTTTTAAAAGATATTTTTGAAGAGGAAGTTTGTAAAATATATAAACACCATAATGATGAGTATATATTAGCTTTTGAAGAAAGTATTTTAGATATAGAAAAATCTAGAAAGCTTATGTTGAAAATCATATCAAAGATAGAAGAAAAAACTAAAGCTTGTAATGAAGAAAAATGTGTAGCTCTAACAGTAAGTGGTGGTATATCTTACTATCAATTTGATAGTTCTTTTAAAGCTTTGTTATCTTTAGCAATGAAAGCTAGAACAATTGCTAAAGAGCAAAATAAAAAATACTTAATATTTAATCATGAAATGAATACAGAGAGTAATTATAAAGAAAACATTGAATGGATACATAAGATAAAAGATGCTATTGAAGATGACAGAATAGTCCCTTACTTTCAACCTATAGTTGATAATAAAATAGGAGTTATTACAAAATATGAGGCTTTGGTAAGACTTATAGATAAAAATGGAAAAGTCATAAGTCCATTTTTATTTTTAGATATCTCTAAAAAAGCTAAATTATACCCTTTGATTACAAAAATCATGATAGATAAAACAATAAATCAGCTAAAGAAAACTCCACACTATGAGTTTTCTATAAATTTTACTGTAGAAGATATAAATGATAGTAATACAAGAGCTTATATTATTGAAAAAATAAGAGAGTGTAATAATCGAGAAAAACTTGTTTTTGAAATAACAGAGTCTGAAGAAATAGAAGATTATACAGTTATAAATGATTTTATTCATGAAGTTAAAAACTATGGTATAAAGATAGCAATAGATGATTTTGGAAGTGGTTATGCAAATTTTGAGCATATTATAAACCTAAAAGCTGACTATATTAAAATAGATGGGAGCTTGATAAAAGATATCGTTACAAATAAAGAAGCTGAGATAGTAACAGAGGCTATCATAGCCTTTTCTAAAAAGATGGGTGCGAAAACTATTACAGAGTATATACACTCTTGGGAAGTACAAGAAAAAGTCTTGTCACTAGGGGCTGATTTTTCCCAAGGATTTTATTTAGGTGATCCATCTCCTGAAATAAAGCAAGTATTATCAACTACAATATAGGCTTGTTTACTTTTTTTTGATAAAATCTTCTTTAATTTTTCGAGGAGATTTTGATTATGAGGAAATTAGTAGTATTTTTTGTTTTAGTTTCGTCTGTTTTTGCAAAGGGATATTTTTATAATAAACCTGATATTTGTACTAATGATATGAGTAAAAAGTGTACTCAAAATAAAAAAATAGTAAAAAAACTTCAATATACTATAAATCATGATAAAAAACTTCATTTAAAGCTAAAAGCTGATGGAAAACTTGGCTCTAAAACCATAAAAGCTATAAAAAAGTTTCAAAAAGCACATCATTTAAAAAAAGCAGATAGATGGGTTGGTAAAAGTACTAAAATGGCTTTAGATAGAGTGTATAAAAGAATAAAACATAAAAAAGTAATAAATAGTAAAAGTATAGCAAAGATAAAAAGTTATAGAGATTTTTCAAGAAAAGTGAACTTTAGAAGAAGTTATGCTGTATATAAAAACAGAAGGCTTTTAAGAAAAGCAAATGGTAGAAATACTAAGCTAAAAGTTGATGTTTCAACTCAGAGAGTTTGGCTTTATGTAAATGGAAGAGTAGCACTATGCTCTCCTTGTACTACGGGGGCAAGAAGAAAGTTTGAACCAAATACTAAGATTTACAGAGATAAACATACACCGTATGGAACTTTTAGGATAAGAGAGAAAATATTAAACAAAAGATCGACTATTTTTGGAAACTATTATAGAGGTAGAAGACTGGTTTATCATGGAGATAGAAGAAAGTTTAGAGGTAGTAAAAGAGGTT
Source organism: Campylobacterales bacterium (assembly GCA_027023305.1). Classification (GTDB taxonomy): domain Bacteria; phylum Campylobacterota; class Campylobacteria; order Campylobacterales; family QNZT01; genus SZUA-1377. The sequence continues at coordinate 38,570 of JALVVR010000005.1, read as the reverse complement.
TGAGATTTGTTGGAGCTAGTCTTAAAAACTGGATGCGACTTACAAGTGGTGGTATAGGACTTCATGCTAGTAAATATATAAAAAGATACCCAGGGACAAATGGTTGTATAAGACTCCCTTATCATGTAGCAAAGCTTATCTTTAAAAAGGTAAGAAGAGGAACTAAGGTTAGTGTAGTTAGATAGTCATTTCATATACCCACTTTTGAAGTGGGTGTAGATCTTCGTAGATTTTAAAGCATCTATCTATAATATCTTTTGAAAAAAAGACTTCATCCATCTTATACTCTTTGTAAGCAAACATTGACTTAAAAAGTGTTAACTCTTTATATTTAAAATCATTAGCAAATTCTTTTGGAACTCTTTTGTATCTATCTTCTGGTAGGTTATAGCGCTTTTTCTCTATCATTTTAAGAATTTTTTCTAGCTCATATGAGTGATTTTCATCTGTTATGTACTCTCTATATTTTTTTAAAAGAGGTGGTTTAAATCCTCTTATGCCACTTGCTATAAAGTAACTATCTTTGTTGTAGTGGATATAAAAGGAGCTACTTTGCATCTTGTGTCCACTTCCTTGCCAAAATATATGACCTATTTTACTTTTTATAGGAGTTTTGTCTTTTGAAAATCTTGTATCTCGATAGATTTTAAAAAGGCTTTTACCTGTTTTTGGCTCAAAGTTTATCTCTGGCTCTAAGATTTGCAGAGTCTCACCCATCTCTAAGACAAAAGAACTACTCACATCTCGTATCTCTTTTTGCCAGATATGTCGGTGAGTCTCAAACCACTCTTTTGTATTGTTTTTTTCTACCTCTTTTAGAAACTCTATACCTTTTTTACTAAAGCCGTTAAAGTTCATGAAGCCATTTTTCAAAGATTTCTATCTGTTGTTTAGTTGAACTCTCACTAGTACCACCAAAGCTATCTCTAGCATTCATAGAGTTTTTAAGGTCAAGTTTTTCTATGACATCTTCAGTTATATTTTTGTCAAACTTTTGTAGTTCACTTAAGCTTATATCGCTTATATCTTTTTTACTTTTTTCAAGTTCATCAACTATGCTACCAACCAACTTATAAGCATCTCTAAAAGCATAACCTTTTTGATTTACCAAATAATCAGCCAAATCAGTTGCACTTAGATGTCCTTTTTTTGTTGCCATTTGCATAGCATCTTTATTTACCCACATAGTTTTTAAAACTTCGTTTAGGATTGTTAGTGAGATTGTAGCTGTTTTTACACTATCAAAAACTCCCTCTTTATCCTCTTGAGTATCTTTGTTGTAGGCAAGTGGAAGTCCTTTCATGACAGTAAGAAGTGAGATAAGGTTTCCATAAACCCTGCCTGTTTTACCTCTTAAAAGTTCTGGAACATCTGGATTTTTCTTTTGAGGCATGATAGAGCTACTTGTAGAGTAATCATCACTCAAAACTACAAAGTTAAACTCACTACTTCCCCAAAGTACTAACTCTTCACTTAGTCTTGATATATGCATTGCAAGAGTTGAGATGTTAAAAAGTATTTCTAGTGCAAAATCCCTATCACTTACAGTATCAAGGCAGTTTATAGAAGGGTGTTCAAACCCTAACTCTTTTGCAGTTTCATCTCTATCTATCGGATATGGAGTTCCAGCAAGTGCTGCACAACCAAGAGGAGATATGTTGTTTCTCTTATATGAGCTTTCAAATCTCTCTAAATCTCTTTTAAACATAGCAAAATAAGCCATCATATGATAACCAAAGTTTATAGGTTGAGCATGTTGAAGATGAGTCATACCTGGAAGCAGGGTTGATGTATGCTCTTTTGCTACTTCTAAAAGTGTAGCTAAAACCTCTTTTATCAGATTTTTTAAGATGATATTTTGCTTTTGAGTGTAAAGTCTAAAGTCAGTTGCTACTTGGTCATTTCTACTTCTTGAAGTGTGTAGTCTTTTTCCTGCATCACCAATAAGGTTGGTAAGTCTTTTTTCGATAGCCATGTGTATATCTTCATCACCTATATCAAAGATGAACTCACCATTTTCTATCTCATCTTTTATCTGTAAAAGTCCTTTTTGTATATCTGCAAAGTCCTCATCAGTTAGTATCCCTTGTTTTGTAAGCATACTTGCATGAGCGAGTGAGCCTTTTATATCCTCTTTGTATAACTCTTTATCAAACATAAGTGAGGCATTAAACTCATCTAAGAGTCTGCTTTTTCCTAAATCTCTTCCTGTTGCTACTTTTGCCATTTGTTCTCCATTTTATTTATAGTGATTTGTAAAGGCTATTATTTCTATAGTATTGTTACTTGTATATATAAATATTGCCCTATATTTTTTATCTAATCTAAAAGAGTATATAAGTCTATCTTTTGGTTCTAAAATCTCAGTATTTAAAGATGGGTAAAATGGGTCTTTTTCAAATAGTTTTTTAGATTTTACATACTTTTTTTCAAGGTTATGTTTTTTGAGATAAGTTTTTAAATCATCTCTGATAGGTTTAATTTTCATTATAAAAAGAACTCTTTTTTAATCCATTTTCTAAATCTTGTAAAAAGTTAGTTGAATAATCTTCTTTTTTAAAATCATTCATGATATTTTCGATTTTATCTTTTTGGAATTCTTTAAAATAAAGCTCTTTTTCTACAATTTTGTTTTTAACTTCTTCAAGTTCATTTAATGACATTTGTGAAATCAATGATATAACATTTGGTAACGATATATCTACTGCTACTTGCATAGTGTTCTCCGATGGTTTATTGCTGTTTTATTATAATAAAGGCTAGCTTTAGATTATATGCTTATATTCAGTATTTATCAAGATTTATTAAAAAATGCTAAAATAACTACAATTTATACTCAAGGGAAGTATCATGAAAAGAAGAGATTTTATAAAAGTTGGAGCTATTGGGGCTGGAGCAGTTGCTCTTGGTGGTTGTCAAAAGGATGGTAGTGCAAAAAATGTTCACATAAAAAGAAGAAAAACTATAAAGATAAAACTTGCTACTTCATGGCCTGCTAATTTTCCTATTATGGGGACTGGAGTGGAAGGATTTGCAAAAAGGGTAAATGAAATAAGTGAAGGAAGTATCAAGATAAAGGTTTATGCGAAAAATACTCTTGTTCCTGCACTTGGAGTTTTTGATGCAGTTAGTAGTGGGAGTTTGGATGCTTATCACTCAGCATCTTACTACTACAAAGGGAAAAATGAAGCTTTTAATCTTTTCACTGGGTATCCTTTTGGATTGACAGCTCAGGAGATGAATGCTTGGATGGATTTTGGAAATGGTATGAAGCTTTGGAGAGAGCTTTATGATAAGTATAATCTAGTGCCATTTAAAGGTGGAAATACTGGAGTTCAGATGGGTGGTTGGTTTAAAAAAGAGATAAAATCTTTGGCTGATTTAAAGGGGTTGAAGATGAGAATCCCTGGGCTTGGTGGAGAGGTTTTTGCAAAGCTTGGAGTTAAGCCTACTTTGCTTCCTGCTGGTGAGATATATGTGGCTTTGGAGAGAAATTTACTTGATGCTACTGAGTGGCTTGGACCAAGTTTGGATGTTAAGATGGGCTTTCAAAAGGTAGCTAAAAATTACTACACAGGGTGGCATGAACCTGGAAGTATGTTAAGTCTTGTTTTTAACAAGCAAAAGTTTGCAAAATTTTCCAAAGAGCAACAACTCATGATAGAGATGGCATCAAATGAGATGAATTCAAATATGCTTAGTGAGTTTCAGTATAAAAATGCAGTTGAGTTAGAAACTGTAAAAAAAGCTGGAGTTAAGATACTGGAGTTTCCTAGTGAAGTTATGAGTGAAGCTAAAAAGGCTATGATAGAGGTAGCAAAAGAGAAGAGTGCTAAGAGTAAGGATTTTGCTAAAGTTTGGAAGGATGTTCAGGGATTTTTGGCAAAAAATAGAGAATGGACTGATATAGGACTTGAAAAATACTTGAAAGTAAGAGATAGTTAAGTTGCAAATTTTAAATGATTTACAGCCTATAGAAAGAGTTGAGTGTGTTGGTTTGGTTGTTAGACCAAAATCTCCACAGCTTAGACCTTATTATCTAAGGTTAAAGGAGAAATTAAGAAGTTTTGGAATAGAACTTTTGGTTTCAAAGAGGTCTGCTGGTTATTTGGAGTGTGAAGGGATTGATGAGGATGAACTTTTTAATAAAGTAGATATTTTAGTTTCTATTGGTGGGGATGGAACTCTAATTTCACTGGCAAGAAGAGCATATAAGTATAACAAACCGATTTTAGGGATAAATGCTGGACGACTTGGTTTTTTGACTGATATAAAGTTAGAGGAGATAGAGGAGTTTGTTCAAAAAATAGTTCAAAAAAAATATCGTATAGATAAGAGGATGTTTTTAGAAGTTGAGTTAGAGGGAGAAAAAAACAAATCGTTAGTTGCTTTTAATGATGTAGTTTTGATAAGACCATCTGTTGAAGGTATGGCAGATCTTGATGCTTATGCTTCTTCAAAAATATCTAATCTAAAGGATAAACATATAAACAATTATTATGGAGATGGACTTATAGTTTCTACTCCTACTGGCTCTACTGCTTACAATCTAAGTGCTGGTGGACCTATAGTTTTTCCTTTTACTGAGGCTTTGATACTTACTCCTATATGTCCTCACTCTTTGACTCAAAAACCTATAGTTTTGCCAGCTGATTTTGAAGTTAGTTTTAAGTCTAACTCTCATGTTGTGATAGTTATAGATGGACAGGATAAGTTTGATTTTAGTGATTATAAAAGAGTTAGAGTTTGGATTTCAAAAAGTAGTATAAACATGATTCACCGGCTGGAGAGAAATTATTTTGATGTGATAAAACAAAAGCTTGATTGGGGTAGTAAGTGATAAATAGGATTAAGATAAAAAAGAGCATTTTATTTGATGATTTAGAGCTTGATTTTAATAAAAACTTGATTGTTTTTAGTGGTAGTAGTGGAAGTGGTAAAAGTGTATTTATGAATACTTTATTGAGTGCTTTTGGGTACAAAGATGCTATAAGTGAAGCTTTAGAGTGTGTGGTAGATGATAAGTTAGATTTGGAAGAGTATGGGCTGGAGAGTGAAGAGGAAAATATCTTTCGTATGGTTAGTTCAAAATCAACAAGATACTTTATAAATGGCTCACAACTATCTAAAAAAAATCTTTTAAATGTTTCAAAGACTTTTATAAACTATTTAAATCTAAGAGAGTTTAGTGAGTTTGAAAACCATAATCTTTTGCTTCTTTTAGATTTAGTTGCTACTAAAAAAACAATCTCTCATGATAAAAACTTAAAAAACTTTAGAGAGCTTTTTGTTGAGTTTAAAAAGGTAAGTTTAGAGTTAGAAAAGATTGAAGAGGAAGAAAAAAAAGTAGTAGAGCTTAAAGAGTTTGCTACTTTTGAGATAGAAAAGATAGAGGGGATAAATCCTAAAGTTGGAGAGTATGAAGAACTTTTAGAGCAGAAAAAACTACTTAGTAAAAAAGAGAAGATAGAGGAAGCGATAGGAAAGGCTGGTGCTATCTTTGAGTTGGAGTCAAATGTCATAGATGCTCTATCTCTTTTAGAAAAAGATAGTAGTTTTTTTAGTGAAGCGATAAATACTCTACAAATAGAACTAGAGACTGCAAAGGATGAGCTTAGTGAACTTGATGAACTTGATATAGAGAGCCTACTAGATAGGTTAGAAAACTTATCATCTTTAAAAAGTAGATATGGTTCGATAGAAGAGGCTTTATCGTACTTAAGTGAGAAAAAAGAAGAGTTAAAAAGATATGAAAATATTGAGTTTGAAAAAGAGGAGAAGATAAGAAAAAGAGAAAATCTTTTAAATAAGCTTCATGATAGTGGGAAAAAACTAACAAAAGAGAGAAAAATAGCGATTGAGAGTTTAAATGGAGATATAAAGGATTATTGTAAAAAACTATTTTTAGAGGATATTGTGTTTTCTATAAATAGTGATGAACTTAGTGTAAATGGGTTTGATAAGATTGAGGTAAACTTAGCTAAAACTACACTAAGTAAAGTAAGCTCTGGAGAGTTAAATCGTATAAGATTGGCATATCTATCAGTTAGTAGTAAGTATAGACAAAGTGGTGGAGTTTTGATACTTGATGAGATAGATGCAAATTTGAGTGGGAAAGAGTCTATGAGTGTGGCTAGAGTTTTAAAAGAGTTATCTTGTATTTACCAAATCTTTGCTATATCTCATCAACCTCAACTCTCATCTTTTGGAGATGAACACTTTTTAGTTTATAAAAATGGAGATAAGAGTTTTGTTAAAAAGTTAGCAGATGATGAGAGGGTAGATGAGCTTTCTCGTATGATAAGTGGAGAAGAGGTAAGTCAAGAAGCAAAAGAGTTTGCTAAAAAAATGCTAGAGGAAGCTAAGTAATTTATGAAGATACTTTTTATTTGTAGTAGTATGGATAGTGAACTTATAAGTGTTGTAGATGCTTTAAAAGAGTATGATGTAGAGGTTGATATACTTGATATCATAAGTTATAACTTTTTGTATAGTAATGGAAAAAAGATATATATACGACCAAAATCAAAATATAAGTCTTTAGAATACTTTTTTATACTTGATGAGGTAAATGAGTATCATAGAAGAAGAGAGATATTTGATTATTTGAGTAGATATGATGCTGTGCATATATATAAAGCTGGTTACTTTGCAAAGGATTTTAAAGACAAAATAGAATCTATAAGTCTAAGGTATATTATTACACCAAATAACACTATGTTAAAATCATCTTTAAAGCTTGATAAACTTTTTGAAGACTCAAATGGCTTTTTGTTTTTTGATGATTTTATTAGAAACAAATATAGAAAACTATATGGATATGAGTTTATAAATCAAGTTTTAAACCTACCTGTAAAGGCACTTACACTTTTTGACAATATAGAAGGTAAAATTTATGAAGAGTTTAAAGAGTACCTTCAAATAGATGTGAAAAAAACAAATGTTTTTTGTATGTTTAGTGGTTCTAAAATAAAACAAAAAGATTTGCTTATAAAGCTTGTAAATATGCCATTAGAGATAAAAGAGAAAGCTACTTTTATCCTTTATTTTAAAGATGAAGATGATGATTTTACTAAGAGGTTGTTACGATTTCTAAAAGATATGAAATTGGATTATATTGTGATGGCTAAAAATGTTCAAAAAGAGCAAGTTTTGATGGCTATAAAGTCTTGTAAAGCTTCAATCTTTATAGACCATTATAAATACAATGAGCTTTTGTTGGTATCTTTATATGATAAGAAGCATATATTTTTATTTGAGCCTAAAGAGTTGGATGGATTTTTTAGAAATAGTAAAATTTTCATAGATGATTTTAAACAGTTTTATTTTTTCTTTAAAGAGGATGATATAAATCGTAGTTTATATAAAGAGGTATTTGTTAGAAATCATGAACAGATAAAAAGTCTTTTTCACCCAGAAAGTTTTAGTGAAAAATATTTAAAATTTTTAGTGGAGCATAAATGATTATAGATACACATTGTCATCTTGATGATGGTAGATATGCAGATGATTTAGATGAAGTTTTTAAAAAAGCAGAAAAGAGTGGTGTAAAAGCTTTTATAATACCAGGAGCAGATTTAAAAACTTTGCCAAGAGCTGTTGCGATTAGTGAAAATTACAAAAATTGTTATTTTGCAGTTGGTGTTCATCCTTACGATATGGATGATTTTGATATAGATAAATTAAAAGAGTATATTGTTCATCCAAAGTGTGTAGCTGTTGGAGAGTGTGGGCTTGATTATTTTAGATTGCCTAAAGATGAGAGTGAGAAAGAGGAAGTTAAGAGAAAGCAAAAAGAGGTTTTTATAGCTCAGATTGAGTTAGCAAGGGAGTATAAAAAGCCTTTGATTATTCATATAAGAGAGGCAAGTAGTGAAGCCAAAAAGATTATAAAAGAGTTTGCAGATGAAAAAAATGGGGGAGTTTTACACTGTTATAATGCAAGTGAGATTTTACTAGAGCTTGAAAAGAAAAACTTTTATTTTGGTATAGGTGGGGTGCTAACTTTTAAAAATGCTAAAAAATTAGTTGAGATTGTACCTAAAATACCACTTGAAAAGATAATTTTGGAAACTGATTCTCCCTATCTTACTCCACATCCACATAGAGGGGAGAGAAATGAACCCTCTTATACAGCTTTAGTTTTGGAAAAATTAGCCTATATACTAGATATTAACCAAAATATGTTAGAAAATAGGCTATTTGAAAATAGTGTTGAGCTTTTTAGGGAGCTTGATATCAAGGAGTAAATTATTAAAATTTTATTTATATTTTTATTGATATTTACAACTCTTAATGCTAAAGTTTTAGAGATAAGCAAGCAAGATGAGATAAGGATTTTAAACTCTTTAGATATAAATCCATCTTTTATGAGAGATTATGAGTATAATAGACTAAAAAATAATATAGATAAAGTAACTACAAAGTTTTTTTTGATGTCTTTAAGAAGAGGGCAGATATTTTTACCAAACCTTCATGAGATTATAGGAAACTCTGATATTCCAAATATCTTTTTATATATGGCTATGACAGAATCAGGATTTATACTTGATGCTAAGAGTCATAAAAATGCTAGGGGACTTTGGCAACTAATGCCACCAACTGCTAGAAAGTTGGGACTTAAAGTAAATGGTGTTATAGATGAGAGATTAGATCCTATTAAATCAACAGAGGCTGCTGTAAAGTATTTGGATTATCTTCATAAAAGATTTAAAAAGTGGTATTTAGTAGCTATTGCATATAATTGTGGTGAAGGGAAACTGCATAGTGCTATAAAAAAGGCTAGAACTGATGACCTTTTGACTTTGCTAAATCCAAAGAAGGGGTATTTACCAAGAGAGACAAGAAATTATATAAGAAGGATAATTGTTTCAGCTCTTTTGGCATTTGATAGAACTATTATACTTAAAAACAATGCTCAGCATCTTTTTGGAAATTGTAGTAGTCAAAAGTTAGAGAAAGTAAAACTTAAAAAAGGTGCTTCTATATCAAAGATTGCTAAAAGATATCATATCAGTATAAAAGAGATAAGAAAGTGTAATCCTCAGATTTTAAGCTACAGAGTACCAGTTGTAAACAATGAAAGTTACATCTATCTACCAGAACCAATAGCCAATAAAATCAATAGTTTAAAGTAGATTCAATATAATAGATTAAATTATACTTATTGGATATAACATGAAAATATATTTGGCTTTATTATTAGCTTTACTACTTAGTGGTTGTGGTATGAAAAATCCTTTTGCTAGAACGACACCTATATCTGAAGTTCCATCATATAGTAGCTCGGAAGATGTTGATTATGGGTATGGAGAAGAAAAAAGCTCTGACGCACTAAGACGGTCAACTATGAAGCCTTATAAAGTTAGAGGAAAGATGTATTATCCAATAGCAGTACAAGAGGGTGATACTTTTAGTGGCAAAGCTAGTTGGTATGGACCAAACTTTCATGGAAAACTAACTTCAAATGGTGAGAGATACAATATGTATGCAAGAACTGCTGCTAGTAAAATACTACCTATCAATACTTATGTAAGAGTAACAAATCTAAACAATGGTAGAGATACAGTTGTAAGGATAAATGATAGAGGACCATTTGTAGAGACTAGGATTATAGATCTTTCATATAAAGCAGCTAAAGAGATAGGGCTTATAAAAAAAGGTGTAGTGCCAGTTAGGTTAGAAGTGATAAGTCATGATAGTGATGCTAACAAATATGCTTCACAAAGGTCAGAAAAGAAACAATATCTAAGTATGAAAACAGTGAAAACTAAAAAAAAGAGTTATTTTGTACAGTTAGCAACTCTAAGAGAAAAACAAAAAGCTATAGAGCTTAGAAAAAAATATAACTCATTAAAAAGAAATTATAAGCCATATATATTTACAAAGAACAATATGTATAAACTTATGATAGGAAAGTTTAAGACCTCAAGTGCTGCTAGAGAATTTATTTCTAAAAACGGCTTCAGAGCTGCTTTTGTTGTGAGTGATTAGGAGAAAGTATGAGTAGTATAAAAAGAGATACAAAAGAGACAAATATAAGTGCAAAACTTTCTTCATATGGAAGTGGTGAAGCTAAAGTTGATAGTGGGATTGGTTTTTTTGACCATATGCTAGAGTCTTTTACTAAGCACTCTCAGATGGATATAGAGTTAAAGTGTAATGGTGATTTGCATGTTGATTTTCATCATTGTGTCGAGGATGTGGGGATAGTTCTTGGAAGTGCTTTTAAAGAGGAGGTATTTCCAGTTTCACAGATAGAGAGATTTGGTGAAGCTAGTGTTGTGATGGATGAAGCTTGTGTTGAGTGTGTTTTGGATATATCAAACAGACCATATCTTCACTTTGAACTTCCAGTTGAGGGAAAAGTTGGAGATTTTGATGTGGAGCTTGTAGAAGAGTTTATGAGAGCTTTTGTTTTAAATGCTTCTATATCTGCTCATATAGTTTATAAAAGAGGGAAAAATAAACATCATATTATTGAGGCGAGTTTTAAAGCTTTAGCAGTTGCGATTAGAAGAGCTTTAAAAAGAGATGAAAACTTAGGAGTCTTAAGTACTAAAGGTGTGCTTTGATAGAGCTAATAGTTCTTGATGTTGATGGTTGTTTGAGTGATGGCAAGATAACTTATACAAATCATGGAGAAGAGATAAAAAGTTTTAATGTCAAAGATGGTTTAGCTATAGCTTCATGGATAAAACTTGGTAAAAAAGTTGCTATTATCACAGGACGAAGTTCAAAGATAGTTGAAAAAAGAGCAGGTGAATTAGGGATCGAGTACTACTTTCAAGGTGTAAAAAATAAGTTAGAAAAGTTAGATGAACTTTTAGATTCACTAGAACTAAAAAGAGAAAATGTAGCTGCTGTTGGTGATGATTTTAATGACTATAAGATGTTGAAGATCGTAGGAAAGTCATTTACTCCAAAAGATGGGATAAGTGAGCTAAAAGATATGGTAGATGTTGTTTTATCCATAAATGGTGGAGATGGTGCTGTTAGAGAGATGATAGATATGATTATCAAAGAGGATAACAAACTACAAAAGAGGTTTTTAGAGCTTTGGATTTAAAAAAGATAGCTATAGTTGTTTTAGTTTTTATTGTAGAGGTTATATTTTTATCTCAAGATTTGAAGTTTTCTGATACATCTGATTTAAAGCAAAGTGATGTAAGTGTTAAGTTTGAAGAGTCAAAGTCTTATTTTATTTCTCAAAAAAGTGTAGATAAGGTTTTAGTTTGTTCTGGTATTGAACAGTTTTCAGGTTATAAAAGATTTTATAATCCAACTGCCACTATGTATGATGGAAAACAAACAAAAACTATACTATCTAAAAATGCAAAGTATTTTGATAAAAATAGTACTTTAGTTCTTTGGGATGAAGTGAAAGTTGTTTATTTTGATAAGCATTTAACAACATCTAAACTGATATATGATACAAAAAAACAAGCAGTAGTTGATAGTGAAAAATTTTTACTAAAATCACAAAGTTTTAATGCAGTAGGAAATCATCTTTACTTTGATGTAAAAAACAATATAATAAAAGCAAAAGATATAAAGTATAGGTTTGAGCCATGAAGTATTTGTTTTATTTGTTAGTATTTGTTAGCTTAGGATTTAGTAGTACCCAGATGAGTATAGTTGCAGATAATTTTAGTGCAGATGAAGTTAAGCATATCTCAGTTTTTAGTGGAAATGTAAAGATAGTAAAAAAAGATGACAAAATATCATCAAATAAAGTCATAGTAAAGTTTGATAAAAAAAACAAACCACTCTCATATACTGCAAGTAATGGGGTTCGGTTTAGTATATCTTTAAAAAATTCATCTATAAGTGGTAGTTGTGAAAGCTTAGTTTACAATCCTTTGAGCAAGATTTACACACTTAGTGGTAAAGTTGATGTCATAGAGATGCCAAGTAAGAGAAAACTAAAAGCAAACATTGTAAAAATAGATACAATAAATGCTAAAACAGTAGTTAGTGGTACAAAAGTAAAACCTGTTAAGTTTATATTTAACATAGAAGAGTAAAAATGTCAAGAATCATAGATGCAAAATTTATAACATCAGCACCATCCATAAGAGAAGCTTTAGCCAATGACCTTAGTGAAATAGCTGTCATGGGAAGAAGTAATGTTGGTAAGAGTAGCTTTATAAACTCTTTGACAAACAGAAAGAGTTTAGCAAAGAGTTCAGCAACTCCTGGAAAAACTAGGCTTATAAACTTTTTTGATATAACTTTTTTAAAAGATGATGATAGGTTTTTTGCAAGACTTGTGGATCTTCCTGGATTTGGTTATGCAAGAGTTTCAAAGAGTGAAAAGAAGCAGTGGCAAAAATACTTAACAGAGTTTATAACTCATAGAAGTTCTATAAGAGTTTTTATACACTTAGTAGATGCAAGACATCCTAAAATGGCAATAGACGAAGATGTTAGAAGTTATCTAAAAGAGATAAAAAGAGGTGATCAAGAAGTTATAGAGATATTTACAAAAGCTGATAAGTTAAACCAAAAAGAGAAAAACAAACTTCTTAGAGAGTTTCCAGATGCAGTACTTGTTTCAAACCTTAAAAAGAGTGGTATAGATAAAGCTACTAAGATTGTTTTTAGCTCTTTATTTGGAGTTTAGATGGAGTTTGTAAAAGCAAAGCTTAGTGATATATCTTTGATGCAGATGATAGTAAAAGATGAAATCCAAAATGGAATCATACTATATCGAAGTGATGATGAGATAGCTACAAATATTAGGTCTTATATAGTAGCAAAAGAGGATGGAGACTTAGTCGGTTATGGAGCTTTGCATATACATACAAAAGAGTTAGCAGAAGTTAGAAGTTTAGTTATAGACTCAAAAAGTAGAGGTAAGGGTATAGGTAGCGATATAGTTAAAAAACTTATAGTAGAGGGAAAAAACTTAGGGTTAAAAAGAGTTTTTACTCTCACTTACCAAAAAGAGTTTTTTGAAAAGTTGGGATTTTTAGAGATAGAAAAAGAGAGCTTGCCTGAACAAAAGATTTGGGCTGATTGTATTAATTGTAAACATTTTCCAGTATGCAACGAAGTATCGTTAATTATCAACCTGTAACCCCGATAGTCTTAATATTTGGGCTTATTATTTATGAATCGATAGCGTCTATATATGTGTTTATAACTCCACTTAGTGGGTTAATATTTTTATATCTAGTTACTCATATAAAAGATAAAGAAAAAATAAACATAAATATAATTTTATTTTTATATATAACCTATGTAGAGTTCGATCGTGGTCTTATTGTATTTTCTTCTCTTATATTATTTTTGATTTATTATGAGTTTATTCATAGAGAACTTATCAACTCTATCGGTTGTAAAAATTGTTTAAAAGTAGTTATCATTGCTATTTATTATTTGGGTATTTATGCAGTAAATTTGATAATTAGTTTGATATTTGATATTTCACTGCCTGTTCTTGATATAACTTATATTATATATCTCATGACAGATGTTATTTTGGTATTGGCATTATGAAAAATAGGGTTAAATTTGCAATATTTGTTATAGCGATGTTCATGATAGTATTAATTTCAAGGATATATTATCTTGGTATTAAATCAAATGAGTATTATTCAAAACTAGCTGATAAAAATATATATAGAACTTATTATGAAAAGCCAGTGAGGGGGGTTATCAGAGATTCAAACTCTATACCTTTAGCGATAAATAGGCTAGGATTTAGTATATATCTAAAACCAAATTTGAGAGCTAAAAAGTATCATGGTGAGCTTGAAAGGATACTAAAATTTTTAGTAAAAGAGTTTCCTAAAGTAAAATATAAAAAACTTTTAAAAGAGTATAAAAAGAAAGATTCTCCTTATAATCATAAACCTATAGAAGTTGTAAGTTTTATTCCTTATGATGACATGATAAATAGGTATGTAAAATTAACATTAAATAAAAATATTATTGTAGAGTCATCATCAAAAAGATTTTATCCTCAAGAAAGTTTAGCTAGTCATGTTATAGGTTATACAGGAAGGGCAAATAAAAAAGATATAGAACATGATAAAGTTGCAAGAACTATAGGTGTTGTTGGAAAAAGTGGATTGGAAAGATACTACAATGATGTCTTGGAGGGTGAACTGGGGAAGGAGAGGGTAGTTGTTAGTGCATCTAACAGAGTTGTAAAGTCTCTTTCTAAAACTAAGCCAAAAAGCTCAGATATAACACTCTCTTTAGATATAGTTTTACAAAAATATATAGCCCAGATTTTTAAAGATAAAAGTGGTGCTGTTATAGTTATGAATGCAAAAAATGGTGAAATATTAGCAGCTGGGAGTTTTCCAGAGTATGATTCAAATATATTTGTAAATGGGATAGATTCTAAAACTTGGCAAGATATGATAACTGATTTTAATCATCCATTTACAAATAAACTTGTAAATGGACTTTATCCACCTGGCTCATCTATCAAGCCTTCTATGGCTTTGGGGTATTTAAACTCTAAAAAAGTTGGAAAATATAAACAGTTTTTATGTACAGGATCCATAAAACTTGGACATAGAAAGTTTAGATGTTGGAATGCAAGAGGTCATGGTGAAGTTGATATGAAAAAAGCTATTGAGCAGAGTTGTGATGTTTACTTTTATGATGTTAGTTTGGAAGTTGGTATAAAAGAGATGTCAAAAAACTTGATAAGGTATGGTTATGGTCAAAAAACTGGAGTTGATTTGCCCAATGAATTTATGGGAACTGTACCAAATAGAGAGTGGAAGTTAAAAAAATATTCTCAACCTTGGTATAGAGGAGAGACTTTAAATACCTCTATTGGACAAGGAAACTTTTTAGTTACTCCTATGCAAATAGCTGTTACAACAGCTGGACTTGCAGTAGGATATGAAGCTACTCCTCACTTTTTAAGAAAGATGGGAGATATGAAGATTGACTATGAAAAAAGAAAACCATACAATGAGTTTGAGTTAAGACAGCTTCCTTTTATAAGAAGTGCGATGTATAGTGTTTTTTATGGTAAAAGAGGAACTGCTAGAAATCATGTTTTTTCTAAAGTTCATATAGCTGGAAAGACTGGTACTGCTCAGGTTATTGGGATTAGTCAAGCTGATAAAAAGAGGATGAGTGAGGATGAGTTAAAACTCTTTCACAGATCTCATGCTTGGCTTACTACATTTGGTCCTTATGAAGACCCGACATATGTTGTTACAGTTTTAGTAGAGCATGGAGGACATGGAGGTAGTGCTGCTGGTGGGATAGTAAGTAAGATATATAACAAACTAATAGAGCTTGGATATATTGATAAAAAATT
The DNA here is from genome assembly GCA_027023305.1 of Campylobacterales bacterium. Lineage (GTDB taxonomy): Bacteria > Campylobacterota > Campylobacteria > Campylobacterales > QNZT01 > SZUA-1377. The sequence goes on along the minus strand of JALVVR010000005.1, from coordinate 23,275 downwards.
TATCTATGCTAAATAACCTCAAATTAATCTCAAATAAGTAAAATATTTTTTATTTTTAAGGATTATCATGAAAGAAGCCCCAGATTTTGAATATGAAAAAAATAAAAAAGTAAAAATCTCGATAGTCTTTCTATTTTTTCTATTTTTAACAATTTTTTTAGTTTTTACTTTTGTGGGAATAAAGGGAAGTGATAAAAAGACACCTTATCTAAAAACTAAGTTTATAGATTATTCTTCAAGAGGGAATATCCTAAGTTCAAACAGTATGTCATTTGCAAGAAGTAGAACATTGTATAAGGTTGTTATTTATAAAAAGTATTTAGATCCAAACAAAAAAGATATTTTGATAGACCTTTTTTCAAAATACACGGGGATTGATAAAGAGATACTTAAAGAGAAACTTTTAGAAGATAGTAACAGAGTTGTTTTTGCAGATAAATTAAATACCCAAATGGCAAAAAGTCTTAAAGAGTTAAAGAGAGATTTGGACAGGTTAAAAGTTTTTCACTCAAAAGTAAAGGGAAGTAGTTTTTTTCTTAGTATGGATATTGTTAAATACAAGGAGAGTAGAGAGTATCCTTTGGGTGATACTTTAGAGCCATATTTAGGATATACAAGAATAGATAAAAATGGAGACCCTTATGGAGTATATGGTTTAGAAAGTTACTATGATAATCTGCTTAAAAGCTCAGAAGATAGGGTACTTGAGGGGCAAAGAGATAAACAAGGTATAATCATAAGAGATAAAAATAACAAGTCTATCAAAAAAGAGGATGGGTTTGATATTTTGACAAACATAAATCTAAAACTTCAAAAAAGAATAGAAAATATTTTGACAAATCAAAAGTTAAAAATCGGGAATGATGATACAGAGATAATAGCAGCAGTTATGGAATCAAATAGTGGAAAACTTTTAGCAGTGGCTAGTTCAAGAAGATACAATCCTAAAAGAAAAATAGTTAAAAATCTAACTATTTCAGCTATCAGAGAAGTTTATGAGCCAGGTTCAGTTATAAAACCTATTTTTTTTTCCCTACTTTTGAGTCAAAATAAAGTAAAACTTCAAGAGATAGTAAATACTCATAATGGTCGTATTAAACTTAGCAATGGAAAAGTTGTTACGGATGAGCATAGGTATCCATTTTTAAGTGCAGAAAATGTTATAGTTCACTCATCAAATGTAGGTATGACAGAGCTCTCAGCTAGAGCAAATCCTCTAAAGATAGCAGATGGGTTTAAGAGATTTGGATTTGCTAAAAAGAGTAGGGTGGATCTTAGTTTTGAGCTTAGTGGAAGTATCCCTGAGGTAGTTGATATGCAAAACAGTATTATTATTGCAAATCTATCTTATGGATATAGGATGAGAGCAAACTTTTTTCAACTACTCTCTGCTTATAGTGTTTTTAACAACAGTGGATATAGAGTAACTCCAAGGATCGCATCTATAAAAGTTACCACAAAAAATCAAAGAGAGTGGATAGAGTCTATAAAGCCTGAGAAAGTTTTATCCAAAAGAGTAGCAGATAAGATGCATAAAGTTTTAAACTCTGTTGTAACAAACGGAACTGGTAAAGCTACATATATAGATGGGCTTGATATAGGTGGAAAAACTGGTACTGCTCAACTTGCAGAGAGAGGGGTATATGTAAAAAAGTATAACAGCTCTTTTTATGGATTTGCAAATGATGCTAGGCATAAGTTTACTATTGGTGTAGTTGTTTTTAGACCTAAAAGTGAGGGATATGTTCATTTTGCATCTCAGAGTGCAGTTCCTACTTTTAGGTTGATAGTTGAAAGTATGATAGAGCAGGGATTACTTAAGCCCTTGAAGTAATCTCTTTCTTCTAAATAAGAAAAATAATAGTGGTAAAAAGAAGAGATTTAGCATAGTTGCAAAAAGAAGTCCAAAGCCTAAAGAAACTGCCATGGGTTGAAGGATTACTGATTGACCTTCTGCAAAAAAGATTAGGGTTGAAAGACCAAGTATAGTTGTGATAGATGTTAACATGATAGGACGAAGTCTTTTTGTTGCATATGATAAAAATTCCTCTTTAGAAGTGGCATATTTTAAAAAATCTATCATGATGATCCCATCATTTACAACTACTCCAGCAAGTCCTACTATACCCAAAAGTCCTGGCATAGTAAGGTTTAATCCCATAATAAGGTTTCCAACTAATACCCCAAATATAGATAGAGGGATGGTAGAGAGTACAACAAGTGATAAAAAGATACTATCAAACATCCAAACAAGTGCTATAAAAATCAAAAATATAGCTATAATCCCGGCTTCTCCCATCTCTCTTTTTACTTTTTGATTCTCTTTTTGTTCTCCTTTTATGCTTACTTCTATACCACTTTTTCTTATCTCTTCTATGGTACTTTTTATCTTTTTCATTAGCTCTGCAGAGGTTAGAGTTTTTTTATCTAAGCTTCCTGTTATTGTCCATATCACAAAGCCATTGTCTTTAAAGATGTTTGAAAATGTACTTTTATAAGTGATTGTGGCTATATCTTTTAGCAAGACTTTTTGGTTTGAGTTTGGTAAAGGTATAGGCAAATTTAAAAGAGAGGATTTTTTATCTTTGTAGATATCCTCAGTTTTGATTTCTATAAGCTCTTTGTTTAGATACATGGTTGATACTTCAAGTTTTAAAAACAGAGGACGAAGGATATTTGCCAAGTACTTTTCACTAACTCCTAAGCTTTGTCCAAAGTTGTTTATCTTGAACTTTATCTCTTTTTCTCCCTCTTTTAAATCATTTGATATGTTATAAGTTCCATTTGTATCTTTTATCTTTTGTTGTAATTTCAAAAGAGCTGATTTTATTTTTTTTGCATCTCCTATGAGTGAGATTTCTATATCATTTTTTACTAGTCCAGCTCCTGGTACTACTACTTTTATCTCTTCAAAGTCTTTGTTTTTTTTAAATGGTTTTACTACTTTTTTGATATTTTTTGATATTTCTTGAGCTGATATATCTCTTTTCATGTCACTATTATCATACTCAGGGGAGAGGATAGGGTTTATAAAAATGTTAAAAAGCCCCTCTGGTTTTCTCTCATGAAGGTTGACAAATATATGAAAGTAATTTGTCCCAATATCTGCTTTAAATTTGTTAGTGATTTGCAGTCCAGATATAGAGGTTATGGACGAGATGTTTTTTTTATCTAATTTTTGTAAGAGTTTTTTCTCTATCTTTGTAACTAACTCTTGAGTCTCTTCTAGTTTGAAGTTTTTGTTTACTTTTCCTTTTATGTAAATTTGAGTTGTATCAAAGTCAGGAAAGAGTTGGAAGTGAGAGATTTTTAAAAGGATTATACTTCCAACAATGATACTAATGACAAAAGCACTAAGGTAAAACTTTGGTTTTGTGATAAGTCTTGTTAGAATGGAGTTGTACTTTTGTTTTAAGATCCTCCAAATCTTATCTGCTCTAGGATTTTTCTCTTTTTTTAAAAACTCATAAGAGTGTAGAGGTAGGAAGAAAAAAGCTTCAGCAAGTGAGCTTAAAAGAAGTACAGTTATCATGATAGGTATAATCTTCATAAAAACACCCATTTCTCCACTCATGATAAGCATAGGTAAAAAAGCAAATATAGTAGTAGCAGTTGCTGTTAAAACTGCTGGGAACATTTCACTAGCTCCTTTTATGGCTGCTTCTTTTGCTTCATATCCCTCTTCGATATATCTTTGGATATTTTCAGCAACTACGATAGCTTCATCCACGAGCATTCCAAGAGCTATAAGAGCTCCTAAAAGTGAGAGCATATTTAGTGAGTAGCCTAGATATTTTAGGGCAATAAGTCCTATCAAAAAACTAACAGGAATACCAAGAGCTACTACAAATGCTATCCTTTTGTTGATAAAGATATAGATGCTAAAAGTTACTAGGATGAGTCCAAAAAGGATGTTTGAGATGACAGTGTTTAATCTATTTCTTATCCAGATAGAGCTATCAGAGTAAACTTTTAGGGTGAAGTTTGGATAGGATTTTTCATATCTTTTTATAATATTTTTTATCTTTTTTGCTAAGGTTATGGAGTTTCCACTCTTTGATTTTGTAACATTCACTGAGATATTTTGAACTCCGTTGAAGTGGGAGATTTCTGTTGAGTCACTTAGTGTAAAATCAATCTTTGCTATATCCTTTAGATAGAGTTTTTTCCCTCCAACTGTTATCAAAGTGTTTTCTAAACTTTTTTTATCTTTAAACCCACTGTTTGTGTTTAAAAATATATGCTCACCTTTTTGCTCGATGAAACCTACTGGAAAGATGTTTGATAGATTTGAGATGGCTTGTATGACACCAGAAGTATTTAAGCCTAAAGCTTCTATCTTTTTAGAGTTTAGTTTAAATACTAACTCTTTTTTTGCATCTCCTCTTATGTTTATATCACTTAAATCTTTGATATTGCTAAGTTCTTTTTTTAACTTGTCTGCTACTTTTAAAAGCTCCTCTTTTGGTTTGTTTGAAGCCACTGCGATAGTCAAAAGTGGAAATGAGTTTTTAATCTTCTTTGCTGTTGGCTCATCCATGTCACTTGGCAGGTCTCTTTTTGTCTTTTGGATTATATCTTTTATATCACTTAGGGCATCATCTATATTTGCACCATCTTTCAAAGTAGCTTTTATGGAGAACATTCCAGTTTTTATAGTACTTTCTACTTCATCTATATCACTTAAGTTTTTTAACTCATCTTCGATAGGAGCAACTGCTAAGTTATCCAAAATCTCAGGAGAGCTTCCAGCATAAAAACCTCTTATACTGATAGCATCTAAGTTTGTAGGAGGAAATATCTCTTTAGGTATGTTTGTGTAGGCAAATGAGCCTATCATGATAAGAAAGATTAAAAATATATGATTTAGTGTTGATTTTTTTATCGTAAATTCTATTAGTTGTTTTATCATGATGAAAGTTTAGCGAAAATATGTTGTTAATTTGTAAATATAGAGTATTTTGATTGGTATCTTTTGGACTAATACATAGACTTGTAAATCTTTTGTATGTATGATATAATACATATAAAGCAGATAAAAAGGGTATGTCATGCCAATAAGAAAAAATTTTAACTTTGATGATGAAACTGCTTATACTATTGAAGAGATAGCTAAAAATAAGAATATAACACAAACAGAGACTATAAAAAAAGCTATAGAGCTTTTGAAAAAAGAGTATAAAAGAGAAAAACGGTTAGAAGTGTTAGATAAGTTAGCAGGTTCTTTGACAGGGAAGATTGGTAATCTTGATGCAAAAGAGGCAAGGATTCAGTATATATCGGAAAAATATGGTTACTAATGCTTTACTAGATACAAATATTATTATGGATATTTTTGATAGAGATAGAACTGCTCATGAGTCTACTTTAAAAATAGTAAGAGAATTTTTGGAAAAAGGAACTTCTCTTTATATAAATACAGATACCTTAACAACATCTTTTTACTTGTTAAGGAGTTTAAAAAAAGCTACTTTAGAAGAATCTTTATATGTTTTGAGAGAGATTACTAAAATCTGTGATCTTATATCTATAGAGATAGAAGATGTTGATAAAGCATTAAGTTTATGTGAAGATGTATATATCTAACATTACAGAGAAAGTAATGGAAAAAGCCTCAGAGTGGCAAAACCGTCCATTAGATAAAATATATCCTATCATCTTTATGGATGCAACAGTACTAAAGATCAGAGTCGATAGAGTTGTTAAAAATATAGCATCTTATATAATGTTAGGTATCAACCTTGAAGGTAAAAAAGAAATCATTGGTATTTGAATAGGAGAAAATGAAACTAGTAAATACTGGCTTACAGTTTTAAATGATATTAAGAAAGGTATAGAAGATGTTCTTATCTTTGCGATAGATGGTCTTAATGGCTTTAATGATATTTGGGGTAAAAAATATCCCAATATAACTGCTTCTTGGCAGACTCATTGGGATGAATTATCTACTTTCTTTAAATATCCAGATGCTGTTAGAAAACTGATTTATACTACAAATCCCATTGAGTCTTTTAATGCTACTATAAAGAGAAAAACAAAATCTAAAGGTTCTTTCCCTACAGAAGAATCAGCTTTTAAGGTATTGTATTTAGCTACTCAGGAGCAACAGGCAAAATGGAATATGTCTAGTGTTAGAAATTGGTTTAAAATTTATCCTCAACTTTGTATGTTTTTCAGTGATATTATGTCAAAATATACAAAGTGACTAGAGGATATGAAGTTGGTTTACACAGTTTATTTTACAGTCTCGTAACCCCACATGGTATCCACCCTTAATAACTGTTTTTTCTCATCATATTAAATCCCCCATTGGTAAGCTCTAAGTTTATCTATAAAGTTAACATCACTATTAGTCTCTACAACATCATAAAACTTTCTTTCAATAATCCAATGAGAAGTCTCAACATCACTCTGCCAAGTCTTTGCACCAGGAGGTATTCTTCTATGCTCTGTATAGCCATTTTTGGTAACAACTTTAACAAACAAAGGACTATCATCCAAAGCATTTCTAGTATCTTTTTAAATGCTTTATACTTTGCTCTTATCTCTTGTAAGTTCTTTTTTTTCTCTCTTTTATTTGTCTAAATGGTCGTTTTAGTGCTTTTGAGTGATTTTTTAGGCTTGACATAGCCCCACCAAATCTATTAATTCATTTCCTCACTGTTTTTCTTGTTGTTTGGAACTCTTTTGCTACTTGGGTTATATTTCCTATCTCGTGTATCTTTTTACTATCGCCAATCTTATTTGGATTGGTTCTTTTGAATCTTTCAAAAATGTTTTATATGCTACAATATTATTTGCTAACAAGGTTTACATCCTTTTTATGATGTGGAAATCTTGGATATATTATACCTACTCTTCTTATCTTATCCTGATATTTTGAGTGGGTACCATGTTGGTATACTTTCCTGTTTAGTTCATCAAGATTTTTATTTATAAAAGTAATATCTGATATAATCTAGTGGCTTATGAAGTAAAAAGAGGGAATTAAAAATAATGCAGCAAAATATAAATAGTAGAAGTTATGTTGAAGAAGATGAAATAGACTTAAGAGAGTTGTTTTTGACAATTTGGGAGAGAAAATTTTTTATTTTAATCTTTACAACTATTGTTACAATTGCTGGAGTTGTTTTTGTATTTTCACAAAAACCTATCTATGAAGTAAAAGGCTTTGTAGAAATTGGTTTAATAAACAATAGTAATTATAGTAATAGTAGTAAAGCGATTGAAAATCCTAATAATGTAGTTAAAAAGCTAGAGGTTTTATATCAAAATTTTTATGATAAAGAGCAACTACCGAGGTTAGAGAAAGTTTCTGTAGTAAAAAAAGCTCAAAACCTTATAGAACTATCAGTATATGCTGACTCAAATACAGAGGGTAAACAAAAGTTAGAAAATATTTTAAATAATATAAAAGCAATACATAATAAAATCATATTAAACTATATTAATAAAATAAAAATACAAATAAATAATTTAAAAAAACAAAAAAAAGCTTTGCTTGATGGAAAAAGATTTGATGGTAGTGAAAAGATAAAATTTGATATTGGAAGGGAAATTGACTCTCTAGAGTTAAAAATTTCAGATTATAATATTAAATATACTAAATTATTAGGTAAGATGGTTATGCATAAGTACCCAATAAAACCCCAAAAGAAGTTGATAGTTGCAGTTGTATTTATAACTGGGTTAATATTATCTATATTTTTAGTATTTTTTATACAATTTATTAAATCTTTGAAAGAAGATATATAAGTTATAAATATCACTAAAATTAGGATTACTCTAAAATTTAGAGCCTAGCTTTAGTGAGTTTACTACATTTGATGATATGGCTAGAGGAGAGTAAAAACTAAATATAATTTGCTAATATATCTATCATGATAGAAAATATAAACAAATTAGACTTAAATGACTACATAAAAGATTTTAAAAACTTCTTATCTCGTGATAAAGAGCTTTTTATGGATGGAGATGTAAGTGTTCATAAAAAGTTTATAGATGAGATAGCAAAGGTAGAGTTTACTTCTCCAAAAGAGACTAAAAACCTTGACTCTGCTTTGATGTATATAAAAAAGCAGGGGATTTTAAAGCTTGGTGAGATTTTTGAGTTTGTGAAGATTGTTTGGTATTTTAACTATCTTAAAAAGCATAGTTTTCCTCATCTTGTGAGTGATTGGCTTTTTAAAATCATAACTCCATCAGAGATTGTAGAGATAACAAACTACTTTGATGATAATGCAAACCTAAGAAATGAGATAGATGAGAGATTTGTAGAGCTTGATTACTCCTTTAAAAGAAATAAACAAGAGATAAAAGAGAGTTTGGGAAAGATAATCCACACTAAAAAGCTTTTGCCATATTTGGTTGATAGTCAAGTTCACTACTTGGATGGAAATGAGACTCTACTTGTAAGAGGTGGGTTTAATCATGTGCTAAAAGCTTCTGTTGTTGGTAGAAGTAGTAGTGGATTTTTTTATGTAGTGCCTGAGAGTATAGATAAGCTAAAAAAGAGACAAGCTGAGCTTTTGAGTAAAAAAGAGGAGCTAGTTTATGAGTATGAAAAGAAAATTTCATCTATTTTTGCTAAAAATTGGAAGTTTTTAAACTTTATAAACAGAGAGTTTGACAGATTTGACCACTATCAAGCAAGAGTCTTTTTTGCTAAGGCTAAGGATTATGAGTTTTTGGCAAGTTCCAAGGGGAGTGAGATAGTTTTAAAAAACTTTGCTCATCCAGCCCTAAAAAATCCTAAGCTTTTAGATATAGACTTCTCAAAAAAACTGCTTTTAGTTACTGGTGTAAATGCTGGTGGTAAAACTATGCTTTTAAAGAGTATATTGAGTGCAGTTTTTATGTCTAAGTATCTTTTGCCTTTTAAAGTGGATGCAAACAACTCTAAAATCTGCTCTTTTAAAGAGATAGTTCCTATCATAGATGACCCTCAAAGTGTGAAAAATGATATATCTACTTTTGCAGGACGAATGAGTGAGTTTAGTACTCTTTTTTCAAAGAAAAACTTTATCGCTGGAGTTGATGAGATAGAGCTTGGAACTGATGCAGATGAAGCTGCAAGTCTTTTTAAAGTAGTGCTAGAGAAGCTTTTAAAAGAGGGAAATAAGATAGTAGTCACAACCCACCATAAAAGGTTAGCTTCCATGATGGCAACTCATGAAAGTGTAGAACTTTTAGCTGCTATATATGATGAAGATGCAAGAAGGCCTACTTATGAGTTTTTAAAAGGAACTATCGGAAAGAGTTATGCTTTTGAAACAGCTTTACGATATGGAATAAGTGCGAGTGTAGTAGGAGAGGCGAGAGAGGTTTATGGAGAGGATAAAGAGAAACTAAATGAGCTTATACAAAGAAATATAGACTTAGAGTTAGAGTATCGTGCAAAGCTAAGCAAGGTTGAAAAGAAAAGTATAAAACTAGATAGGTTAAAAGAGTCTTTGCAAACTCAAAAAGAGGTAGCAGACAATGAGGTAAAAAAACTAAAATCCTCACTAGAGTTAGAGTATAGAGATGCGATAAAAGAGGCTAAAGAGGCTGTAAAAAGTAAAACTAGTTCAGATATCCATAGACTTTTAAATAGAGCTGATAAAAAACGAAAAGAGGCTAAGAAAAATGAGCCAAAACCAAAGATAGAGGATTTTAAAGTAGGCGACAAAGTAAAGTATAGAAGTAGCAAAGGAGAGATAGTAACTATAAGAGGAGAGGAAGCTTTCATAGTTAGTGATGGGATGAAGCTCAAAGTGCCACTTAGAGACTTAAAAAGAAGTGGAAATACTCCAAAACCTAAACAAAAAACTAAGATAACCGTACAAAAACCAACAAGTGCTAGTGTTCAGTTAGATTTACATGGGTTAAGAGCTAATGAAGCTATAGATAGACTTGATGCTTATCTATCAGATGCTCTTATAACTGGATATGATGAAGTTTTAGTATATCATGGAATAGGAACTGGAAAACTAGCCTATGCTGTAAAAGAGTTTTTAAAAAGATACCCAAAAGTAAGAAGTTTTAGTGATGCTCCTGCCAACATGGGTGGCATGGGTGCTACTTTAGTTAGACTTTGATATAATAGTCTCATGAAACATTTAAGAGGGTATAGAAAAAGATATTTTAGTTTAGCCATTATCGCTATGTACTCGACTTTGTATAAGTTGGGTAGTATTGATGCAAACTATATTTATCATAAACTCTCATATAAATCTCCTGTGAAAAATACTTCTCCTCCTTTTTCTTTAGCAACTTTTTACTAAACTATAAAAAAATTTTTAAGGAGAAATTATGCATATAGAACCAGGTGTTGTAAGTGGAGCTAAGATGTTTCTTAGCTATGGTACGGGAGTTGCCGTTGTAGGTACAAGTTTAAAATTAGCAGTAGATAATATAAAGGAAAATGGGTTTTTATCATTTTTGTTAAAAAGTATTATATCTGCAGCAGTGGTGTTTTTTTGTTTTGAAGTACTTCCTCACTATCCGATAGGGGTTAGTGAAGTACATCTTATTTTAGGTACTACTTTGTTTTTGATTTTTGGTATAGCTCCTACGGCTATGGGGTTAACTTTAGGATTATTGGTACAAGGATTGTTCTTTGAACCTAGTGATTTGCCTCAGTATGGGATAAATGTAACGACTTTGTTAGCTAGTGTTTTAGCTCTAAACATAGTGGCTAAGAAAATAATCCCTGAAAAAACAGCATATAAAGATATAACTTACTCACAACTTTTAAAACTATCAGTTGCTTGGGAAGGTGCTATCGTTTCTTGGGTTGCTTTTTGGGCTTTATATGGACAAGGATTTAGTGCTGAAAACTTGCATAATGTATGGACTTTTGGACTAGCTTATATGAGTGTTGTTATCATAGAACCACTTGTTGATTTAGCAGTGTTGGCTGGGGTTAAGGCATTTTATAAGTCAAATGATTGTAATTTTATGTTTGATAAAAGACTTAATAATTGTAAAGCTTAGTTTATATGAAAAGATATAGACATTATAGCAAAGATAGGGCGATTGTCCTATCTTGCTTTGGTTCAGTGATAGAAGAAAAACTTTATCTCTCTTTAAAAAAAGATGTAGAAGATAGATTTAAAGAGTGTGATGTTTTTTTAGCTTTTAGTTCTCGAATGGTTTTAAAGCTACTTAAAAAAGAGGAAAAAGAGTTTAAAAATCTTCCTCAAACCTTGGCAGATGTAGATATGCTTGGATATAAAAATATCATAGTAAGTTCGATAAATCTCTTTCCAACAGATGAACATGAAGCAACTAAGAAAATCGTAGATGGTTTTAAAAACTTTTCTTTAGCAAATATAAGGCTAACAGATGCAATCCTTACTAAAACAAAAGAGACAACTCTGTTTTTAAAAGAACTTGATAAAAATGTTAAAAAAGAAGAGGTAGCAAATCTTTATATGATACACGGAACTCCAAGACTTGATATGAGTGGTATAGACTCTATCACTTATACTCAAAACTTTCTTGAAATGATGGGAAACAACTATGCTTGTTCTTTAGAGGGGGCATTTCCTTACTATGCGATAAAAGAGATGTTAGTAAAGAAGATGCAGAAAGATGGAGTTAAAAAAGTTCAGATAATTCCTATGCTTTTAGTTAGTGGAAATCACTATATAAAAGATATGGTGGAGATAAGAGATGAGCTAAGAGTTGACTTTGAGTGTGAGATAGTGCAGAGTTTAACATCTCATGAGAAGTTTAACTTGATAGAGCTAGAGAGTATAAGAGAGATAATATATCAAAATATAAAACAAGAGATAACTAAACTTGGAAGCTAAGCTGTTTATGGTCTCTTTGGGAGCAGGGGATATAGACCTAGTTACTATCAAAGCTTTGGAAGTTTTAAAGAGTGTAGATGCTATATGTGTACCTACAAAGAGTAGTGATAAGTCATTTTCTAAATCCTTAACACATAAGATAATTTTAAAGTTGATGCAAAAGCATGAGTTTAAAAAAGAACTTATACCTGTTTACTCTCCTATGAGATTTAATCCTGAGGATTGGGAAGAGGAAGCTAGTGTAGTATTGAGAGCTTGTGAAGATAACAAAAAAGTAGCTTTTGTAACTTTGGGAGATGCTGGGATATATAGTAGTGTTTATTATATTTTAGACATTATCAAAGAGAAAAACTTTGAGCTTTATGAGGATTGTGAAGTAGTTCCTGGTATTACATCTTTTAGTGATGCAAGTGCTAGGATAAAAAAGCCACTTTGTCTTGGTGATAGTGCTTTAGAGATAGTTCCACTGCTTGACTATGAAGTACCAAAAACTAAAATCTTCATGAGACCAAAGATAGGTATGGAAACTTCAAATATAAAAGAAGAAGGCAAGATATATAGTTTTGAAAACCTAAACTTTGAGGGTGAAAAGATATATGATAAAAAGATAGATAGAGTTAAAAAGTATATGACTTTGTTTGTTGATTTTTTTAAAGGCTAAGTTATTTTTTAATTTCTTTTTTGAACTTTGTATCTATGTATATAAAATAAAAAAATATACCAAATGTTCCTATAAGTATGGATATTGAAAATAAATCTTGCATTAGTTGTTCCTTTCTAATTCATCTAAAAGTTTTATATATTTTTCTTGGGTATTTGAAATTCTAGTGATTATAAATACTAAAATAAGTATTCCCAAAAAAGATAAAATATATGTAAATAAATTTTGAGATATTTTACCTTGACTTGTACCAAAAGCTAAACCTATTATAGATGAGATAAGAAGTAAAAAAGAATTTTTTAAAAATCTCATCTTCTCTAAAAGTAAATCTAACTCTTTAAGTAATCTCTCTTTTTTTGCCATGTGTTATTTTAACATAAATATTATAAGATTAGTAATAATTATAAAGAGGGGTAGTGATGGGATTTAAAAAAGAGATGCCACCTATAAACATAGGAGCAGATATAAGTGTAAAGTCGTTTGAGATGATAAGTGAGGAGTTAAAAAGCTATCCAAAAGCTCGTGAGTTTAGCTCTGAAGAGTTAGCAGTGATAGAAAGACTTATACACACTACAACTTGTTTTAATGAAATCTTAGAAAATATCTCTTTTTCAAAAGATGCCTTGCAAAATATAAAAGCTCTCCTACAAGATAAAGCAAAAATCATAGTAGATGTAAACATGATAAAAGTAGGACTTAGTGAGTTTTATCTAAAGACTTATCAAAATGAAGTAATTTGCTACATAAATGAGCCATTTACCTATGAGATGGCAGAGAAAAACAAAACTACAAGAAGTTATGCAGCTGTTGTAGAAGCTATCAAAAGACATAGAGATGAAAAGATGGTATTTGTCTGTGGAAATGCTCCGACTTTTATCTATGCTGTTATAAATACTCTTTTAGAAGAAAATATAGACTTAAAAAATGTGGCACTTCTGCTTTTCCCAGTTGGGTTTGTAAATGTTGTAGAGTCAAAATCGTATGCAAAGAGATTTAGTGATGAGTTTGATGTACCTAGTGTTATCATGAAAGGTAGATTTGGAAGCTCAACTATGGGAGTTGCAACTCTTCATGCTATATATAAGCTTATCAAAGATTATGATGGGACTAAGAAATATAATGGCAAATAAAATAAACCTCATGGGAAGTGAAGTCGTAGAGGGCTTTGAGTGTAAACCAAAAAAGTTAGACCCAAACAAGCCTATCATGTTTTATAAATCTATACTCTATGTTTGCTCTGATGAGAGATGTGCAAAGGCTGGTAAAGTAGATAAAGCTGTTGAGCTTAGAGAGATAGTAAAAGAGTTAGGACTTGAAAAAGGAAAAAACAGGATAAAGGTAAGCAGAAGCCTTTGTCAAGGGGCTTGTAGGTTTCGTCAAGTGGTGCAGATAAACTCAGACTCTCCAAATCAAAAGCTTTGGTTAAAACATACTCAAAAGTTTAGTAGGGAGGATTGGAAAGAGTTATTTGTAAAATTAGCCCATGATGAAAAAGTAGATAAAAACTTGATAGATATGAAAGTTTATGAGTGATTTAAAAAAAGGTTATACTACTGGAGTTCATGCTACTTTTGCTTTTAAGTTGGCATTGGAAAATTACTTAGCTACTAAAAAAGTCTCTATCACTACATCTAAAAAAATGGAAAATGATGACTTGGATGTTACCAAGGGTTGTGAGATAGTTGTCATGATAAGTGAAAATAAAGAGGATTTAGAGTTAAATCCTTTAGTTCATGAAGCTTATAACATAGAAGATAGAGTTTTTTTATATGCAGGAAGTGGAGTAGGAGTTGTTACAAAAGATGGATTAAAACCACAAAAAGGATTTCCAGCGATAAATCCTGCTCCACTAAGTGCCATAACAGAGATAGTAACAAAATATTATTTTCCCAAAACTCTATATGCCTCTGTTGGTGTGATAGATGGAGAGAAGATAGCAAAACAGACTGCAAATGAAAAAGTTGGTGTACTTGGTGGGATTTCGATACTTGGAAGTAGTGGTTTTGTAAAGCCTATAAGCAGTGATGCTTATTTGGATAGTGTGAAAGTGGAGTTAAATGTTATTAAAAAAAGTGGCTTTAAAAAAGTGGTCTTTACTCTTGGTAATAGCTCTTTGAAAAAAGCACAAGAAAGTTATCCAAAAGAACAGATAGTAGAGATAGGAAACTTTATTTATGATGGATTTAGTTTAGCTTTTAAGCTTGATTTGGAAGTAGAAATATATTTAGGAGTTGGAAAAGCTGTGAAGATAGCCCAAGGGTTTAAAAATACTCATAATAGATTTGGAAGTGTTGATTTTAAAGAGATAGAGAGTTGGACTGGTATGGATTTAGATGGAGTAGTAACTGTAAAAAGAGTTTGTGAGATTGTAGATAGAGATTGGTTTTATAAGATGGTAAAAGATAAGTTAAAACAAAAAGTATATGAGTGGTTTAAAAAAGATATAGGGGTTGTGATATGCTAACGATAGCTGGAAATGGAATGGGAGAGTATGACTTTTCAAATATAGAGCTTGATTTTTGCAAATTTGATAGGATAGTTTGTGATAAAAACTTTAAAGATAGTGGAAACAATGTCCTAAAACTAAGTTACAAAGAGGCTAAAGAGTATATTTTAAGTCATCATGAAGATGAAAATATTTTATATGTAGTTACTGGAAGTCCACTCTTTTTTAGTGCAGGGGCTTTGATAGCAAAACAGTTACCAAAAGAAAAGGTAAAGATTATAAATAATACTTCTTCTAAAGATTATTTGCTTGAAAAACTAATGATAAGTGAAAATGATGTTGGTTTTTTTAGTCTTCATGGAAGAAATAGAGTTGATTTAAATGAGTTTTTTAGAAAAAAATATACACTTGTTTTGTGTGATGAAAAGAGTTTAGATAGACTAAAAGAGACTTTGAAGTATCTAAAAAAAGATGATTACTCTGTTAGAATAGGATACAAACTAGGCTATACAGATGAGGTTATCAAAGAGATAGATTTAACCTCAAAAGAGTTTAATCTAAAAGAACCATATGTTTTACTTTTTGAAAAAAGATTTGAAGTAAATGTTTTGAGTGAAGATAGTGAGTTTGAGACTGAACGAGGAATGATAACAAAAAAGTTAAAAAGAGCTATCACTTTGCAAAGTTTGGATTTGATGCCAAATGAGATTTTGTGGGATGTTGGAAGTGGAAGTGGAAGTTGTGCGATAGAGGCATATAAAAGATACAGAGTAAAAACATATCTTTTTGAAAAAAATCCTACGAGAATAGAGTTTATAAAACAAAACCTAACAAATCATAAAGTGATAGATACTCAACTTTTTGAAGGAAATGCAGAGGAGTTTTTTGAGAGTATGGATGAGAGTCCAGATAAGATATTTGTGGGTGGTGGAGGTAGTGAAGTGATAAAAAAGCTACCATACCTTCATGATAGATTAAAAAGTACTGGAATGATGCTTATCTCTGCTATAACTTTAAAAAATCTCTCTCTCATGATAGAGGTTTTAAACTCTGCAAATCTGGAGTATGAAGTAAGTTCTTACTCTATTACTACATATAAAGGAAAGCTTGATTTGATAGAGCCTCAGAGGATGCTTTTTAATATACTTGTTTTAAAGTAAATTTAAATAGAATAAAAAAAAATTAACTATTAGGGTAGCTCATGAAAAATATTTTATTATTATTGATGTTCTCTTTATCACTTTTTGCTCAGGGATTAACACCTGTTCAACAACAGATGTTGAAACAGTATGGATATGTAAAAAAAGGCTCGGTTCAAGTAAAAACAGTAACTCCTCAAGAGATAAAAAATGATATAGATCTTGATGAACCTGAAACCAAGGATAATCTGAACAAAGAAGAAAAAAGTGTGCAACCCACTAAACCGGTATATAGACAAGATGATAAAACAACAGAAAAAACTGTAAAAAAACTGAAAAGATATGGACAACAATTTTTTAAAAATAAAAATAAACTAAATCCATACTCCGTACCTACACCTGCAAACTATGTTCTAAATCGTGGAGATAAGCTTAGTGTAAATATCTATGGTGGAGAGCCAAATGACTTTGAGCTTCAAGTAGATAGGCAAGGAAATATCATCATACCTCAAGTTGGAAAAGTTCAAGTAATAGGTAAGTCATATAAAGATGCAAAAGAGACAATAAAAAAAGAGTGTCAAAAAGCATATCCTACTAGTACCTCAGTTATGGTTGATATAGTAGAGTTTAGTCCTATACAAGTAACAGTAAGTGGGTTAGTAAATGCTCCAGGACTTTATAACTTAACTACATTTTCTACTATAAAAGATGCTCTTATCGCTAGTGGTGGAGTACTTCCAAATGGTTCATATAGAAATATAGTCTTAAAAAGAGGAGGAACAATATATAGTACTTTTGATCTATATGCTTTGATAAGGTATGGAGATACTTCTAGTGATACAGCTTTGAAAAATGGAGATGTTATCTTTGTTCCACCTATAAAAAAAGAGGTTGTGTTAAAAGGAGCAGTAAATATCCCAGCTATTTATGAGCTAAAAGATGATGAAAAGTTTAAAGATTTGTTTTCTTTTGCTTCAGGTTTAAAAGCAGATGCAAATAAAAGGGTAGTTTCACTAAAAAGGTACTCTGCAAACAGACATATAAAAGTTTCTACACTCTCTTATGATGCCTTGCAAGACTTAACACCAAAAAATGGAGATGTGATAACTACATATAAACTAAGTGATCTTTCTGCAAATGCAGTTACTATAACAGGAAATATAGTGGCAGAGGGAGATAGGGAACTTCCGTCTGATAGAAGATTATCAACACTACTAAAAAAAGAGTTATACTACTTTGGTAAAAAAGGTTTTTTCAAAAAAAATACAGTTTTTAACTATGGAGTTATAAAAAGTGTTGATAAGATAAAGGCTTTTAATCTAAAGAGTGTTTTAAGTGGAAAAGAGGACTACTTTTTATCAAATGGAGATGAAATCCATATATATAGTGAAAAAGAGTTAGGTAAAACACCTTTTGTTTATGTGGAGGGAGATGTAGTAGATAACTCTAAGCAAAAGTATATTTATACTAAAAACATGTCTTTAAGTGATCTTTTCAATATAGTAAAATTTAAAAGAGATAGTTTAGATAACAATGAAACTATTTCCTATATAAAGGATGAATTGGATAAAAATATAACTATCCCATCAACAAAAGTTACTATACAAAGAACACTACATAATAAAACTTTATCTTTTACAAAAGATGCTTATTTTGATGCAAATTTTAAACTAAAACCTTATGATATAGTTGCTTTTTATGAGTTTGACAAGACAAGTGATAAACTTACAGCTACTATAACAGGTGAGGTTTTTTTACCTAAAGAGTATGAGATAGGAAAATCTACTACGATAAATCATCTTATAAAACTAGCAGGTGGACTTACTAGAAAAGCTCTTCATTCTCACTTTGAAATAGCTAGATACAAGAGTGATGGAGTAGAGAGGCATAGGGAGATAATATCTTTATCTTTAGATAAAGCTTTACAAAAGGGTGTTAAAATACTTCCCGATGATGAGGTAAAAATCCTACCTATTGCAAACTGGAGAGATAAAAAGTATATAACTTTAAAAGGACAAGTTAGATTTCCTGGAAGATATGCTATAGAAGATGGTGAAAAACTTTCAAGTGTGATAGAAAGAGCTGGTGGTTTTAGTGAAAATGCTTTTATAGAGGGAGCTGTATTTACAAGAGAGAGTGTAAAAAAACTACAAAAAGAAAGGATACAAGAGTCTGTTGAAAAGCTAAGAACTAAGTCTTTGCAACTGGGAGCTAGTGCAACAAATGCTGGAGAAAAAGCAGAAGATAAAACTAGGATGTTAGAAGTAGTAAAACAGTTAGAAAAAAAGGCAAAAGAGATAAAACCTATAGGAAGAATTTCTATAAATCTTTACTATGATATGGATAGATTTGAGCAAAGTCCTTATGATATAACTTTAAAAGATGGAGATAGTTTATATATTCCTACTATGAGTGATACTGTGACTGTAATAGGGGAAGTGTTAAATCCAAATACTTTTGTATATGAGCCAAACACAACCGTTGATGGTTACTTAGGAAAAGCAGGTGGATTTACACAAGTTGCTGATGAAGATCATGTATATCTAGTTAAGGCAAATGGAGAGGCAAGAAGAGTAGATAGTAGTTTCTTTATGGGAAGTAAACAAGAGGTTTTCAAAGGTGATACGATAGTGATACCTATGAAACTTGAGATTGTTTCAAACATAAAGTATGCAAAAGATGTTACATCTATACTCTATCAGTTAGCAGTAACTGCAGCTTCACTTCATACAGTAGGTGCAATGTAGTATGAATGATAAGTTAAATAACAATCAACCTCACTTTATAGAAGAGGATGAGATAGATTTAAGGGAGCTGTTTGAGACTGTTTTAAAATACATTAAATATATCATTGCATTTGTAGTTATTATCACAGTATTAACTTTGGTAAAAGTGATACTGATGCCAAACTACTATAAATCAGAAGTAACCTTGTCTCCTCAAGGAAGCCAAAAGTCAGTAGGTGGTGGACTATCCTCACTAGCTGCACTTGCTGGAGTAAGCATAGGTGGTGGTGGAGATGGGATGGATCCATTTACCATGATGAAAACTACTTTAGATGACCCAACTTTTCAAAACTTAGTTATAAAAAAGTATGACTTGGAAAAAAAACTTACCCATCTAAAAAATGTAGTCTATCCTTTTGGTTTAAGTTTCAGTGATGAAGATGATAGTTTAAAAGATAAAAGCGAAAAAGAAAAACTTTATATCATAAGAAAAAAACTAAAAAAAATCATCTCTGTATCATCAGATAAAAAGACAAATCTTATAACTTTATCAGCTACTTGTAAAGATAGATTTTTAGCAAAAGAGTTGGTTGATGAGATTTTAAAAGAGTTAACCTCTTATATAAAACAAAGAGACATGAAAAACATAGATAGTCAAATCTTTTACTACAAAAAAGAGTTAAGAAGGTCAACAGATGTTTCTTTAAAAGAACAACTTAGCAAGTCACTATCAGGGTTGATGCAAAAAAGAGTTTTTTCACAAGCAAATGACTACTATTTTGTCTCTAAGGTTACGGATAATACAGTGGCTTATGTAAAAGAAAAAGTTAAGCCAAAAAGAGCTTTGATACTTGTGGTTGCTTTTATAACTTCATTTATATTAGCTATATTTGGAGTGTTTTTCTGGGAGTTTATAAAAAAGCAAAAAGATGAAGATAAGTAAAAAAGCTTTTATCTTTTTATCTTTGCTAGTAGCTACTGGGCTAAGTAGTAGGGTAAATACAGCATATAATGGCTTAACAGGCCTTTTAGAAACTCAAAATGCAAGAATCATGAAAGATTGGAGTATGAGGCTTTTTGCTAGTGATGATAAGTATAGAAATCATCAAGGTTTTAGTTTTACTCCACTTCCATCACTCGAATTAAACTTTGATAAAAATAGTATAAATGCCAAGTATTTACTAAAAAGAGAAGATAAAATCTGGCCATCTATACTTTTAGGTGTAAATAACATAAAGGGTAGTTCATCATATGATTCAAAATACCTAGCTATTTCCAAAAGATATAAATATTTAGATTTTACGATAGGATTAGAGAAAAGAAAGCTATTTGGTGGTGTAGAACTTTTTATAAATCCAAAATACACTTTTTTAGCAGAATACACCAAAAACTCAAAACTAAACTCAGGGATAAGATACAACTGGAGCGATACAACTTCTTTTACTGCCTCATTTCATGACAGGGATATTTTTACTTTAGGATTTAACTATCAGTTTGGACTCTCATCAACTAAAAATCCAACCACGAGTAATATATCTTATCAAAGTATAGAAAAAGATGATGACTTGTGGTGTGAGGTAGAGGGAATAGATGATATTTTGGATATAAGTGTCGCTTCAAAAGCACTAAGTGAAGCAGTAAAAACTTCACCAACAAAGTACAAAACCTTATATGCAACTATAAAACATCATGATATACCCTACAAAACTATAAAGATAAATGCCAAAGAGTTTAAAGTCTTTTTAAAACACAATGTAAGCAACAACTACATGAGAAAAGCTGTACAGATAGATAGAGAGACTAAAATATCTTTTGATAGTAAAACTAAAGATAGAAAAAAGTTTAATTACTATATGACACCAACACTCAGAACTATCTTAAATGACAAAAAAAACCCTTTTGCTACTAAAGCATCAGTAGAGTTAGGGTTGAGCTATGATTTTCAAAAAGGAGTATTTTTCACTGCTAACTTTTCACAACCTTTTTATAATGACATAAAAGATATAAACTCATCAAATAAAGAGAAACTTTCATATCTTGATTATTACAAATTCAATGGCACCCAGATGAATAGACTAACTTTAGATATAGTCAAAAAAACTTCTAAAAGCTCTTTTGTAAAGGCAGAAGTAGGGTATCTTGATATTGCATATGCTGGAGTTGATTTAGAGTGGTTTAAACCCATGTATGAGGATAGATTTGGTTTTGGATTTGAGTATCAAAAAGTCTATAAAAGATATGTTAAAAAAATGAGTAAAGTATATAAAGATAAAAAATATGATGGAAAGTTTTTAAATATTTATTATCTACTTTCAAAAGAAAAGAATCTTCACTTAAGTGCTAAAGTGGGTGAGTTTTTAGCAGGGGAGAGAGGAGGACGAATAGATATAATAAGGTCATATAATAGATTTAGTATAGGTGGATATTACTATACTTCACAAGATAGAAAATATAGTGATGAGGGTATATATTTTAAACTTCCATTAAACTCTTTGATTTCAAAAGATATCAAAGGAGATGTAGATTATACAATCACCCCTGAACCTAAGAGAGTAGGGCAGTTTGCAACTACTTCATATTCACTGTCCTCTATGCTCAATAGTGAAAATAATATACAGATTATGAAAGAAGAGATAGGATTGTTTGGGGATTATTGATTTTATTTAAGCTATTTCTATCAAAATTTTAGTATTATATAGTACATAAGGAGTGGGTGTGGTAGAGTATGTTGTGATATTCTTATTAACTATTGCTATTGTTCAACTTATTATAAAGTATGCTTCTGTACTAAAACTTTTAGATAATCCAAAAGATAGAAGTATGCATAGCTTTGTTAAGCCTAGAGGTGCAGGATTGGCAATCTTTTTGAGTTTTATTGTAACTATGGTTATATTTCAAAGAGAGTTTTTTTTAGAAAATATAGTTTTTTCCCTATCTGTAGGGTTAGTTTTCGTAGCTGGATTGATAGATGATATAATAGGTGTTAAACCAAAAATTAAGTTTTTATTTATAACGATTGCTATTGTTGTATTGTTTTTTTATGATGATTTTAAGATAGATTTCTTAGGTTATTGGGCAAACATGGCTTTAACACTATCTTTGTTTCCTTCACTAGTCTTTACTATCTTTGCTATAGTTGGGTTTACAAATGCTTTTAATCTTATCGATGGACTTGATGGGTTATCTGGAAGTATAGCATTAGTGATACTATCATCGTTTTTTTATATAGGATATGTTAATCATGATGTTTTTATTATAAATATCACTTTATCTTTAAGTACAGCGATTGTAGCTTTTTTATTTTTTAATTGGTATCCATCAAAAATCTTTTTGGGAGATAGTGGTGCTCTTTTTATAGGGTTTGTTATAGGAATTTTAGCTATAAAAGTTATAAAATACAGTGAAGTAACAACTATACTTTACTTTACTGCCATACCAATCATAGACACACTTACGGTCATGATAAAGAGAATTTTAGAGAAAAAATCTCCTTTTGAAGCAGATAAAACTCATATTCATCATATAGTTTATGATAGGTTTAAAAGTGTTTGGAAAAGTACTCTGTTTTTAATAGTTTTACAAGTACTATTTTGTATCTTAGGTTTTTTTCTGCAGAAACAGAGTAATGTTTTTAATCTAGCATTATTTGTGTTTTTGTTTAGTGCTTATTCTTCTTATAGGATAAATAGTAAAGAATAATAACTCAACTTTCGCACATAATAAAGTCTAGTTTAACCCCATAAACAGGCACTTTGTAGTATAATTCTTTAGCACAAAAACCTTATACAAAGGCGAGTTTATGAGTTATGCAAATATTATCACAAATACAATAAGTAATAAGTTAAACAATCCAATTTTAAAAATATTAAAAGAGATAAAGATAACATCTTTGTTAAAAAAGAGTAAATTTTATAAAAAAGATGGTACAAGTAACTATACAATCTTTTTGCACTTTATCTATATGATTCTTATGAATAAAAAAATATCTACTTTTATTAAACAGAGTAAAGATAGCTTAAAAAAAGACACTTACTACCGTATGCTAAAAAATGAAAAATATAACTGGCAAAAACTTCTTTTACTTAGTACCGTAAAACTTATCAATCTAGTTACACCACTACAAAATAAAAGAGAAGAGAAACTATTTATAATAGATGATACAAATGAAGATAAAAAAGGTAAGTTTATAGAGGGTGTTTGTGATAAACTTTGGAGCAATAAAGAGAAAAGAACTATTAGAGGTATCAATTTAGTTTCACTCAATTACAGTGATAGTCATAGTAATTTTATGTTAGATTTTGTACTTAAGTTTGACAAAAATCTTAGAGTAAAGGTTGATAATTTTAAAAATCAACTTTATCATACTTCCAGTTCTCAAAAGAGAAAAAAAGAGGGACTTGAAAGTAAACTAGTAATAGCTCTAAATATGCTTAAAAGAGCTATAAAAGCTGGTATAAAGGCAGATTATCTACTTGTAGATAGTTGGTATTCTAAACCAAGTTTTA
>JALVVR010000004.1 GCA_027023305.1 Campylobacterales bacterium | reverse complement strand
TAAGAACTCAGGTTTAAAATCTTGATAGTTTAAATCTCTCTAATTTATAATTTATCATATAATAAAAAATCAATAGACAATTAGATACTATAAGAAAAAAATTTGGTAGTAAATATGATAAATACTAATATAAAAATCAAAAAAGATATATGGTTAAACTCAAATGATTGTACTATCAAAGGTATTGTAGACTATATAAGAGAAAAAGGAAAATTAAGAGAGGCTCAAGTAGAAGCTATTGAAGTTTATCTTTTTTTAAAAATCAAAGGTGAAAATAAACCTTTATGGCAACTTTTTGGTGAAGGTTTTTTTATCGTAGAAGAAGATTTTGATACTACAGAATTTGCTCTTAAAACACTAGGTGAAACAAAAAGATTAGCACTTTATAACTTTGCAAAACATCAACTACCCTCACTAGCAAAAGCTATAAACGAAAACAAAGTTTTAGATTATGATTCTATTATCAAAAAGATATTTTATGGTGCAAGTTATAGTGATTATCTGTTATCTTTACCTATGGGTGCTGGTAAAACTTATCTTATGGCTTCTTTTATATATCTTGATTTGTATTTTGCACTAAACGAACCAAATAACAAGAACTTTGCTCACAATTTTTTGATTCTCATCCCTTCTGGACTTAAAAACTCAATCGCTCCATCTTTGAAAACTATAGAAAGTTTTGATGGTAGCTGGGTATTGCCAAAGCTTCAAGCAAAAAGAATCAAAAAACTTTTAAAATTTGATATACTTGATGTTCCCAAAACTGCTAAAAAATCTAATCTTTCAGTAAATCCAAATGCTGCAAAAGTAAACAGCATACTTCCAAATCCTTTTGGTCAGATTTTTGTAGTCAATGCAGAAAAAGTCATACTTGATTCTAAATCAAAAGGACTCTTTGAAGAAGATGAGATAGTCCAAAATGAACTAAAACAAAAACTATCACTTGTACCAAATATGTCTATTATGATAGATGAAGTCCATCATGCCCAAAGTGATGATATAAAACTTCGTAAAGTGGTTTCATGGTGGAATGAACAAGGCAACATCACAACAGTTTTAGGATTTAGTGGAACTCCTTATCTTAAAAGTGCAGAGAAGATTTATATAAATAAGAGTGAATTTTTTAAGTTTTCTTATATTACAAATACAGTATATTATTATCCTCTAACCACTGCTATTGAGAAGTTTTTAAAACTGCCAACTGTTAAAAGTGCTTTTTTAGAAAAAACAGAGATTTTAACTGAGGCTTTAAATGATTTTAATAACCTCTATAAAACAAAAGTATATAAAGATGGAACTATTGCAAAATGTGCGATTTATTGTAGTAGTATCAAAGATTTAGAAGAGGTCGTATATCCTCATCTTGTTTCAAAACTTAAAATTCCCAAAGATGAGATATTAAAGTTTCATAAAGGAAACAAAGATTATAAAGTAGATTCAAATGCCTTTCTTGAGTTTAAAAGTCTGGATTTACCAAGTAGTAAGAAAAGATATATTTTGTTAGTTCAAGTTGGTAAAGAGGGTTGGGATTGTAGAAGTTTAACTAGTGTAGTTTTAAGTGGTAGTGGAGACAGCCCTAAAAACATGGTACTTCAAACTAGTTGTAGATGTCTTAGAGAAGTTGATGACGATAACAATACAGCTCTAATATGGCTAAATGAATCAAATGCTAAAATATTAAATGAACAGTTAAAAAAAGAGCAAAAAACCTCTATAGAAGAGTTAAACTCACTAAACCGTCAAACTTTAAAAAAAACTATAAAAAGAGTATCAAGAGTTGATTATCTAAACTTGCCTAAGATTGATTTTTATCAACTTCGTATCAAATATACAACAGTTGATATAGAAGAGTGTGCAAATACAAAAGAGAAGTTAAAAACGATAATTGGAAACCTTCAAAAATACAAAGATGATACTGTTACGGTCAAAAGTGGTAGTTTTGACAATATAGAACAAAGCAGAGAGTTTTTAGAAAAAGAGTATCAAAAGATAAGTTTCAGAGATTTTTTATCTACTATAGAAAAAAATTCTTTTATGCAAATATCTACAAAAGGATATGAAAAAGAGTTAAAAACTATCTATGAAAAAGTTGATAACTTAGATAAAGTCTATAGTGATATAGCCTTGTGTTTTAGTATAAAAAGAGAGTTACACTCAAAAAGTGAAACCATAAAGGAAAGTGCAAAATTTTTGATAATAGATAATCTAAAAGATATAGAAGATAGTAAAAAACTATATCCGTCAATTAAAGGAGTGAGACAGATATTAGAAGCAGATAAAAATACTAACTTTATACATGATTTTGAAAAGAAAAAACAAGAGAGGATTATAGAGTTAACAAAACAACAAAAATATGAAGAAATAGCAAAAGTAGCTTATGAGAAATTAGAAATATCTACACAAAACAAAGATAAGTCGTTTCATTATCTTCCTTATGATTTTAGACAAAGTAGGTTTGAAAGAGATATTTTAGAAAACTTTTTTAGTTTAAACTATAAAAATTTAGAGATTTACTACAATGGTGAGAGAGGATTAACAGAATTTGTTATAGAGTGTTATAAAAAACTAAAAAATAGTTATAAATATATCGGTCGTTATACAACAGATTTTTTGATAATCCAAAGAGATAGTAACAATACTATAAAAAAGATACTAATCCTTGAAACCAAAGGGCAAGGTTTTGCAAATGATGAAAGTTTTAAACTCAAAAAAGATTTTATAACAAGTGAGTTTATAGAAAAAAACAATCAAGCTTTTGGATATGAAAGATTTGATTTTTTATATCTTGAAGATAGTGTTAGTTTAGATAAAAATCTAAAAAAACTAAATGACAAAATAGAAGGATTTTTTGATGCCGATTAGATATATACCTTATGACAAAGTTCCTGTAAAAGGACAAGCGATACTAAACAACATAACAAGGACTCAAAGACTCTTAAGTTATAAAGATAATGATAAAGTTTATGAAAGAATCATTAGAGGCATACCTTACTATGAGTTAAATGAGATTGAGAGGGTGGGAGAGGCAAGTGAAAACTTAATCATAAGAGGAGAGTGTTTAAGTGCTTGTGCTTACCTAAAAGAGCAGGGTATTAAAGTAGATTTAGTCTATATTGACCCACCATTTGCAAGTGGAGCTGATTATGCTAAAAAAGTCTATATAAGAAAAAATCCCAAACTAGCTAAGAAGATAAAAAAAGCTGAAGAAAAACTAGAATTAGATGAACTTGCAAGTTTTGAAGAAAAAATGTATGGAGATATATGGAGCAAAGAGGATTATCTAAACTGGATGTATGAAAATCTAATGGCTATAAAAGAAGTCATGAGTGATACTGCTAGTATATATGTTCATCTTGATTGGCATATTGGACACTATGTTAAGATTTTGATGGATGAAGTGTTTGGGGAGGAGAATTTTAGGAATGAGATAGTATGGAAATATTTTGGTCCTACAAGTACAAAAGTTAATTATCCAAGAAAACATGATAACATTTATTATTATACATATAGTGATGAAAAAATATTTAATTATGAAGCTTGTCTTGTGGAATATGACGAAAAAGCGATAAGAAGATATGATAAAATTGATGAAGACGGAAGAAGATATAAAATATATAATGAAAAGGATGGTACTCAAAGACGGGCATATATGAATGCTGGAACACCTACAGAGATATTTGAAATTCCTGCTGAACAAAATCCATATTATGGAACTCAAAAACCCCAAGCTCTCTTAGAAAGAATTATAAAAGCTTCATCAAATGAGAAAATGATAGTAGCAGATTTTTTTGGAGGAAGTGGTGTAACTGCAAAAGTTGCAAATGATTTAAATAGAAAGTTTATCCATTGTGATATAGGTATAAACTCTATACAAACTGTTCGTGATAGATTAAAAGAGTCTAGAGCTGGTTTTAAAATTTTAGAGGTACAAGATGGCTTAAATCTCTTTAGAAATCCTACACAAACCATGGATAAACTAGCCTCTTTAATAGATGGATTGAGCAAAGAAAAACCAGAGGGCATTAATTCATTTTGGTTTGGAGTAATAACTGATTCTAAATATGGAACAATCCCTGTTTATCTTCCAGATTTAAGAGATAGTACAAAAAAAGTACTTGATATTGTAGCTATAAATGAAGTGATAAACAAAGAGATACATAACTTTGATAGTTTCAGTGGTGAGATAAAAAAAGTTGTTATTTATTATGTGGATATTATTGATTTAAATGAGATTAAAAAGTTTATAAAAGAGAACAATGAAACCCTTATAGAAGTTGAACTAAGAGATTTAAAACAAGTTTTAGATTTTGTAGTGATTGATGATAAAGTTGATTTTAGTTTAAATGAAAATGGACTTTTATATGAAGTTAAGATAAACTCCTTTTACAGTGATAGATTAAAACAAAAGATAGATGAATACAATGCCAAACAAGCTTCAAAAGCAAAAGGAAGTTTTATAACTATAAGCGATGATGGACTTGAACTTATAGAGTATATTAGCTTAGATTGTACAAACGAGAGTGGAAGTTGGAAAAGTGATAGTGAGATAAAGATAGATAAAAATGGATTTATCTCTGTTGATGGAGTAAAAACTAAAGATTTTTGGGATGGAGTCATAACTAGCACTCAAAAACCCAAAAGATTAAAAATCAGAAATATCGCAGGTGATGAGATAGTTTATATATGTTAAGTTAAGAACAACTTTGAACTTTAGCTAAAATAGAAGTCTTACTATTGATAAGTTCAAACTTATCACCTTTTTTCAAACTTTCTAAAGCAGCTACTTTACCATCTTTGACTATTTGAGCAAAGCCTTTTTTATCATGATTTTTAGGATTGTTTTGTTTAAAGTTTTCTTCTAAAAGTTTTAAGCTGTTCTCTTTTTTTTGTAAGATTAAAGATATTTGAGCCTCAAAGTTTAAAGATAGGTTAT
>JALVVR010000003.1 GCA_027023305.1 Campylobacterales bacterium | reverse complement strand
ATTAACATTGATATTTTTTAAATAACTTACCTTTTCCGAAGGTTGTCCCTCGTTTAGGTGAGGAGGATTATAATAGAGTATCGCTTAAATATGGCTTAATTCATAGGGAAATTTTGAAAGTTTTTTTGAATGAAATATACTTAATTTTTTTATTTAATGTTAAGTTAATTTTATCTTCTTTTAATCTTTATATGTATATAATGTATACTAATTTAAAAAAGGAGTACATCATGAGGGTTCTTTTATATCTTTTATTTTTATGCTCTTTTTTTACTATTTCTCATGCTAATGGAAAATTAATTGATTATGTAAGTGTAGGTGTAAGTTCACAAAAAATTGACAATTCTAAATTTAACAAAGGTACTACACTTACAGTAAATGCTGGAAAAGAAAATACTATTACACATTTGGGGTTAGAAGTCGAAGGAAGCTTACAACTAAAAAAACCTAAGGCTACTATCTCTGGAGTTACTTCTGATTTAAAATTTTGGTCAATGGGTATGTATGGTACTTATATTTGGAAGCTTGACGATATAACAATAAAACCCCGAATAGGTTTTGTTTATGAAAATATAAAATCATCTTTTAATACTAGCAATACAAATAAAACTAAGCCAACAGATAAAAGCAAAGTTGCTCTTAGTGGTGGTATAGGTATATCTTATAAGCTTACTGACAAAACTAGTATATATACACACTACACAAAATTTGAAGATGATATCGATCATCTTACTTTTGGAGCTCAATTTAGGTTTTAAGCTAAAAACTTTGTATCATATTTCTAAAAACTTTATATAGGTTTTCAACTTCTAAAGCTGTAGTTCTCTCATTTATTGAATGAATGGTATCATTTATAACACCGAATTCAACAGTATCAACTCCATACTCTCCAAAAAACCTAGCATCACTTGTTCCACCAGCAGTAGAAAGTTTAGGCTCAATATCTAAAATATCTTTAATACTTTTTTGTAACTCTTTAACTATTTTTGAGTTTCTATCCGTAACAAAAGGTTTTGCACTCTGATTTAAAGTAAGAGTATAATCCATATCACTAAAATACTTTTCTATAAACTTTTCTATATCCTCTTTTATAGTTTTAGTAGAATTTCTAACATTAAACATCATTTTTAATTTTTGAGGGGTTACATTTGTCACTTCCATACCTGCTCTTATGTCAGTTATAACAAACTTACTAGGAGCAAAATCCTCATCACCATTATCTAAATCAACTCCAGCAATACTAGGTAAAACTTGAGCTACTTTATGGATAGGGTTTTTTGATTTTTCCGGATAAGCTACATGACCTTGCTTTCCTACTTTTTCTAAAACTCCGTTTATAGAACCTCTTCTTCCTATCTTTATAGCATCTCCAAAAATCTTTTCACAAGTTGGCTCTGCAACTACTACATAGTTTGGTAAAAAATCTTTCTCTTTTAGATACTCTAAAACTTTAACTGTTCCATACTTTGCATCTCCTTCCTCATCACTTGTTATAAGGATTGATAATGTTCCATTAAACTTAGTTGTCTCTTTGATAGCTTGTAAAAATGCAGCAAGTCCACTTTTCATATCTTGTGTACCTCGTGCATAGATATAACCATCTTTATATGTAGCTTCAAAAGGATTGCTATTCCAGCCATCTCCAGGTGGAACTACATCTATATGACCAGCAAAGCAAAGATGTTCTCCATCTCCAAACTTTTTATATGAAAAAAGGTTTTTAGTATCTTCTATATCTATTCTATTATGATTAAAATCTGTCAAATAACTCTCTATAAAGTCCAAACCACCACCATCATCAGGGGTAATCGACTTAAAAGACAATAGTTTTTCAAAAAGTTCTAATACATTCATTAATTATGTGGTGCTTCATAAAATATATAACTTGTAGAATAATCACTAAACTCAAAATATACTCTTTTTTCACCTTTATCAACTTTTCCATTCAAGTTTTCATCTAAAATTCCATAACCAAATCTATAAGGTCTAGGAGTATTTCCACTTGTACTTATAGCTGTTGTTAATTTATCTATATGCATAAACCTTTTAGCCAATTTATCTCCTGCATATACTTCTAAAACACCATTTGTACCTGTCCAATTTTGGATAGCTCTTCCTATCTTGTTTTGACTCTCTTGAGTACAACCTACTAAAAAAATTGCTACAATACTTCCTAATATTATCTTTTTCACTTTATCTCCTCTATATCTAAAATTTTTGTTAAATTTTTATCTTCTACTATAAAATTTGCCTCTTTTTTCAAAATCTCTTTTGCACAAAATGCAACTCTTATGTCTGCATGAGCAAACATAGATCTATCATTTGCTCCATCTCCAACCACCATAGTATTTTCTCTTGAAATTCCAAGAATTTTTTGAAGTTTTTGTATCATCTCCCCTTTTGAAAAATCAAATAGCATCTCTCCACCAACAAGCCCTGAAAGCTTTCCATTCTTTTCATGAAGTATGTTGGAAAAATCTGTATCATATCCTAAAATATCTCTTGCATAACTAGTAGCATTTGAAAAACCACCACTAAAACAGACTACTTTGTAACCTCTGCTTTTAAGTTCACTTATAGTATCTTTTGCACCTTTCATGTAAGGTAAGTTATGACAAATCTCATCAACCTTTTTAATATCCAAACCTTTTAAAAGTGCAACTCTTCTATTTATACTCTCAAAAAAATCAAGTCTTCCAGCCATCGCTTCCTCAGTTATACTTGCTACCTCATTTTTTATACCAAGTTCATCAGCTAAAAAGTCTATAGTCTCTCCATCCATAAGTGTTGAGTCAAAATCAAAAACACAAAGTTTCACATTTAATTCCTAATTTTTTTAAGCTATAATACCTAAAATTTATCAAAAGTGAGCAAAAATGTTCGAAAAATTTATCAAAAGTTTAAAAAATGAAAAATTTATTACACTAGAAACAACTCCTAAACACTCTGCTACTTTTGAGCCTATCATAGAAACTATACAAGAATTAGAATTACACAAAAAAGTAAATGGCTTTTCTGTTACAGACTCTCCACTAGCAAAAATGAAGTATAGTGCCCTTTTTGCTTCCCTTAAACTACAAACTACATTTAAAAAACCAGCAATAGCAACAATGAGCATGAGAGATAGAAACAAAATAGGTCTTCAATCCTCACTTTTAGGAGCAAATGAGTTTGATATAAGAACTATTTTAGCTCTCACTGGAGATAGTGCTTCTATGAGTGACCAGCCAAATGTAAAAGGAGTTTTTGAAGGAAACTCTACACTTCTTTTAGAAATCATAAAGTGCTTTAATGCAGGGATTGATTATGCTGGAAGAAACTTAGATGTAAAACCAAACACTATTTACCCTTTTGCAGTAAGTAATGCCTATGCAAAAAACCCTAAAACACTACAAAAAAAACTTAGAGAAAAACTTGAAAGAGGGATAGTAGGAATAATATCTCAACCTATTTACTCTATAGAAAATGCTAAAAATCTACTAGAGATATTTGAAAAGGCGAAAATAGAAGCTAAAAATGACAAAGCTACATTAATCATAGGATATTTCCCAATCATAAGACTAAGAACTGCACAGTTTCTTAGCTCTCATGTCCCAGGAATTACTGTTCCAAAATCTTGGAGCCAAAAACTTTATGATGCAAAACAAATCTCAGATAAAGAGGAAGAAAAGGTAGGTTTTGAAATAAGTAAAAAAACCTTTGATGAACTTTTAGATTTTCACCCAAAAATTCATCTCATGACAGCTAATAATTTTAAATTAGCAAAAAAGTTACTTACTTAACATAAACAGGTGTTCCTACTTTAACCATATTGTAAAGTTCTATTACATCTTTGTTTCTCATTCTAAAACAACCATGACTTACAGCTTTTCCTATTGAGTGAGGATTTGTAGTACCATGTATTCTTACTTTACTATATCCTAGGTATAAAGCTCTTGCACCTAGAGGATTTTTAGGCCCACCTGGGATTATATCTGGTAGTCTAGGATTTTCTTTTTTTATCTTTTTGGTAGGAATCCAATCAGGCCACTTTACCTTTTTTCTTACCCAAAACTTCCCATAAACTTCCCAACCAGCCTTACCAACAGCAACTTTATAGTTTTTTATCCATTTACCATTTTTGTAATATTCTAAAATTCTTTTTGAACTTCTTATAACTATCAAATCTCTAGTTTTTGCTTTCTTGTAAACTCTTTTTTTACGATAGATTTTTCTTTTATGTGCATATCTCTTTTTTCTATGCAATTTTTTATACTTTCGTACTCTTTTCTTTAATCTCTTTCTTTTTTTTATATGTGAAAGTTTCTTATACTTTTTAAGTACTCTACCATTACTTCCAACTATATGAACATTTTTACTAGGTTCATTAACTACCTCTATAACCTTCCCACGATCTACTACAAAAAAATTTGCCCAAACACTAATACTAAATAATAACAACAAAATATGTTTCATTTCTACACTCCTTTAAAGAAAGAAGTATAGAAAAATTTACTTTATATGCTAATTTAAAAAAATTTTAACTAATAGTATTAAGTTTAGTTTAAAAATCTTTCTTTAAAAGAGCTTCTACATTTAATATAGTAAGAATTCCCTTACTTGTTTTACCTATACCATAAATGTAACCATCTCTTTTACTCATAGTATCTGGTGTCTCTTCTATTTGAGATTTTTTTATCCTTATAGCTTCAGTTAGTTTATCTATCACAAATCCAGCTATATTATCTCCATCCTTTAAAACTATATATCTAGTATCACTATCCACACTCTTACTTCTTAGAGAAAACTTTTTTCTAAGATCTATCAAAGGTATAACATTTCCTCTTAGATTAAAAACACCTAATACAAACTCTGGAGTAGTTGGAACTCTAGTATAATCTATAGGTTTTATAATCTCTTGAATAGATAAAATCGGTATAGCATACTCTTCTTCTCCAACTATGAAGCCTACAAGTTGCATTATATCTTCATCTATTTTCTCATCATTTCCTAAAGAACTTAGTTGATTTTGTTGTTTTTTTAATACATCTCCTAATCCTGCACTCATGCTATCTCTCCTACTGGTAATTTTATATTTCTACTTACAGTATTTGCCAAATACTCTAAAGAATAAGGTTTAGTTATATACTCAGTCATACCAACCTCAACACCTCTTAATCTATCACTTTTACTACTTCTACTTGTAACAGCAAGCAAAGGCATATTTTTATATTTTGAATACTTTCTTATCTCACTTGCTAGTGTATATCCATCCATCTGTGGCATCTCTATATCTATAAGCATCGCATCAAATATCTTATCACCCTTTTTAAGTATCTCTAAAGCTTCAACACCATTTGTAGCTTCAACAATACTTATACCAAGAGGTTTAAGTCCCTTTTGCATGATAGAACGATCAGTTTTACTATCATCAACTATCAACACATGATAATCACTAGGAGAATTTTTTTCTACTACTGTTGTATTCTCACTCTCTTCTAAAAGATTAACATTTAAATCTTTTGCTATATCCATCATAGCAGATACATCAGCTATAAGTGTTACTCCACCATCACCTCTGATAGTAGCTCCTGCTATACCTTTTATACCTTGAAGATAATCACCCATACTTTTTATAACAACTTCCTCTTGTCCAACAAGTCCATCTACTATAATACCAAGCTTACTCTCAGCAATACCTATAACAACTACATAAACTTGTTCACTCATATCAAGTACTTTTTCTACATCAAACATATCAGAAAGTCTAGCAAGTGGTAAGATTTCATTTCTTAGTTTTAATACATTTTTACCATTTATTGTATATATTTCATCCATATTTATTCTAACAGTTTCTAAAACAGATGAAAGTGGTATAGCAAAATACTCTTCCTGAGCTTGAACTAAAAGTGCTTGCATGATAGCTAAAGTAAGAGGGATTTTCAACTTAAAAGTAGTCCCCTTTCCAAGAGAACTCTCTATATCTATAATGCCATTTAGTTTTTCAATATTTGTCTTTACAACATCCATACCAACACCTCTACCACTTACCCCTGTAACTTTAGCTGCAGTAGAAAATCCTGGTTTAAAGATAAGTCCATAAGCCTCTTTATCACTCATGTTTTCTATCTCTTTTTCATTAACTATTCCCTTATCAATAGCTTTCATTTTAAGAAAATCAGGATCCATTCCAGCACCATCGTCTTTTATCTCGATAACAATTTGATTTCCTTCATTATATGCTTTAAGATAGACTTTTCCTTTCATGTCTTTTCCAGACTCTTTTCTTGCCTCCTTATCTTCTATACCATGATCACAAGAATTTCTTATCATATGAACTAAAGGATCTCCTATCTCTTCTATGATAGATTTATCAAGCTCTGTTTCCTCTCCACTCATTATTAAATCTATATCTTTATTAAGTTCACGAGAGAGATCTCGAACAAGTCTTGGAAACTTATTAAAGACTTTTGCAACAGGAAGCATTCTTGTTTTCATAACTGCTATTTGAAGATCAGTTGTAACTAGTGAAACTGATGATACTACTTGATTTAACTCTTCTAAAAACTTCTCTCCCTCATATCTCTCCTCTACATCATCATAGATTTTTAAAAGTCTATTTTTCCCAAGTACAAGCTCTCCTATCAAGTTCATAAGATTATCAAGTCTGCTAACTTCAACTCTTATAGTTTGCTCTGGAGCAGAAACACTCTTATTCTCTTTTTTAGCCTGCTTTTTAACTTCTTTTTTAATCGTTTCTTTTTTATCTTCCGTTTTTTGTTTAAGTGCATTTACCTCTTCACTACTAAGTGCAGTAGCTCCACTTTTTTTTGCCTTTTTAGCCTCTTTCTCTTTTACTTTTTCAGCTAAAAGTCTCTCTATCTCAGCCTCAACTTCTTCATCACTTAAAGATGCCAAATCAATACTTTCTTCCTCTAAAGGTTCAGTTATTGGCTCTAATTTAGACTCTTCAACCACAGTTTCACTATCTTCTTCACCATTTGAAATAGCATCAAACCTAGTACATATATTTTTTATATCTATACCACATTCATCACTTCCTGTATCTCTAATACTCTCTAAAAGCCCTTTCATCATATCAACTGATTCCAACACTACATCCATTATCTGAGGAGTTATTTTAAGTTCATCTCTTCTAGCTTTATTTAAAACATCTTCCATATGGTGAGTAAGCTCAGTCAAAACATCAAAGTTTAAAAAAGAGCTTGAACCTTTAACCGTATGAGCAACTCTAAAAATACTATTTAAAAGTTCTAAATCCTCTGGATTATTTTCAAGTTCAACTAAATCTTGATCCATTTTATCAAGCATTTCAAATGCCTCTACTAAAAAATCTTCTCTTATCTCTTGCATATCATCCATTTCTAAACCTCCCTAAACTGTCTCTAAACTTTTTACTACACTACGCTTGTTAATAGTATTTGCTATCTCTGTATAAAATACACTTGCATCAAACTTTGTAAGATATGCATCCGCACCAGCCTCACGACCTCTCATATCACTAAAATGATCACTGATTGATGAGTTAAAAACTAGTGGAATATTTTTTAATCTATTATCTTTTTTTATTCTACTAGCAAAAGTAAATCCATCCATTTGAGGCATTTCAACATCACTAATAATAATTTTTAATTCATCTTCTATGGTATCTCCAAAGATATTTAACATATCATCTAGTTTTTTAAGACCCTCTTCTCCATCAACTGCTTCAACCACATTAAATCCCATTTCAACCATCGCATTTTTTACAAGTCTTCTTGCCGTTACACTATCATCTAAAACAAGTGCAGTTCCGCTAAACTTTTGTATAGTATTATTATCTATCTCAGTACTAGGTGTATAAAGTCCCAAATCTTCAATAATACTTTCTAAATCTAACACTAAAAGAACTTCATCATTTTCTATCTTTGTAACTCCAGTTATCTTAGTTTTACTAAAAGCACCCTCATCACCAGAAGTAAAAGATGTTGACTCTATATCACTCCAACTAACTCTTCTTATTCGTCTAGCTTCATGAACACAAAAGCCTATAAGGACATTGTTAAATTCAGTTATGATTATTCTTTCACTCAAAGTTTTATCTTTTGGTGGAATTATATCCATCCATTTTGCAAGGTTTACTACAGGTATTACTACACCTCTAAGGTCAAATATACCATCTATATACTCTGGACCTCCAGGAAGTTTAGTAAGGTTTGGCAGTTTTATAATCTCTCTAACTTTAGAAACATTTACTCCATAAATTCCCTCATATACTTGTCCATCTTGCTCTTTATATATACGAAAGTCCACCAGCTCCATCTCATTTGAGCCAACTTTTAAGACATTTTTATCACTCATTTGCACCCCTTTTAGGTTAAATTAAAGTGATTTTATCTCCTTTGATTTGATAATACTTCTTATCACAACCATAAGCTTTTAGGTTAAAGTAGGAACACTCATCCTCAAAAAAAACTCCTTGATGATAGTGTCCTTCTATGATAAAATCAACTTCACTTAGACCTATATCGTACAAATCAATTTTTTGTTTAATTATTTTTTTAAAATTAGGAAGTTTTTTACAGATTTTTTTGTTTTTTGTTTTATTTAAGTAGTATTTTGACAACCTCTTTCCAACTATCAAGTTTAAAAAGCTAAGTATATATCTATTTCTTAAGAAAAAATGAAATAAATTATATTTAAATCCACTAAAAACATCTCCATGAGATATAAAACCTATTTGATTTTTATACTTTACTTTTAATGGTTGTTTTGAAAGTGGAAAAACTTTTACTTTAGGAAAAATTTCTTTCAAGTTAAAATCATGATTTCCCTCAAAGTAGTAAGTCTCTAAACTCTCACTCAAAAGATTTATAGATTCTATCTCTTTTTCATAAAATTCTAAAGTAAATTTTGCAGGAAATGTTAAAAAATCAAAAATATCCCCCATCAAAAAAAGCTGAGGAGGATTTAGAGACTTTATCTCTTCTAAAAAAACTATTAAATCCCTTCTGTTTTCATTTACATGAACATCAGCAACAAAAACTGCCCCCTCTTTTATCTCTATCACGGAACATAAGCCATCTTAGGGATACCTAAATCTTCATCATATCTACTCATAAGATTTGCATTTACAACTGCTTGTGATGAGGCTCCTCTTAGAAGATTATCTATCACGGTACTTATATATAACTTTTTACCATCAACTTTTGCAAATATATCACAAAAATTTGTTCCAGAAGCACTTTTTATATCCACAGGATTTTCAAAAATTCTAACAAAGTTATTATCATGATAAAACTCTTTTAAAACCTCTATCGGCTCTATCTCTTCCTTTAAAAGTAGATAACTATCAACTAGCATCCCTCTTGTTATAGGCAAAAGATGAGGAACAAAAGCTATATCTTCTAATCCAAGTTTTTCTTTTATTTCAGGTGTATGCCTATGAGTTAAAGGTGCATAAGCAAATATATTTTCATTTATAGTTACATAATGGGTATTTGATGAACACTTTTTCCCAGCTCCACTAACTCCACTTTTTGCATCTATCATGACAGGATAACTTCTATCTATATAGTTTAAAAATGGTAAAAGCCCCAAAATAGTAGCCGTAGGGTAACAACCTGGATTTGCTACTAGATTTGTCTTTTTTATCTCCTCTTTAAACATCTCAGGAAGTCCATAAACTGCATCTTTCAAATGCTCTTTATCTTCATGAGAACAATAATACTTCTCATAAGTCTCAAGCTTTAACCTGTAATCAGCTGACAAGTCAACAACTTTTACACCAAGATCTAAAAGCTCTTTTGCAAATCCCATAGATGCCTTATGAGGAAGAGCTAAAAAAACTAAATTTGCTACCTTTGATATATCTTTTGCATCTGTTTTTTGCACTTTTAAAGAGCATTGTCCTTTCAAAGATGGATGAATATCAGATATATTCCCACTCTCCCCAGATGCACCAAGATAAACCAACTCAAACTTTGGATGAGTCAACACTATCTTTAAAAGCTCTAATCCAGTATATCCACTAACTCCTACTATTGCAACTTTAGTCAAACTTTATTTCCTTATAACAAACATCATCTATCTCAAAAGTTTTTCCATTTAAACTCACCTCATCACCCTCTTCTTTTCCCATCAAAACTTTTGCTAAAGGAGTTTGATTTGAGATAAGTCCCTTGTCTGGATTACTCTCATAAGTTCCCACTATCGTATATGTAAACTCCTCTTCACTATCTACATCAGTCATAGTTACAGTAGAACCAAATCTTATACTATCATGAGGAAAAAGTGAGGGATCAACCTCTTGTGAGTTATCAAACAAAGTTCCAAGTTCAGCTAATCTTCCCTCTATAAACCTAAGCTTTTCTCTAGCTGCATGATACTCTGCATTTTCCTTCAAATCCCCATGACTTCTAGCTATATCTATCTCCTCAACAGTCTCTGGTCTCTCTACCATTTTAAGGTTATATAACTCCTCACTAAGTTTTTGTCTTCCATATTTCGTTATTGGTTGCTTTTGCATTAATTCCCTCTTAAAATAATTTTATAAATTTCACAATTATATCAAATTTTCATAAAACACTAATTTTACCATAAAGTATCAATAATTTTGTCCGATATAAAGTCATCACAGATAAAAGATAAAATAAAATGGACAAAGTAACTATAAATGAAAGACGAAGTCAATCTATAATCAAACCAATAATTTATCTACTTTTACAACTTATAGTAGTTGCTGAAATATTTTATATTACCATTACAACCACTCCATATAAAGAACTTATCTTTGATGCTTCAGCTCTAGTTGTTGTTTTTCTAATCCACAAAACCTTTAAAGTGCTAAAAAGAACAACTCCTCATCGAACGACAAAGAGTGTCAAAAGTGTCTTTTCAAAAAACTTATCGTTATCATCACTTATCATGAGATAAAGATTTTTTCCAACCCTAACTATACCTTCATAGTTATCTATATTATCCCCATCTTTTGTTTTTAAAGTAGCTAACTCTTTTGTTTTGCATATACCTTTTCTTAAACTTATCTTTTTAAGTTTTATAATAAACCCTAAACTAGAAAAATCTAGTTTTCTAAAAAGCCCTATTAAATCCCCATTTTCATCACTTTCAAAATCAACTAAACTCATCTTATCATCTTTTTGAAACTTACAAACTTTTCCACTAGAGTTAAAGATAGTATGCCAACCCTTTTTAGTTTTTTTAAGTCTCTTTTCAGGTGCAGTAATAAGCCCAAACTTTATATTATTTTCCAAACTCTCTAAAGCTCTATTTTTACCACCTATATAGTTTCTATAACTTCTTAAAATCTTAGGAATTCTAACACTTCCAACTTGCTTACACTTTTTAAACCTCAAAACTCTTGGATGAGTCCCCTCAAATGAAATATAAAAACTATCACCAATCCTACTTATGCCCTCACTATCACTTTGATATAAAAAAAAGTTTTTTCCATATATATTTTTAAGCCTGCATGAACTAAAAGGTTTCAAAGAAATTATCTTTTTACCTTTTATATCTATCTTAAAAGTAAAAAGCCTAGCCCTATCACTAAGCATATATAAAAGTTTTTTCTTCTTATCGTACTCCAAAGCTGATATACCAAAAAACCTCTGACCACCTATCTTATCAAAACTCAAAACCTTAGTATCTAAAAATTCTATATCTTTAAACTTTTTTTCAGTGATAGTAAAACTAAAAAGACTAAGTGAGAAAAAAAGAGCTAAAACTATCTTCATGACAAAATCCTCTCCATAACAAGCGAACAAATCCTAAGTCCAAAACTCCCAGTAACTCCCATAAAACTTCCCATCTCTTTACATCTAGGCTCTTCGGTAGAAAAAACCACATCAAACTTACCACTAAATCCATTTTTTTTAAGCTCATATCTAAACTTCTTAGCCAACCTATCTCCAAAAGTTTTC
The DNA here is from genome assembly GCA_027023305.1 of Campylobacterales bacterium. Lineage (GTDB taxonomy): Bacteria > Campylobacterota > Campylobacteria > Campylobacterales > QNZT01 > SZUA-1377. The sequence continues at coordinate 8,155 of JALVVR010000003.1, read as the reverse complement.
CATATATCCTGAACTACCATGCAAGATGGATCAAGTCTTTTTGCACTCCCCATAGAGCTTATCAATTTTTCATGACACTTCTTTGCCACTTCAATCTTAGCAGGTATATCATCTATCGCATCAACTACAACATCAAATGACTCAAAATCAAACTTTTCAACCCACTCTTTAGTAATCTTTTCATGAAATGGTGTTATGTTTTCATATCTTGATGCAAAAACTTCTACCTTACTTTTTCCCACTTCCTCACTATAAAGTTGGCGATTTTGATTTGTAATATCAAAGCTATCACAATCAACGATAACTATCTTGCCAACTCCACTACGAGCTAAACAATCCACACACATCCCACCAACTCCACCAACTCCTAAAACTAAGACTTTGGTATTTTGAAGTTTTGAAAACTCATCAGCAAAAAGCTTTTTACATCTATCAAATCTCACTTTGGCATACTCTCAACATAAACTGACTGAGAAGGAAATGCAAAATCACTTCCATTTTCCTCTACTATCTTCATGATTTGTAAGTTCACATCCTCTCTTATTTCCAAATACTTAGCCCAATCAGCAGTGTTTGTAAAACAATATATAAAAATACTTAAATCACTCGCTCCAAACTCATCAAAATTTACTAAAACAGTATCTTTTTGAGATATACCTTCATGAGTCTTTATCATCGTTTTTATTTCATCAAGTATCTTTACCATTTGAGAACTTGTTGTTGAGTAAACAAGCCCTACTCTCATCTTTATCCGTCTTATATCTCTTCTTGAAAAGTTTTCAATAGGATTATTTGCTACTACTTGGTTTGGAACTGTAACTAATGATTTTCCAAAAGTTCTAACCTTTATAGTCCTAAGTCCTATATCTTCAACTGTTCCCTCAACTCCTCCAACTTTTATCCAGTCATCTATCTTCAAAGCCTTGTCAGCTAAAATACTAAGTCCTCCAAAGAGATTTGATGCACTGTCTTTTGCTGCCAGTGCAAATGCCAAACCTCCTAGTCCTAGTGAAGCGATAAAAGCACTTACATTTATCCCCCAAGTTTGCAAGATACTTACAAGCCCAACTGAAAAAACTAATATTTTCAAAGCCTTTACAAAAAATGCCCCTATTTCACGATAAAGCTCTCTACCAAACTTTTTTGAAAACTTATATATAGAATCTTTTGAAACATTTATCGCACTAAATATTATCCAAAAGACTATGTATATAAAAAAACTTTTGATAACTTTTGAAATACTATCTCCATGTATTCCTGCGACATCTAGTGCAAATTGTAAACCTATCACTATAAACAAAAATTTCAATGGTTCATGAATAATTTTTATGATATTGTCATCCAAGTTTGATTTTGTTTTAGATGCGATTTTTTTTACAAATCCTACAACCAACATACTAAAAAGTTTTCTAAAAAGTAAAAATAGTAAAAACACACCCGATGCATACAACAGTTTTATATATGGTATATCCCATAACTTATGCTTATATAAAAAATCAATCCCCTCTACTTTTACTAAAGCTATCAGTTTATTTATCGTATCCACTCTTCCATCCTTCCTATATCATCATAACTAGTCAAATCCAGCTGTACAGGCATTATAGAAACATATCCCATTTCCACAGCTTCCAAATCACAAAGTCCATTTTTTCCATCTCTCCTCTTCCACTCCAAAGGATGAGTTCCAAGCCAAAAGTACTCCTCTCCTCTAGGATTTATATGCCTATGAGAATCATTTCCATAAACTCTATATCCAGCATGAGTTATCTTATATCCTTTAAACTCTTCTTTTTTGATAGGAGGGATATTGATATTTAAAAATTTTCTCTCACCCAAAGGAAACTTACCAACAAAAATCTTTTTAACTATATCTTTGATAACTTCACTTGCCAACTCATATCCATGATAACTCATATCCTTGCATCCATCTTTGCAAACTTGAGATATAGCGATAGATGGCACTCCATGAAGCACTGCTTCCATAGCTCCACCAGCAGTTCCACTATATGTTATATCCTCTCCCATATTTGAACCTCTATTTATACCACTTACTACCAAATCAGGTTTTTGCCCATCTTTAAAAAGAGTATTTAGTGCCATATAGATACAATCACTAGGAGTTCCATCATCTAGCTTGTAAAAATCATCTTCTAGTGAGATAAACCTTAGAGGATGAGAAAGAGTTAAAGAGTGAGCACAAGCAGATTTTTCACTACTTGGAGCTACAACTATAACTCTTGCTAACTCCTTCAAACTATCTCTTAAAACCCTAAGCCCACGAGCCTCAAATCCATCATCATTTGTTATAAGTATTGTTTTTATTTTAAAGCCTTTTGTTTTTTGATATATTATTGAAAAATGATTAAACCATCTCTAATTGACTATTTTTTTGTGAACTTCTTTTAAAAACTTTTTGACAATTATAACAATATACCTTACCATTAAATCTACCTTTATCATCCCAACAAAATTTTGCTACTTTAAAACTTATAGACTTTTTACACTTAAAGCAATAATAACTCTTATCACTTCTCATTTGCTCAGGTTTTATTTGAAACTTTTTAATATAATCAACTTTAGATGGTTTGTTCAAAGCTACAAGTTGGCTACCCACTTTTCTTATAGTAGAAAATGAAGAAACCTTAAATAGACAGTTCAAAGCTTCAGTATTTCCAAGATTATCAAACTTTTTATCTATCTCACTTTTAAAACTATCTGCTTTAATTACCATAGAAGAATCAAAACCACCTTTGGGTCTATTTACGATAGATTTTGGAGCCACTAAAACATAATTAAAAAACTTTGGTTGTATTGTAAATCCTAATCTTTTTGGCAATATCTTCTCATACTTATCTAAAACTTTTTTTAACAACGATATATGTCTATTATTTTGTTCTATAGGAGATGGGATGCCAAAAGTATTTTTACCATAAGATACACTAAACTCTCCATGTTCATTAATTGTTATTTTACTATTAAAATTTTTAGTTTCCAAAAGATAGAACTCAAAAAATCTACTTATCAAAAGATGATCAATCTGTACAACTTCCTCATTAATTTCTAATCTCAAATCATGAATAATCACCCAATTTTCACTATCTTTATAGTAAGTGTCTATATAGTGAGCAGAGTTTTTCTCACCACTATAACCCTTTTTAAGCATATAAATCTCTTTTTCTATATTTGAACTCTGCTCTTTTGTCAAATTATATTTTAGTAACTCCTCTAGCTTTGCTATATCTTTATCTTTACTAACTACTTCTTTTAAAACCATTGCATTCCCTCTTAACTATTACTTACAGTTATATCGGTTAAATACTAGTTTTATTTAAACAAGTCATCAATAATCTTCTGTATCTCTTTTTTAGTTATTAACTTGTAGATTGGTGCTTCAATAAAAGTTTCATTTTTACTATCCACAAAAAACAAAGTAGGATAGTGATTTGACCAAAACATCTCGATAGGATAGCTATGTTTATTATCTTTATTTACGATAACAGCTACTACTTTTTTGTTTAGCTTATCTATATAAGTCTGATTTGTAAAAACCTTACTTACTAAATCTTTACATTTTTGACAATCATTTTTTATCAATAATACCATCAAAGCTTTATCTTGTTTTTTTGCTTTTTGTAAAGCATCATCATAGTTTCCCTGCCAACATATATGATTTGCATAAGCAAAACAACTAAACAAATACAATAAAACAAAAAGCTTTTTCATCTATACTCTACAATTTTTCCCTCTAAAGTTTTTAAAAACTCTACTACATCATCTATCTGTTTTTTATTAAATTCATCACCTAGTTGATACTTACTCATAATCCTTACTACCTCTTTTATGTCTTTTACAGCTCCATTATGAAAGTATGGTTTAGTTTTTGTTATATTTCTAAGTATCGGCTCTCTAAAAAACTGCTTTTCATCTCTACCATAGTACTGCCCCAAGTTTTCAAAAGGATATGGATTATCTTTTATACTAAGTTTTGGATTTAGTATCGCACCTAAGTAATCTTCTAAATACCTCCTCAAAGGAAACTTAACTATTATCTGTCCACCAACACTCATTCCAGCATGGCATCCTTTGCAACCTTTAGTTATAAATAGTGTTAAGCCTCTTTTAGCTGAAGTACTCATCGCACTATCATCTCCATCTAAAAACTCATCATAAGCCCCTCTAGTAAGCAAAGTTCTCTCATAAGCCCCTATCGCTTTTTGCACATCACCAAAGACAACTCTATCCTTATTAAACACTTTTTTAAACTCATCTTTTAAATCACTATCTTTGTTTAACCTATCCTCTACCTCTTTTGGAGTCATATTCATCTCAAATGGAGCTTGAACAGGACCACCTGCTTGCTCTTCTACATCTTTTGCTCTTCCATCCCAAAACTCATACTTTGCTAAGGCTGAGTTTAAAACAGTTGGTGAGTTTAAGTGATGAGGATTAGCTCTACCACTAAAGCCTATGGCAGTTGGTATGTTATCATCTCCTCCATCTTCAAGTATATGACAAGTTGCACAGTTGATACTCTTATCTCTTGAAAGTTTTGTATCAAAAAAAAGTTTTTTACCTAGTGCTATCTTCTCTCTTGTTAAAGGATTTTCAGGATTATCAACAACTTTTAACATCTCTTTGTAAGTTTTTGGCACTGGCAACATATTTAAACTAATCGCTGTTTCTCTAAGCTCTTTATCACTCCATTTTGCCATATCTTGACTTGGCATAACAAATGGTAAAGAAGATAAAACTACAATCACTCCCACAGTAATAGTCATCGGATGAAGTAAAAACTTTTTCATGATAGCCTCCTATAAGCATATACTATAGTTTATATAAATTATGAGACTAAAATCAATACTACTTAGCTAAAAAAGGATTTTTATTTATCAAAGATGGTTCGATTTTGTACTTTTTTCTAAAAAGCTTACTAAAATTCCCTTGATGAGAGTAACCTACCATCTTTGAAACTTCACCTACGGTATAGTCTTCATCTCTAAGTAACAAATATGCTTTTTTTAACCTAAGCTCTTGAATAAAAGTGTAAATCGTACTATCAAAAACCTCTTTAAACACTTTTTTAAGCTTTGTTTGATTTGTATCACACAGCTTTGCTAACTCTTTGATAGTCAAATCATCTGTAAAACTTTTTAAGATCTCCTCTTTAGCTCTGTTTGCTAACTCTAAATCTTTAGAATCTACTTTACTATCACTAATCTCTAAAAAATGTAAAAGCAACTCTAAAGATAAACTTTCAGCCTTTAAACTTTGTATCTTCTCTTCTTCTAAACCTAGAAGCCTTTGAACAAAAAAACTACTTAATCTATCCAAGTTATAACTATAAATCTCTTCAAAAATAGAGTTTTTTTGCATCTTTTGATAAAGCTTATTTACTAAACTGTCCTTATCACTTAAATAGTTTTTTAAAAAAAAATCTGCAACAAACATTACAAAAATTTCACTTTCTGCTTTAAAAACTAAATCTAAATCCCCACCTGTATAACAAAACATGCTCATACTATTTTGTTTTACTATATCTGCCCTATTTAAGACTAACTTTCCACTTTTTACTACAAATACCACAAGCATTTTATCTATAAAATCTAACCTAAATAAAACATCTTTTTTAAAAGCTTTTACATCAAAAAAAACCAATCCTTGCGATATATCAACTCTTTTTATCCCACTTTGAGGAGTGCTTACTTTGTATTTTCTATCACTTAGATTAAAAAACAAACTCTCCATTAGCTAAGATAATACCCCTCTACTCTATCCTCAAACTCTTCATCACTCAAAACTTGTCTCATAGGTATAAACTTCTTAGCCTTCTCACCGATAGCAACTCTCGCCTTAAAATTTTCATCTTTTATTATCTTCAAAATAAGCTTTGCAACCTCTATTTTGTCATTTCCATTATTTATCTGCTCTATCAAAGTAGGAGCTAGAGTTGAAACTATATCCTTATATGGAGATTTATCACTAAAAGTAGTTTTATTTGTAACTAGATTTTCTCTAGCAAAGTTTGTATCAAAAAATCCTGGTAAAACAGAATGCACCCTGATACCAAATGGCTTTAACTCATGTCGTAAAGAATCAGTAATCCCCTCCAAAGCATACTTACTAGAGTTATAAAAAGTTAAAAGAGGAAGCCCGATTTTGCCTAAAAAAGAACTTATGTTTATAATCACTCCCCCACTCTCTCGCATCTTTGGTATAACAGCCTTACAAACCCTAAAAACACCAAAAACATTTACATCAAACTGCTCAAACATCTGCTCTTCGCTAACTTCTTCAACACTACCAACAAGACCATATCCAGCATTGTTTACTAAAACATCTACTTTTTTTATATTATTTAAAAATTTTTCAACACTTTTAAAATCTTTTATATCTAGTTTTATAGGGATTAAACTCTCACTCTCTATATCTCTAAGCTTATGTGGTTTGCGACTTCCTGCATAGACTTTATAACCATTACTAGCAAGATACAAAGCAGTAATCCTGCCCATTCCACTAGAACAACCAGTTATAAATACTATCTTTTTATCGTCTTTCATGAAAGTATTATAAGATGTTTTTATAGATTTTTAGTTGATAGTAGTCAAGTATTTTCAACCTAACTATGATGTCAACATTCCACTAACACTACTTTAGATATGATTACCTCATGACAATTATACTACTTTTAGAAGAAAATTTTCAAATGCAAAATTTAAATCTTTGTAAAATAGTGCTCAAAAAATAACTGATACTAAAAAGACTTTTGAGAGATTTTATAAAATACTAATCCTTTCTTTTTGAAAGATCTGAGAGCAATATCCCTATCCACTTAGTATTTTGATTTGAGTCAAATGCTATCTTTAGAGTCATAGTCAAAACAACTGCTAAAAACATCCCAACAGATCCTAAAACCCATCCCCAAAAGATAAGTGAAAAAAATACAACTGCAGGAGAAAGCCCCAACTCTTGTCCCATCAGTTTAGGCTCTATTATGTTGCTTATTAGATTGTTTATCACAAAGTAGTATAAAAGTAACCACAAAGTTGTGTTTAAGTCATGATTTAAAATAGATAGTTTTTTATACTCTCTTTATAAATCATGATTAGCCTTTTTTGTAGTCAATTTTATCAAAAATATATTTTTCCCGTCTTCATGACTATAAAAAAGCAAAAATCCATGCCTTTTTAGTATCAAATCAACTATACTAAGCCCAAGTCCATGTCCGTTTGAACTCTCTTTTTTAAATGGTTCTAAATAGTAGCTAAAATCATTTTTTAGCCTATCTCCATAGCTTATAACCTCTATCTTGCCATCTTTAGCGACTATTTTGATAGGAAGTTTTTGGCTATATTTTAAAGCATTGTCAAGAAGATTTTTCAAAGCAATGCTCATATAGTACATATCGGCTTTTATAAAAAAATCTTCTACTTCTACTTGGATATTTTCCTCATTCTCTATATATAGCTTATCCAAAGACTCTGCTATTAGAGTTTCAGCCTTAAAATTTGTGATTTTTAGATTTTGAGTTGTCAAAAGATGCATGTTTAAAATCTCACTTACAAATAAATCTATATCTTTTATATTTTTTTTAAGTAGAGATAAATCTTTTTTTTCAAGAGCAAATTTTGCTTTTGTAAGTGGAGTTTTTATCTCATGTCCTATAAATTTTAGTAGATTTTCTCTATCTTCTATGCTTTTTTGTAGCTCTTTTGCTAAGTTGTTAAAACTATTGGTTACAACCTCTATCTCTTTATCTCCCTTTTCTTCTATCCTTATATCATAATCCCCTTTTGAAAATCTATCCATCTTCAAAGATAACTCTTTTATAGGAGAGAGTATTTTTAAAGTTATAAAGTAGATTATAAAAAGTATCAAAATATCAAACAAAAGTAAAATATAGGTTATAAACCTCTCTTTGAAAAAAATATCTTGAGTTTTGTCATAAAAGCTAAACTGCTCATTTAAGTATTTGATAGTTAGATAGTACTTAATACCCTTTTGATATATAGTGATGCTCCCAAAAGTAAACCGCCAATTCTAACAACAAGTGCAATTTTCACCTAAACTAACTAGTTAATTTTCTACGCACTTCATTAAAAAACACTTCATAAGGAGTTTTATATCCAAGTACTTTCCTAGGTCTATGATTTAGCCT
>JALVVR010000002.1 GCA_027023305.1 Campylobacterales bacterium | reverse complement strand
TTTTAAAAAGCCAAAACATAGATATACCAGTCCTACTTGGTGGAGCGGCACTGACTAAAAAGTTTGTAGATGAGTATTGTCGTCCAAAGTATGATGGAGCTATCTTTTACTGTCGTGATGCCTTTGATGGGATAACCTCTATGAGTAGGATAGAGGAGGGTAACTTAGATACAAATCTAGGAAGTGATGATAGTGAAAAAGAGGTAGTTTTAAAAGAAAAAAAACAAAAAGTTATACCTCCATATGAAGAGATAAAGATGCCATCATCTGTTGAAGTTCCAAATCCACCTTTTTGGGGAAGAAGAGTTTTAAGCCAAGATGTAAAAGAGTTAGCATTTGATTGGATAAACCACAAACTTTTGTTTAGTTCAAGATGGGGTTACTCAAACAAAGGTTTATCAAAAGAGGAAAAACAAAAGATCATAAACGAAAAGATGTGGCCACTTTTTGAAAAACTAAAGGCTGAGATTTTAAAAGAGGGTTATTTGGAGCCAGTAACTTTGTATGGTTACTATCCATGTCGCTCATACAAAGATACTCTTTTGATATTTGATCCAAGTGAGGGATGGAATAGTAAAGATGAGATAAACAGTGAGCCACTTGAAAATGTAGAGAAAAGAGCTATACACAAGATAACATTTCCAAGACAAGCAAGAAAACCATATCGCTGTTTGGCTGATTATTTTAGAAGTGATAGACATGATGTTGTAGCTTTTAGCTTAGCAAGTGCTGGAAGTAGATTTAGCCAGATAGAGCAAAAACTATATCAAGAGGGAAAATACACCGATTATCATCATCTTCACGGACTTAGTGTTGAACTAGCTGAAGCGATAGCGGAGATTATTCATAAGCAGGTAAGATTGGAGTTAAATATAGCTGAAAATGAGGGGCATAGCATAAGAGATGTAAAACTAGCAAGATACCACGGAGCTAGATACTCTTTTGGATATGCTTCATGTCCAAATTTGGAGGATAACAAGGTAATTTTTGAACTTTTAAAACCAGAAGAGTTTGGAGTTGAGCTTGGAGAGACATTTCAGATGCATCCAGAACAAACTACCTCAGCTCTAATCGTCCATCACAAAGAAGCACTCTATTTTTCAGTATAATCATGGAGTTAAAAAAAATTGTTATATGTCCAAAATGTCAAAGTGTTCACAAAAGGTTGCCACTTAAAAAAAATCAAATAGCAAGATGCACAGAGTGTGGAGAGATACTATATAAAGATAATAAAAATATACTAAAATTTTATCTCTCTTTTAGTTTTACCGCTCTAATATTTTTTACAATCTCCATGTTCTTTCCTATAGTAGATATAAATTTAGCTGGATTTGATAGCTCACTTAGTATAGTTGACTCTGTTTTATCACTTTATGAAGCAGGATATGATTTAGTAGCTTTATTTTCAACCTTTGTATTAATTTTATTTCCACTTATAATAATCTCATTTTTATTTTTAGCAACTCTTTTTATGGAATTTTCTATTTTTAAAGGTATAGTTAGATGGCTTTTGATAATAGTAAGTTTTTTAGATGTTTGGAGTATGTTGGATATATTTTTTATATCAATCCTTGTTGCAGCTGTTAAAATATTTGATTATGCAACTATCTCTTTGGATATTGCATTTTACTCTATGATAGCATTTATAGCACTAGAAATCTATCTTACTAAACATAGAAGAATAGAAGAGTTATGGGATGAGTATGAAAAAATATATTAGATGTAAAAGATGTGGGGCTACAAACTTAAAAAGCTCAAACAGATGTAGAAGATGTGGTTGTAACTCTGTCAAACCATCTTCAAACTCACTTGCTCTCTCATTTGCATTTTGGCTTAGTGGACTCATCTTTTACTTTCCAGCAAATATCTATCCAATCCTAAGCACTTCAAAGTTTGGACACTCTATGCAAAACACTATAATAGGTGGAATGATGAGCCTTTGGGATAGTGGAGATTATCCTGTGGCAATCATAATCTTTTTAGCCTCTGTAATGATACCAATCATAAAGTTTTTAATTCTTCTATATCTTATCATTAGTATAAAGTTTAAACTATATAAAAGTAAACGAGACAAGATAAAGTTATATCACTTTATCGAACTAAGTGGACCTTGGTCTTTGATTGATGTTTTTGTAGTTATTATACTAACATCACTTATACATTTTAAAAATATTGCTATAATACCAGGAGTTGGTGCAACTAGTTTTGCTATAATGGTATTTTTTACAATTCTAAGTGCGATAACTTTGGATCAAAGAGTTTTAGGAGATTTGGATGAAAGAGATTAAAGAGGTAGAGGTTGAGAGTTCAAAAGTTAGTTTTATGATTTGGTTACTTCCTCTACTAGCTTTAGTAGTTGGAGGGTGGCTTTTATATAGTTACTATTCAAAAGTTGGACCGCTTATTACCATCACTTTTAGAAGTAGTGGAGGATTAGAGCCTAAAGTATCAGTTATAAAGTATAGAGATGTAAAGGTTGGAGTTGTTGAAAAGGTAGAGATTTTAAAAAAAGAGGAGGGTGTTAGAGTTTATGCAAGGATACATAAAGATGTCGAACCATTTTTAAATGATACTACAAAATTTTGGATAGTAAAACCTGAGATTGGGCTTGGTAAAGTAAAGGGGTTAGATGCTCTTATGAGTGGAGCTTATATTCAGATGTATGCAAAGCTAGGAAATAAACTAACAAAAAAATTTAAAGGGTATGATGATACACCATCCAACCTAGAAAAGATAGATGGAAATATTTACGAACTTATCTCCAAAGATAGCTATGATTTACGAGCTGGAAGTAGGCTTTACTACAAAGGTGCTGAAGCTGGAAATGTTAAATCAGTAAGTTTAAGCGAAAATGGAAAAGATGTAAAGATATATATATTTGTGAAAAAAAATTACACTAAGTATATAAACTCAACTACTAAGTTTTACAACACTAAAAACTTCTCAGTTTCACTAGCTGATTATGGTATAGATGTAGAAGTTGGCTCACTTTCAAAGATGATTTTTGGCGGTATAGAGTTTTTTACAAAAGATTTAAATCAAAAGGATGAAAAAAAGATTAAAAACTTCTATCTATATAAAAACAAAGATATAGCTCTTAGTAAAAAGCTAGGATTTAAAAGAGAAAAATTTGTTGATTTTAAACTAAAGTTTCAAAGTGGAGTTGGATATTTATCTGTTGGAAGTAGTATAAAGTTAGAGGGATTTACAGTTGGAAAGGTTAAGGATATAGTATCTTACTATGATGCAAAGAGTTCAAAAGTAAAATCCTATGTTATAGCTTCTATTGATATAAGTGCTTTTGAAAGTGATGAGTTAAAAGCTTTTGAAGGGTTAAAACTAGCAGTAAAAAATGGTCTAAGAGCAAAACTAGAAAAGATAAATCCTCTTATAAACTCACTATACATAAACTTAGTAAAAACTAGTGATTCATCTATACTTAAAAAAGATAAAAGATACTACCTTTTTCCAACTACAAAGACATCTATGGACTCTATAACAGATAAGGTAAATAACTTAGTAGATAAGTTTTCAAAGGTTGATTTGCAAAAGGCGATAGATAGTTTCTCTTCAGCTTTAAAAAGCTTTAAAAAGCTAACATCATCTTATGATAAAGACTCAAACTTTGCAGACTCACTAAATCAAACTCTAAAAGATATAGATAAAAGCTCAAAAGAGTTAAAAAAAGTATTAAATAAGATAAACAAAAAACCAAACTCTTTGATTTGGGGAGAATAGTATGAAGTATATATTGATTTTTTTAACTATATTTTTGATTGGATGTACATCATCTGTAAAAAAGAGTGATTATCTAGTTACAACTTTACCAACTATAGTAAATACAACTAGATTTTCAAAAGTAGTAGCAGTTTCTGATATAGAGTTACCATACTATTTACAAGATGGAAAAATTCCACATGTAGTTGATGGAAAAATAGAGTTTTTTGATTCATATTTTGCAGATGATGCAGAAGAATTTATCAAAAAAAGGGCTATCTATATACTAAAAAATCGCTTTAAAGATGCCTTTGATTATCCATGGAAGAGTAAAAGTGCAGATTTGATTTTAAAAATCTATATTAAAAAATTTATAACAGTTGATAAAACCATAACTTTAGAAGCTAGTTATGAATTTTATACAAAAAAGAAAAAGCTAGTTAAAAAAGATGAGTATCAAAAAAGTAAAAAGCTAAAAGATGTAGATGAAAAAGAGATTTTAAGAGCTATGGAGAAACTTTTTGATGAGTTTATATACTCCATAACTCTATAGCAAGATTGTTTTCATTAAAACTAAGTACAGATTGATATAATCAGAAAAACACATATAAGATATGTTTTACAAAGTGCAGAAATCTCTCTTTAAAAAGAAGAAGCTGCAAAATGAAAATAATCATAAACGAGAGTTTACCCAAAAGATTAACTCAGTTTTTTGAAAAAGGTACCGCATACACAGTATATCAAATAGGTTTAACTAGTTCAAAAGATAAAATTTTAAAAGCGGTAGATAAAGTATAAAAAGGAAAAATAGAACATATCTCTTAATAAAGGATTTTTTTGAAGTTTACTATTGATGCCACAGATGGTAAAGCTAGAGCTACAACGATAAAAACTGCAAACTCTACTATCCAAACACCAGTTTTCATGCCAGTTGGAACGGTAGGGAGTGTAAAGGCTTTGGATGCAGAAGATATGCTCAAGATTTTAAAAACAGATATTATCTTGGCAAATACATATCACATGTATCTAAGACCAGGGGATGAGGTAGTAAAGGAGTTTGGAGGACTTCATAACTTTACAAAATACAACAAATCCTTTCTAACTGATAGTGGTGGATTTCAAGCCTTTTCACTCTCTAAAAATACAAAGCAAGATGAAAATGGAATCATGTTCAAAAGCCATATAGATGGCTCAAAGCATTATTTTACCCCTAAAAAGGTTATTGATATTCAAGTAAATCTAAACTCAGACATCTTAATGATACTTGATGACCTTATAGCACTTCCAGCCGAAGAAAAAAGGATAGAACTATCTATAAAAAGAACTACAAAGTGGGCTAGAGAGTCTATCGAGTACTTTAGAGA
>JALVVR010000001.1 GCA_027023305.1 Campylobacterales bacterium | reverse complement strand
TACTATAAAATATATCAACCCTCACATGCTCATCACTCTGCAAAGTCCAAGACAAACCAACTAAAAATATCACATCAAAAATATGCCACTCCAACTCTTGCAAAGCAACACTACCACTATGAAACATATATCTACTCATAGCATCATAAACCACTAAAAAAGCCAAAATAGCAACCAAATAACTAGCCACTTTTCCAAAAAAATTAACCAATTTATCTATAAAATCCATGTCTAAACCTTTTTAAGCTCACTAACACTAGAAACTATATCATCTTGTCTCATGAAATGCTCACCTATCAAGAAAGCATCCACTCCTACTTTGTGCAAGTCTTCTATAACATTTTTGTCATTTATCCCACTCTCTGCTACTATTATCTTTCCATTTGGGATAAGAGGGATTAGTTTGTTACAAAGCTTCATATCCATCTCAAAAGTCTCCAAATTTCTATGATTTATACCTATGATATCAGCTCCAGCATATATAGCCTTTTTCAAATCATCCTTGTCATGAATCTCCACCAAAGCATTCATCCCAAGATGCCAAGCATAGTTAAGTAAGTCTTTTAACTCTTTTTTACTCAAAGCCTTAGCGATAAGCAAAACAAAATCAGCTCCATAAACTAAAGCTTCCACAAGCTGATACTCGCTAACTATAAAATCTTTTCTTAAAAGTGGAGTCCCCACATATCTTCTAATCCCTGTCAAATACTCCAAATTTCCTTGAAAAAAGTGAGGTTCAGTCAAAACAGAAATAGCATTTACCCCAGCTTTTTCATAATCTTGAGCAATTCTTAAAGGATCAAAATCCTCTCTTATCACTCCCTTACTAGGACTAGCTTTTTTAACCTCTGCTATTATCCTATATGGATCTTCTTTTGTGCTAGTTAGATATGGTTTTACATCTCTTGGAACATAAGGATTATATGCTAAACTTCTACCAAGCCAATCAAGTGGCATCTCCTTTTGCCTTTTTTCTAAATCCTCTTTTGTCTTTTTTATAATATCATCTAAAATCATCTTTTCAAACATTCCTTCACTTTTTTTATATGCTTTTTTATATCTTCTTGATTTTTTTCTTTTAACTTTTTTAGTATTTCATCTGCTCTTTTACAATCCCCACTCTTATAATACCCCCAAGCAAGTGAATCCAAATAATAATCACTCTTTGGCTCTAATTTCAAAGCCTTTTTAACATACTTTATACCTTTTTTTATATCTTTGTTATGATCTATCAAAAGATAACCATAATAGTTATAAAACATAGGGTCTTGAACTTTATCTACACTCTTTTCAAACCTTCTTATAACTTCATTTAAAACTTTATGATTTTTCTTATAACTACTCTCATACAAGTAAACTGCAGAATTCGCTAAAAGAAGTGGGTTTTTACTTTTTTGATACTCACTAAAAGCTAATTTCTCAGCCTTTTTATACATCTTTTTACTAACATAAATATCTATCAAAATCGTCTTTGGTGCATCACTAAAAGCAAAGTAACTCTCCAAATCTTTCATGTTATTTGACAACAAATAAAGCTTTATGATTTCATTTTGAAACTCTCTGTTTTTTGTTGCATCATATAACCTTTGTAAAACTCTTATACTCCCCTTTATATCATTTTGTTTAGATTTTATCAAAAGAAGTTCACCACAAAGTTTAGTGCTACATCCATGCTCATCAATATAACTATTTACAAGTTCTTCTGCCTTTTTATACTGTTTGTTATCTATATACATAGCAACTAAAAGCTCTAAGTTTTTTTCACTATCTGAATTTTTATATAACCTCTTTGTTATATCCTCAGCCTTTTTTCTCTCCCCAACTCTAACATAGTATGGCACCAAATATGAAGCAATCTCACTATCTTTCTTTGCCAATTTCTCTATGTTCCCTAACTCTTTTTCAAAAAGTTTATAATCCCCACTAACTATCGCAAATCTAACTGCCTTTTTTAAAAATCTCTCTTGCTTTGTCAACTTATATAGTCTAAAAAACATATCTTTTGAACAAACAAAGTCTTTGTTATACTCACAATCAAGCCCTACCATATAGTAAAAATCAAGATTTTCCTTTTGATTTTTGACTACATTACCTTTAACTACACTCTCTTTAGCACTACAACTACTAAAAAGTAGCAAAAAACCTACTATAAAACTAATATACCTGGACACTCTTTTACCACCTCTCTTATATCATCTTTAAAACTATCCCAAAAAGGAAAAGTTCTACACTGCTTTGGTCTAACTTCATATATACTACATCTTTTTAGCTTACTATCAAAGAAAACACACTCATAACTCTCATCTACTTTTTTCTCAACCAAAGAGTACTTATATCCAACTTTTTTAATAAACTTTGAAGTAAACTCATCAAATTCTAAACCTAAATACTTTGCCATATCCTGCATCTCACTAACACTACACCAGATATAACCACTCTCACCTATGCAACATCTACCCTCACATCCCTCACAAGCCGAGGAATCAAAAGCAAATCTAAATCCATCTTTTTTTGTTATATTCATTTTACCTCTATATATTCTTTTTAATTTTAACTAAAATACTCACTAAAGTTTCTAAAGTTATCAGATTGAACAAACTCTACTTTGTTTGAAATCTCTTTAAAGTGTTTTTTAGCACATTTTATCTTTGAAAACTCACTTGTTTTGATATCTAACCCCAAATCACTTCCTTTGCTCTCTACTACAAAATAAAGTTTTTCTTGATTGTCTTCTTCTATAACTACAGCCCAATCTGGATTATATGAACCTAGTGGAGTATTTATTTTAAACCATTTTGGTAGTTTTGTAAAAAGTTTTACACTTTCATTTTGGTTAAACTCTAAAGCAAAGTTTTTCTCAATATTTGAATCATACACAGTATGAGTATATATAGATTTGTTTGGTTTATTTTTTAGCATATTTGACGACAAATATCCATAAAGTTCTTGGTTTTCAAAACACTCTTGAGCATAATAAAACTCATCCCCTAATCTTTGATATTTTATACCATCTACTACAAACATACTCATCACTTTTTTTATGATTTTTATCGCACCATCTATAAATCTTTGAGGATTATTTTTAAATCCTTGTAGTTTCTTACTTTTTATCAAAATATCTACTATAACTCTTCTTGTAAGATTTGTTTCATTTTGGATATAAGTTATAATATCTGGCAAAGTAAAGTCTATAATCTCACAATTTAATGGATCATTTTTGATGCTATCTATTGCTATCTCTACTCCAGCTTTTGTGATTTTATTTGTAGCTTTGTTATATATATATTTTATTTTTCCAACTGTTAAATCATTTTGTATATGTTGTACACACTCATCTATAAGTTTTTGTTCATCAAACTCTACCCTATAAGTTGTTTTATACTTTATCTGTTCCCAAAGTGCTTTAAAATCTTCACTGAGATAGACTTCTTTATTTAGAGTTATAACCTTTTTATCATCAGCATTTTTTACATTTAGACTACCTGCTATTTTAGTGATAACTGCTGTAATATCTGCTTTTAGTGCTTCAAACTCTTGTGGCACTTCAAAATTATTTTCTCTTATAGCAGTTTTTAGAGTGTCTTGTATCTTCCCTCTTGTATCTATATAATCTTTCTCTCTAAGATACTTATATACTACTTCACTATTAGCTAAACCAAAGTACTCTATCTCGCCATTTTCATTTTCTACCGGTATATTTGCAAAGAGATGCTCCTCTATGATACCAAACTTGATACCCTCTTCATCTTCTATCTCTTTTTGTAATGCACGAGCAAAATCTTCATAACTCTCATTTGCCATAACAGTTAAAGTATTTACATCAAATCCTCTTACTCTTTGTCCATCTTGATCCACACAAATTCGTAGCCCTCGACCTATCTCTTGTCTTTTTTTCATAACAGAATTAGTTTCATTTAGAGTACAGATTTGAAATACATTTGGATTATCCCAACCCTCTTTTAATGCACTGTGAGAAAATATAAACCTCAAAGGTTCATCAAAACTAAGAAGTCTCTCTTTGTTTTTCATGATTTTATCAAAGGCACTTTCATCATCTTTGTTTTTACCTGTACTATCTTTTATGCGACCTTTTTTATCTTGTGCAAAATATCCATCATGAACACTCTCTACATCATAATTAACTATCTTTTCAAAGAGAGTTTGGTATTTTGGTCTTTTTGAGATAGCTTTAAACTCCTCTTCAAACCAGAGTGCATACTTACCTTTTATAGGATTATTCTCTTCATCATAAGTTCTATAATTTGCTACTTTATCTATAAAAAACAAACTTAAAACTTTTATACCTTTTGGTTTAAGTCTTAACTCTTTATCTAAATGCTCCTCTATCGTTTTTCTGATTTGTAGTCGTTTTATAGAGTCATTGTCTGCATCGCCAATACTCTCACCAAGATAGACAATCTCCCCATTTAAAAACTCTATATATTCTTTATCTTTTTCTATGTAAATGTCATTTATAATATAGCCATCATAAACATCACGACCTTTTGACTTTTCATAAAGGTCATCACTATTTTTTAGTGTTAGCACTTTTCTCGTAGTTCTTCCACTTTGATTTATATCTATCTCTACTTTTGCGATTCTAGGATTTGCCTTTACACTTACTACTCTTATGTATGCTTTGTTTGAACTGTCCTCTAGTTTAACATTTGCTACTTCTATCTGCTTTACAAGTTGTTGCTCATAAGCATCTATAGAATCAAGTTTATACATCAAGTTAAATTTTTGTGAATGTGTAGCACTATACCGAAGAGAACAAAGAGGATTTAGAGTTTCTATAGCCTCTTTTGCTTTTGGTGTATTATCAACACTTTGAGGCTCATCTATGATTAGAATTGGGCTAGTAGAGGCGATAAAATCTATAGGCTTTTGTCCATTTAGTCTATCATTTTGTCTATGGATGATGTTTGCTTTTGTCTCTTTACTAGGGTCACTAAAACTTTTTCTAAAAGCATCTATGTTTATAACCATTATCCTTATATCGCTACTTGTTGCAAAGTCTCTTACTTGCTCTAAGTTTGAACTATCATATACAAAATAATCATAAGGAGTATTGTCATATAGAGTTTTAAAATGATCTGCTGTTATCTCAAGAGTTTTTTTTACTCCCTCTTTGATAGCAATAGATGGCACAACGATTATAAACTTTGTAAAACCATACCGTTTATTTAACTCAAATATAGATTTTAAATAAACATAAGTCTTACCAGTTCCAGTCTCCATCTCTACACTAAAGTCCATAGAACCCAGTTTTTTAGATTGAGGAAGTCCGTTTCGTAGTTGTATCTTTTGGATATTTGCTAAAATCTCATCATCTAGTAGTTCAAGACGATTTCCGATACCTAAGTCATCATAGTCATTTATAGTTTTTTGACCTTTGCTGTCTTGTCTAACAATACTGAAATTACTTTGACAAATCTCTTGCCCTTCAAATATATCTACTATAGAGTTTATCGCTCTATCTTGATACTCTAGGTTGTTTTCAAATTGTATTTTCATCTATTTACTCTCTAACTTTTTGATATTATCATCTTTTGTAAGGATTTTCATTTGAGATATTGCAACTTGATTTAGTTTTTCTACCCATTTTTTTGTACTCAATGTAAAACTGTTTAAACCAGCTTCTTTTCTAAACCCGTCGAATTCGACTGTATTAAAATTTGGATTATAAATTTTTTCCCAAGTTCCTAAAAATTCTATGGTATTTCTATTTCTCAACCAATTTCTAATAATCTCATTTGCATTATTAGGATTTCTTGACTTCGCCATATCTGTTAATGAGATATAATCTTCTTTATTTTGTTTTACAATGGTTATATCTGTATTTAAAACTTTTATTTTTGCCATAATCTACTCCTCATCAACATCACTATAAGGCAACTCTAAAGCTCTTACACTACCTATAACATTTCCTGCTATCCCTTTTATAGAACCGTACATGCCAACTGTATTTTCTAAAACTTTATTGATTTGTTTTTCTCTTTGTTTCCAGATTCTAGCCATTGATCGTTTTTCACTATCTAAATCACTTTGCATTTGAGTAAATCCCTCTACTATAGCTTCTATCTGCATACTAAACTCTGTACTTGTAAGATAGTTATAAAGCAAACTCATCTTATCTGTTTTATTCTCTTGCCCTTTTTTAGTTAGACTAAGTTTTATAACACTCTCTCTAAGCACTGAAGATAAGCCTTTAAACTCAGGAAATGTACATATCCAAACTCCTTCAACTAATCCCATTCTTTTCATGTCATTTGGCAAAGATTGAGTTACAAGAACTCCAACATCTACCCCTTTATCCCTCATATCTGCTTTAAATTTCTCTATCCAGCTTTTTTGAAACTCTTTTGTTCTTTTACTTTCATAGTAGATTTTTCCACAGTTTTGTACCTCTCTAGTATGCACCACTTGCACACAATCTGCCCCACGAGCTCCCTTTTTTATCTCTTCTATAACATCAAAAGGATATTTATCAGCTAAATACTCCTCTATAGCCAACTCTTGCACTTCCCCTTGTAGTTGCATACTTCCTTGCTCTGCTTTTCTTTGAGCTATTTGAAGCTGTTCTTGGAGCTGTTTTAGTTGTTCCTCTTTTTGTCTGAACTTTAACTCATTTTGTTCATATAGTGTTTTTTGGATAAGTTCTTTTTCATCTTGAAGTCGTTTTGTAAGAGCTATTTCTGCTTGGGCTTGTACTTTTGAGGTTATCTCTTCTTTTTCTCTTTTTAGCTTTTCTATCTCTGCCTTACTTTTGTTTAACTCTTTTACTTGGTTTGATTTTTCATCAAGCTCTTTTTTTAGTAGGGATATAGACTCTTCTTGTTCTTGTGCTAACTCTTTTTTAATACTCTCTTGAAGTTTTTGCTTTTCGATTTTTAGTTGTGTTGAAGTAGCTTTTTTTAACTCTTCATCAAACTTCTCTTGTTGTTCTTTTATAGATTCTTCTTGAGCTTTTAAACTATCAAAAGCTTTTTTATACTCTTTCCTTTTAGCCTCAATCTCATCTCTTAGTTTTTTTTGTTCAGCTATATTTTTTTGTTTTAGTTCATCTTCTAGTTGATGATAAAGTATCTCATTTACATCTATATCTGTATGGCAATTTGGACATTTTATAGTTGTTTTAGTTGGCATTATATTAGTCTCCTATATTCATCATTGAGTTGTAATGCTCAATACCTATATCATCAAATATTTCCTTGAATATATCGAATAATATAGTCGGTTCTTCATTTATAATTCGTTGATAATATATATTATCTAAAGCACCTATTTTGTGACTTTCATCATTTATCATTGATATAAATGCCGATTTTATATCATAATTCATATTGTTAGTATCTTCATTAGATAAACTTGCCCAAGGATTTTTTCCTATGCCAATAAAATTTACATAGCTTTCTATAATTCTTCTCATAGTATTTGCAATAAAAATATTCATTGATTTATCATTTGATAAATTTTCTTTTATATCTTTTAAGCTTTTCCACATTAAAGAATAATCATCAAAAACTTGTTGATCAACTCGCTCTATGTTAGTTTGATTATTAATTTTTGTAATCTTATAATGGATAAAATCTGTACATATCAATCGTTTATCAAATGCTACCTCTTTATAAAAATATAGATTGTGTGTAAAAATGAATACTTGTATTATATTTTCATTTTCTAATTCTTTTTTTGCACTTTTTGGATTGTAAGATTTTCTCTTTATAAGTTTTCTTATTAAAGTAGATATGATAAATAAAACTCTACTATCCAAACTTGATACAGGATCATCAATAACAATAATTTTTTTCTTTGAACTATTACTTAATATATCATCAGTTCCTATACATAATTGATAAAAATACAAAAATGATATAAAATTTTTCTCACCTTCACTTAATGTTTGAAACACTTCATTGTCTTCATTATTAAATCTTTTTAAATTGTATCTAGCTATATTATTTTCTACCCCTTGTTCTTCAATCTCAAATCCATCAAATCCTGAATTTTTTAATATATTATTTATATTTTCAACTGCTTCTTTTGTATTAACTGTTTGTGTTCTTAAATCCTCAATCTCTTTTTTTATGTTAATAATTTTACTAGTGTATATTTGAATTAGAGAATTTGCTTTTGAAATAATTTTTTGATATTTTTCTTTTCTATTATTTAAAATTTCAATATCATTTTTACATTCATCAGTCATATATAGCCAAATTTTTTCTATAAAAGCTTTTTTATGTGTATCTAATGTTTCAAATAAATCATTATTAGCATTTATTTCTTTAATTATATGGGATAAATCATCTTTTATAGATTTGATAGATACAATAGTTTTTTTCTCGTTGGGGTTTAATATTTTTACTTCAATATTTTTTATATTTTGTTTAAAAATTGTTTCTAAATCTTGATAAGCTTTAAAAATTATATTATCAGTATTAAAAATTTGCTGGATATTTAAAATATTTTTCAAAAATTCACTTACCAAATTTTCATATTCTATTTTTAATTTTTTTATACTTTCAATTTTTTCTTTATAAGTTTCATCAAATATTTTATCTAATTGTTTTTTAAACTCATTATTTATGGTCTCTTTTTGACAAAATGGACAAGTTGAACCTGTTTTTTCTAAATACTTTCTTCCTATCTCAATCCAATTTCTAGAATTTAATTTTTTAATTAAATTTGCAATGTCAACATCTTCATTACCTATAATAACTTCATATAAAAGTTGTTTTAGTGTTAGCTCTAATTTTCTTATTTCTTTATATAACTTTACATTAATATTTAGATTTATAGTTCTTAAATCTTTTTCATATAACTTTTTATATTTATCGGATAAATCTGCTAATGTAGCAATATTTTCTAATTGATTTATATAAGTTTTTATTTTTGTTAAGTGAGATTTTCTAGTTTTATTTTCAAGTTCTATTTTAGTAAATGAATTAAACTCTGTTCTTTTATTCCAACATTTGTCTAATAAATTAGTTTCTTTTTCCGTATTATCATTGTTGATTAAATCAATTATATCTTTTTTATTATCTTTTCTTTTTTCATATTGTTTTATTGAATTTTCAAGTTCTGTAATTTTATTATCAATTTCTTCATTAGTTTCATTTAAAGAAAATACACCTTTTAGAGTATTGTTTTCTATAAAGTTTCGTTTTGTAAAATCCTCATTAAAAACTAATATTTGATGTTTATCACAATTAAAACCATTTTGACTACAATTATTAAATTTTATATCTTGTTTGATTGGCTCTAATGATAAATTATATAAATATTTAGCAATAGTTGATTTACCAGAACCGTTATAACCAAAGAAAAAATTTATTTTTTTTAAATTATTTATCTCTACAGTTGTCTTATAGGTAGCAACATCTTTTAATTTTATAGCTTTTATCATAACTACACACTCACAACTTCATCAATATCAGCCTGTTTTAGCACCTGAATAGCATTTGTCTTTACAACACTATCTTTGAAGCTTCCATCTTTAAAAACTACTTTTGAGTGTCTTTTTTTCTTTTCTTCGTCGTAAACTACTTGCTCTTTTATAAACTCGGTTATTTTTTCAACTACACTTATAGTTATCTCATCATCAAGGCAGACTACCAAAGCTCCATAGCCTATGTTATAGACTGTTTTGTTTTCTATCTCCAACTCTTGTATAGGGAGGGTTAAGTCTAAGCCGTATTTTAGGAGGATTTCATATAGTAGGTCTTGGCTACTTCTATCTGCTTTTATATTATCTATCGCATCTACTAAGTTTTGTTCCAAGTTTTCAAAGTCGCTATCCCACTCTTTGATATTTGAGCTATCAAGCTTAAAGACTTTAAAGCCTATATCCAACTCATCACTTTTAACTTTTAACTCTTCACTATTAACTATCTTCTCTCCTGCTCTTCTGATTCTCTCTTTTCCTATCTCACAGATATTTTTATATCCTGCTTTGTAGGCTTCACTTCTTTCATCTGTTGGCTCTGGGATTTGGACACAGATATATTTTCTATTTCCTTTGTCTTGGGCATTTAGTTGCATTACTGCATGAGCTGTTGTAGCTGAGCCTGAGAAGAAGTCTAAAATAATGTCAGTTTGATTTGCTGATGGGACTAAGAAGTAGTTTAGTAATTTAGTAGGTTTTGGGTTTTCAAAAGGAATTTCTCTACCTTCTTTTATCTCAAATAAGTTTTTTATTTCTACTTTAGCGTCTGCGTTACTTACATTATCAATTAAAGTAGGAACTTTAACTTTTCCTGCACCATCATTAGCATAATACTTTCTGTAAACATTATAAGTTCCGTCTCTCTTTTGTTTAAAAATTATTCTACCATCTTCAACTAACTCTTGAAAAGTATTTTTGGCAACCATCCATTGTGTTTTAATCCTAGTACCATCTGGCATTTCTATTGGATATATTAAAGTTTCTCTTTTGCCTAAATTTGATTTTAAGGGTCTAATATAATGTTTTCCTCTTTCTTGAACATATTCATCTTCCAGAGAAAATTTTTCAAGTTCATTAGATGGTCTTTCCATTAAAAGCTCAGGTAATTCATAAATATTTTTTGAAAAGACTAATACATATTCATGTAAATCGACAAAGTGCTTAGCATGTTTTCCACCTATATATTTTTTCTTCCATACTAATTGACCAACAAAATTATCCTCCCCAAAAATCTCATCACAAAGTTTTCTAAGATTAGCCACTTCGTTATCATCTATGCTTATAAAAATAACCCCATCATCTTTGAGTAAGTTTCTAGCAAGTTTTAGTCTAGGATACATCATACTTAACCAATCGCTGTGATACCTACCATTTGTATCGGCATTTACACTTAGTTTATTACCCTCTTCATCTACTTGCCCAGTAACTTCAAGATAGTTTTTTATATTGTCTTTGAAGTTGTCTTTATATACAAAATCTTTTCCCGTGTTGTATGGTGGGTCTATGTATATCATTTTGACTTTTTTGTGGTAAGATTTTTGTAGAAGTTTTAGCACCTCTAAGTTATCGCCCTCTATGTAGAGGTTCTCAGTAGTGTCCCAGTTTTTACTCTCCTCTTTGCACGGTCGCAGAGTTCCAGTAGATGGAGTTTGGGCTATCTTTTTTGCATTTTGTTTACCATTCCATGTGAAGTTGTATCTTTCATCTTCATCATCTACAAAGTCACCTAACTCATTTGCAAGTTTTTCAAGGTCAATCCTACCCTCACTAAAAATTTGTGGAAACAACTCTTTTAGTTGTGCTATGTTTTGCTCTTTTATATCTAAACTCTTACCATCTAGTTTTGTCATGTATTTTCACCTCTTGAAATTTTATGTATTTTATGATAAAATACAGGTCTGGTAGCCAACAGTGACTAACCAATTGGTTTATCCTTCGTTTGGTTGCCAATATTTTCTTCTAACCATTTTAATATAGAATGACTTCCATAATCAAAGTTTGGTTTATAAATATTGTTTTTATATATTTCATACAGCTTTGTTCTTTCTTTTACTATTACTAAAATCCTTTAGTTCTAACTCTAAATATCGCTTTGTTGTATATGCTATAACATCTGAAAGTTGTATCATATTACTTTCACTTGATTCTACAAAAAAACTTCTATCAAGAAGTCTTTTAATCTTAACTTCTGGTTCATCTATAAGTGTTGTTAAAATATTGAAAGTTTTATTTGCAGGTTTTTTCCATTCATCTTGTTCATCAAGTATCAACATTCCATTGCTATCTTGAGTTATTAAATACGAGTCAGCAATTTGAAGTATATATGAAAATGCCAGAAGATACGGTGATATATTGAACTGTTGTTCAAATTCTTTCCCATATTTTTCTTGAAAATATTTTTTAAAATTTTCTTTTTTAACAGAAAAATAAATTATTTTTAAATCAAAAGTTTTAATAACTTGTAAAATATCTGAGAAAAATTGTAATTTTTTATTATAATCCCACTCTTTATATGGTGTTCCTTTTTTTCCATTCATTATCTCTATTGAGTGTATTTCAATATCTTCTATATCATATTTTATTTTTACATCAACTATAGCTTTATCAACTTTTTTCCAAATATCTTCATCTATTATAAAACCACCAAGTAAAAATAGTGGTTGTTGTATATCATCTAGCTTTTTACCAGTATTACCAGAATCATCTATATATATTAGTTTCAAAATTCACCTTTTAAATTTTTCATCTTACTCTCCACTAATTTTATCAATAATTTGTTTGTATGCTGTTGGAAACATTGGATAATCCATATTTTTATAATATTCCAAAGTATCAATATCATCCAATAACTCTTCTGTAAGAAAAGACAACATACCTTTCCTTTTCATTATTAATCTAGGGCTATCCAATCCAAAATCTTCTATCACTTTTTGAGCTTCTTGTGTGGCTCCTTCTATTTGCCCATCTGAATAAAACTTGAACATACTTGCTGGGTCTGTTATATATGGATTTATCCAATACTCTTCAAACTCACCACCCTTTTTGTTGTCACAAGAGTCTATTCCATCACAAGATAGCACTAAATTATCCCAATCAAAAGTCAATCTATAATCTAGCTTTTTTGGTTTAAAATGGTCTATACGAGTATCTTGGCTTAATTTTATTTCACAGTAAGCACATAAGCCATCTTGAGCATTTTTTAAACTCTCTCTAACACTATCTTTTTTAAAACTTCTCCAAGCTTCATCTTGAGAAATACTTCCAGTATAAGCTTGTTTTGCATCTATGAGTTCATTTGGTTGGGTAGGTCTCTCAAGCTTATGCATCTACTTTCCTACTTTTTTAAGTGCTTCAAACTTTCTTATAAGCATATCTGTTTGGATGATAAAAGTGCTTGTCTCTCCATAGTTCTTAACTAACTCTTCTCGTAAACTTTTAGCTTTTGGTGTGTCATACTCTCTATCTTCTACTAGCCTTTGATACTCTTTTCTTTTCTCAACTATTTGGAGTGGTGGAAGTGGTAAAACCCCCATAATTTCAGCTAACAATACAGAACTATCTTCTCCAAAACTATGTGCAGATGGTGTTAAGACTCTGTTGTTATCTAAGATTCTTATCTGCTCTTTTTTAACTGTTGAGAGAACTTGAGGGCTATGTGTCGTTACTATAAACTGCATAAGTGGAAATGCTTTTATCATATCTGTTAAAACAGTTTGTTGCCATTTTGGATGCAGGTGCATATCTATCTCATCTATTAGGATGATTCCTGATGTCTCTTTTGGGGCATTTTGTAAATGGGAATTTAGCTTTATAGTTCTGTAGGCTATATCTGCTACTAAGCCTATCATACTTCTTATACCATCACTTAGTTGTGAAACTACTAACTCCCCATAGGAAGGATGTTGCATAACTATTGCTTCTGATTTTTGTTTGTAGATGATATCTTGCCAACCACTGTTACTTTGTATAACTTGATTTACTGCTTCTTGGATAGCTTTTCTCATAGTTGTAAATTCATTGTTTGGTAAGTTTATATACTCTTTTTCTATCGCTTCTATCTTAAGTTCTAGTTCTGATTTACATATATATTCGTACCAATATTTAAAAGACTTATAACTAGAAAAGGCATCTAAACAATCTATATAACCACTTAAGCGACTTGTTTCACTCTTTTTTTTGTTTTCAGTTGCTCTTTTTTGAGCCCATAATCTACCTGTACCATAGTATGAAACTAATGGTAGTGTTATATCTTGATTTTTTGTAACATGGTCTCGTATCTCTGTTCCATAGTTTATAAGAGGTTTTGTATCTTTTATAGTTGTAGCTCCATTTGGCTTTTTAAACTCTCGTTTCCATTGTATAAACTGACCATCTATGAAGCCTTCAACTTGTAGTGTTAGAGGATACTTTTCTTCCATCTCATTGCTCTGTGTATCTCTTACTCTAAATCTTCTTACATCATCTCTATGAAACACAACACCTTTAGATAACCCTGTTGCATTGACAAATGTACCAAAGGCTACTGCTATAGCATCTAGTATAGCTGTTTTACCTTTTCCGTTAGTAGCTACTAAAACAGTTAATTGTTCATCAAATGAGATACTGAAATCTTCAAAAACACGGTAATTGTCTAAATACAGTTTGTTGATTTTTAATAGTTTACTACTCATAATCTTCCTTTTAAGTCATCTATTTTACTATTTAGTTTTTTAAGTTCTATGTTTAGGTTTACTTTTGCTCTTATATCATCTTCTTTTTTTATCTTTGAAATTGTATCATTTATAGCTGTTTGTAACTCTTCTATTTGATTTAGTATCTCTTTTGTATTATCATTTTGTGCAAGTAAACCACTAAATTTTGAAGCATTAAAGGAGATAGTTAGTTTTTCATAGCTTTTGTAAAAATCGTAAAAGTTGGTAAATGGATGGTTGTTAATCTTAAGAGTAGCTAAAAACTCTGATTCTAGTTCTGTAGGATTTTGTAGATCTATCCATCTTGTAAAGTGTGATTCCTCACTTACTAGCTTAGTGTTATCTGTTTTACTTACTCTTTTTGGTGTGATGTTTAGAGATACAAAGTTGTTGTGTTGAAAGATCAAGATAAGTGGCTTTTGAAAGATAGTTTGTATGATAGTTGAGATTTGTTTGACTTTATCTTTTGAAGTAACTTCTATAATCATGATATAAATTTCTATATAAACTCTATGGTCATCTTCGTATTTTGATATATTGATTTTTGATTGATTTAAGATATATTGTAAAATAATAGTTTTAGTATAGTTTTTTAAAACTTTTTTATCACTTGTTTTTAGTGGATACTTTTCGAGTAGATATGTTTTTAGCTTCTTTGTGGCTTTGGCTTTTGAGGGGATGTTGAAGTAGTCTAGTATCTGCTTCATCACTTAATCACCAAGTATGATATAAGTTCAAATTCACTTGAGATTAACTCATCACTACTTTTAAAACTTGTCTCTTCTAAACCAAAGAGTGACTCAACATCATCTTCCTCTTTTTTACCCATGATACTTTTTATTGCTACTTGAAGTTTTGAGGTATAGTTGCTCATCTCTTGATAGTTATCTGTTTCACTTTCAAAGAGTTTGACTGCTTTGTCTATAGCTTTATCACTACCCATACAAAGGCTTTTGTAAATATCTAAGATAGTTTTTGCATTTGAAAAGCCTAGTTTTACTTCACTATTTTCATCTATATATACAAGATAATAAGGCTCTAGTGAGTAGTTTTGGGATTTAACTTTATCCAAAAGTAATTTTATGCAAAATATCACACCTTTAGAAATATCAGGATTTTGAGAATTTAACACTATACTATGGATACCTTTTGGACTTCTCTTTAAACTCTCTTCATTATCTTTCAGATAGCCCATCAAGTCCATTTTAAAGTCATTTAGTGTTAAGTCTGTTATGGAGATACCACCACTTACATCTTCTAAGTCTATAACTGTCTCTTGCAAAGCTTTTAACTGTTTTGCTCTATAAGATAAGTCATTCATCTCTTTAGTATTGTTTGTATCTATGATGTTTTCTTCACCTGTTGCTGATACATCAAGTAGCACCATCCTACCACTTACTCTAGCTTCTAAGTTGATATACTCATCTAGCTCCATATTTGCCCAAAAGTTTACTAGTTGGATTGTTTTGTTTTTAGAACCTAGTCTGTCTATTCGTCCAAATCTTTGGATAATTCGTACAGGATTCCAGTGTATATCATAGTTTATAAGATAATCACAATCTTGTAAGTTTTGCCCCTCACTTATACAGTCTGTTGCTATGAGTATATCTATCTCTTTTGTGGCTATTGGATCTATCTTATCTCTACTTTTTGATATAGGAGAGAAGTGAGTAAGCAAAGAGTTTAAATCTTTGTTTTTTACTTCAAGAGTTGTTTTGTTAGTGCCACTTCCCGTTATAAGACAACTTTCAACTCCAAACTCCTCTTTTGCCCATTTGTTTATATGTTGGTAAAGATAGCCAGCTGTATCGGCAAAAGCTGTAAAGATGATAACTTTTTTGTTGTTAGGATTAAAGGGATTGTTGATTTTGTATGATATGTTTTCTTTTAAAACTTTTAGTTTGTTATCTCTTGAGGAATCTACTTCTAGTGAGTCTGCAAGTAGAGTTTCTAGCTTCTCTAAGTCACTCTGCAAATCTTGTTTCCATCGTATTTTATCAACATCAGATATCAAGACTTTTACTTTGTTTCCTATAAGTTTTGAAGCATAAGTATCACTTTGTATATCAACATCAACAATACTTGCCTCTTCATAACTACTGCTCTTATGATTGTTTATAAGGTCTATGATATTTTGATTTGTTTCTATCAGTTTTATAAGAGTGAGAGAAAAGGAGTTTATAGAACTTTCCATCCTTTTTAGTAGGTTTACTCTCATTAGGTGTATAAGAGAGTTTTCTCTATCTGTTTGTTTAAATACTCTACCATTTCCTAAGTCAATATCATACTTTTTAGCATACTCTTTTTGTTTTTGTGGATAGACATATTTTAAAGGGCTGTATGCTGATAGATTTAGCTTTCTTATGGTTTTGTTTATTTGCTCAAGTGGTGGAAAAGAGTTTTTTATATCTATATCTGGTTTTAGTGTTATTGGTTTGTTTCTTTGTGGAAACTTTCCTATATCTGTAATATCATAGTACTTTTCTATATGTTTTCTACTTCTTGCTATCGTTACCAAATCAAGTAGTTTAAAATAATCAAAATTTAAGCTATCCAAAAGCTTAGCAGTAGTTCTACTATTTTCTTCTAATCTCATCCAACTGTTAAACTTAGTTTGTGATTTTCTAAGAGTTTGTTCTATAGATTTTATACCCTGTGGTTCAAAAGCACTATCATTGGCTTCTGTAACAAATGCCAACTGATTTTTTAAGTCATTAAGTCGGTTGTTTACTGGTGTTGCACTAAGCATCAAAACTTTTGTTTTAACACCTTTTTTTAAAACATCTTCTAGTAGTCTTGCATATCTTGATTTAGTTTTTTTGTTTTTGTTTGTTGTACCACTATTTCTAAAGTTGTGAGATTCATCTATGACGATTAAATCATAGTTTTCCCAGTTAAGTGTTTCAAGATTTATCTCTCCACTCATGCCTTTTGTTCGAGTCAAATCTGTATGGTTTAAGACATCGTAGTTAAATCTATCTTGAGCTAACATATTTCTTTTATCATTTACTGTATAGATAGACCAGTTTTCTCTTAGCTTTTTAGGAGCTAAAACTAAAACTCTATCATTTCTAAGTTCATAGTATTTTATAACTGCTAAAGCTTCAAAAGTTTTACCAAGTCCTACACTATCAGCTATGATACAGCCATTGTATTTTTCAAGCTTATCTATAGCTCCTAAAACTCCATCTCTTTGAAAATTGTAAAGTTTATTCCAAATAAGAGTATCTTTAAATCCTGTCTTTGTTCTGATGATTTTATCTTCATCAAGTTCTCCTATAAACTCTTTAAAAATATTGTAAAGAGTAAGGAAGTACAAAAATTGAGGTGATTTGTTTTCATAAAGTTCTTCAAGGCTTTTAAGTATCTTGTTTTTGATTTTATGAACCATACTTTTGTTGTTCCAAATTTCATCAAATGTAGATAAAAAATCATTTGTTGTCTCTTTATCTTGTACTAAAGTATTCATAGCAAAAGAGTTAGAATATGTGTAACCCAGACCAACTGAAGAGAAGTTTGAACTTCCTTGTATAGCAGTAGAGTTTTTTGTACTATCAATATGATAAAGATTAAAAGGTATAATACCTTTAGATTTAACCTCCTTTATCTCTACTTTTTGTTCTACCCAGTTAGCACACTCTTTCGCGATAGATACTTGTTGCATAGAGTTTTTAAATGTAACTTCTTCATCTACCCCAAATAGAGGATTTTTGATATAATTGTTTTGATAAATAGGTGATGTAAAGAGTAATCTTAACTCTTTGATATTCATAAGCTCTTTTTTTAACTCTTTAAAAGCATAGATAGTAAAGTATGCAGAGATGATGGATAGCTTACTATTGGCTTTGATATTTTGTTTTAAAATATCTCCAACATTTCCATTTTTTTTATTGTCTATTAGCACCTTTTTTTAGCCTTTTGTTCTAAATCCTGCATTTTATACTATAAGTTCTTGTTTTTTGATATATTTTTTTAACTTCTTGGCTAAACTCACCATCAACAGTTGCTATCAAAGGTGGAGCTATCTTAGTTGGTGAATTTGAACCCAACCTTGAGTGGATAAAGACCAAGTGCGACTGTTTTTTTATACTTCCATGCACAAACCTAACATCTTCAACGGTAAGCTTTTCACCCTTTAAAAGCTCAAAAATCTTCCCTATCTGCTTAGAGTCATGACAAAAGATAAGATGTCCTCGTGGATTTAAAAGTTTTTTAGCTTTTTTTATAAACTTTTCTAATCTTAAACTATCTTCATATCTAGCTATCTTTAACTTCTCATTTTCACTTTTTACTACTGATTCATGATAATAGGGAGGATTTGAGATGATAAAATCAAACTTTTTTTCAAACTCACTCTCTAAAAAATCTCCACAGATAGCATCAACATCCAAAGAGTTTACATAAGAGTTTTGCTTAGTTAAAATAAAAGAGTTTTTTTGTATATCTATACTAGTAAGATTTACTCTAAAATCCCTAACCACCAAAAGCCCTAAAATTCCACATCCACTTCCAACATCTAAAATCTCTCCTTTAGGATTAAACTGTGAGATAAAATCATAAAGATAGTGGCTGTCAGAGTTAAACAAAAATCCATCTTCTTCTTGGTATAATAATAGTTCATTCATATAATGATTATATTATTAAATTTTTAAGGACGACTTCATGATTATAATCCCAGCTCGTATGGACTCAAGCAGATTTCCAAACAAAGTACTTGTTGATATAAATGGACTACCTATGGTTATAGCAACTGCAAATAGAGTTAAAGATATAGATAGAGTTTTAATAGCTACTGATAGCAAGGAAGTTATCAAAGTTGCAAAATCACATGGATTTGATGCAGTCATGACAAGTAGTGAGCATAAAAGTGGAACTGATAGGATAAACGAAGCATCTTCAAACTTTAATCTAAAAGATGATGAGATTATCATAAATGTCCAAGCTGATGAACCATTTATAGAGAGTGAAGTAGTTCAAAAAGTTTATGATAGAGTAAAAAAAGCAAAAGATGATGATGAAGAATTTATGATTGTTAGTTGTTATAAAAGCATAGATAACTTCCATGCTGATGACCCAAACCTTGTAAAAGTAGTCCTAGACTCAAACCAAAAAGCTATCTACTTTTCAAGAAGTAAAATCCCTTACAACAGAGGAGAGATAAAAAACTACTTTGGGCATATAGGTATATATGGATTTACTAAAAAAAGCTTATCAGATTTTTGCTCACTTCCTACTGCCCCAATAGAAGATATAGAAAAACTAGAACAATTAAGAGCCGTTTTTCATGATAAAAATATATTGATGGTAGAGGTTGAGACAAATAGTGTGGGAATAGATACTAAAGAGGATTTGCAAAGAGTGCTAGGGTATTAAAAATACTTATCACAAATAATGCATTTTTAGTCAATTAACAAAACACTTTAAGTGTTTATTTTATGGGTGTTTGTGATATAATGTTAATGAATAGGTCGTTGTGTCCAAAAAATAGGAAATATATATGTACTTAAAAAGTTTAAAAATAGAAAATTTTAGAAAATTTGGAGAAGAAAATAATTTAATTGAGTTTGTTAGCCAAAAAAATAATTTATTTTCTGATGAGATTAATATAGCTAAAGCTACGACTCTTGTAGTTGGTAAAAACAATGCAGGAAAAACAACTATTACAGAAGCATTGGAAAAGCTTTTGGAAAAAAAAGTTTTGGAGAAAATGATTATAATTTTTCATACCTAAATAATCTTTTGCTAAAGTATAAACAAGATAATTTTGAATATTTACCAAAGTTTGAATTTGAATTAGAAGTTGGTCTTGAAGAAAATGATACAACTAATAATTTGATTACAAATATCGTTCCTTTTATAAATATAGAAAGTACAGAGAACAAAGATTTTAAAATTATTATAAAATATCTTATAGAAGAAACAACAGAATTTATCAATGAAGTTAAAAAAATAATTGCTAAATACTCAAAGTTTAAAAACTTTACTTGGAACATAACTCCAAAAACATTGGGATTGAAAAATTATGATTATCACTTTAGAAAATTCTGCCTCATTTCTGAAGAAGACTTTTTACTTTTTCAAAAATTTTTAGAGTGTATTAAAAACACTAAGAAAAAAATTCAATACTATAATCAGAATCAAGATTTAATAAGAGATAAATTCAAGTTATCAAATTTGATAGATATTAAATTGATACAAGCAAATAAAATTATTAGTGATAATAGTTTATCCAGTATATTTAATAAAATAGTTCAATATAAGTATAAAACTGAAAATTTAGATGATATGAATGACCATATTGACAATATGAATAAAGATATGACCCAAAAGGTTACTAGTTCGCATGATGAATATATTAATGATGCTTTACATTCAATAGAAAGTAAAGACAAATTATCTATAAGATTGAGTTCAGATATAAACTTTGATATTTTAATGAAACAATTAATAAAGTATTCATATGTAGAACAAGGACTTAATATTCCAC